>JADJYJ010000001.1:0-600000 GCA_016719785.1 Candidatus Amarolinea dominans
CGATAACCGCCAGGGCGCGTTCACGGCTGAGATCAATCTCAGCGGCGCGCCCTCTGTCCTGGAGGTGGGCGATCGGGTTGTCGCCATCAACGGACAGCAACTTGCGCCGGACGGCATCCCACCCTTCCCGCCCGACCTGCGCGCGGGGCAAACGGTGCGTTACACCATCGAGCGCGGCGAGCAGACGCTGGATGTGGACGCGCCTTTACTGCAACTCGATGCCTTAGCCCTGTGGCGCAGCCTGGTGGGACAATTCCGTCTCGAGCCGCGCGAGATGGTCGTATCGCTGGTGGCGTTGCTGGTGGTTGCCTTGGCCTTCTTTCTGCGGCCGGGCAACCTCGGCGCCCGTTACCTGCTGCTTATTTTTGGCTACTATTTTGCCTTAGCCTGGTTCAGTTTCACGGTCTCCTCGCTCTATCGATTCACTTTCCCGGCCGGCGCACAAGCAATCACCCAGATGATGGGCCTCTCCTGGGCGTGGTTCTTCTTCGCAACGCTGATCCAGTTGCCGCTGGCGTTCCCGGTCATCAAGGCGCCGCTGCGTCGCTTCCCCCGCCTGCTACCCGCGCTTTTGTACGGCATTGCCTTCGTCGTCTGCCTTGGGGGCAGCTATCAAACCGTCGTGATCAGCGGTTCGCTGTCGCCCGCTCTGTTCCTGCTGTTCATGCTCTACCTGGTCCTGACGGTGGTCTCCATCTTCGGCTCGCTCATCCACAACTGGCGGACCTTGGTTGAACCGGTGGCGCGGGCGCAGTTGCGCTGGCTGACCCTGGGGATGGGGCTCGGGCTGGGCGTTCCCTTCCTGGGGATGATCGGGGTGTTGGTGACCGGGGGCGACTTCGGCGGCGCCAACCTCAATTGGATGCTGTGGCTGATCCTCCTGTTGCCCGTGTGCATCGCCATCGCCATCACCCGCTATCGCCTGTTCGACATTGACGTCATCATCCGCAAGACGCTGGTTTACGCTGTGCTTAGCGCGCTCTTGGGTCTGGTCTACTTCGGCAGCGTGGTGCTGTTGCAACGGCTGTTCGGGACGCTGACCGGCGTCGAGCAATCGCCGCTGGCGGTGGTGGTCTCGACGCTGGCGATCGCTGCGCTCTTTACGCCCCTGCGCCGCCGTATCCAGGATGGCATTGACCGTCGTTTCTTCCGCAAGAAGTACGACGCCGCCCAGGTGCTGGCCCAGTTCGCGCTCACCGCCCGCGACGAGGTGTCGTTAGAAGCGCTCACGGCCGAATTGACACGCGTGGTGCAGGAGACGATGCAACCGGAGAAGGTCAGTTTGTGGTTGCAGCCGACAGAAAAACCCCGGAGAAACAGCTATGGAGAATAATGCTCCTTACATTTTGAAGGGCAACCAACTCGCCTGGGCACGCTTGACCTGGATGGTGATTGCGCTGGCGATGTTTGGCGTTGTGATGGCAAGCTGGCCACCTTACGTCCGGCTATTAAATATGGTTTGCGAAACGTGCCAGATGACTCCCGTTTATGCGAAAATTTTGCAGGCCAGCGGAATCAGCGTGGAACAGTGGGTAATTTTCCAGATCATCCCTAATATAATACGTGTGATGTGAAATGAGGACTGGACACCACTACCAAAGTTGGGTAAAGTAACGCTGTGATGAAAGTAGCGTTATCTAGGGTAGAGGAGGTGTTTGATGTCCATGTCTATTTGCACGGCAGAGTTGATGCTTGTTACCTACTGTCTGGTCGACGACTGGTATCAGCGCAAAGGCGCACGTCTGCTAGGTCGCACCGTCGGGTCAAAGCCGGAATTCAGCGATAGTGAGGTGCTGACCTGATGCTGGCGATTGACATTTTTCGAGTTCACCAGCGAACGACGTTTTGTCTGCTTCATTCGGGCAGATCACTTGGCGTTGTTTCCCAAGTTGCTCACCCAGAGCCAGTACAATCGTCGTGCGCGCAGTCTGCAATGCTTTGCTCAACGAGTTGCGCAAAGAGTGGGCGACCGAACTGGGGGTGCAGTTCGAGCGGCACTTTCTGCTCGACACCACACCCGTCATCGCCATGGGCTATCGGCGGGACAAGAGCCACAGTGACTTTCGCGGTTCAGCCGAGTACGGCTATTGTGCAGCCCGTCGGTTGAGTAACTCGGCTACAAGTTGGTCATGTTGACCACACTCAATGGCACGCCCTATGCCTTTGAACTCGTGCCCGCCAACACCGATGAGCGCGAGGCTGCCGACGAAATCCTCGATTCACTCCCACCAGACAGCAACGTCTGGTCCGACAAAGGCTTCATCGGTGAAGAGTGGCAAGCCGACTGGTCTCGGCAAGGTGTCCATGTCTGGACGACCAAGCGCGAAAACCAAAAGGTCCAGAATCCCCGCGAATTCGACCGCCTGCTGAACAGCGTCCGTGAACGCATCGAAGGTGCTTTTGACATCTTGAAAGAAGGGGGGCGTTCGGTTGAGCATACGCTCGCCCATACCGTCAAGGGACTCTGCTCTCGCATTATTGCCAAGATCGCTGGTGGCATCCTTCGGTTGTACTTGCGCCGCTTCTTTGCCATTGATGTCCTGACCTACACCGTCAACGCATAGCATTTCACATCACACGTATAATAGTTTTTCTGGGGTGGATGGGGATGGGGACAGTAATTTTCCTGGTCAAATCCAATGACCGGCGTGCTTTGCTGTTCTCTGTGCTGTTGATCATCATCGGGGCCAGTTTTGGGGGAACCATGGGCCTCCTGGCCGATCACATTCCTGCATGGGTTTGGGTGAATAACATCTTCAACTATGCAAGTTTCCCTTGTTTGGTCAGCTTGATCTATCTTTTCCCCAATACCGCTTTCAAGCCACGCGGCCTGGCCTGGCTTTTTGGGCTTATTGTGTGTTCTTTTTATTCCCATCCCATTCGCGAATTCTAATTTTCCAATTGCCTATAACTTCATCTTCGGTTTGTCTTTTGTGGTTTCTTGCATCGTCGTACCCGTCTATCGCTACCGGCGGGTGATGACATTCAACGAACGCCAGCAGACGAAATGGGTGATATTCGGCATTGTGCTGGCGATGGCAGGCATCGCAACGACCCTAGCGCTTGTGGCAAATGGGCCAATTTCTTGTGATCCTCTTGGTGGACCCAAACTCTATTGCGACATCGTGCAGGGTATTGGTTATAGTCTCTCGCCTTTGATGATTCCCATTTTTATCGGGATTGGAATTTTGCGCTCGCGTTTGTGGGACGTTGACATCCTCATCCGCCGCACCTTGCAATACACCCTGCTGACCGGCCTGTTGGCACTTTGTGTATTTCGGGGGATCGTGATCCTCCAGGGAATTCTCGGCCCCTTGACGGGGTCCGCGAGTTCTCCCATCGTCACCGTGGTCACCACGCTGGGGATTGCCGCGTTGTTCACCCCCCTCCGCCATCGCGTGCAGGACTTCATCGACCGCCGCTTCTTCCGCAAGAAGTACGACAGCCAGAGGGTGCTGGCGCAATTCGCTCAGACGGCGCGCGATGAGACCGATCTCGACGCGCTGACCGCGGAGTTGACGCACGTGGTGCAGGAGACGTTGCAGCCGGAGCGGGTGAGCGTGTGGTTGACTCCTTCTGGTCATAAATCGGAGACGGTGTAACGATGATGAACCGAATACCGGGCCGTCGAGACACTGACCGCATCCTCGGCAAACTCGTGCTTGGGCTAATGTTGGCGTATTGGCTTTGGATGTTGTTTGACCTGGTCACTCACCCCGTTACCGCGGGGCCCAATGCGGGTGGTCCTGGTTTTCGCTGGCTCTCGGCACTGACCGGTATCACCACCGTCCTGACAGCTCTTTTTGTGATGCGGCGCGTGCCAGGCAACCTGGTAGGTCCCTTGCTGCTTTTGTGGGGAGTTGGTGCGACCGGCTGGTCGTTGCGCTCGGAATGGGTGAATGTGCAGGTTGGAACCCTGGCATCCACGGCCTTTGGAATAATCTTCTTCTGCATCTCCTGCCCGGCGGCTATCTTGTTGCTATTGTTGTTTCCCGATGGCAAACCATACCCGTCACGGCTGGCACGCTGGCTTCCACTCATGACCGGTCTGGTGGTCGTAGCCGGCATATTTTACTTGTTTGGCTATTATAAACCAGACTCGCCGGGCAACATTCCCAATCTTCTCTACATCCCCTCGCTGAGGGGCACAGGGCTAATGATTTACCTGGTGGCGTATCTGGCGGTAATGACCATCGCTCTGGTCACCCTGCTCTTGCGCTATCGCTCCGGCGACGAGCGCCTGCGGCTGCAGATCCGTTGGCTAGGCTGGTTACTTGGAGTAGGCATCCTGCTTGGTGTTATCCCGTTCGAGAGATTGTTCGGGCCGCAAGTTGCCTACTGGGTAATTCTGATCACCTATATCTTCTGGCAGTCCTTCCTGGCCTTAGGGATCGGTATAGCCGTTCTGCGCCACAACCTGTGGGGAGTTGACGTCGTCATCCGAAAAACGCTGGTCTACGCAGTGTTGACGGCGCTGCTGGCGCTGGTTTACTTCGGCAGCGTGGTGCTCCTCCAGCGGCTGGTCGGGACGCTGACGAGCGTCGAACAATCGCCGCTGGCGGTGGTGGTCTCGACGCTCGCGATCGCCGCGCTGTTTACGCCCCTGCGCCGCCGCATTCAGGACGCGATTGACCGGCGCTTCTTCCGCAAGAAGTACAACGCCCAGCAAGTGCTGGCGCAGTTCGCCATCACCGCGCGCGACGAGACCGATCTCGACGCGCTGACCGCGGAGCTGGCGCGTGTGGTGCAGGAGACGCTGCAGCCGGAGCGGGTGAGCGTTTGGCTGAGAGAAACAAAAAGCCCGAAGGCTGGTTGAAGCCATTCGGGCTGAGAAGGAGCATGATCAGTTTGCACGATCAGGCCAACTGTGGAACCTGCCGGATGTCGGCGTCCCAGTGAATCTGCTGTACGATGCGCACCCGTTTCTGCATCTTGATGTGGATGCGTTCACTGCCAGGCGGCAACGGCGTGGCCTCCGCCAGAGCCAGGTTGGCTTTGTTGAATTCCGGATCATCCACATCGAGCAAGACCAGCGTCGCTTTGTCCGGAATCCTGTCAAGAATCTCGGGATGATCGAAAATGTATCGGTTGAACTGTTCGCTCAACTCGAAGATCTTGTCAGCCATTGTTTGAGCGTTCATTCTGTTTTCCATTGCCAATACCTTTGCATGTAAAAGCGGTAGTTCGTTCGGAGATCCCGCAGCGCAAAGTTGACCGCTTCTTCGTTGTCGGCGAACATCATGGGCGGTGTCTTGACCTGAGAGCCATCGGGCTTAAGATCATCCCGATGCACAAATTGATGCGCATTGTCATAGCGCACGATCGGAGTCCAGTCTTGACCGATCAACGTCTCCAACTGCACAGTAAACCGCAATATCCGGCCACGATCTTTCAGGTATCGGACGCGCGGCGCTGTGGCGTCGGGCAAGGGAATAAAGAACTCGCGTTCGTCCATAATGTGAAAATTATACTACAGCGCGCGGTAATCACCAAGACGCTCAAACCTCGGCCGGGGAATCGGGGTTCCGCCGTCACGGCCCGCGACGAGGCCAACCTGGACGCGTTGACGGGGGAACTGGCCCGCGTGGTGCAGGAGACGCTGCAGCCGGAGAAAGTCAGTGTATGGTTGAAGGAGTCGGCCCCGGTTCAGGGACGACGATAAATGTCGTGGGTGCCGATGTTGCGAAAGACGTAGATGAGTTCCCCGGTCTGAGGATCTTGTTCGATGTGGAAAGTGAAGACGTACTGGAGTGAAATTTCGCCTTACTTCATTGCTGGTCCAGAAAAGCAATCATATCGTCAACCCGATCAAAGGTCTGCACGCGGCCCTCGGCGATGGCCAGGTTTGCGGCGCGCTCCTTTTCCTGCCACTCCGGCGTCCAGAAATAGGTCTGCTCGGCTGCCATGCGCAGGGCATCCAGGATCACTTTCTGGGCGGAAGCGCCTGGCGCCGTGCTGCTTGCCAGCTTTGCCAGCGCCTCGCGGACGCTGTCTGCTTGATCGGGCGGCACAGCCACGACCAACTGTGGCCGTCGGACGTTGGCAGTGTCCAACCGAACGTTTGGCTGGTAACGATAGGACATGCGATCTCACTCCTTTCTCGCACTTCGGGTTCGTACAATCGCAGTGTCATTATAGCATGAAAAGCTAAACGCCGGCCGCGCCGAGCTTATCTTTCAGCAGCGCGAATTTACGGCGAAACATTTCGGGGTCGGCGGTGGGCTGGTAGAATTCGTAATCGGGGAGGATCTGCGCCAGGTAGGCCTCGAGCGTAGACAAGCTGATCAGTTCGGTTTTGACCATGCGCACAACATCGTCGAAGTCCTTTTCGTTGCCACGGTGTACCTTGGCCAGGGCGATGGAGTAGAAATCGAAGTGAAAGACATCCAACGATCCGTACCGGCCGACGAATTGGCAGCGCTCCTGAAATCCCGCCGGAAGCGGGATGAACTGCTCGGGCGATGCCAATTCGACCAGGATGCCCATCTCCCGGCTCACGGTGCGCAAGCAGCGGATGAACTCAGCGTGATGCTCATGGGCAGTGGAGAACTGGACGTCAATGTCGAAGGTGCTTGTCTTGCCCGCGACCAGCAGCAGCGAACTTCCGCCCACCAGGTAAAGCCTGGCATGGAAATGGAAGCAGCGGCCAAGCCGCTGCAAGAAGGCTTCCAACACTTGCGCATTAACCAATGGCTCAGCCATGATGTCTCTGCTCCAGGTTGAGCTGCTGCAAAAAGAGGTTCATCGTTGATTCGTAGACGCTTAGCCAATCGAGGCCGGTCTTGTCCGTGTAGAGCCTGGCAAGGCCGCGCAGTCCCGCCTCGCCAAAGCGATCGTCGGGACCTGGCAGACCATAATGCGCTCGTCCGAAGTAGTCGGGCAGCAGCGGAAAGCCGCCAAGGTGCATGCGCAAGGTGCTCAGCCAGAACCGTTGAAGATAGACCGCCGCTGTGTAGAAATGGCGCAGCACGTTAGCAGCCAACGGCGGCAGACGGTCAACCAGCCCTGGCGTCTGATCAGCCAGCTCAGGTTGGCGCAGAAACAGCGGAATAAGCGCTTCTCGCAGGCGCGGGTCTGGATGGTCGGCCAGATGTGCGATTAAAGATGTGGATTCGACAGCGCTGTAGGGCGCAGCCGGTTCGGCAACCGCGATGTGACGCACACCATGCGCCCTGAGCGCCCCGATCAAGGGCGCGTCTGGCTGGGTGGAGATCGCTGGTTCGGGTGCTGCGAGAGTCATCGTGGTCACCTTTGGATTGAACAACTGCATACAGATTCTGGCGACAGTATATCATTGATTCCCCCTGCATGAAAGCGCACGGCGGTGAGCTGCAGGAAAGAAAAGTCCGTGTTTCGTAACGCTTGCCGTAACGATCTCAGGACGGTCATCCGCTACACTTAAGCTGTCACGTTGTCACAAGGAAGACGGAGCAATTATGCGCAATCTATTTCGTAAACAGTCTCAGGGAGAGGCGACCTTGCCCATCCCCGCCGAGGCGCCGGCCGAGCCGGCCCCGGTGGCAGCCCAGATCCTGCCGCTGGATTTCGCGCCCAACGACCCGCTGAGCGCGTACTTGCTGAGCACCGGCGGCGCGGTGGACCTCGATCGGCTTAAGCTGGACTCGCCCGCGCTGCGTGCGCTGCGCGAGGCCGGGGTCAGGCTGATCGCACCGCTGGCCGGCCAGGGTGAGTTGATCGGCCTGCTGAACCTGGGCCCGCGGCGCAGCGAGCAGGAGTACACGGCCGACGACCGCCAGCTCCTCGCCGACCTGGCGACCCAGGCCGCGCCGGCCGTGCGCGTGGCCCAGCTCGTCCGCCAGCAGCAGATCGAGACGCAGGCCCGTGAGCGGCTGGAACAGGAGCTGCGCGTCGCCCGCGTCGTCCAGCAGACCCTTCTCCCGAAGGAACTGCCCGAGCTGGATGGCTGGCAGGTGGCGGCCTACTGGCAGCCGGCCCAGGCGGTCAGCGGCGACTTCTATGACTTCATCGCCTTGCCCGACGGCAACCTGGGTGTGGTCGAGGCCGACGTGACTGGCAAGGGCGTGCCCGCGGCGCTCGTCATGGCGGCCACGCGCGGTATTCTGCGCGTCGCGGCCGAACAGGATCCCACCTCTCCCGGCAAAGTCCTGGCGCACGTCAACGACCTGCTCTGCCCCGACCTCCCGCCCAGCATGTTCGTGACGTGCCTCTACGGCGTGCTCAATCCCGCGACTGGGCGCTTCGTTTTCGCCAACGCCGGCCACAACCTGCCCACCAAGCGCACTGCGGATGCGGTCGTTGAGCTGCGCGCCACCGGCATGCCACTGGGGCTGCTGCCGGAAATGACCTATGACGAGCACGAGGCGCTGTTGGAGCCTGGCGAGATCATCCTGATCTACTCCGACGGCCTGGTCGAGGCGCACAACCCGCAGGGCGAGATGTTCAGCTTCCCGCGGCTGCGCACCCTGGCTGGCGGTCTGGGCAGCGGCGCTGACCTCATCGAGCAGTTGCGCGGCGCCCTGGCCGACTTCACCGGCCCCGGCTGGGAACAAGAGGACGACGTGACGTTCGTGACGCTGGAGCGCACCTCCCCCCCTCTCCCTTGCAGGGAGAGGGGGTCGGGGGGTGAGGTCCTCGCTGACTTCACGGTCGCCAGCACAACCGACAACGAACGCGAGGCGATGGAACGGGTCGTAGCCGCAGTCGCAGGGCTGGGCTTGTCCGCGGATCGGCTGGAGCGGCTCAAGACCGCGGTGGGCGAGGCGACGATGAACGCCATGGAGCACGGCAACCGTTACGACCCGGAGAAACCGGTCGCTATTCAAGTACGCGCCGATGCCGACGAGCTGATCGTCAGCATCAGCGATCACGGCGGCGGCCAGCCGATTCCCGAGGTTGACACGCCCGACCTGGAGGCCAAGCTGGCGGGGCTGCAATCACCGCGCGGCTGGGGTCTCTTCCTCATCCGCAGCATGGTGGACGACATGCGCGTGACCGAGGACGGCGTCCATCACACCGTCGAACTGGTGATGAACCGATGAAAATCCTTGAGACCGATCGGCTGATTCTCAGGCATCAGACGCCGGCCGACCTTGAGAGCCTGTGGGCGCTGTATTGCGACCCGGATGTGCGCAAATACATCCCTGATGCGCCTCGCACTCGCGATGAAGCGCGCAAGGAACTTGAGTGGCACATGAATGGACATCCACGACGTCCTGAATTGGGACTCTGGGCGACCATTCATAAGGAAACGGGCCGATTCATCGGCCGCTGCGGCCTGCTGCCCTGGACAATTGACCAGCGTGAAGAAGTAGAAGTGGCCTATTTGCTGGCCCAAGCGTATTGGGGGCAAGGATTGGGAACCGAAACCGCGCAGGCGATCGCTCGCTACGGCTTCGAAGAGCTGCACCTGTCGCGGCTGATCTGCATGATAGAACCGGAGAATCACGCTTCGGTCAAAGTAGCCCGGAATATCGGGATGGTCCTGGAGAAAGAAATGGAAGATGAACTGGGGCCATATTTGTTGTTTTCCACTGCGAAAGGAGATCGCAATGCCAGCCAAACCATTTCAAGCTAGTACCCGACACCAGCCCGATGCAGAGATCATTGACCTGCGCGGGGAGATCAACGCCGCGGCCGAAGCGGGCCTGAGCGCCGCCTACACCGAGGCCGAAGGCCGCAACCCGCCAACCATCGTGCTGAACTTCGGCGAGGTCAGCTACATCAACAGCACGGGCATCGCGCTGATCGTCGGCCTGCTGGCCCGTGCCCGCAAAGCCAAGCGCCGCCTGCTCGTCTTCGGCCTCAGCCCGCACTACCAGGAGATCTTCCAGATCACCCGCCTGGCCGATTTCATGACGGTCTTCCAGGACGAGGCCAGCGCGCTCGCCGGGGGCAGATAGCAGATAGCAGATAGCAGATCGGCGAATGAGCGAATCAACGAATAGCAAATTGCGCCGCACGCCACACGCAACACGAGGAGGTCCCATGTCTCTCATTAAACTCGATATCACAACTCGCAAGATCAATACCAAGACCAGCATCCTGGACATCCGGGGCGAGGTCACCGGCACGGCCGAGAGCATCCTGATGGAGGCCTACACGCGGGCCACGGCGGCCGGCGCCCACGCGGTCATCTTGAACTTCGACGGGCTGGAGTACATGAACAGCTCCGGCATCGGCCTGCTCGTGACGCTGCTGATCCGCATCCAGCGCCAGAAGCAGCGGCTGCTCGCCTTCGGGCTGAGCGACCACTACCGGCAGATCTTCGACCTGACCCAACTCGACAAGGCCATCGGCATCCACCCGACAGAAGCCGCCGCGCTGGCCGCCGCCGGATGACAGGTACGCAGTGCGCAATACACTAAGGAGATCACATGTCCGAATCAACTAACCAACCAGCCGCCCAACTGCCGTCCCGCGACGCGGCCAACTGGGCCAAGCCGGTAGACGGGCTTCGGGTCGGCGACATTTCGCCGGAAGCCACCAATCTGAACGTCGAGGGCAAGCAGCTCTCCGGCCCCCTCGCGGGATTCGGCCAGATGTGGCAGAAGACCTATCGCATCCGCCTCAGCGGCGCGGACGTCACGCCTGAGCAGGTCATCAAGCTCTGGAAGGAGAACTTCGCCACGTTCTGGCCCAAGGGCAACCGCTTCTTCGGCGGTGTGGGGATCGAGCCTGGCCAGGTGGCTGTGCTCAACCTTGCCGGCCCCGGCGGGATGAACGCGCCCGGCGGCGGGCCGCTCATCTCCACCGGCATCATGGTCATCTACGCCGACGACGAGTCCTTCTCGTTCATGACGCCGCAGGGTCACATGTTCGCCGGCATGATCACGTTCAGCGCGGAGCGGGAGACAAATCCTGACAGCGAAGCCGAGCAGACCGCCCTGACCACCTGCGCTCAAGTGCAAGCCCTGGTGCGCGCCAGCGATCCCATCTATGAGATCGGGTTCCGCCTGGGGCTGCTGAAGGAGGAGGACATCTTCTGGAAGTACACGCTCACTGCGCTGGCCGACTTTTTCGGCGTACACGGTGAGGAGCCTGACCTGAAGATCGTGCTCGTAGATCCAAAGGTGCAGTGGGCGCAAGCGAAGAACGTGTGGCATAATTCGGCGGTGCGCACCGGGCTTTACACACTGGCCGCGCCCGTGCGCTGGCTCCGCAGTCAGGCGAATTAGCATCTGGGGCGCTGCATGGCTTCGAAACAATCCTACGATGCCGTCATCGTCGGCTCAGGCCCCAACGGCCTGGCGGCCGCCATCACCCTGGCGACCGCCGGCCGCCGCGTCCTGGTGATCGAGGGCAGCGAGACGATCGGGGGGGGCACGCGCTCCGCAGCGCTGACGCTGCCGGGCTTCGTGCATGACGTCTGTTCCGCGATCCATCCGCTGGGCGTAGCCTCACCGTTTTTCCGCGATCTGCCGCTGGCAAAACACGGCCTGGCGTGGGTTTTCCCGCCCGCGGCCATCGCACATCCCCTGGATGACGGCAGCGCGGTCCTGGTCGAACGGTCGGTCGAGACCACCGCCGCGCAGCTCGGCCCTGATGCGGGCGCCTATCGGCGGCTGATAGGGCCGCTGGCCGCGGACTGGCGCAACGTGCTCGCGGAGCTGCTCGGCCCACTGCGCTTCCCGCGGCATCCGATCAGCCTCGTGCGCTTCGGCCTGCCGGCCCTGTTGCCCGCCGCAAGCCTGACCCGGCTGTTGTTCCGCGGCGAGCGCGCCCGCGCCCTGTTCGCGGGGATGGCCGCGCACCCGATCATGCCGCTGGAATGGCCGGCGACCGCTGCATTCGGGCTGATGCTGGGCACCCTGGCGCACGCGGTCGGTTGGCCCATGGCGCGCGGCGGCTCGCAGCGGATCGCCGACAGCCTGGCCGCGCACCTGCGCAGCCTGGGGGGGGAGATCGTGACGGGGCAGTGGGTGGCGCGCATGGATGACTTGCCGCCTGCGGCCGCGACCCTCTTCGACGTCACGCCGCGCCAACTGGAGAGCATCGCGGGCGACCGCCTGCCTGCGTCCTACCGGCGCAAGCTCCGTGGCTACCGTTATGGTCCAGGCGTCTTCAAGGTGGACTATGCGCTCGACGGGCCGGCGCCGTGGCAGGCAGCAGAATGTCTGCGGGCCGGCACCGTTCACCTCGGCGGCACGCTGGACGAGATCGCCGCGTCCGAACGCGCGATCTGGCGCGGGGAACACGCCGCCCATCCCTATGTCCTCTTCGTGCAGCAGACCCCCTTCGATCCGACGCGCGCCCCCGCGGGCAAGCACACAGCCTGGGCCTACTGTCACGTGCCGCATGGCTCAACCGTGGACATGACCGGCGCGATCGAGGCGCAGATCGAACGCTTTGCGCCCGGCTTTCGGGACCGCATCCTGGCCCGCAGCACGCGCAACGCCGCGGAGATGGCCGCGTACAACCCCAACTACATCGGCGGCGACATCAACGGCGGCGTGCAGGACCTGCGCCAGCTCTTCACGCGGCCCGTAGCCAGCCTGAATCCCTACACGACACCGGCCAGCGGCATCTACCTCTGTTCCTCGTCCACCCCACCCGGCGGCGGCGTGCATGGCATGTGCGGTTACTTCGCCGCGCAGGCCGCGCTCAGAACCAGGTAACCAAGTGAGGGAATAGCATGATCAGGGTTCAAGAGATTCGTGAGGCGATTCAGCGCGCACGTGAACGACTTCCCCGGAACAAGCTAATCGGGAAGCGTCAGTCCGGACCACGTCCCCCCCTCACAAACGCCACCACGCTGCCCCATGACACGGTCTGCCCCAACAACTGTCGCTCGATCAGGGCGCGCACGTAGGCCAACGCGTCGCCATCCATCTGCTGCGCCAGGCGCTGCATGTAGCTGGGGCGCCCGCCATCCTCGCTCTCGGCAAACCAATGCGCCAGCAGCGCGGGGGTGATGCGCACCGCGCTCGTTTCGGCGACCGTCTCCACGCTCACCTCGTACAGGCCGGCCGCCAGCGCCATGTGCCGCAAATCCTCCGCCTGCCAGTTGACCAGGGCATCGTCCGCATCCGCGTAGATCGCCTCTTCCGCGGCCTGCCAGGCCTGCGCGAGGTCACCGGGCAGGCCGCTGCGGTCCAGCAGCGCGTAGATGCGCTGCGTGGCCGCGGGCACGGTCTGCGCCAGGGCCAGGCGACCGCCGGGCCGCAGGAACGCCAGCAGGCTGTGGAACACGGCCGTCTTGTCAGGCTGCGCGGTCAGCGCGCTGCGCCCCACAATCACGTCGAAGCGCGTGGCGGCATCCACCGTCGCCACCAACGCCGGCAGATCGTTGACTGCGCCGGTCAGGATCACCGGCCGTTCTGCCTGATCGAGTTGGGTTGCCATCTGCTGCAGGGCCTGGGCCTCGCGTGCCGTTGAGGCCAGCGCCCACACGCCGCCGACCGGCGCACGGCGCACGGCCTCCCAGGTGAGCAGCCCATTGCCCGCGTTGAGGTCCAACACCAGGCTGTGCCGTTCGATCTGCGCCAGCGCCATCACGCGCTCGCGCAGCCGTGCCAACTGCTCGCCCAGGTTGCTCAGGGTGCGCTGCAGCCACAGGTTGGACGCGGGCGGTCCCTGGTAAGTCCGATCTCCGCCCCAGGTGTCGCGGCCTGGCGCCGGCGCGGCCTCCTCGCCTTCGAGCATGGCGGCCAACTGCGCCTCGCGGCGGCGCGCCACGTCATCCCGAATCTGGCGCTCATAGCCCAGGCTGCCCGGCTGGTAGAAGACGCGGCCTTGCAGGCTGGTCGGCAGATACTGCTGCGCGACCCAATGATCGCGGTAAGCGTGCGGATAGAGATAGCCCTTGCCATGCCCCATGTCTTCGGCGTCGCGGCTGGCGTCCTTGAGATGATCGGGCGCCTCGGCCTCCCGCTCCCCCTCCACCACGCCCAGCGCATCGAAGAAGGCGAAGGCGCTGTTGCTCTTGGGCGCGGTCGCCAGGTAAAGGCAGGCGGTCGCCAGGTGAAAGCGCCCCTCCGGCAGTCCCACGTAATCGAACGCCTGCGCCGCGGCCACCACCACCTGCAAGGCGTGCGGATCGGCCAGGCCCACATCTTCGCCGGCAAAGATCAACATGCGCCGAAAGATGAAGCGCGGGTCTTCGCCCGCGTAAACCATTTTCGCCATCCAGTAGAGCGCGGCGTCCGCATCGGACCCGCGCAAGGACTTGATGAACGCGCTGATCGTGTCGAAATGGGCGTCGCCATCCTTGTCGTAGAGCACCGCGCGGCGCTGAATGGACTCTGCGGCGATGTCACGTGTGATGTGGATCAACGGCCGCTCGGTGTCCGGCGCCGCCTCGGCGCCGGGCTGGGTGGTTTCCACGGCCAACTCCAGCGCGTTGAGCACGCTGCGCGCATCGCCATTGGCCACGCTGACCAGGTGATCGAGCGCGTCGTCATCGAGCAGCACGCCCAGCGCGCCATAGCCCCGCACCGGATCAGCCAGCGCCTGCCGCGCGACCGCGCGCAGATCGTCCTCCGTCAGGCTGCGCAGTTGAAAGATGCGGCTGCGGCTGACCAGCGCCTTGTTGACCTCGAAGTAGGGATTTTCCGTGGTCGCGCCGATCAGGATGACGGTGCCGTTCTCCACCCAGGGCAGGAGCGCATCCTGCTGCGCCTTGTTGAAGCGATGAACTTCGTCCACGAACAGGATCGTCTTCTGACCATGCAGCCCGCGGCGCTCCTGCGCCACCGCCACCGCGTCGCGAATGTCCTTGACCCCGGCCAGCACCGCGTTGATGGCGATGAAATGGGCGCGCGTGGTGTTGGCGATGATGCGTGCGAGGGTGGTCTTGCCGCTGCCGGGCGGTCCCCAAAAGATGACCGACGACAACTGGTCGGCCTGAATCGCGCGGCGCAGCAGCCGGCCCGGCCCCACGATATGCTCCTGGCCGATGAACTCGTCCAGCGTGCGCGGGCGCATGCGCGCGGCCAGCGGCGCCTCGGCATCAGTCGCCTGCTGCCGGCGCAGATCGAACAGGGTCGTGCTGGTGGTTGATGCGGGCATGACAGCCTCTGGTCGAAAAAAAACGTAATGTCACGGGGCGCCGCTCATTGTAGCGCAAAGCCGCCCGCGCGCCAAGCGCGAACCAGGCGCGTCGCATCTCTTGACTGAGATTTGCGCCAGGACAAGGATGCGATTAACCACGCGCCTCACACATGGGCTTCACACGGCCTTCATTTGGCTAGGGCATAATAGGCGTGCCGAGGCATTGATCTGGCTCAGAGCGCCAATCTCGCCAGGCGAAACAGAATCACAACGATGTCGAAAGGAATGGGCTTGTATGAAAAGCAAACGAGTAATGACAATGATCGCCGTGGTGTTGGCCCTGAGCCTGGTGGCCGTCTTTGCCACCGGCGCGCTGGCGCAAAGCGGAACGGTGTGGAATATGATGCGGGGCGTGATGGGCGGCGCGGTTGATGCCGAATCTATGCAGGCCATGTTTGCCCAGATGCACCCCAACGGCGCCATGCCCGTCGGCATGAACGCGATGATGGGGCAGATGTGGAACCAGGACGGCACGGTCAATGCCGAAGCCATGCAGGCCATGCATGCGCAAATGCAGAATGGCGAGGCCATGTCGGCCATGCATGCGCAAATGCAGAATGGCGGGGCCATGTCGGCCATGCATGCGCAAATGCACAATGGCGAGGCCATGCCGGCGGACTGTACCGAGATGATGAACGACCCTGAGCATCAGGCGCTCATGCAGGAGCACATGGCCAATCCCCAGATGATGCAGATGATGCATGGGCCTGACGGTTTCGATCCCCAGGCTTGCCAGGACTTCATGGCTGCCAACCCTGGTGTAGCGCCGGCCGAAGTGCATGCGCAGTGCCTGGACGCCATGCAAAATCTGGCCCCTGCCGAGTCAACCGTTAAGTAACAGCGCACTCACCCCTGTGTCCTGCTGGTGCAGGCATGAAACCGGGTTTCACCACCGTCGCCACCGAACCGGATTGCGGTTCGGGCAGGCCGCTACGGTGTTGAAACCCGGTTCTTGTTTGTAATCCACTCCCCTGCTGTGCTATACTGCAAGCGGGAACTGACTTCACTCCTCCGCCGAAAGAAACAGGCGCAGCTCGTGCCCGCTTGCAGTAAACAATGGGCGCGCTGCCATGCCGCTCGACTAAGGAGCCGTCACGAAACAAGTGTTACACCTGCGCCCCTTTGGCAAGCGTGAGAGTTGCGACCATTATTTCACCTACTGTTATTTCATGACGGCTCCTAACTCATGCAAACGATTGTCATCATCGAAGACGAACGTGACATTGCCCATGTCCTGCGCAGCTATCTGACCCAGGCCGGTTTCCGCGCCCTGGTTGCGCACGATGGGCGCCTGGGGCTTGACCTGACGCGACGGGAGAAGCCCGCGCTGGTCATTCTTGACCTGATGTTGCCGGGCCTGGATGGCCTGGATATCTGCCGCGCCTTGCGTCGCGACCCTGATCCTGCCATCAGCGAGACCGCCATTTTGATCCTGACCGCGCGCGTCGAAGAAACGGACCGCCTGATTGGCCTGGAATTGGGCGCCGATGATTACGTCAGCAAGCCCTTCAGCCCGCGTGAAGTCGTCGCCCGTGTGCGCACGATTTTGCGTCGCACCCAGCCCCGGCCAGACGCCGCGCCGGCTCGCCCCCTGGTCATCGGCGACGTGCGCCTGGATCCCACCCGCCGTGACGTGAGCGTGGCCGGCGCCGCCGTCGAATTGACCCCCACTGAATTCGATCTGCTCTACCTGCTGATGAATGATGCCGGGCGCCCCTTCACACGCATGGAGTTGCTGGAGAAACTGCAAGGGGACGCGTACGAGGGCTACGAGCGCACAATTGACGTACACGTCAAGAACCTGCGCCGTAAACTGGGCGACGCCAGCCGCAATCCCCGCTTTCTCTTGACCATACTCAACTACGGCTATAAATTTGCCGATCACTGACGGTTTAGCGCCTTCCGCATGGGGTCAATTCTGACAATGCATTCACTGGCAACCAAACTCCTGCTGACCTTCATGGCCGTGATCGTCCTCAGCCTGACCGCAGTGACCATCACTGCCAACCGGGTAACGCAGCGCGAGTTCGAACACCTGCTTTTTCGCGGGCAGATGGTCACGCCGGCCGAGATTCAGACCCTCCTCAGCAGCCACTACCAACACATCGGCTCCTGGGACGGTGTACAAGCCCTGGTCATCGCCGAAGGCAGCAGCGCGGCGGGGGGGCACATGGGCCTAATGGGCAACTCACGCGTGCGGGTCGTGGACAGCACCAGCGGCCTCATCGTGGGCGACAGCCTGGGGGAAACGATCGGCCAATCGCCGGCCCTGGGCGCCTTACGCTTGGGGCTGCCGTTGCAGGTGGATGGTCGCGTCGTCGGCACGTTGCTCATCGAGGGGGTCATGTCCATGCCGATGCCGGGCACGCCCGATGCCAACGTGGTGAGTCGGGTCAGGCAAGGCGTGCTCGTCGCAGCCCTGTTCGCGGGGCTGGCGGCGCTCTTGCTCAGCCTGCTCTTCGTGCGCCAAATCACACGGCCGCTCAATCAATTGGCTGCCGCCTCTCAGTCTGTGGCCCAGGGCGACCTCGGCGCCCGCGTGCCCGTGCATGGTGACGATGAACTGGCGCAAGTCGGGGCCGCGTTCAATCGCATGGCCGAAAGCCTGCAAACCCAGGAAACCCTGCGCCGCAACCTGGTGAGCGATGTCGCGCATGAGTTACGCACCCCGTTGAGCGTCATTCAGGGCCAGGTGGAAGCGCTGCAAGATGGCGTCTTTCCCCTCACCCTCGCCGCCCTGACGCCCATCGAGACCAACACGCACCTGCTGACCCGCCTGGTAGAAGACCTGCATACTCTGGCCAGCGCTGAAGCCGGTCAACTGCCGCTCGATCGGCAGCCGCTGGCCCTCGAGGAACTGGCCGCTGACGTCGTTGGCGGTCTGCAAGCGCAGGCTGCCGCCGCAGGCATCGTGCTGCGCATGGATGTCGCGCCGGCGCTGCCGCTCATCGCCGGCGACGCCCAGCGCTTGCGCCAGGTCATTCTTAACTTGCTCAGCAACGCCCTGCGCCACACGCCGGCCGGCGGCGCCATCACCGTGCGCGTGCGTCCCGTGGCTGCGCCGACCGCCGCGGTCATGCTTTCGGTCGTGGACAGCGGCCCTGGCATCGCGGCAGAAGATTTGCCCCACCTGTTCGAACGTTTCTACCGCAGCGACCACTCCCGCAGCCGGGACAGCGGCGGCAGTGGGCTGGGCCTGACCATTGCTCGCCATCTGGCCCGCGGGCATGGCGGCGAGCTGGTGGCCGAAAGCCCGCTGAGCGCCGTCGGCGGCGCCGCTTTTCATCTGACCATTCCGCTGGCGAGTTAGGGAGGTTGCCGATCACAATGCACGAGATGACGATTCAAGAACTACAGGCGCGCATGGCGGCAGGGACGCTCACAAGCCGCGGCCTGGTGGAGATGTACCTGGCGCGCATCGCGGCCATTGACCGCCAGGGGCCAACCCTCAACGCGATCATCGAGATCAACCCGGACGCCCTGGCCATCGCGGCCGCGCTGGACGCTGAACGCAGGCAAAGCGGCGCCCGCGGCCCGCTGCACGGCATCCCCATCCTGCTCAAGGACAACATTGACACAGGCGATCAGATGCAGACCACGGCCGGCTCGTTGGCGCTGGTCGGTCCGCCCGCACCGGCCGACGCCCCTCTCGTCAGCCAACTGCGCCAGGCCGGCGCGGTCATCCTGGGCAAGACCAACCTGAGCGAATGGGCCAACTTCCGCTCGTCCCACTCCACCAGCGGCTGGAGCAGCCGCGGCGGGCAGACGCGTAATCCCTACGCATTGGATCGCAACCCGTCCGGCTCCAGTTCCGGCTCAGCCGTGGCGGTGACGGCCAACCTGTGCGCGGTGGCCGTGGGCACCGAAACAGACGGCTCGATCACCTCGCCCGCGTCGGTCAACGGCGTGGTAGGCATCAAGCCCACCGTGGGGCTGGTCAGCCGCCGCGGCATCATCCCCATTGCGCACAGCCAGGACACGGCCGGCCCCCTGGCGCGCTGCGTGGCCGACGCGGCCATCCTGTTGGGCAGCCTGACCGCCCCCGATCCTGGGGACCCCGCCACGCTCGACCGCGCCGGCCCCGTCTTCCAGGACTACACGCCGTTTCTGGACCGCGGCGGTCTGGCCGGCGCGCGCATTGGCGTGGCGCGCAACTTCTTCGGCTTCAATGAACGGGTGGATCGCCTGCTGGAGACCTGTCTGGAGGTGCTGCGGCGTGAGGGCGCCGAGGTGGTGGACCCCGCGCCGGTGTTGACGGCCGGCCAGTTCGAGGAAAGCGAAGCGCTGGTGCTCCTGGTCGAGTTCAAGGCCGATTTGAACGCCTACCTCGCGCAGCGCGGCCCGACGACGCCCGTGCAATCGCTGGCCGAGATCATCGAGTTCAACGAACGCCACGCGGAGCAGACCATGCCCTTTTTCGGGCAGGATTTGCTGCACAGAGCGCAAGCGCAAGGGCCGTTGACAGGTCATACCTACCAACAGGCCCTGGCGATCAATCAACAGATGGCGCGTGACGAGGGCATTGATGCCACCCTGCGCACGCATCGCCTGGATGCCATCGTGGCCGCCACCTGCACGTTGGCCTGGCTCACCGACCCGATCAATGGCGATCATTACCAGGGTAGTTGCACCTCGCCAGCAGCCGTGGCCGGGTATCCGCACATCACCGTGCCGGCCGGGCTGATCAGCGGCCTGCCCATTGGCCTCTCGTTCTTTGGCGGCGCGTATCAGGAGCCGACCCTGATCCGCCTGGCCTACGCCTTCGAGCAGGCGACGTTGGCGCGGAGGAGGCCGGAGATTGGAGATTGGAGTAAGATTGATGAGGTTTGTGTTGTCTGCGCGGCCGCCGTTTAGCCTGGCGGCGGTGGTCAATTCGCACGGTTGGGTGCAATTGGCGCCGTTCAGCCATGACAAGGAAACGGATGGCTTCGATTATGTGCTGGAACTGAGCAGCGGCCGGGCGATTGATCTGTGCGTCCGGCCGGCGGGCGCGAGCGATGTGCAAGTGGACACCTCGGCCACGCTGACGCAGGTTGAGCAGGAGGACCTGACCGGCCGCGTCACCTGGATGTTGGGGCTGGATCAGGACCTGACGCCGTTCTACGAACGGGCGCGCTTGGAGCCGAAGCTGGCGCACGTCGCCGCGGAGGGGCGAGGGCGCATCCTGCGTTCGGCGACGCTGTTCGAGGATGCCATCAAGACGATGTGTACGGTCAACACCACCTGGGGCGGCACGAAGCGCATGGTGCGCGGCCTGGTGGAGAACTACGGCGCGACGCTGGCCGGCGCCGCGCAGCGGGCTTTTCCCAGCGCGGCGCGGTTGGCCGCGGCCAGCGAGCAAGAGTTACGCGCCGACGCCAGACTGGGCTTCCGCGCGCCCTACGTGCTGGGGCTGGCGCGGGCGGCAGCCGCGGGCGACGTTGACCTGGAGACGCTCAAGCACTCTCCCGCGTCAACGCTGGAGGTGCGCAAGCAGTTGCTCGCCATCAAGGGCATCGGCGACTACGCGGCCGCCAATCTGCTCATGATCCTGGGGCGCGGCGATTTCATCCCCGTGGATTCGTGGGCGTTGAAGGTGGTGTCGAAGGAATGGCACAACGGTCAGCCCATCGGCCGGCCCCAAGTGGAAGCGGCCTTTGCGACCTGGGGTGAGTGGAAGGGCCTGGCGTACTGGTTCTGGAATTACGCCTGATTGGTGTGCAACCTTGCGAGCCTGTAGGTCCGGCCTCCTGGCCGGACGGCGCTGGAAGAGGAAAGCAAGCTCTGCAACAGACGGCATCGTCACGCCGGAGACGTGACCTACGGCTGGAGCTTGTCACGCGATAGAGACGGCGGCGTCACGCCGGAGACGTGACCTACGGTTCAAGCTGCGGCGGCCAGGCCATGCAGCGCGGCCCGCGCAGCAAGGCGCTGATATCGCGTTCGGGGCGGGGCGCCGGGCCAAACAGGTCCTGAATGACCGCCTGGCGATCCTGCAGCAGCCAGAGGGTGTTGTTGACGCCATGTGCAAGTACGTCCAGGTTGTAGCCGCCTTCAAGAGCAAAGACGATCTTGCCTGCGCACAGTTCAGCGGCCATGTCCAGCAGTTCGCTGACCAGGTGCGCGTAACCGGTCAGGGATAAGGTCATGCCGGCCAGCGGATCGTCCCAATGCGCATCGTAGCCGGCCGACACCAGGATGAGCTGCGGCTGGAAACGTCGCGCCAGCGGCCACAGAATCTGCGCGTAGATCGCGGCGTAGCCCTGGTCGCCCACGCCTGGCGGCAGCGGCACGTTGGCGGTCGTACCTATGCCGGCGCCAGCGCCTGTCTCATTGATGGCGCCGCTGCCGGGATAGTACGGGTACTGATGCGTGGAGAAGAAGAGGACGCCTGCATCGTGGTAAAAAATATCCTGCGTACCATTGCCATGATGCACGTCGAAGTCCACAATCAGGATACGACTCAGGTTGCGCTCCACCTGCGCCGTGGCCGCGGCCAGGGCCACGTTGCTGTAGAGACAAAAGCCCATGGCCTCCGCGGCGGTGGCATGATGCCCCGGCGGTCGCAGCAAGGCAAAGCCGTTGCCGGCCTGACCATCGAGCACGGCCAGGGTCAGATTGACTAAACCGCCGGCCGCCAATCGAGCGGCCAGGGCGGAGCCAGGGCGCACGTAGGTGTCTGGATCGAGATAACCGCCGCCTTGCTGGGCCAGGGTCTCGATGCGCTGTACATGCTGCTGTGGATGAACGCGCAGCAGGCGCTCGTCACTCAACGGTGTGCAGGGCACGGCCTGCACCTGACGCAAACAGCCGGTCTGCGTCAGCAGGGCCAGTGTGCTCTCCAGACGATGACGATTTTCGGGGTGCCCCGGCAAATCATGGCTGCGTTCGGCCGCGTCGTAACAATAGGCTGTGGTTGGCATAGTCTCCCGTCCGCATCGCAGGGGGCAAATTCATTGGCTGCCTGAACTTTAGCACAACTCTTTATTCCAGGAAAAATGGAGAACCCATGTTTCAATCTGTCGAAAAACCACGCACCGTCACCGTCAACCGCCAGGCAGGTCTGCTGGTGATTGACTGGCAGGACAGTCATCACAGCGAGTATCCCCTCAGCGGCATCCGGGCGGTCTGTCCGTGCGTCTCGTGCCGCGGCGGCCATGCCGAGATGGCTAAGCCAATCGCCCGTGCCCAGTTGTTTGCTCAGCCCAACGGCTCCAGCGAGGTGCAAGGCGCTGAGTTCGTCGGCGCCTACGCCATCAGCTTTACCTGGGCCGACGGCCACAACACCGGCATCTACACCTGGAGTCTGCTGCGCAGTTTGTGCCCCTGTGCAGCGTGTGATTAGGGGCGCGAGCCGCAAGCTCATGCCCGCGGCGCAGATGGCCCGCCCTCACCTTGACCGCTGCCCTCCCTCGCTCGTCATACTCGGTGAGAGGTGCATGAGCAACAACCGTGAAGGCCGTGTCCATGCCAGGTAGATCAGGCCAGCTTACCCAAGCCCAGGCGCTCAGTTCCAGCAGCGACCTCGATCAGCGCTTCGAGGCGTTGTTTCGCGACCTGCGCCAGCCGGTGCTGAACTATCTTTTTCGCCTGCTGGGCGACGCCGAGCAAGCCGAGGATGTCTCCCAGGATTCGTTCGTGAAAATCTATCGTGCGCTGTCCGGTCTGCCGGCCGATGCCAACGCACGCGCCTGGGTCTACCGTATTGCCACCAACGCGGCCTACGACGCCCTGCGGCGCCGGCGCTTGATCCGCTGGCTGCCCCTGCTGCGTCAGGCCGATGAGGATGACGGCTATGAGCGCCGCGAAATCGGGCTACCTGAGGCGGCCAATGAGATGGCGCAGTTGGAACAGCACCTCGACGTTCAGGCCGCGCTGAACCGTCTGCCGACGGACCTGCGGACGCCTCTGCTGCTCTACAGCTACCAGGGGCTGAACACGGCCGAAATCGCCGAGATCATGCAGATTTCACGTTCGGCGGTCAAGATGCGGCTGCAGCGAGCGCGCCAGCTACTTGGGGAGCACTATACCAGGGAAAGCCTGGTCAGAGAGGAGGTCCAGCCGTGAATGCCCACCACGTGTTGGAAATGGTGACCGTCTACCGCGAACTCACGGTGGCCGAGCGCCGCCATGTGCAAGAGCATGTGGCCGACTGCACACCCTGCGCGCTGGCTCTGACGCAGGCGCAGCGCGTCGACGCGCTGCTGCAAACTCTGCCACTGCTGCGCAGTACGCCCGCGCAGGATGCCGCCCTGCGCCGGCGGCTATACGCTGGCCGCCCCATCGCTCCCCGCACCTCGGCCGGCTGGTATTGGCGCCCGCAGATGGCCTGGCTGGTCATCGTGATCGTCATCGCCGCTCTGATCGGCAGCACCGGCGCGGTCGCCGGCCAGAGTCTGCCAGACATGCCGCTCTACCCACTCAAACTGGCGGGCGAACAGGCCCGCGGCTGGCTCATTTGGGACGCGACCGGGCAGGCGGAATGGCAACTGGCCCGCGCCCGCACGCGCCTGGACGAGATCAACCTGCTGGTGGCGCAAGGACGCCTGCCTTCCGAGCAGACCCTGGCGCGCTTGCAGCAGCAGTTGGCCTCGGTTCTTGCCAGCACAAGCCGCACACCGCTATCCGACACCGTGCGCCTGTTACAGCAGGCCGACACCCTCACCGGCGACGCCCTCACGCAGGTGGAGGCCTGGCCGCAGCAGGCGCCGGATGACCTGGCCGAGCTGCGCGCCAGCCTGCGCCAGCAACAGCGGGTGATTGCCGCGGGCCTGGCCGCGCCAGAGCAGTTCCGCCAAACGCCCACGCCGGCACCCACAGCGACGCCCACGAGCAGCGCGGGCCAGCGTGCTGCGGCAACCACCGCCCCGCACGACTTGCCTGCCCCGGTTTGTCCTCCAGCCTGCAGCCCAACGCCAACCGCCAGCCCGCTGCCGACAACTCTCCCACCGCCCGCCGCGACGGCTACGCCGTCGGCGCCGCCCACGGCCACGCCCAGCGCGCCTCCGACAGCCACGCCAACAGCGACCCCGCCGCCCAGCGCCACTCCATCGCCAACGCCGTCCGCTACGCCAACGCGGCCGCACATCCTGCCGCCGCGGCCCTCCGGCACGCCACGGCCGCGGCCCACATTACCGCGACCGCCGCAGCGCACCGCGACAGCTTCGCCGGCAGGCACCGCCACGGACGGTCCGGCCCCGACCGCCACCCCCACGGGCAATCACACCCTACCGCCGGCGACGCGTACGCCGCGACCACCGCCGCCCCGCTGGACGCCGCCGCGCCTACCGCCGCGCTCTACCGCCACTCCGGCGGCTTCCCCCGTGCAGCTCGCTACGGAGACGCCAACGGCCGCGCCCCCGGCAACCCCGACCCCAGAAGCTGCACCGGACGATACGGTCACCCCGTTGCCCTCGCCATCGCCAACGCCCGCCGGTGGGGCGTCCGGGCGACGCCGGCCGTAGCGCACACCTCCGGCTTGCACGTTGGCGCACCGAAGCATGATATGCCGCGGACAGCGCCGTCACGCCGGAGACGTGACCTACGGTTGAAGCATGACCTACGGTTGAAGTTAGCCGGACGATGTCACGCCGCGACGCCCACTGATACATCAAACCCGCTCAAGCGGGTTGCGCCGGTGGGAACCCGTCTTGACAGATTCTGGTGGTTCAGACCGTGAATTCATTCACGGGCGGGCGTTGGCGCGCAACCTTGCGAAGGCCCGCCGGGCAAGGGGCTTTTGTGGGTGAGATCGTTTTCGGCTTGCCCAACGCCGGATGGTGCAGCCAGCCTTCGCAAGGGGTGACGGGCGTCACGCCGGGGGCTGCCGGATGAATCCGGCGTTATGGTGGACGCCGATTCTAAAAACCGGGTTGACCGCGCAGCCCAGTGCATCGTCATACTGACCAGAAGCCGCCAACATCGCCTCTGCGCCGATTCGACCCGCAGCGTCGCCAGATCGAATCGAGGCTGTTTCGAAAACCGCTTCCCCACTTCTATTTTTCGGAGGATTCGCACATGAAAAAGACGTTTGTATTCCTGTTCCTGGTTCTGCTCCTGGCCTTGAGCGCCATCCCGGCGCTGGCTGAGGAGCCGACACCGCCGATGCCGCCGTCCCGCTTCACTCTGTGGGGCACTGTCACCGCCGTTGACGCCACCAACCACACCTTCAGTGTCAACGTGCTGATCTATCGCGGCGGTCGAGGCGCACCGCCCACCACGGCCACCCTGCACACCAACCAGCGCACCCGCTTCGCCATCCACACCGACACCGGCAACGTCCCCGGCGCCTTTGCCGATGTGGCGGTCGGCCAGACGCTCATGGTCAATGGCGTGCGCGCCCAGGGCAACTTCCATGCCCAGATGGTCTTGATCAACGCGCCGCTGCCGCCGCAGCTCTTCGCCATCGGCGGCAAGATCACCGCGCTGGACGGCACAGCCCACACCCTGACCCTGGAAGTGGTACGCGCCATGCCGCCTTCCCTGGGCATCCTGCCCGGCGACAGCGTGGTGATTACCACGGACGCCAACACGCACTTCTGTGCGGCCACGCCAGGACAGCCCTGCACGCCCATCACCTTTGCCGACCTGGCCGTGGATGACCATGTCATGACCAACGGCGCGGTGGTGAACAGCGCCTTCCTGGCCCGCCAGGTGACCAAACTGCCGCCCCCGCCGCAGTAATCTGCCGCAAGCGGAACAAACAAACGGGCCGAGTTTCTGATGAAACTCGGCCCGTTTTTGTCTGCCTTACATGACTCCCACTCATTCAGGCCACCGCATACTGCGTGAATGGTCGAACCTCAGGAGATTGGAAACCCAAGACGATCTGTTTCTTGGGGTTCTAACTGGCCGGTGCGCCGAAGAGGGAGCCGATGAAGTATCCGGCCAGCGCGGACGCGATGCCGATCACCATCATCTGCAGGCCGCTGCGGGCCGGCACCCCTACCGTGATGCGGGCCTTGAAATAGCCTACGGCAAACAGCGCCAGCGCCGACAGCACGAGGGCAACGATCATCCCCTGCGCCGGCGCCAGGAAAAAGAAGGGAGAGAGCGGGATCAGGGAGCCGATGACGGCCGAGAAGCCGACCCACAGCGCGGTCTTCAGCAGCCCCTTGTTCTTCACCGGCTGCAGTTCCAGCTCGTGCGCCATCATGATGTCAACCCAGTGTGCTTCATGCTGGCTGACATGCTCCACCACTTTGTCCAGCAGCTCGCCCTCGAAACTCCAGCCCTGGAAAATCTCGCGAATCTCCTGGCGCTCCAGATCGGGCATTTCTTTGATCTCGCGCCGCTCGCGCGCCATCTGCGCATGATAGAAATCGGCATTGGCCAGTGACGAGGTGTACGCGACCGCGCCCATGGAGATGGACTCCGCAAAAGTAGCCGCCAACCCGCCCGCAATGATGATGCGGATGTCCTGCGAAGCGGCGGCAACACCCAGGATGACGCCCAGCGTGTTGACCAGGCCATCCTGTCCCCCCAAAATAATCTCACTCAAACGCGCGCCCAGGCCGTGACTTTCACGTGCCGGGACTAACGCACTGCCTGCTGCTGCCATACCAACCTCCTACAAACTGGTCAAATACGGATAGAAATAGAATTTCATCATTCACGCCCCAGCACTGCCCGATCGAGTGGAGCCAGGTGCGCCAGCATCTCTACTGGCAACTCCTGCCCCAGACGCTGGGTGAACAGTTCCTGCCAGATGTACTCGCGCGCCACAAACACCAGGTGGGGGTTGGTGGTCCAGGCCGCGCTGGCTGCTTCTGTCGTACCGCCGATCAAGGCGGCCTGCCGATCCGCCACCACGATGACGATGCCGCGGCCCACCCGATGCACCGCGGTCTCGGCCTGCGGGTGATGGCGCACCTCTCCGACCGTCAGCGTATTTTCGCCAAACAACAACGCATGAACCGCAACCCCCCGCTGCTGCGCGGCCGTTAGGGCGCCCTGCAGCGGGGCCAGCGTGCGATCGTGCAAACCGACATAGAGTTCGGCGCTGGCTGCATCAATCATGGCCTGCGCCCGCTGCACGATCTGCGCATCGCCGCTGATGTTCCAGATCTGGGCCGGCTCGGCCGGCACGGCCAGGGCGGTCAGGTCCGCGGCCAGACCATCCACGCAGGTCTCGAACTGCTGTCGCATCTGCGCCACCAATTCGTGCGGCGGCAGCGGCGCATAGCGCACCCCTTTCGCGTCCTCGGGCAGCGTCAGGATGGCGCCGCGCTGCGCCAGGCGTCCCAGCGCTTCGTATACCATGCTGCGCGGCACGCCTGACGCCTTGCTCAACTGATAGCCGCTGGCCGCGTGATGTTGCAGCAGCGCCAGATAGACGCGGGCTTCATATTCGGTAAATCCCAGGGCGCCCAACTGGCGCTGCAGTCGCTCACTCATGTTCATCATCTATAGTAGTTCACTTCCAAACTACTACAAGTATCTCATACCCAGGGCGAATTGTCAACTGTTGGCAGTTCAACCAATCGGTAGTAAAATAAGCGCTATCTTGCGCATGATGTTCCCCGTGGATGATCCTGCCGAGCAGCAGAGACGCCGCTTGCAGCAGCAAAGAATCAGCTTGAACGAAAGGAACCAACCGTGCAAACCAGAGCCTTCGCACCACGAGGACACCGCACCATCAGTGGGAGCATCTCGCTTCTGCTCAGCGTCCTTGCCGCCAGTCTCCTCATCCTGGCCGCCGCCGTTTTGGCTTCTGCCAACGCCCACACCGAGGCTCCAGAGGCCAACGACCTGCGCGTCAGCCAGGTCTACGGCGGCGGCGGCAACGCCGGCGCCACGTATACGAACGATTTTATCGAGTTGTTCAATGCGGGCGCCGGCTCGATCAATCTGAGCGGTTGGAGCGTTCAGTACGCTTCGGCCACCGGCACATCCTGGCAGGTCACCAACCTGAGCGGGAGCCTGGTCGCAGGGCATTACTACCTGATCCAGGAAGCGCAAGGCGCCGGCGGCACCACGCCCTTGCCAACGCCGGACGCCACCGGCACAATTGCGATGAGTGGCTCTACCGGCAAGGTGGCCCTGGTCAATAGCACGACGGCGCTCACTGGCGCTTGTCCAACCGGTGCCAGCATCATTGACTTTGTTGGTTACGGTCCTACGGCCAACTGCTACGAAGGGGCTGGTCCGACGGCGGTCTTGAGCAATACCACCGCAGCCCTGCGTAATGGCAACGGTTGTACGGATACTGACAACAATAGTGCCGACTTTACTGCAGGCGCGCCCACCCCGCGTAACACGGCTTCAGCGATCAACACCTGCGGGCCGGACACCACACCGCCCACCGTGCTCAGCACGATCCCCATCAGCAACGCCACCAATGTGCTGCTCAACAGCACGGTGCAGGTCACGTTCAGCGAAGCCGTGAGCAACGTCACCAGCAGCACCTTCACCGTGGTCAGCGCCGGCGGCCCGGTCACCGGTACAATCAGCGGCAGCGGCGCCAACCGCACCTTCACGCCGGGCGCGCTGCTGGCGCCAACCACCCTTTTCACCGCCACGCTGACCACCGCCATCACCGACCTGGCCGGCAACCCCATGCTGAGCAACTATGTCTGGAGCTTTACGAGCGGCGCGGTGTCCGTGTGCGGCGCGCCGGCCACGCTGATCAGCGCCATCCAGGGCAGCGGCACGGCCAGCCCGCTCGTGGGGACAACGCTGACGATCGAGGGCGTGGTCAAGGGTGATTTCCAGTCTACGACGACCGAGCTGAGCGGATTCTTCGTGCAAGAGGAAGACAGCGAAAGCGACGGCAATCCGGCCACGTCTGAGGGCATCTTCGTCTACGACAACGGCTTTGGCGTGGATGTCAGCGTCGGTCAAGTGGTGCGCGTGACTGGAACCGTGGCCGAATACTACACGCTGACCGAGTTGAACGCGGTCGGCGCGGTCAGCCCTTGTCCGGGCAGCCCCACAACCACGCCGGCCGCAATCACCCTGCCGGTCAGCAGCCTGACCGACTGGGAGCGCAACGAGGGCATGGCGGTCCAAATTCCATCCACCCTCTACGTCACCGAGCACTACGACCTGGGCCAATACGGCCAGGTATCGCTTTCGGTCAGCGATCGCCTGTATCAGCCGACCGCGCTGGTCGCGCCCGGCGGTGTCGGCAGCCCGCGTGACCTGCTGCAGGACTTGAACAATCGCAGTCGCATCCAGTTGGATGACGCCAACCTGCAGCAAAACCGGGACCCCATCGTCTACCCGCCACCCGCGCTGACGGCCGCGAACACGCTGCGCACCGGCGACACCGTGAGCGGCCTGACCGGCGTGCTGTTTTACTACGGTTCCGCGTACATGATCGAGCCGACACTGCCGCTGAGCATCACGCACAGCAACCCGCGCAGCGCAGCCCCTGCGGCCGTGGGCGGCAACGTGCGCGTCGCCAGCTTCAACGTGTTGAACTACTTCAACGGTGACGGCCTGGGCGGCGGCTTCCCCACCTCGCGCGGGGCCGACACCCTGGCGGAGTTCAACCGCCAGCGCGCCAAGACCATCGCCGCCATCGTGGGCCTGAACGCGGATGTCATCGGCCTGATGGAAATGGAAAACGACGGCTACGGCGCCACCAGCGCCATTCAAGATCTGGTCAACGGGCTGAACGCGGCCACGACGCCCGGCGCCTACGCCTTCATCAACCCCGGCGTCGCCACCTTTGGCGGCGACGAGATCGCGGTTGGGATCATCTACCGTCCGGCAAAGGCCACGCCGGCGGGCGCCGCCGTCACCCTGAGCACCGGCGCGTTCGATCAAAGCCCGGCTGTGCGGCGCAACCGCCAGCCGATGGTGCAGACCTTCGCGGATGCCACCTATGGCGAGAAGTTCACCGTGGTTGTCAATCACCTCAAGTCCAAAGGCTCCGCCTGCAACACACCCGTCGGCGTCTTTCCGCCCGACCCGGACACCGGCGATGGGCAGGGTAACTGCAACATCACCCGCACGATGGCCGCCAACGAATTGACCGCCTGGCTGGCGACCGACCCCACCGCCAGCGGCGATCAGGACTTCCTCATCATGGGCGACCTGAACGCGTACACCAAAGAGGACCCGATCACGGCCATCACCGGCGCCGGTTACACCAACCTGGTGGCGAGCGGCCTGGGCGCCCATGCCTATTCCTACGTGTTCGACGGGCAGAGCGGCTATCTGGACCATGCGCTGTCCACCGCGCACCTGGCCGCCGCGATCTCTGCTGTAGACGAGTGGCACATCAACGCCGACGAGCCGCGTTCGCTCGACTACAACCAGGAATTCAAGACCCCCGGCCAGATCATCAGCCTCTACGCACCAGACGCCTATCGCTCATCGGATCATGACCCGGTGGTCGTGGGCATCAAGTCATGCGCGTGGTACGATACCAACTGCAGTTGCGGCGGCGCCAGCGACATCACCGACGTGATCTTCACGGCCAACGACTGGGGCAAGACCAGCGGCTTTGCTCCGCGCAACGATGTGGCCGGCGGGGCCGGCGCGTTCCCCGCGCCCGATGGCATGGTCAACATCCAGGATGTGCAAGCCGTCGCCAGCCGCTTCACCGGCGCGACCTGCTCATGACCAGCAGTTCCAACGGTCTTACTTGGACGACCGGCACGTCGGGAACATAGTACACTTGACGGCGGGAGGAGACTCACAAATGATTGGCCAACTTAAAGTCAAGAACTACCGTAGCCTGGCCGATGTCACGGTCAGCTTCGATGTGTTGACCGTTCTGGTGGGGCTGAATGGTTCCGGCAAAAGCAACCTGGTAGATGTGCTGCGGTTCGTTTCCGAGGCGCTCACGCATGGGCTGGACTCCGCTGTGATCAAGCGTCATGGCATGAGCGCGCTGCGTCGTTGGTCGGGCAAAGGCCGGCCTTACGATGTGGAGATCGGGCTTTCGGTAAGCGGCAATGGAACCTTAGCCGCCGACTACCAATTCACACTCGGCAGCGAACTGCGGGGCGGGTACCGCGTCAAGTCCGAGCGCTGTGAAGTGCGCGACCTATCCGGCCAGTCCTCGAAGCTGATCAGCAAGTTCGAAACCCTCAATGGCGAGTGGGGCGCGTCACCGCTAGAGACTGCGCCAGCCCTTCAACAAACCGCGCTGGCGCTGCCGCTGCTGACAGGACTCGAGCCGTTCCGGCAGGTGTATGACCTGCTCACGAGCATGAGTTTCTACAACATCGTACCCAATGATTTGACGGAGCCGCAAAAACCAGCGAATGTTCACCCCTTGACCGAACGGGGCGATAACCTCGCCAGCCTACTCAGAGAACTGAGGCGGAGCCACTCCACCGTTTCCAAGGAGCTTGAAAGCGCCTTGAACAGCGTCATGGGCGATGTCCTGGGCTATCAAGTCGCTCAGGTGGGCGGGTACCTGGTGACGAAGCTGCGTCACACCGGCGCAGGCAAAGACCAGCAACCGTTGTTCGAGTTGTCCCAAGAATCTGATGGCACCTTGCGTATGCTTGGTATTTTGTCGGCGCTCTACCAAACACCCCCCCGGGGATTGATTGCACTGGAGGAGCCGGAACTAACCATACATCCTGGGGCGATGAGCCTGTTGTGGGAGGAGATTCTTGAGGCAACTCGACGGCGTGATGGACAAATGCAGGTTGTCCTGACAACGCACAGCCCCGATCTGCTCGACATGTGTGAAGCCGACCAGATTCGAGTCGTAGAAAAAATCAACGGCATCACACACGTCGGGCCGGTGGCGGAAGACCAAAAGCAGATCATCCAGCAGAAATTGTTCGCCCCTGGGCAGTTGCTGCAGGCCCAGGGCCTGATTCGAAGAGCTGATTGCTGCGCGCGCGATATCTCAGCCAACGGTGACGCCTCGGCCAGGCGCAGGAGCGTTGAGTGTAAGCCATGAGGCTTATCTATGAACTGACTCGCCCCCTGGCGATCCGCTCCTGTAGATGCGGCGGCCATTGGGAGGGGTCTTCCGAGGGATAGATGCGCAGCTCCGGCCCGTTCATCCGCAGCAGGTCCGCGGTGCGGCAGTGAAGAAGGCGGCGCGCCGCGGCCAGACCGCTGGCGGTGACTCCCGCCACGCCGTGACTCAATGTGCTTGCGCCCACCATCAGCAGCCCCTCGATCTCAGTGCGGATCGGAAACGCGCCTGGGCCCACCTGGCTGCGGCTCTTGGCGATGCCGTACAGATTGCCGGCCGTGGCGTTGATGTAATGCTCGTTGGTCAGGGGCGTGCCCAGGCTCCAGTAGACCACATGCTTGCTCAGGCCGGGAATGCGCCGCTCCAACCCCTGGATCATGCGCCAGGAAAAATCCTCCTTCAGCGCCAGGTAATCCGTGGAGCGCTGGCCCGTGGTGTCGCCGGCCCACTGCTTGAACGCATCATAGCCCACAAAAGTGAAAGCCTCGCAGGTGTGATGGCCGCCATGCATCTTGGAGGGGTCCTTCAAGGTGGTGACGGTGAGGAACATGGCCGGGGGCGTCTCCGCTTCCAACACCGCCGCGGTCAGGCCCTGACGATAGAGCCGATCCACGTCCGCATGATCGTAGAACCAGAAGTTGCCCGAATCCAGCCCGGCCGCGGCCAGGTCCATGTCCACCGCAAAGAAGAGGCTCAGCGCCGACCCGGAATAGACGACGCGGTCGAGTTTGCGGCGCAGACCGCTGCTGAGGTGTTCCCGGCCCACGAGTTGACCAAAGGTCACTTCGGGGTCCGCGTTGCTGATCACGGTGGGGGCGCGCAGCTCAGTGCCATCGGCCAGCCTCACGCCCACCGCGCGGCGGCCCTCCAGCAGGATGCGGCTGACCGCGGTGTTCAGGCGAATCTCGCCGCCGGCCCGCTTCAAGGCCCGCACAAAGGCGCGGGGAATGGCAAAACCACCGCCGCGCGGATAGTAGCCGCCGTCCAGATAGTGGCTGGCGACGCCGGCATGGATAAAAGCCGACACCTGCGAAGGCGGCAGCCCGTGATCGCCCGACTGCCCGGCCAGGATCGCCTTGAGCAAAGGGTCGGACACGTAATGGTCAATCAAATCCTGACCGCTGCGCCGGCTCCACTGCAGCACCGAGGCCGCCGGCCCGGCCGCGGCCAGCGCGCTGCCCACGCTGCGCACCCGCCCCAGGCGGGCGAGATCGTCCATGAGCGCGGGCAGGGCATTCAGGTAGCCTTCGATGCCCCGCGCCTCGCGCGGGAAGCGCTGCTTGAGGCGTTCGGCGAAGCGATCCTTGCCCTTGGGAATATCGAACCGCTCCTCCCCCACCACGATGTGGTCGTAGCCATCCGGGTTGAGCTCACAGAACTCCAGGTCTTGCGAGACGCCCAAGCCCTGGTAGACCTGGCGCAGCCCGCCGCCCGGCTGCAAATCACCGAGGTAGTGTACGCCGGGGCTGAAGCGATAGCCCTGCAGCGTGAACGAATGGCACCAACCGCCGGGCACCTCGTGCCGCTCGCAGACCAGCACCTTCAACCCGGCCTGGGCCAGGGGCAGCGCCGCGGCCAGCCCCCCGGCGCCGGAACCGATCACAATTACATCATAGTCGTTGTTATCGTCGTTGTTCATCGTCGTTGTTCATCGTCGTTGTTCATCGTCAATGCTCATGGTTTCACTTGGAGTCACTTCTGGGTGAGCGCAACACGTTGGGGACAAGGATAAAATAAGCCAACCTAGCATAGTTGGTACATAATGGCACCTTGCACGAAACACAACCAAGGAAAGGTTGGCTCAGATGCAAGATACCACAAGAGACGGATATTATCAACTAGCGCTAGTACAACCAGCCTGTGACGCTCTCGAATCTGTCAATCTGTCAATCTGTCCAACCTATGTTATAATCTGCCCGCTCGATCAAGTCCGCGCATTTTCTGAGATGATGTAGTGACCAATAAATCACCGATACCGGCGTCAGCCGCCGCGGCGCGTTGGCGGCGCCCTGGTTGTTTGTTGCTGCTGACCCTGGCGGCTCTCCTGGCCCTCTGGCTGGGATGGACAGGTTGGCAAGTTTATGGCTATGCACGCCGTTTACAGGCCAGTGTCAGCAGCCTGCAGGCCCTGGCTGCCCCCAATGCCCTTGACACCATTCAGCCGGCCGATCTCCTGGCCCTGCAGCCGCAGATCGCGGCGCTGGATGATGACATCCAGGGACTGGCGCGGACGGTGCGGCCGTTCATGTTCATCACGCCCGCGCTAGGCTGGCTGCCCAGGGTGGGGCCAGAAGCGACGCAGGCGCGGCCCCTGCTCGACCTGGCGACCCACACCAGCGCAGCGGGGCGCCTGGCGTTCGACAGCCTGATGCCGGTGCTCAGCGCCTGGCAGGACAAACAAGCGCCCGGCAGCCTGACCGAGCGCATTATTCCGGTGCTGGCCGCGGCCGCGCCCCAGTTCGAACAGGTTGCAGCCCGGCTGCAGCAGGCGGCGGCCGCGCGCAGCCAGATCAACACAACCGGCTTTTCAACGCGGCCGCAGGGCCTGCTCGACCGCTTCGACGCCGCGCTGCCGTTGCTGCAAACACTCGTGCGCGGCGCAACGCTGGCGCCCGCCCTGCTGGGCGCCGATGCGCCGCGCAGCTATCTCCTGGTGGCGCAGAACAACGATGAACTGCGCGCCACCGGCGGCTTCATCAGCGGCATCGGCATTCTGCATCTCGACAAGGGCCAAATCTCGGCCGATCTGCAAGACGCGTACAGTGTGGACAACTGGGCGATTCCGCACCCGGACGCGCCCGCGCCGCTGGCGCGCTTCATGCAAGCCGATGTGCTGGCGCTGCGCGATGCCAACTGGTCGCCCGATTTTCCCACCAGTGCGCGGGTCATCCAGGGGCTTTACCAACTGAACAAGAACGTGGCCGCCGATGGGGTCATCGCCTTCGATCTGAACTTCGTGCAGGCGCTGGTTGGCGCCTTGGAGCCGTTGAACATGCCGGGCTATCAGCGACCGCTGACCGGCGGCAACGTCATTACCGCCATGCGCACCATCTGGGCGCAGCCGCTTGACTCGGAGGCTTCCGTCACGCCCACCAGCGGCGGCGGCAGCGATTGGTGGAAGCACCGCAAAGATTTCATGGGCGATCTGATGCGCGCCACGCTGGATAAAGCCCAGGGCGGCGACATTCGCCCGGAGTCCCTGCTCTTCGCCATCAAAGAGGCCCTCGATCGGCGCCATCTGCTGATCTCGGTCAACGATCCGAGTGTGCAAGCCTTACTCGATCAGAGCGGCTGGAACGGCGCCTTGCAGCCCGGCAGCGGCGACTTCCTCGCCCTGGTAGACAGCAACCTGGGTTGGAATAAGGTCAATGGCCGCGTGGAGCAAACCCTGACCTACACCGTTACCCTGCCGGCCAACGGTCCGGCCCAGGCCGAACTGGTGGTGCAGTATCACCACCCATCCACGACCGCGCTCACGTCGTGTATTCACGAGGCGCGCTACGGCAACACCTACGAAGACATGATGGATCGCTGCTATTTCAACTATGTGCGCCTGTTGGTGCCTGAAGGAGCCGTACTGCGCACAGCCGATGGTCTGGAGTCGGGCACGCTGGGCACAGCGCCAGGCGAACGGGGAACTACCGAGATGCACGGTTACTTCGTCATGCTCCCTGGCAGCACCCATACCGTACGTTTTGTGTACGATCTGCCGCAGCAGGTGTTCCAGCAGGGCCGCTACACCCTGCGAATTCAGAAGCAGCCTGGCACGCGGGCCTGGCCTTTGCAGGTGACTGTCAAGCTGCCCGCTGACGGTCCGTGGCAGGCCACCCCAACCGACGCACAGGTGCAAGCGGGCCTGGTGACCTGGCAAACCACCCTCGCGCAAGATCGGTCGCTGGTGGTGAATTAACCAGGCTTCCGTAACGGCAAGCCTTGCGCACCAACTTGAACAGGATGAACAGAATGAACAGGATGAACAGGATTTTCGCCCTGCGCTGGGCGCAGCATTCGGCACGGAGAACCAAATATCCTCTCTTTTTTGTGCTGCTCCTGCTGACCATGTTGCTCGCCGGCTGCACGGCGCAGGCCGCGCCGATCATCATTCAGTGGTCCACAGAGACTGAGGTCAATACCGCCGGCTTCAATGTCTACCGCAGCGACAGCCGGGACGGTGAGTACGACCAGATCAACGACCAACTCATTCCCAGTTCGCCTGACCCGCTGCTGGGCGGCCGCTATGCCTTTACCGACGCGCAGGTCGAAGCAGAGAAGACCTATTATTACAAACTCGAAGAATTGGAGAGCACCGGCAATCGCATCACCTATGATCGCATCGTGGAGGCCACCGCGTACGCCCAGGGTTTCTTGGGCCTCAGCTACACCGTGTGGGCAGGAGCCGTCGTGGCCGTGATCGCCCTGTTCGGCATCAGCATGGCCCTGAGCCGCCGCCGACGGACGCACGACGATGCCACTGTTTAGCCAGGCAGGCGAGCCTCATTCTGAACAAAAGAGGAAACAACACCCATGATCAACTGGTCGAACTGGACGCAACAGCAGAAATTGCTGGCCGTGGCCGGCATCATTCTGCTGCTGGCGGCACTCATCTATACGGAAACCATCGAAGCCCGCTCCATCATGGCGCGCCTGCTGATCGTGCTGATTGCCTTTCCCCTGCACGAACTGGCGCATGCGGTGGCGGCCGATCGCCTGGGCGACCCCACCCCGCGGCAGTATGGACGCATCACCCTCAACCCGCTGGCCCACATTGACCCCATGGGCAGCCTGTTGATGCTCCTGTTCGGCTTTGGCTGGGCCACCACGCCGGTCAATCCAAACCTGCTGCGCGGCAATCGCCAGGTTGGCTCCATCATCGTGTCAGCGGCCGGTCCATTGTCCAATCTATTCCTGGCCGCGTTGATTGCCATCCCGTTTCGCGCCGAAATCTACTCAGCCTCGCTGTTCTGGGAGATTCTCTATTACTTCGGCATCATCAACCTGTTCCTGTTTGTGTTCAACCTGCTGCCCATTCCGCCGCTGGACGGTTTCAACATCCTGGCGAACCTGCTGCCGACGTCCATGCGCAATCCGCTCATGGTGCTATCGCAGTACGGCTCCCTGCTGCTCCTGCTAGTGCTGATCCTGCCTGGCGACCTTTTTTGGGGCCTCATCAACCCACCGGTGAATTTTCTAAGTGAACTACTCTTCGGTTTCTGATCCCCATCGTGCAGACCCCGCGCCCGGCAGTTGGCCGCGGCGTGCGGCACGCGCCCGCTATCGGATCGCCCAGTTCCGGTCGGCCCTGCAAGCCCAGGTGACGCCGTCCGAGCTGGACATGGCGCGCGGGATTTTGCCGGCGCCGGCGTGGGCGCTCTTTGCCGCCATGCCGCGGCCGGACCAACGGCACAGCCTGAACGTCCTGCTTGCCTTGCAGGCCCAGGGCTATCGTCCCCCGGCCGATCGCGATTTACTGGCGGCCGCCCTATTGCACGATGCGGCCAAATCCGGTCATTTGCGCTTGTGGCATCGCGTGGCGCTGGTCCTGCTCAATCTGACACCGCCAGGGCGGCGCCTCTTGCGTTGGCTGGCGCGACCCGCGACGCCCGCTCACTGGCGTTACTCTTTTTACGTGATCGTTCACCATGCGGCGCTGGGCGCCGCACAGGTGTTGGCCGCCGGCTGTTCGACCACAACGGCCTGGCTCATCGAACACCACCAGGCGCCCCTGGTCACCCATGCGGCAGCGCGCAGTCAACACGACGCGTGGCTGCTGGCTTTGCAGAAAGCAGATAACGAATCATGACTCAGCAAACGAACGCTTCGCCTTCATCAGCTTCATCAGTTTCATCAGTTTCATCAGTTTCATCAGTTTCATCAGCTTCATCGCCATTGGCATCCTCGCCCCAGGTCACCATCGTGGGCCTGGGACTGATCGGCATTTCGATCGGCCTGGCCCTCAAGCAGAGCGTCGGCCAACAGTCTTTTCTGATTGTCGGCCACGACAAGAACATCGCCGCGGCCGAGTATGCACGCAAGGTCAAGGCGGTTGATCGCACCGACTCGAACCTGGTATCCGCCATCGCGGCCGCCGACCTGGTCATCCTCGACCTGCCCTTGCCGGAGATTCGGCCCACGCTGGCCGCCATCGCCGCGGCACTGAAACCAGGCTGCGTCGTCACCGATACTGCCAACCTCAAGCGACCGGTGCTGCAGGCGGCCGCCGAGTTGCTGCCGGTGCACGTATTCTTTGTGGGCGGCCACCCGGTCATCACCGCCGCCGACACCAGTTTCTACAAAGCCACCGCCACCCTCTTTGCCAAACGCCCCTACTGCCTGACGATCGCGCCGGCGACAGCGGCCGCCGCGGCCCAGGTCGTTTCCGATCTGGCGGAGCGCCTGGGCGCCGCGGTCCTCTACCTCGACCCGGCCGAGCACGACGGCGTGATGGCCGGTGTTGAGACGCTGCCGGCGATCATGGCAGCGGCCCTGTTGGCCACAGCACGCCAGGGCGCCTGGAAAGAGGAGATCAAAATGGCCGGCGCGCAGCTCGAAACCTCGACACGGCTGACCGCCGAAAGCGCCTCGCTGCTGGCGCAGGCCACTGCCGGCAACCGTGACAACGTCTTGTCCTGCTTGAACGCCCTGGGCCAGCAGTTGGACACCTGGCGCGACCTCGTCTCCAGTGGTGAGACCGCCGCGCTCGAAGAGGCCTTCAGCCGCGCATTGGCCGTGCGTGGAGACTGGATGCTCGACCGCACCCGGCCCGCGCTCGGTGTGGAAACAGCGGCGTTGCCTGCGCACCCCAATATCTGGATGCGCATGTTGGGCCTGGGCGGCCGCCAACTGCGCGGGGAAGATGAGAGGACGTCCCAAAAGGATTAGATCTGCTGATTTGGAGATGCTTCAACGCAGAGACGCCAGGGCGCAAAGGCTCTTGGGGCTAAAAATTGAGCAAACAATGGAGTTCTTATTCAGTGCCTAGTATTTCTGTTTGTATGCCTGCGTATAACGAAGAGCAAAACCTGCCCGGTATGATTGCGGATGTCATCAGTGTGATGCGCGGCCGCGGGGATGAATTCGAAATCGTCGTCACCAACGACGGCAGCAAGGACCGCACCGGCGCCGTGTTGCAGGAATTGGCGCAAACCTACCCTGAATTGCGTCCCGTGGAGCATCCGGTCAACCGCGGCTACGGCGCCGCTGTCTTCACCGCGATCACCAGTGCGCGCAAAGACCTGGTTTTCTTCACCGACTCCGATCGCCAGTTCAAGCTGGATGAGTTGGACCGCCTGCTGCCGCACATCGCCGGTGCGGACATGGTCGTCGGCTACCGCGCACCGCGACGTGACCCACCGCTGCGCGTCCTGTTTGGCAAGGGTTGGAGCGCCCTGGTGACCCTCCTCTTCGGCTACACCGCGCGCGACATTGACTGCGCGTTCAAGCTGTTCCGCCGCGAGGTGATCGAAAAGGTTGGCCCCCAGATCCAATCGCGCGGCGCCACCTTCAGCGCCGAATTCCTGGTGCGCACCAAGCGCGACGGGTTCCGCATCAAGGAGGTACCCGTCAGTCACCTGCCACGCACGGCTGGCAACCCCACGGGCGCCAAACTGCACGTCATCCTGCGCGCGTTTCGCGAGCTGTGGCAGTTCCGCCGTGAGCTGTGGCGCGAGGCCTGAGCGCGGCGCGCGGCACGCCATCATCCTACCGGGTGTTGATGATTGCACCCACCGGCTTTTTTGCTGACTACGGCTGTCACGTGCGCATTCAGGGCCACGCGCAGGCGCTGCAGGCGTGTGGCCACCAGGTGCGCATCGTCACCTATCCTGGTGGCCGTGAGGTGCCCGGCTTGACCATCGTGCGCCCGCCGTGGCCCCCTGGCGCGCGCGGCCGCGACATGCCGGTCGGTTCCTCCTGGCGCAAACTTGCGCTCGACCTGCTGCTGGCCTCCGCGGTCTGGCAAACGGCCGGGCGCTGGCAACCGCACCTGGTTCATGCCTACCTGCACGAAGGCGCCCTGCTCGGCGCCCTGTTGTCTGCCCGTCAGCGCCTGCCGCTCGTGTTCGATTTCCAGGGCAGTCTCGTTGGCGAGATGCTCGATCATCGCTTCCTGGCGCCGCACTCGCCGCTGCTGCCCGCCTGGCAACGCCTGGAGCGCTGGATTGATCAGCAGCCCGCGGCCATTCTCGCCAGTTCGCAGCACGCCCACGACCTGCTTGTGACCACCTTCGGCGTACCCGCCGCCCGTGTCACCACCCTGCCGGACAGTGTGGATCCGGCCCAATTTCGCCCTGCATCCATGTTTGCAGCGCACGAGTTGGCCGCGCTGCGCGCCCAGCTTGGCCTGCCCTCCGGCCGTCCGCTGGTCGTCTACCTCGGTCTGCTGGCGCCTTACCAGGGCATTGACTTGCTCCTACAGGCCGCGCGGGCGCTGCAGCGTTCCCCGCCAACCGCAGCCGGCCGGCCATTCTTCCTCATCATGGGCTTCCCGTTTGTGGAGCACTACCGGCGCCTGGCGCAGCGCCTGGGCCTGGCCGCGGACGTGCTCTTCACCGGCATGGTGCCCTTTGCCGACGCCCCGCGCCATGTGGCCCTGGGCGATGTCGCGGTCGCGCCCAAGCTCTCGGCCACGGAGGGCAGCGGAAAACTGTTGACCTACATGGCGAGCGCACTGCCGGTGGTTGCGTTCGACACTCCCGTGCATCGCGAATACCTGGGTGATCTCGGTTTCTACGCAGCGCCTGCCGACAGCCACGCCTTGGCCGCGGCCCTGACCGCAGCGCTGCACGATCCACTTGCCGCCCGCACCCGCGGCGCAGCCCTGCGCGCCCGCGCCGTGCAACACTACACCTGGCCCCACGCCGCCGCCGCCATCGAAGAAATCTACCACCGCGTCAGCCTCCTGGCTGAACAACGTCGTCACGCCGGAGGCAACTAAACGCCTCGTTGGTTCACTTTGCGATCCCCGATCTCCACTTCATCTCCTGGTTTTTACCACAGAGAACAAAAAACGCAGAGAGTTGCCTTTGCGTCTATCTGCCGTTTCTTTGTGTTCTCTGTGCTCTTTGTGGTTGATGTCGCGCCTTCGTGGACCTTCGCCTCTGATCTCCAACGCCTTCGCGCCTTCGTATCCCTTCGCGCCTTCGTATCCCTTCGCGCCTTCGCGCTCCAAACGCCTTCGCGCTCCAAACGCCTTCCACTTTCCACTTTGCGCCATCCCTGCCAGGGTGTTATAATCGCCGTTGTGCCGCAGCCCTTTTGGGCTGCCCAATCTGAATCGCAACCCCTCGGGTGATATGTCCCGATCGAGTGAGTCATGACCCAAGAACTGAATCTCGCGAATCTTTTGCAGACCCTGAGCCGTCGCTGGCTGTTGATTGCCCTGGTGCTATCGGTAACCGTCGGCGCCACGTTGCTCTATGGCCTGCTGCGGCCGCCCACCTACCAGGCACGCGCCGTGCTGCGGGTGCGCGTTCCGCAGTTTCAATGGAACATTGACCCCGCGGTGCAGCGCATCATTGACACGAAGCGCGATTGGCGCCGCGAGTTCATGCTGCTCGGCCAGACCAAAACCGTGGCCGAACGCGCCGTGGCCGGACTGAACCTGACGGTGAACAGCGACCTGTTGGCACGCGTCACCCTGCGCGCCGAATCCACCGATAGTATTCTGCTGGACGCTTCCGGGCCGACGGCCACTGACGCCGCACAGTTGGCGAACGCCTGGGCCGATGCCTTGCAAAAGGTGGTGGCCGAACAGTACGGCACCGAGCTGATGTACCAGGAAATCGCCGATCTGGGCCAGGAATTCAAGACCCGCATGGACAGCAGCCAGCAGGCGCTTGAAGCGTTCAAGGCCGAGACAGGACAGGGGGTGGGCAGCGCCGAAACGTTCGAAGCGGGCGGCCTGGAGCCAGACCAGAAGGAACTCGACGCCCGTGCCGGCCTACTGGCCGATTACCGGGTGGCGCTCGATGCCGCCAACCGCCTGTTGACCCAGATTGACGAAGCCCAGGCCGGTCAACGCGCGCCGACCGCCATCGCCTGGGAAATGTTGGCGAACGGCATCATGCAGGCACGCGCCGATCTGCAAGGCGCGCCGCCGGCTTTCAGCGACCTGGCCGCGTGGAAAACCCGGCTGCAAGCCGAGGCCGTCACCCTGCAAGAATCGGTGGACTGGTTCAACAGCGATGTCCTGAAGCTGCAAGCCAAGCTGGCGACCGAGGACTCGCAGCTCTACTGGCTGACGCAGCAGCGCAACCTGGCGGCCGATCCCTACCTGGCCGTGCGGCGTCAACTGCACGAGATCGAGTACCAGACGCCCATTGATCCACTTTCGGTTGAAATCCTGGAGCAAGCCGCAGCCGAGACCGCTTCCCGTTCCTGGTCTGTCCTGCTGCGCCTGGTCATCGCCGCTGTGGCCGGTCTGATTGCCGGTGTTTGGCTGGCGCTGCTGTGGGACTTTGTCTTTGCGCGGCAACCGCAGGCGCTGGGTGCCCGCGCCGCGCGCTAGCCCGGGCCTGCGCTGGCTGTTGATTTGGGCCGGCCTGCACGCGCTGGCTTACGGTCTGCTGACGCCGTTGTGGCAGGCGCCCGATGAACCGGCCCATGTGGAGATGGCCTGTTTGCTGGCGCAGCGCAGCGACCTGCGCGCCGGCGATGCGGACCCTGCGCTGCAGCAGCGCTTGATTGCGGCGCTGGCGGACGCCGATTTTTGGCGCCTGGTACGCCAGCCGACGCCTGACCCTCTGCCCAGTCGTTTTGCGGATGATCCATTCTTGCGCAACGCCGGTCGGCAGGTGGGCGATGAATCCCCCATTTACTATTGGCTGCCGGCGCTAATCTGCCGCCTGCCCCTGGCCCTGCCTGTCCAGGTTCGCCTGATGCGGCTGGTGTCGGGGCTATTTTTTGTCATGGCCGTGCTGGCGATGTGGTGGGCCACCGGGCCGCTCTGGCGACAGGCGCCCGGCGCCCGCCTGGCCGCGACCGCTGCGGTGGCCGGCCTGCCGATGCTGGCCTTCCTGGCCGGCGGCGTCAACAACGACAGCCTGGCCGTGCTCGCCGGCACGTTGATGTTCGGCAGCCTGCTGCGCTGGGTCTTGCCTGCCCGCGCCGAATGGCGCCCGGCCCTGGCGCTGCTGGCCGCGGCGTTGTTCGCGGCCTGGGTGAAGAAGACAGCGCTCTTTGCACTGCCCCTGGCGCTGATTGCCGTCGCCTGGCGTTGCGGCGTGCGCGGCACGCGTCGTCAGCGCAGCGCCTTGATCGGGCTGACCGCGCTGCTTGGTCTGCTGGCGCTGCTGCCCAGCCGGCAACCAACCGCCTGGGGCGGGCGCGGACAGCCCTGGGGCGCGGGCCTGACGCCGGCCGCGGCGCACAGCGGGCGCTGGGGCATGGCCGTGCGCGACGACACGGCGCAGGGTTGGGGACGTCTCACCCAGGCGCAGATGACCGGAGGCCTGGCCGGCCAAACCATCGGCTTTGGCGCCTGGGTGCGCAGTCCCGACGGCCGGCAGGTGGCCCGCCTGACCATCAAAGATGATGCGGGCCTCGACCGGCTGGTGGCGCCGGTGACCGCCGAGTGGACCTGGCTGGTCGTGACGCGTACCCTCAGCGTCACCACGACCCAGGTGCTGCTGGGCATTGCGCCTGGCGCCGGTGAGTTGCCGAGCGAGACCGGCACGCTGTGGGTGGATGACGCGGGCGTGCAGGGCGCGCCGGGCCTGGTCAACGACGATTTCGAGCAGGCCGTCACCTGGGGCAGTCTGCTGGCGCAGCCGCTCCTGCGACCGCTGCAAGGCGTTTGGGCGACCAGTGCGGACGCCGGCCCGGCCAGCGCGGCGCAGATCGTGCTCTACCTGGCCCTGCTCTTCCCCGGCTTTTGGGGGAATTTTGGCTGGCTGCAGGCGCCGCTACCGCTGCCGGTTTACGTGGGCCTGGCGCTGGTGTGCCTGCTGGCGCTCTTGGGCCTGGGCGGCCTGTGGCGGCAGCGCCGCACCAATCGTTTGGCCGCCGCGGCCATCGGCTGGAGCGCGGCGGCGGTCATCTTGTCGTTTACGCTGGCGACCGCGCCGATGTGGTTCTTCGCCTGGCAGCCGCAGGGGCGCTATCTGCTGCCGGCGCTGGCGCCCTGGATGATCTTGCTGGTCAGCGGCCTGCGCTTCTGGAGCCAGCGCTGGCGTCTGCCGCGGGCCAGACTGTGGTTCATGGTCGGTTTTGGCCTGCTCGACCTGGTGGCGCTGTGGGTCAATTTATAGCAAATTGAGGTTTGTTGTGACATTATTACCGGATGAGGTTCTGAGCTAAGCATGGCCGTCATTGATCAACGCCCGCGGCGCATTGCCGTCAATTCAGGCTATCTGCTGATCGCCTACATCGTAGAGGCCTTGCTCAGCATCATCGTTCTCTCGCTGGCCGCGCGCTACCTGAGCCAGGCCGGGTTTGGTCGCTACGGCTACGTCATCTCGTTCATCGAACTGTTCATCATGCTCACCGAGCTGAGCAACTCGCGTGTGCTGGTGCGCGAGATAGCCAGCGATCAGGCTCACGCACGCCAGCACCTGGCCGGGGTGTGGACCTTGCGCTGGGTGCTTTCGCTGGTGATGGTCGTTGCTGTGCTGATCGCGGCGCAGGGTCATTATGCGAACCCCCAGTTGTGGTGGGCCATTCTCTTTTTTGCGGTCGGCCAGGTTTTCTCCAACCTGACCGAGGTGTTCACCGCCGTCTTCCGCGCCTACCAGCAGATGCAATACCAGGCCTTCACCGTCATCTTTGGCCAGGCGCTCATCGTGCTCTTTACTTTCGTCGCCATCGGGCTGGACTGGGGATTGGCCGGGTTGTTTGGGGCGCGTCTTGTCGCCAACCTGCTGCGCCTGGTGGCCGGCTGGTATCTCAGCCGCAGGCGGTTCATCAGAGAAGCGGTCAGTACCGACTGGCGCAGCATGTGGTATCTGCTGAAGGAGTCTTTTCCGCTCGGTATCAACATGTTCGTGCGTCGTTTCATCTGGCGCGGCGGCATCGTCATGCTGACCACCATCCTCAATGCGCAGGCGCCGGGGCAAGGCGATCTGGCTGCCGGCCTGCTCTATGGCCCGATTCGCCTGGTGGAGCAGATGCGCATCGTGCCGGCGGCCCTCATCGGCGCTATTCTACCGGTTTTTGCTCAGCAGGCGCGCCTGCAGCCGCAGAAGTTTAGAAAGACACTCGCGCAGAGCCTCAAGCTCTTCATCGCGATCAGTCTCTTGCTGGCGGTGCTGATGACCACCCTGGCGCAGCAGATTACCGACCTGGTGTTGGGGCGCGGTCTGGCCGGCGCCTCCGCCATTCTGGCCGTCTTCGGCTGGATCATCCTTTTCACCTTCTCCAATCAGTTCTACGAAGCCGCGCTGTTAGCCGTTGGCCGCCAGTGGGTGGTGGCAATCGGCCTCGGCATCGGCTTTGCCCTGGGCGCCGCCGCCACCTGGTTCTACCTGGTGCCCATGTTTGCCGCGGTGGGCGTGGCCTACGGCATCATGCTCTCCGAAGGCGTCGTCTTCGTCATCAGCACGATCGCCCTGCTGCCTTACCTGGACAAGCGGGAGATGGGCCTGGTCACGCTCAAGATCGCCCTGGCCGGCGCCATGACCGGCGCTTCTCTCTCATTCTTCCAGCACGGGTCCATGTTCTTCACGGCTCCTCTCGGCGCGCTGGTCTACATCGTGACGCTGCTCGTGCTGCGCACCTTCAGCCCCCAGGAACTGGAAGCCGCCGTCGCCATGGTGACGTTCCACAAGCGCCTGCGCTGGATTCGCCGCCGGCTGTTCAAGCTCGATGCGCAGGGGATGATGCAGGGGGGAGAGGTCAGAGATCAGGGATCAGAGATCAGAGATCAGGTGTTCGTGGAAGGCGAACAATCTCCGGTCTCCGGTCTCCAATCTCCGGTCTCCGGTCCCCAATCTCCGGTCTCCGGTCCCCAATCTCCGGTCTCCGGTCCCCAATCTCCGGTCTCCGGTCCCCAATCTCCGGTCTCCGTCCTCGTCATCGGCCTGGACGGGGCGACGTGGGATTTGCTCAATCCGATGATCGCGGCCGGGTGGCTGCCGAACCTGGCGCGGCTGGTGGCTGAAGGAACCAGCGCGCCGCTGCGGTCTACGCTGCCGCCGTTGACCGCGCCGGCCTGGAGCAGTTTCATGACCGGGCTGAATCCGGGTCGGCATGGCGTTTTTGCCTTTCAGCGCGCGCTCAACCGTGACCTGGAGCGCACTTTTGTCAACGCCACCGCCATTCAGGCGCCGCTGCTGTGGGAACGGCTGAGCGGCCACGGCCTGCGCGTGGGCGTGCTCAACGTGCCGCTGACCTACCCTGTGCGTCCGGTCAACGGCTGGCTGGTCAGCGGCATGATGACGCCATCCGAAGAGAGCGACTTTACCTATCCGCCTGAGTTGGCGCCCCTGCTGCGCGCCCGCCATTATGTCATTGACCTGCGCGTGCTCAAGCAGGAACGAGATTACCGGGCGCCAGAGCAGCGCCTGGCCCTGGTCAACGACCTGCGCCGCACGCTGGAGGATCGTCAGGCTGCGCTGGAAGAGGTGCTTCTGCCCCAGGGCGGCGATTTCATCATGGTGGTGTACGAGACGCCAGACCGCTTGCAGCATTGGACCTGGCGCTACCTTGACGATCTGCTGAGCCTGTCCGGGCCGCAACCGTTCGAGCGCACGCCGATTCATGACGCGGTGGAGGAGGCTTACCGGGCCGTTGATGCCGCGCTTGGGCGCACCCTGGCGAGGGCTGCCGGGCCGGAGACGCGGGTCTTCATGCTGTCGGATCATGGTTTTGGCTCGCGTCACACCCGCGTGCATGTAGATCAATGGCTGGCGAACCAGGGCTGGCTGACTTATGCCAGCGGCAAGGCCGATGTGCGCAAGCAGTTGAAGCAGTACATGGGCTGGATCAAGCGTTTTCTGCCGCGCGGTCTGCTGTTGCGCGGACGCCGCGCGTTTGCCGTCAACCGCATCATTGATTGGGCGCACACGCGGGCCTACTCCGGCGTCGCCTCCGAGTACGCTATCTACATCAACCGCCGCGACCGTGAACCCTACGGCATCGTGGCCGACGCCGATGTGGCTGCCCTGCGCCGCGAGATCAAGGCGCGCCTGCTCGAGCTGGTTGATCCGCGGCAGGGGCAGCGCGTGGTTCGGGCGGTGTACGATCGCGAGGAGTTCTATCAAGGGCCGTTCACCGACCAGGCCCCGGACATCGTCTACGAGCTGGCGCCCGGCTATGAGCCAACGTCGGAAGTGTCGCCGGGGCGCCTCTTCACCGACGTGACCGCCGAGGGCGAGGGTATGCACCAGCCGGACGGCATCTTCCTGGCCTGGGGGCCGGACATTGCAGCGCAGCGGCTAGGCCCTGAGCTGGGACTGGCCGACCTGACGCCCACCATTTTGTACAGCCTGGGCCTGCCCGTGCCGCAGGGGCTGGATGGCCGTGTGGTGAGGGAGATTTTCACCGCGGCGTACCAGGCCGAACATCCCATCAACCTGGGCGCGGAGACCGAGACGGCAATCGAACCGCGCCAGCAGGTCTATTCTGCGGGCGATGAAGCGCTGATCGCAGAAAAACTAAAAAGTCTAGGATACCTGGACTAATGTGGAGGCGTGGTATGAGTACTTCAAGCGATAACGGTCAGGTGACTCCTCAGGCAACAGGTGTTCGTATTGCCGGCAATCTACTACGGATTGGCCTGAATGACGGGCGTGAGTTGAAGGTATGGGTAGACCAGGCGCCCTGGTTGAAATGGTTGTCTGGTGCCACTCCCGATCAACAAGAGCGCTGGTCAATTGAGCCGCAAGGATTCGCTGTTTATTGGGAAGACCTGGATGACGGCGTTGAGATAAGCCATTTACTGGAGATGGCATCCGCAAATAACGCAACCATCGAACTTTCATTGCCTCCTGGAAGCCGATTCGACCCGTTTCTTGTCGGGCCTGGCGAAGCGCTCTCATCAGCGGCGCTGGAGAGCCGGGCGCGTGAGGCTGAGTATGAGCGACATGTTTCGTCTTGATGCCGGGCGTGTGCAGACCGGACGCCTGCGCCGCCTGGGCCGCTTGGCCGGGCCGCTGGCGCGCTACCAGCGCTGGAATTGGGCCTGGCGCCTGGAGATCGCCCTGCGCTACCAGCCGATCGCCGACGCGCTGGCTGACCGGCCGGCGGGGCTGCGCATCCTGGATGTCGGCTGCGGCAGCAAGGGCGGCGTCACGTCCTATGTACCTCGTCCGGCGTTCGGCGTGGATGTCACCTTCGACCGCGAACGCCTGCAAGACCACCCCCTGCTGACCGCGGTCGTGGCTTCGGGCGCGGCCCTGCCCTTTGCCGATGACAGCCTGGATGTCGTGCTTTGCCTGGATACGCTGGAACATCTGACGCCCGCTGACCGCCGCGCGGTGGTGATGGAGATGGCGCGCGTGGTGGCCGCGAACGGCCTGCTGATCGTGGGCGCGCCGTGCGGCGAAGCGGCGCGCGCGGCCGAGGAGGAAATTGCGCTGGCATTCACCCGCCAGACCGGCCGCGTTCATCCGAAGCTGGGCGAGCACCTGGAGCACGCCATGTGGTCCGCGGCCGACTTGCAGGCGCTGGTTGAAGAGGCCGCCGCCGCGCATTTCGACGCGTTTCGGCTGCGCGTCGTGCCCAATGTCAACATCCAGGCCTGGCTCTTCTTACGGCGGCTGTTCGACCTGGGACGGCCGCTGCCAGGACTGACCCATGTGCAGCGCCTCGCCTTGCAGCCAGTTTATCCCTGGCTGGCGTCGCGCCTGCATCAGGCGCCGACCTACCGGAAGATCGTTTTCTGCCAGCCTGGCCGCTGATGGCCTGGCGGCTGACCTTTGATTGTGCAAACGATGAATAGCTTAACTTTGTCAACAACTGCAAGCAGCGCCCGTCGGGTCGTCGTGATCGGACTCGACGGCGCCACCTTTGATCTGATTCAACCCTGGGTCGCGCAAGGCCATTTGCCCACGTTGGCCCGACTGCTGCGCACAAGCGCCTGGGCGCCGCTGGAATCGGTGCTGCACCCTTTCACCGCGCAGGCCTGGACTTCGATGGTCACCGGCGCCAACCAGGGTAAGCATCGCATCTTTGATTTTTGGGAGCGCGACTTCAGCACCTACGGCTTTCGCCTGACCAATGCCAGCTTCCGCGCCTTGCCCGCGCTGTGGACGCTGCTCAGCCAGGCGGGGCGCCGAGTCATCGTGCTCAACGTGCCCATGACCTATCCGCCGGAAAAGGTCAACGGCGTGCTGGTCTCCGGCTGGGATACGCCGGGCATGGGCGCGGCCTTCACCTACCCGTTGGCGCTCAAGGCCGAGTTGCCCGCGCTTTCCGGCGGGCAGCCCTACGTGATCGTGCCGGACGACTGGAAATACAGCACGGCTCAGCGCGGGGACATGGTCATGGCCGAGCTGCTGCGCGAGATTGACGTGCGCTTTACCGTTGTCACCAACCTGATGGCGCGTGAGCCGTGGGACTTGACCTTCTTCGTGGTCAGCGCGCTCGATGGCGCGGCCCATTTCCTGTGGAAATACCACGACCCCAGCCATCCGCTCTACGATCCGGCGGTCAACGCACAGATGTTCACTGAAGACCCGCTGCTGCAAGTTTACCAGCGCGCCGATCAACGCCTGGGCGAATTCCTGGCAACCCTGCCCCCCGATGTGCATGTGCTGGTCGTCTCCGACCACGGCGAGGGCGCGCTGGAGGATGTCGAGATTCATCTGAACCTGTGGCTGGCGCAGCAGGGCTTGCTGACGCTGCGCACGCGGGGCAGCCACCGTTCGCCGGGCGGCACGCTCAAATGGCTGGCCGCCAAGTTGGTGGATCGTGGCAAACACGCGCTGTACGGCCGCGTGTCGTTCAGCACCTTGTCCCGGCTGCGCCATCTGTGGCCGGACAAGCTGCGCGTCACGCTGGGCGAAGAGTCGTTTTTCCCTGGGGTGGACTGGGCGCACACGCTGGCCTATTCGGAAGAGGTGCGCGGCAATATCTGGATCAACCTCAAGGGGCGTGATCCGCAGGGCGTTGTCACGCCGGGCGCCGAGTATGAGGCTCTGCGCTCGCGCATCATCAGCGAGCTGCAAGACCTGCGCGATCCAGCCACGGGTCAGCGCCTGGTACACCGCGTCTGGCGCCGCGAGGAGCGCTTCAGCGGGCCGTTCAGCGAACGCCTGCCCGACCTGCTGGTGGAGGCCGCGTACCCTGACCTGTTCCGTCCCCGCGGCGCCTATACCGGCCGCGAACCGGTGCGTCATCTGACTGTGGAGGAGATGAGCCGCCGGCGCATCACCGGCTGTCACCGCGCCAACGGCATCTTTTTTGCCCACGGGCCGGCCGTGCAACCGGATCTGCCCCTGGCGCCGGCCAGCATCCTGGATGTAGCGCCCACCGTGCTCTACCTGCTGGGCGAGCCGGTGCCAGGCTGGATGGATGGCCGCGTGCTGACGGAGATGCTGACGCCGGCAGCGCTGGCTGCACAACCGGTCGAAACCAGGCCACAGGCGCCACCGCCGGTCAACCCCGCTGACAGCGCCGGCGGCGCAGTGCAAGGCTACGACGAAGCCGAAGCCCAGGAAGTGACCGACCGCCTGGCGGGATTGGGGTATCTGTGAGGGGTCTCCGGTCTCCGGTCTCCGATCTCCAATCTCCGGTGTGAGGGATGAAGAGTGATCAAAGCATACCGATCTGAAGCGCCGCTCTTTTACATTGGCGGGCTGGTGCTGGCGATGGGGCTGGCAGGGTTGATGCTGGTTTCGCCGTTCGCGGGGCTGGCGTTGGTGTTTGCCGCGCTGATGATTACGCTGGCCTGGCTGCGGCCGTTCTATCTGCTGGTGCTGCTGATCCTGGGCTTGCCGTTTCACGTCTTCGCCAGCCGCGCAATGGTCGGCTTGTTCAACGTGTCGCAGGGCGCCGTGGAACTGTTCGCCTTCTGGAAAGAAGGCGTGATGGCGCTGCTGATCGGCGTCCTGCTCCTGCGGCGCCTGTTCGGCCAGGATCGCTTCAAGGTCAGGCTCTATCCGTTCGATCTGGGCCTGGCGTGCATTGCGTTGCTGATGGGCGCGTATATCCTGGTCGGCCCGCTCTTGAACGTGGGCATCTATGGCTTCCGCAACTACCTGGAACCGCTGGTGATCTTCTATCTCCTGCGCACCGTGCCGGTCAGCCCGCGGCAGTTGCGCTTCCTGGTGCTGGCGATGCTCGCTGTCTTGGTCGTGATGGCGCTGGTAGGCATCTACCAGGTGGCCTTCTGGAATTTCAATGACCTTTACAACTGGGGCTTTCGCGAGGCCGACGGTACCATCCCAAATGCGTTCTATACCGCCGAGGTGGAACGCCAGCCACACTTGCGCGCCATTGGCACCGTGACCAGCCCCAACGAGCTGGGCTTGATGTTGGTGCTGGCCATTGCCCTCGCCCTGGTGTTCGCCCTGCAGTCGCAGCGCCCCCTGTGGCAGCGCGCCGCCTTGCTGACGATCAGCGCGGTCTGCGGCGTGGCGGTGCTCCTCACCTACTCGCGCAGTTCACTGGTGGGCCTGCTGAGCATGGTGGCCGCGCTGGCCGTGCTGGAAATCGGCCTGCGCAACCTGGCGCCGGCGCTGCGCTATGCCTTGCGCAGTCCTGGCACGATCCTTGCGCTCATCGCCCTCGCGGCGCTCCTGGTCATCGGCGCCGAACGGGTGGGTTTGGCGGCGCGCATCACCCGCGGCATCAACCTGAACGACCCCTCAGCCGTCGGCCACCTGGCCTCGTACGAGGCTTCGATCCCCTTCATCCTCGATCATCCCCTCGGCATCGGCACCGGCATGGCCGGCCCGCGCGCGCTCAAGTTTTCGGACAAGATCAAAATCGAGCACGTGGAAAGCTCATGGCTGCAGATGATGATGGAGATTGGCATTCCCGGCGCCTTGTTTACCCTGACCATCTATCTCATGATGGTCTGGACCCTGCGCGCCGAACGCCGGCGTTGGGGCGGCGCGTACGATTCGTCAGTCCTGGCGCGGGCGCTGCCTGGCATGAGCCATCCGGCTGTCGTTGCCGCGGACAACCGCGGCCCAACAGCGCCGGCGCTCGATCCCTTCTTCGCCGCGGTCAGCATCGCCGGCCAGGCCACCTGGCTGGGCGCGATGGTGGCCTTCACCTTCTTGCCCCTCATGCAGGAGCTGCAGTTGATGGGCTATTTGTGGATTGTGGCCGCCATCCCGCTGGTGGCGGTGCGCGAACGGTGAGCGCGGCCATGCCTGACACGAGCGCGATCGCAACCGTCATTCTCAACTGGAATGGCCGTGACACCACGCTGACCTGCGTGCAAACCCTGCTCGACTGCGGCCAGTCGGCGGCCAGCGTGATCGTCGTGGACAACGGCTCGACCGATGACTCGGTGGCCGCGCTGCGGGCGCGCTTTCCCAGCCTGACCGTGTTGGCCGCTGGCGAAAACCTGGGCTTTGCCCGCGGCAACAACCTGGGCGTGCGTCATGCGCTGAGCACCCTGGCGCCGGAACTGATCTTCCTGCTCAACAACGACGCCCTCATCAACACCGATACGCTGCCGCGCCTGCACGCGGCCCTGGCCCTCGATGCGCAGGCCGGCGCGGCCGTGCCCAAGATCTACTTTGGCGATGGCCGGCGCCTGTGGTATGCCGGCGGTCACATGGATTGGGGGATCGGCACGGGCGTGCATCAGCACAAGGGCGCGTCCGACCACGGTCAGGCGGACACCGCGGGTGTGGTTGACTTTGCGCCGGGCTGTGCGCTGCTCCTGCGCCGCGAGGTCATCGAACCAGCGGGCGTGTTCGATGAGCGCTATTTCTTCATGGGCGAGGATGTGGACCTCAGCCTGCGCCTGACGCGGGCCGGGCGTCCGCTGCGCTACGTGCCCGGCGCGACCGTCGTACACCAGGTTGGCGCCAGTTCATCACGCCAGGGCCAGCCCTTCATCTGGTATCACATGACCCGCAACCGCCTGCTGACCGTCAGCAAACACGCGACGCCAGGGCAGAAACTGCGCTTTTTCAGCTATTGGCCGCTGCTGTGGGCTTTCAAGGCCGGCCAATTCGCCCTGGCTGGCAACCCCGCCATTGCCCAGGCCATCGGCCGCGGCGTGCGCGACTTCCAGCGCGGGACGTTCGGGCGGGGATGAAGGAATAAGGAATGCTTGACGCTTCTCTTGAGCGGTGATAGAATCGAGCCAGAAACGCTGATCGGCTGTACTTCCAGGAGATTTCGACATGACTGTGCGAACACTTGACCGCGTACCACGACCTTCCCCATCGCCCCTGCGCCCTTTGCGGGGGCCGGCAATGATACCGCCGCTGAATGCCGGCGATCGTTTGACGCGACCGGAATTCGAGCGCCGTTACCAGGCCCATCCCGAACTCAACAAGGCTGAACTCATCGAAGGAGTCGTCCATATGCCATCGCCTGTTCATTTCGCTCTACACGGCAAACCCCATGTGGCTATTATTGCCTGGCTGGCGCTCTACTGTGCCGCAACCCCCGGTGTGGTCGGCGCCGACAATACGACGGTGCGGCTGGACTACGAGAATGTCGTTCAGCCTGACGCGCTCTTGCGCCTGGAGTCGGCCCTGGGCGGCCGCTCGCACGTGACCGAAGATGACTATCTCGCCGGCCCCCCGGAACTGGTGGTGGAGATTGCCGCCAGCAGCGCTTCGTACGATTTGCACAACAAACACCGCGTCTACGCGGCCAACGCCGTGCCCGAATACCTGGTGGCTCAGGCCTACGAACAGCGTGTAGACTGGTTCATATTGCGCGAAGGCGTCTACGAGCCGTTGCAGCCCGACGCCGATGGCATCCTGCGCAGCGAGGTGTTTCCAGGACTCTGGTTGCCCGCGGATGCGCTGTGGGCCGGCGACCTGGCGACGATGCTGGCAGTCGTGCAGCAGGGCCTGGCTTCCCCGGAGCATGCAAGTTACGTCGCCGGCCTGCGTGCGCGCCAACCCAGGCCATAATCTGCAAGTTTTCCAGCACTGAGTCTGTATTCCTCCCGAGAAACAACAATGACCACTACACGTCGTACAACTGGCAATGATGCGGGCAAAGTCATTATCACGCCTGCCTTCGACGAACCCTTGCCGGAGTTCAATGAACTAATCATGTCATCTTCACCAAACCGTATTCTGATCATCGGCCTCGACGCGGCCACATTCTGGTTGATTGACCCCTGGATGCAGGAGCAGAAGCTGCCCACCCTGGCCCGTATCCAGGCGCAAGGCGCACGCGCGGAGCTGCGTTCCAGCATCCCCTACGTCAGCGGGCCGGCCTGGGTCTCCTTTGCCACCGGCAAAAACCCCGGCAAGCATGGCTACTTCGATTTTGCGCGGCGCAAGCCCGGCGACTATGGCGTCGAACTGGTCAACGCCGCCCATGTCATGGCGCCCACCCTCTGGCAGCTCCTGAGTGAGGCCGGTCAGCGCGTGGCGGTTATGAACTGCCCGGTAACCTATCCACCCAAACCGGTCAACGGTGTGCTGGTCGGCGACATGCTGACGCCCAGCCCCAAGAGCCAGTTCACCTACCCGCCGGAGTTGCGCGAGGAGCTGTACGCGGCCGTGCCCGACTATCTGATCGAATCGGCCGAGGCCAGCGCCGACCGCGTGGCGACTAAAGCGACAGTCGCGGCCAATGTGCGCCAGGGCACCACCAACCGTGCGCTGGCGACGCGCTTTCTGATGGAAAAAGTACCGGATTGGGACTTCATGCACGTGGTCTACTCCGAGACCGACCGCATCATGACCTACCTCTGGGATGACATGGACTCCAGCCATCCCCGACACGACCCCGCGCTGGCCGGCCGCTTTGGCGGCGAGATCGAGCACCACTACCGCCAGGCAGACGCCATCCTGGGCGACCTGCTGCGTGATGTGGTGGAGCCTGGCGGCAACACCCTCCTCTTCGTCATGTCCGATCACGGCTTTGGCGGCGTTCATCGCTTTTTCTATCCCAACGTCTGGCTGCAGCAGGAAGGCTACCTGGCGCTCAAGGGCGGGCGCGGCAGCGCGGGCGCGCAGGCCATCCGCGGCGTGCGCAGCCTGCTCAAGTCGCTGGGCCTGGCCCACCTGGCGCGCCAGACCCTGCGCCGCCTGCTGCCCGGTTGGGGCACGGCCGGCAAACTGCGCGAATTCGCCTTCACCAGCTCCGTGGACTGGAGCCAGACGCGCGCGTTCTGGGCGTCGGACAACGGCGTCACCCTCAACGTGCGCGGGCGTGAGCCGGCCGGCATCGTCGCGCCCGGCGCGGAATATGAGGCGCTGCGCGAGGAGATCAAGGCCCGGCTGCTGGCCCTGCGCGAACCGCAGACGGGCGAGCGGGTCGTGGCGGAAGTCTGGAAGCGCGAAGAAATTTACAGCGGCCCGTATGTGGACTGGAGCCCGGACCTGCGCGTCATCTGGCAAGAGTACCCGGAGCAGAAGCGCACCTATTTCAGCGCCGGCGAACCGTGGGCCGACGCGGCCTTTGCCTACGCCGGGCAGACCGGCGACCACGCACGCGACGGCATTCTCTACGCATTTGGCCCCGGCGTGCGGCAAGGCGTGCGCCTGCCGCGGCTGAGCATCATGGACCTGGCGCCAACGGTTCTCTGGCTGCGCGGCCTGCCCGTGCCGGAGGACATGGACGGCCGCGTCCTGACCGACCTGTTCGAGTCAGACTTCGTCGCCAGCCATCCCGTGCTGCACGGCGCGGCCACCGGCAGCCTGACGCCCGCGGCCGCCGCTGAACTTTCGGCCGAGGACGAAGAAGCCCTCGCCGACCGCCTGCGCGGCCTGGGTTACATCGGATGAAACCCCAATCTCCGCTCTCCGCTCTCCGCTCTCCGCTCTCCAATCTCCAATCTCCGGTCTCAGGTCTCAGGTCTCCTCTGACCATCGCCATTGATGCGCACATGGTCGGTGAGCGCGAGACCGGCAATGAGACCTACACCCTCAGCCTGATCCGGGCGCTGCTGGCCCTGCCGTCGGAAGAGCGCCGCGGGATGGATTTCGTGCTCTACGCGACGCAGCCGGAGCGCCTGCGCCTGCGTCTGAATCCCAACCCTGCCGCGCCGATTCGCCGCATCTGGCCCGCATCATCGCTGCTGCGCATTCCCTTCGCCATGCCCGCGGCCACCCTGGCTGACCGCGCGAGCCTGCTGCACGTCAACTACGTCGCGCCGCCTGTCGGTAGCTGCCCACACGTCGTCACCGTGCATGACATCTCGTATGACCTCTACCCGGCCTTTTTCTCCCCGCGCGACCGCTGGATGCTCAAGACGCTGGTGCCGTTGACGATGCGCCGCGCCGCGGCCATCATCACCGTGTCGCGGCACGCCAAGCAGGAGATCATGGCACGCTACGGCCTGCCCGCGGACAAAATTGCCGTCACCTACGAGGCGGCCGGCGAGCAGTTCCGGCCTGTGACCGATGCGGCTGCGCGCCTGGCGCTGCGCCAACGGCTCGGCCTGCCGGCCCAGGCGCCCTATTTCCTGGCCCTGGGCAACTTGCAGCCGCGCAAGAACATCGGCCGCCTGCTCGAAGCCTTTGCCCTGGCGCGCCAAAGCGCTGAACTGGCCGCCACCTGCCTGGTGATCGCGGGCAAGGCGCTCTGGCGCGAATCGGAGATTTACGCCACCGTGCAACAGGCCGGTCTGACGGACGCGGTCCATTTTCCAGGCTATGTGGATGACGCCGACCTACCGGCGCTCTACAGCGACGCCCTGGCCTTCGTCTATCCGTCGCTCTACGAAGGCTTTGGCCTGCCGCCCCTGGAAGCGATGGCCTGCGGCACGCCGGTCATCTGCGCCAACGCGGCCTCGCTGCCCGAAGTGGTGGGCGACGCCGCGCTGACCGTCCCCCCGACGGATGTGGGCGCGCTGGCGCACGCGCTGCGCCAGGTCGCCGGTGCGCCTGAGCTGCGCCAGCAGTTGCGCCAGCGGGGATACGCGCGCGCCGCGCAGTTTACCTGGCGCCGCTGCGCGCAGGAGACGCTGGAAATCTACCGGCGGGCCAGGACGGGCTAACGAACCATGGACGATGACAGGAATCAACATTCGGCCTGTGGCCTGGCCGCCGTGACGCGGCGTGACTTTCTCAAGCTGGGCGCGGTGGTGGCGGTGGACAGCCTGCTGCTGGGGCGGCTGTTTGCCGCCGCGCGCGTGCTGGCGCTGCCGCTGGATGCCACGCCCACGCCCACGCCCGCGCCGCCGCCCTCACCTACCCCGCTGCCCAACTTCGATGGCGAGGGTCGCATCACGATCGAGCCAAACCAGGGCCTGGTGGTCATGCACCACTACACCCTGCGCATCACGTTCATCATCGGGCCGCACGGCATGAAAGCTGGGGGCCGTTTTCGCTTCGTCATCCCGCCTGGCTTGCCCGCCAATGCCTGGTGGTCACCCCCGCAGGTGAACGAGCCGCAAGGGGCTGGCTTCACGACGGTCAGTTGGCAGAGCCACGCGCCGGCGCGGGTCAAACTGGAACAGATCTCACGCGGGCTGCACATCCTGTTGGCTGCTGGTGAGCTGCAAGCCAACGACACGATCACGCTGACCTACGGCGATACGCGGCGCGGTTCACCGGGCGCGCGGGTACAGCGCACAGCCGCCGCGGGCGTGGCCTTCCACGTGGCGTCCGATGTGGATGGCAACGATAAATTTCGCCTGCTCAGCGCCGTACCCACCATCACCACCGTGCCGGGCGCGCCGGTCGAGATCTACCTGGCCGCGCCTTCGCAGGCGCGCACCGGTCAGCCGTTCACTGTGCGCGTGGCCGTGCTCGATTTCTACAGGAACGCGGTCAGCGATTTTCAGGGCGCCATCAGGCTGCGCAGCCGCGGCCCGCAGGTTACGGCGCCGGCAACCATCACGCTGACGCCGGCGGATGGCGGCAGCAAGACCTTCAGCGTGACGCCGCGTCAGGCCGGCGTGCTTTCGTTCGACGCGCAAACGGCCGCGGCGCTCGCCGGCGCAGGCAATCCGACCCTGATACATGATGAGAAGCCGGCCTTCACCTTACTCTGGGGCGACATTCACGGCCACACCGCCCGCTCGGATGGCGGCGGCGTGCCGGCCGCTTATTATCGCTATGCGCGTGACGTAGCGGGCCTGGACTTCGCCGCCTTGACCGATCATGACGACATGCTGGACGATGCCGAATGGGCTGAGTCCAAGCGCGTGACCAACAGCTTCGATGAACCTGGGCGCTTTTCGACCTTGCTGGCCTACGAGTGGACGCACTGGGTTCATGGGCATCGCTGTGTCTACTTCGCGGGCGACGACGCGCCCATTTTTCGGCGCACCACACCACCAACGGACACCCCGGCCGGCCTGTGGGCGGCGCTGCGGCGCAGCGGCGCGGCCGTGATGACCATCGCCCATCATACGCGCGGCCTGCGCGGCGCCTTCAATGGCGGCCAGGCTGAGATTGACTGGCACGCGTTCCCGCCGCCGCCTGACCTGGAACGCCTGGTGGAGACCTATTCGATTCATGGGCACTGCGAAAATGAAGAACTGGCTGGCCCGGATTTCAACGGGCGCAAGGGTTTTGTCCAGGATGCCCTGCGCCAGGGCTTGCATCTCGGCCTGATGGCCTCTGGTGACGATCACAGCGGGCATCCGGGCTTTGGGCCTGGAGCGCATGGCGAGCCGGCCGGTCTGCTGGGCGTCCTGGCGCGGGCCAATACGCGCGCGGCGATCTGGGAAGCCTTGCAGTCGCGGCGGGTCATCGGCACGACCGGGCCGCGCATCGTGCTCGATTTTCAGGCCGACGGGCATGGGGTGGGCGAGGAATTCGACATCCTGGCTACAGCCCCGTCGCCGCGTTTCGTGGCCCGCGCCTGGGGTACGGCCCCATTGGCGCGTTTCGAACTGCTGCGCGACGCCGTCACCATCCATGAAGCCGCCGTGGAAGGCGCGCTGAGCGCCGTGCTGGAAGCAGCGCACGATGAACCGACGGGGAGCGCCCACTCCTATTATGTCCGGTTGACACAAATAGATGGTCATATGGCTTGGGCGGGGCCGATTTGGGTCAGGCGAGGTATCAGACTTTGACGAAGTGTCAAGCTAATGGCAAAATAGCGACGTCTGTGTTTTCACCCGTCCAACCGATTACCCGGCATCTGCTGCCGGACGAGAAAAAGGTGTTGTTGGCATGAAAATTGCTATGCTGGGCACGCGCGGCGTGCCGGCAAGCTACAGTGGCTTCGAGACGTGCGTCGAGCAACTTGGCAGTCGCCTGGTAGAACGGGGCCATGAGGTCACGGTCTACTGCCGCAGCCATCATGTGGCCTATGACCAGCCGACCTACAAGGGCATGCGTCTCGTCAAGTTGCCGACCGTCAAAAACAAATACCTGGACACGATCGTCCACTCCTTTCTTTCCAGCCTGCATGCGCTCGGACAGGGGTATGACATCGTGCTCTACTTCATTGCCGGCAACAGCCTGGTCTCCTGGATTCCACGCCTGGCCGGGCAGACCAGCATTCTCAACGTGGACGGCCTGGATTGGAAGCGCGCCAAATGGCCGCCGCTGGCCAAGCGCTATATCCAGTTTGCTGAGCGCATGGCCACCGTGCTGCCCAACGCCTTTCTGACCGATAGCCGGGTGGTGCAGCAGTTCTATCGCGACACCTATCACGCCGACTCGCCCTACATTGCTTATGGCGCAGAGCTGCCCATCCGGCCGGCCGGGGCGCAGTTGGCCCAGTGGGGTCTGGAGGCGCGGCGTTATGTGCTGTTCGTCGGCCGTCTGGTGCCAGAAAACTGCGCCGATCACCTGGTGCAGGCCTTCCAGGCCCTGAACACCGACATGAAGTGCGTCATCGTGGGCGATGCACCGTACGCCGCAGAGTACATTACGCGCCTCAAGGCGGTGCGTGACCCACGCATCATTTTCACCGGCTACTGCTTTGGTGAAGGCTACTGGGAACTGACGTCCAACGCCTACCTCTTTGTCGAGACCTCCGGCGTCGGCGGCACCCATCCGGCGTTGGTGGAGGCCATGGCCTTTGGCAACTGCGTCGTGGCCCACGACACCGCGGAAAACCAGGAGACGATAGACGAAGCCGGCTTCGTCTACGATGGAGCCAGCGGCGCGTCAGCGTTGGCGCCGCGCCTGCAACAACTGTTGGATGATCCGGCGTTGGTCGCAGTCTATCGGCAGAAAGCCGCCGCGCGGGCTGCGGCTTATTACAGTTGGGAAAAGGTGACAGACGACTACGAAGCCTTATTCAAGAGACTCCGGCCTGTGGTTGCGACCTCGGTCGCCGGTCGTCCTGAATAGCAATCGCTAAAAGGCTTTTCACAAATCCGTTTGTTACATGGAGACACTATGCGTAGATACTATCAATCGAACTATGTCCTGTTCCTCGCCGCTGCGGACCTGATTTTGACCTGCATTTCGTTGTTTCTTGCCAGCCAGGCTCGCCTGATTCTACCCTACGGGGTGCTCCTGACCGAAAAAATGGTCATGCTGCCTCTGTTGGTCTACGCGGCTGCCGTAATCATCTGGGGAATCAATTTTGTGCTGTTCTCTGTCTACGACCGGCGGCGTTTGCTGCGCTTCTTGGACGAGGCCCAGATGGTGACCGCGGCTGTCGCCATGTCGAACCTGGTGCTGGCCGGTCTGCTCTACCTCACCTATCGCGATGTGCCACGCCTGCTGTTTGTCTACTTTGTCGTACTCGACGTCTTCTTCCTGCTCATGTTGCGCATCACCTTACGCGTCGGTTTTCGCCTGGCCGGGGCGCGGCGCATGCAGGAAGTGCGCGTGCTGATCGTGGGCGCCGGCAAGGTGGGCTGCCAGGTGGCGCAAGAAATACAGGCTCAAAGCTGGACCGGCCTGACCCTCATCGGCTATCTCGATGACGACCCGGCCAAGCAGGTCAGCATGCGTGAGGGCGCGCCGGTGCTGGGGCCATTGACGGCCGCTAACCGCCTGGTGCAGAGTCAGCGCATTGATGAGGTCATCCTCGCGCTGCCGTTGCGCGCCCACGGCCCGTTGGAGGACCTGGTCCTGGCCCTGCAAACGCTGCCGGTGCGGGTGCGCGTGGTGCCCGATTTCTTCGACCTGGCGATTTTCCGCGCCACTATCGAGGACTTCGGCGGCATCCCGCTGATCGGTCTGCGCGACCCTGCCATTGACGGCTACAACCGCACGATCAAGCGTTTCTTCGACCTGCTGATCGCCACACTCGGCCTCCTGGTCATCTGGCCGTTCATGCTGCTGCTGGCGGTGGCTGTCAAGCTCGATTCACCTGGTCCGGTCTTCTTCAAGCAGTCGCGTGTCGGCGAAAATGCGCGTCTGTTCACCATGATTAAATTCCGCTCGATGGTCGTGGACGCTGAGAAACGCCAGGCCGAAGTGCTCAAAACCACGGACGCCGGAGCCGTCTTACACAAGACCGCCGATGATCCACGCATTACGCGTGTGGGCCACTTCATTCGCCGCACCAGCCTGGACGAGCTGCCCCAGTTGTTCAACGTGCTCAAGGGCGACATGAGCCTGGTAGGCCCGCGCCCCGAACTGCCCTTCCTGGTGGAGCGCTATGAACGTTGGCAGCGCCAGCGCTTCGCCGTCCCGCCGGGGATGACCGGCTGGTGGCAGATCAACGGCCGCAGCGACAAGCTGATGCACCTGCACACGGAGGACGACCTGTACTACATCCGCAACTACTCGCCATTGCTTGATTTGCAGATTCTCTGGCGTACCATTGGGGTTATTTTGCGCGGTCACGGCGCCTACTGAGGGGCTTGTGCCGCAGGACTACCCAAACGAAGTATTGCTATCCCCGACCGATTGTGTTATTTTGGACACTGTAAGCGCAAGACCTTTCACCATGTTGCGCACATAGTTGTCCTGGAGGAAAATAATCAATGAAACGCTCTCGATTGCTCATGTTCTTTAGCCTGATTCTGACCCTGGCCCTGGTGGCGACGCCAGCCTTTGCGGCCGATCCCAACCCCGGTTCGGGCAGCGCCGACGTCACCGTCATGAACGCCGACACTGCGGGCGGCGGTGCAGCCACCGTTCTGGCGCAGTATTACAGCCAGGCCGGCACCCTTTCCAACACGCGGCAGCAAAATGTCAATGCGCTCGGTTCCTATCAGTTCCGCGCCGCTGACTCTGGCTTGCCGGACAATTGGGTGGGCGCCATGGTTCTTTCGGCCAGCACCGAACTGGCCGCGACGGCCACCATTCAGTGGAGCGGTGGCTCCGCAGGTGACGGCGTCGAAGCCGATTCGTACTCCGGTTTTGCCAGCGGCTCCAACCGCATGAACGTGCCCTTTGCCGTCTATGCGCCGAACGCCCAATACACCGTCATCTCCGTGCAGAATACCGAAAGCGCGACGACGGCCAACATCACCATGAAGTACTACAACCGCGCCGGCAATCTCGATGCCACCATCACCGATTCGATTCCGCCCAACGGCCAGAAGATGTACGACCTGCACGTGCCCGGCGCCAAGGTTCCGGTGTGGGGCAATATCCCCTACTTCCAGACCAATGGCAACTGGACCGGCGCGCTCGTGATCGAAACAGCCAGCGCTGACCAGAAAATTGCAGCCGTGGCCAATAACTTCTGGCCCCGCTACAACGTGGCCTTCAATGCGGCCAGCCGCGGCGCCCGCAAGTTGTTCGTGCCCTCGGTCGAGCGCCGCTATACCAACCCGAACACTGATGCTGGTTGGCTGGGCTTCAGCGTGACCATCGTGCAGAACCTGGGATCCAGCAACACACAGGTCACACTCAAGTACATCAACAAAGATACCCAGAACATTGACCTGACCCTCGGCCCCATCACGCTCGGCCCTGGCGTTGCCGTTGGTTGTAACACCCGCTCCGGTGGCGCTGGTTGTACCGCAGCCGCCACTTACAACACCCTGGGCGCTGCCTGGGTCGGTTCGGTCATCGTCGAATCCACCACGCAGGACGTGGCGGCCATCTCCTACTCCATCCGCCCACGTGACAACGAAGCGGGCGCCTACACCGGCGCCGATGCGTCCAACGCCGGCAGCAACACCTTCCTGCCCGAAGTGTACCAGATTGGCGGCAGCGGCGATGCCCGCACCCTCTGGTCCCTGCTGCGTCTGCAGAACGTTTCTGGCAACAGCGCAACCGTGCAGGTTCGTTTCATCAACCGTGACGGCACCGTCGTCAACGCGGCTACGCAGAACATCAGCATCGCCGGTGAGAAGTCCTACAACTTCAACCTGCGCACCGACGCTCCCATCAACCTCGGTGGCAACTGGTCCGGCGGTGTGCATATCAGCTCCAACCAGCCGCTGGCCGTCGTGGTGGAAAACCTGTGGGGCCTGAGCAAGCTCGCTGCCTACAACGGCTACAGCCGCTAAGCCTGGATCCGAAGCCCCTGTTCCGTTGATTGAAAAAGAGCTGCCGATTGATCGGCAGCTCTTTCTTTTTTGCCTGCACGCCAAACAGATGTGACGCTCTCCGAACTGGTACTTTTGCGAACCCTGACCCTGTGGTATAATTTCCGCGTTCGATCCGTACTCATTTGCCACAGGAGGATGCGTATCCATGGAAATCACGTCATCAGAATTAAAGCGTTGTGTCCTTGTCAACATCAACGGCCGGATTGATGGTAGTTCGGCGCCTGAAATGGAACAGGCGTTGAAAGCGCTCATGGACTCAGGCCACTATCGTCTTGTGCTGGACATCGGCGGCGTCACCTTCTTGAGCAGCGCCGGCATCCGCGTCCTGGTCAGCACCTGGAAAACCGTGCGCCGTTTCAACCGCGGCGACCTGCGCCTGGCCAATGTGCCGCCCCGCATCAGCGAGGTGCTCGACCTGACTGGCCTGAACGATCACTTCGCCCAGTTCAGCAGCAACGTCGAAGCGGTTGGCAGCTTCTAATATGCCCACAGCCTGCTGTGCTGTGCGCCGCGCGCCATCGCGTTCGGCGCACGGACCTTTGCCGCAACGCTGATGCCCATGAACAATGACTGGCAATTGACGATTGCAAGCGACCTGCATAACCTGCCGCTGATCGCCCAGTTTGTGCGTAACGCTGGCCGCGCTGCCGGCCTGAACGATGACGCCCTCTTCGCCATCGAGTTGGCCTGCGACGAAGCGTGCAACAACGTGATCGAACATGCCTATCGCGACGCGGCCGGTCCTCTGCACATCGCCTGTTCCGTACGCCAGGCAGACTTCATCATCCAGATTCAAGACCAGGGACGCCCGTTCGAGCCTCCCATTGCGCGCCCCCTCCATCATCTACGCCGGCGGGCTAACACACCTGTCGGTGGCCTGGGTATCCACCTCATGCGCAAGCTCATGGATGTCGTCGAATACCGCTTCGATACGCAGTTTGGCAACCACCTGACGATGATCAAACGCCAGGTGGTACCGATTTCTGCGCCCGAGGACACCTAGCACATGGCCGACATGCCATCGGTCAACCGCGATGCTTTGCCGCCTGTGGGACGGGCGCCGCTCCATCTCGACGAATTGCGCGCCCTGGCCGAGGCCGGTCAAGCCATCGTGCAGGCGCGCATGGACGAAGACCAACTGTGTGAGTTGATCTTCCAACATGCAACCCGCCTGATGGACGCCTCCAGCTTTCACCTGGGCCTGTTCGATAGGGACGACTTTGTCATCAAGGTCTGGATGCGCCACGGTCAACGCCTGCCCGGCGCCCGCTTTGTCGGCGGCGCCAACGATGGCATCGTGGGTTGGCTGCGTCGCAACCGTCAGCCCCTGCTCGTCCACGATTTCGAGACTGAGATGCAAGACCTCCCCGCGCGCCCGCGCTACGACGATGAACACCCCCCGCGCTCGGCCGTCTTTGTCCCCATCCTTGCCGGTGAACAGGCCATTGGCAGTTTGGCCGTGCAGAGCGATGAACCGGGCGCCTTCAGCGAAGAAGGCCTGCGCATCCTCTTCATCATCGCCAATCAGGCCGGCGTGGCCCTGGTCAATGCCCGGCTCTACCAGGTGGTCGAACGCCGGGCGCGCCAACTGCAAACCGTGGCGCAAGTCAGCCGCAAGGTGGCCGCCATCCTCGACCTGGACCAGCTCCTCAACCAGGTCGTGGAGCTGATTCGTGACCGCTTCGGCTACTATCACGTCCAGATTTTCGTGGTGGCCCAGGGCACCGGACGCGCCTATTTCCGCGCCAGCAGCGGTCACAACCTCAACAAGATGTGGCTGCGCCATGGCCGTTTCGTGCGCATCGGCAGCGAAGGCATCATCGGCTGGGTGGCGCAGCATGGACAACCCTTGCTGGCCAACGATGTCTCGCTGGAGTCGCGCTACTTTCCAGACGACCCGCGCCTCCTGCCTGATACGCAGGCCGAATTAGGGGTGCCGTTGATGGTCGAGGATCGAGTGCTCGGTGTGCTCGACGTGCAGGCGCGTGAACTGAACGCGTTCACCTCCGAAGACTTGTTCATCTTGACGGCGCTGGCCGATCAAATCGCCGTGGCGATTGAGGATACACGCCTTTACCAGGCGGCCAAAGATGAAGCGGCCATTTCCAGCGCCCTGCTCGATGTGGCCAACGCGATGGCGCGACCGTACCGTGTGCCGGAGATGGCCAATACCGTGGCCCGCCTGACGCCATCGCTGGCCGGGGTTGATCGCTGCACGGTGATGATTTTGGACCATGAACAGGCAACCTATGAAGTGCTTGCCAGCCAATGCCAGCCATCGGCCCGGCATGTCAAGCCGGTGCAAACGGGGCTGCGGGTGGCGGCGCGCGATTTTCCGCTGCTCGATCAAGTCTGTCGCGAGCGCCGGCCCTTGTGGGTGGAAGATGTCAGCGCGGACGACCTGGTGCCGCCGGAGATCGTGCGTCGCTACGGCATGCAGGCCATCCTGGGCGTTCCGCTCATCGTACAGAATGAAGTCCTGGGCGTCCTGCTGGTGGATGAGGTGGATGCGCCGCACATTTTCAGCAGCCGTCAGGTAGAAATGGTGCGCGGCGTCGCCAGCCAGTTGGCCGTGGCCATCGAGAGCGCCCGCCTGGCCCTGCAAGAGACCGAGCGTGCGCGCATGGGTGAGGAGTTGCGCGTCGCGCACGAAATTCAGGCCAGTTTCCTGCCGGAGGCCAGCCCGTCACTGCCAGGCTATGACATTGCGCATGTGTGGCTGGCCGCACGCGAAGTGGCCGGCGATTTCTTTGACTTCATTCCCCTGACCGCGCGGCGTTTGGGGCTAGTCATTGCCGATGTGTCAGACAAAGGCGTGCCGGCCGCGCTCTTCATGGCCCTGGCCCGCATCCTGATGCGCGTCATCGCGGCCGACCGGCGCTCACCGGCGCGCGTGCTGCGGCGAGTCAACGAGCTGCTGCTGGAAAACAGCCGCTCGGACATGTTCATCACCCTTTGGTACGGTGTGCTGGACCCCGTGCAGCACGATTTGCTCTTTGCCAATGCCGGCCACAACCCGCCCCTGCTGCTCAGCGCGGCCACCGGCAAGATTCGCCTGCTGCGCAAGCACGGCCTGATCCTGGGAATTCTCCCCATCGTGGCCCTGGAAGATGACCGTGTGGCCCTGGCGCCCGGTGATATCCTGATTTTGTATACCGACGGCGTCACCGACGCCATCAACCTGGGCGAGGAGTCGTTCGAGATGACCCGTCTGCAAGACGTGGTGCTGGCCCACCAGACGCAGAGCGCGGCCGCCATCGCCGAGGCCATCAAGGCTGCCGTGCGTGAGTTCGTCGGTTCGGCGCCACAGTTTGACGATTTGACGTTGATTGTGGTCAAGCGGCTGATTTGACAACAGACTACAGATGACGCGGATGATCCATGAACTTTGCTTTACCCCTACATCCCCGTTTGGTGCATTTTCCGGTGGCGCTCTTGGTGCTGGGCGTGGCGCTGCACCTGCTGCATGGCTGGCGGCCGCAGGGCTGGCAAGGGATGCGCTGGGAACGCCTCAGCCTGGCCTGTCTTCTGCTCGGCTGGCTGACCATCCTGCCGGCGGTCGTCAGCGGTTTGGCCGACCAGAACGCCATTGCCCTCGATGCGCCCGCGCGGGCGCTGTCCAACAGTCACATCAGCGCAGTTTTCGTGACCGCGATGGCGTTTGCTGCAGCCATCTACCTGCGGCTGCGCCCGCGCAGCCCATGGGAACAGGCGCCGACGCGCTGGGTTCTCCTGGCCCTGCTCCTGATCGGGCTGGCAGCCCTGGTGATCGCCGGTGAATTGGGCGGCCGCCTGGTGTACGAGTTCGGCGTGGGCGCCACTGGCGGTTGAAACCGCTCACAAAGGAATCACGATGCAAAAAGAAACGGCCGCGGGCAAACCGCGCACTAAACTGTACACCGGCGTCGGCGACGCAGGTTATACCGGCCTGTTGGGGAGAGATCGAGTGCCCAAATATGACATTCGGCCTGAAGCCTATGGCACCGTAGATGAGGCCTCCGCCGCGCTGGGACTGGCCCGTGCCACCGTCGGAGACCCGCACACCGCCGAGGTGATTCTGGGTATTCAACGCGACCTGTACGCCATGATGGCCGACCTGGCAACCCTGCCGGAAGCCACCACGCGCCCTCCCTGGCTGCACGCGCAGAGCACCGAATGCCTGGAAGCCTTGATCGCCCGCCTGGAATCCACAGTTGACCTGCCGCCGGCGTTCATCGTTTCCGGCGACAGCGTGGCCGGCGCCCACCTCGATCTGGCGCGCACGATCACCCGCCGGGCAGAGCGCATCGTGGCACGCCTGCTGCACGAAGGCAAGCTGCGCACCGATGAGCCGCTGCGCTACCTCAACCGGCTGAGCAGCCTGCTCTTTCTGTTGGCGCGCCTGGAGGACAAGGCAGCCGGTGTGGAGACCTTCACCCTGGCCCGACTCAGTTGAGTTTGGCAGCAAGCGCCCGCGTGGGCAGCAAAAAGGAGCTTGAGATGGAGCTTGAGATGGTAAATCTTGGCGCGCATATGTCTGTGGCCGGCGGCGTGAGCCGGGCGTTCGAACGCGGCCAATCCATCGGCTGCACGTCCATGCAGATTTTCACGCGCAATCAAAACCAGTGGAAATGTAAGCCATTGGAGGCGGCGGAGATCGCACGCTATCAGGAACTGGCGCGTACCACGGGCATCAAGCCGGTGGTGGCGCACGCGTCCTATCTCATCAACCTCGGCACGTCCGCCGATGACCTGTGGGAAAAATCGGTCGAGGCCTTTGGGATCGAAATCGAACGCGCCGATCAGTTGGACATCGAGGGCGTCGTTCTGCACCCAGGCTCGCACATGGGCGCCGGTGAGGAGACTGGTATGCGCCGCATCGCGCAGGGGCTGGATCGCGTCCACGCGGCCACGCCCGCGGCGCGCACGCTGACCCTGCTGGAAATCACGGCCGGTCAGGGCAATCACCTGGGCTACCGCTTCGAGCAGTTAGCCACCATCATCGCCGCGCTCGACGCGCCGGGCCGCGTGGGCATCTGTTTCGACACCTGTCACGCCCTGGCCGCCGGCTATGAGTTCCGCCAGGCCGACGATTATCAACGCATGTGGGATGCGTTCGACAAGACCCTGGGGCTGGCGCGGCTCAAGGTCTTTCACCTCAATGATTCTAAGAAGGACCTGGGTAGTCACGTGGATCGCCACACTCACATCGGCGAAGGCTTCCTCGGATTGACGCCGTTTCGCCTGCTGGTGAATGATGCGCGTTTTCAGGCGCTGCCGATGATCCTGGAAACGCCCAAGGAAGAAGACATGGCCGATGACGTCATCAACCTGGCGCGGCTGCGCGAGTTGATTGAGAGGGAATAAGCGAAAATCGAAAATCGGCAATTACCAGGCGCGGTCCAGGTTGACATGATCCTTACGGAAGAGACGGCGCGCGCGCTGTAGTTCGGCGGGGGCGGGTTGGCGCAGGGCAAGCAGATTACGCAGACCCTCCACGCGCTGCTGTTCCAGGCTGAGCAGGCGCTCGATCAGGTGCAGCTTGGTGGAATGATCTGGCACCGACCCAGCAGCCTCTTTCAGCGCATCCCAGCGCCCGTCGAAATCGCGCAGGCAGACCAGGGTGAGCCAGTAATCGTTGTAGGTGTAGATGATCTCCTGGCCGCGATTGATGGTCGCGGAAAAGGTTTCGCCGCCCACCGGCTCCGGCCGTTCGATGCGCGTGATCTGCCCTGGCGTGGCGGTCATGACCCGGAGGGCCTCGATCAGCAGGGCGCCCTGTGCAGCGCTCAGGCCGCCGACTTGGGTTAGGTAGGCAAAGAAATCATGCACCGTCGTAGCCATCGCCACCCGTTCGGTGATGCCGATCCTGCCCAGCACCTTGCGATCGGTAAAATCGGTGACCAGTTCGCTCAAATGATAGGCGCGCAGCGTCTCCAGCCCGCTGATCTCCGGGCCAAGATGATCGAGATACCACACCAGGAACCGAATCGTTTCCCAATGAGCTTCGAACGCCTCAGCATCGGCGCCGTGGTTGGCCAGCATCTGCAGAAAGCCTTCGATATAGCGACGCTCGATGTGGGTTTCCCAGTCAACCTCTGCTTCGTAGAAATGCGCCACCTGGCGCAGGACGCGCTGGAGAGTCACCGCATTCGTCTTGTGTCCCGTCGTATCCATGTCTTTGTGTCCCACCTCAGCGCCTTGCCTGCCGATCTTATTGGCCGCTATCGTCCTGCATTATACTCGATAGACGCGCTGCTGACGAATTGCACGATCCATGGTCTATTTTCTAGTGAATGACTCAAAACCCTTGCCCAGGATCTCATGGACTTGATTGATGATGATGAAGGCAGAGGGATCAATGTGGCGCACCAGGCGTTGCAGTTCGTTGGTCTGGCGTGGGGTGAGGGCGCACAGGAGCACCTGGCGCGCCTCGCCGGTGAACATGCCGGTACCCGTCAGGCTGGTGACGCCGCGGTGCAGATCGCCCATCAAGCCACGTGCCACCGCATCGCCCTGACTGGTGATGATGATGGCCAGGCGTTCACGCCGGTGCAGGCGCAGAGGCACATTGTCCAGGCCCAACAGGGGAACGCCGTGCGGCAGCACTTCGCTGGTGGTCTGGCGCAGTCCCAGCGTGAGCCAGCCCACCAGGAAAATCAGTACAAAGGCCAGTCCACTGCTCAGCATGACGAGGCTGCCGTCCACGCTGCCGATGCTTGCCCGTGCCACCAGGGTGGCAGCATCGGTTGCGGCCACGGGAAACAGGGCCAGATTGGCCAGCCAGGCCAGGCCCAGCAGGATGAAAATCCACTGGTAGTTGCGCCGAAAGCGACGCCCCAACGCCTCCAGGATCGTGATGGGAAACTCAGGCGTGAGCAGACTGCTGGCTAACTTGTCGGCCCAATGGGGACCAGGCGCAAAAGGCGGAATGAGCATCGCCGCGAAGAAGTCGGTCTCCATCAGGCGCACCCGCGACGCCCACAGCTCATAATAGCGGTAGCGGCGGGCTTCCATCCACCAAAATAGCCCGACCAGGATCATGTCCAGTAGAATGACGGCATGGGGCAGCCCGCTTCCCCCAAACGCCAGGCTCAGGGTCGCGCCCGTGGTGACCACTGCCCAGTTGGTGGTTGTGTCCAGGCGTAAGCGCCAGGTGTTGGAACGGCCCAACTCGCCGCGATAGAAGTGAGACATGGCGGCCGTAAATTCACCGGCGCGCATGTGGTAGCCTCGAAAACTCCAGGCGTCGTGCTCGCCAGCCGTACTCGACGCCGGTGCTTCCCGCGGAACATCCTCTGTGCTCATGGTAAACCTCCCTGTTGTGACGCCTGGCGTGTAGGATCAGATCACATCATAGCACGATCATGCGGCGTAAGCCAAAGGGCAAGGCCGCGGCATCACCTCAACCGCGGCTATTTTCAGGTCAGGCTGTCTTGTGGCATAATGGGAGCAGAAATTCCCCTTCCTGTTTTCCCGTGGCGACGATCAAATGTTGCGAGAGGTATTCACATGGTCAAGCCTCAACACGCAGGTTTCGATTTTGCGACCCTGCAAGCCCACCTGGACGACATGGCGCAGATCTATGCGCCCCATGCGCTGCAGCGCGGCCGGCCGCGTGCGCAGCCTGAGCCGGCCCCCATCTATCAACTCAAGATCACGCTGCGCCACATCAAGCCCCCCATCTGGCGCCGCGTGCAGGTGTCCGGCCACATCACCCTGGCCAAGCTGCATACCCTGATTCAGGTTGTCATGGGCTGGACCGATTCTCATCTGCACTGCTTCGAGGTGGACGGCATCAGCTACAGTCTGCCAAATGAAAATGATGATCTCGACATGCAAGATTCGCGTGGCGTCATCCTGACTGAGGTGGCGCCGAATGAGAAAGACAAGATCAGATACGAGTACGATTTTGGCGATAGCTGGGAGCACGACATTGTGGTGGAGAAAGTGCTGCCGCCCGACGCCGAATTCAGGCACCCGGTCTGCATCACCGGCCGGCGCGCCTGCCCGCCGGAGGATATTGGCGGCCCGTGGGGATATGTCAGATTCCTGGAAATCATGGCTAATCCTGAAGATCCAGAATATGAAGAGATGTTGGAATGGTATGGGGATGATTTCGACGCCGACACCTTCGATCGCGTCGAAATCAACCGTCAACTGCGGGTCATGAATTGGTGAGTCGCACTGAGAAAGAAGTTGGCATGAAAAGCAAGAACAGACTGTGTTGTCATCCCGGCGCTGCGAGGCTGATCCTGTTCAGCGCCCTGCTGCTGGCGGTCGTTGGGCTGAGCGCCTGTCAGACGCAGACGCCGGCGCCGGCGCCAACCATGACCCCGCTAACGGAGACCCCCGTCGCACCGACGCCCACCCCGGAGCCTCCCGGCGGGGCGGTGGCGCCCATCAGCGGGCTGCCGCAGGCCAGTGACGGCCTGGGCTGGTGGAACAATACGGTGTTCTACGAACTGTTCGTGCGCTCCTTCTATGACGCCAACGGCGACGGCATTGGCGACCTGAACGGCCTCATCGCCAAGTTGGACTATCTCAACGATGGCAATCCTGCCACCACCAGTGACCTGGGCGTGACGGGCCTGTGGTTGATGCCGATCATGGCTTCGCCCAGCTACCACGGCTATGACGTAACCGACTACTACCAGGTCAACCCGGCTTACGGCAGCAACGACGACTTCAAACGCCTGTTGGCCGAGGCCCATCGGCGGGGCATCCGCATCGTGATTGACATGGTCCTCAACCACACGTCCAACGAGCACCCCTGGTTCCTGGAGGCGCAGAAGCCCGCTTCACCGCGTGAAAACTGGTACATCTGGGCGAGCGAACGGCCAAATTATGCGGGACCGTGGAGCCAGACGGTGTGGCACCGGCTCGGTGATCGCTACTACTACGGCATCTTTTGGGAGGGCATGCCGGATCTCAACTACCGCAACCCTGAGGTGGTTGCGGAGATGGACAAGATCGGCGCCTTCTGGCTGCAGGAGATGGGCGTGGACGGCTTCCGGCTGGACGCGGCGCGCTACCTCCTGGAAAATGAACAGGAACAGGCCAGTACCCCGGAGACCCACCAGTGGTGGAAGCGCTACGACGCGGCGATGAAAGCGATCAAGCCGGAAGCGCTGCTGGTGGGTGAGGTGTGGACCGGCACCAAAGAGGTGGCCGAGTATGTCAAGAACGGCGAACTCGATATGAATTTCGAGTTCGATCTGGCCAGCACGCTGGTGGATACGGCTCGCACCGGCTTTGGCATGTCGGTGGGCACGATACAGAACTTTGTCTGGAAATCGTACCCACCCAACCAGTTTGCCACCTTCCTGACCAATCACGACCAAAATCGGGTGATGAGCGTCCTGGGCGACGACGTGGCGAAGGCGCGCGTGGCCGCCGCGCTGTTGTTGACCGCGCCGGGCGTACCCTTCCTGTACTACGGCGAAGAGATTGGCATGATCGGCGCCAAACCCGATGAGCAGATTCGCACTCCCATGCAGTGGGCGGACGCAGAAAACGCCGGTTTCAGCACGGGCAAGCCGTGGATCGAGGTCAAACCCAACTACACAACCAGCAATGTGGCAACCGAGAGCGCCGCGCCCGCGTCGCTGCTGACCTACTATCGCACGTTGATCCACCTGCGCAACGAGCACGAGGCGCTGCGCGTGGGCGATTACACCAAACTCGACGCGGGTAACAACAAGCTCTACGCGTTCTGGCGTCGCAGCGCCCAAGAAACTGTGCTCGTGCTCATCGTCCTGGGCGATACCCCCATCACCGATTACCGGCTGATGCTGGAACAGAGTGATCTGCTTGGCGCGCGCGCTCCGGTGGAACTGCTCACGCAGGCGCTGCTGCCCCCACTCCCCTTGCCGCAGTCGGCCGGCGGCGTCAGCGAATACCGTCCGTTGGCTGAACTGGCGGCGCAAACCGCATACATCATTAGGTGGTAGGGCCATGAAAATATCATTTCTCGGTGGCGCCGATGAAGTGGGCGCCAGCAGTATCCTGATCGAGATCGGCGGCCGGCGGCTGCTGGTTGATGCCGGTATCCGCCCGTCACCCAAGACGCATTGGGAGCTGGCGGGCGATCAGTTGCCGGACCTGAGCCTGATTGACGATGCGGGCGGCATTGACGCCATTCTGGTCACCCATGCGCACACCGATCACACGGGCGCGCTGGAGCTGGTCTGTGAGCGCTATCCACACGCGCCGATCTACGCGACGGGCGTGACTATCGCGCTGACGCGGGTGCTGCATGAGGATGCCCGGCGCATCATGCTGGCAAAGCGGGATGCAGAGGGCGAGCTGCCGCTGTTCGACGAGGTGGCGGTCGGCCGCTTGCTGGCGTCCTTCGTACCGGTCACGTTTCGCCAGCGCGTGAGCCTGGCGCCAGGTCTGGCCGCAACGTTCTTCCCGGCCGGCCACATCGCGGGCGCGGCGATGATCGGCCTGGAGAGCGACGAGGGCCGGGTGCTGATTACCGGCGACATTTCCATCTCGGCGCAGCGCACGGTGGACGGCGCGCGGCCACCCGCCTTCAAGCCGGATGTGGTCATCATGGAAAGCACTTATGGCGGTCGGCTGCATGCGAACCGGGCGGCAGAAGAACGTCGCCTGGTCACGACCATCACGGAGGTGACAGGGGCCGGGGGCAAGGTGCTGATTCCGGCCTTTGCGCTCGGTCGCGCGCAGGAGATTCTGCTGACGCTGGCTGAATTTCAACGCCGCGGGGAGCTGGCGCCCATCCCCATCTGGGCCGACGGCATGGTGCGCGCGGTCTGTCAGGCCTATAGCAGCTTCCCTGAAACGCTGCCGGTGGCGCTGCAGGCGCGCGACGCGCAGTTCTTCAACGACACCATTCGCCCCATCGAACGCGCGGCCCAACGCAACGATTTGCTGTGGCAGCCGGACCCGCTGGTCATTGTGGCGAGTTCCGGCATGTTGGCCGGGGGGCCTGCGCTGCACTATGCGCGCGGCCTGATGACTCATGCGCAGCATGCGATCCTGCTCACCGGCTACCAGGATGAGGAGTCGCCGGGGCGCCGCTTACAGGAAGTTGCGGCACGTGGACACGGCTCGCTGCAATTGGATCAGGATCGTGCGGTTGTTCATTGCCGCCTGGGAACTTATGCGCTTTCGGCCCATGCCGACGAAGGGCAGTTGGTGAGCCTGGTGGAAGCCCTTGACCCCGCGCAGATTTTCCTGGTGCATGGCAGCGCAGGCGCACGCCTGAGCCTGGCCAATGCGCTGCGCAGCCGCGGCCGTCTGGTGCATCAACCGCGGGCCGGCCAATCGTACGAGTTGCGTTTTGCCGCGGCTTCGACTGCGGCGGCTCTGCGAGGCGTCGGCGCGAAGCGCCCGCTGCACCTGCGGCGGCTGTGGGAAGCCATCACGCAGGCCGCTGACGCTGAGACGCTTCATGCGCCATTTTACCTGACGCGGGACGAGCTGGCGCAGGCCTGGTGGGGTGAAAATCCGGCGCCACAGCATCTGCAGACGCTGACGATGGCCCTGACGCAGGACAGTTTGTATTTCGTAGCTGACGCGCAACGTGAGCAGGTCTACCGGGTGCGCCCGGCCGGCCAGGTAGAGCTGCAAGAGCGGCGACGTGAGCAGATGACGACCTACGCGGACGCAGTCAATCAGTGGTTGCTGATCAAGGCGCCGGATGGGCAGGCCGCGGTGGTACGTTGCCTGGCCTGTGCGGCGGACCATCTGCAGGTGGCCGCGCTGGCGGAGGACCAGGCGCGCTGGAACGATGACAGCGAGCTGCACACGACCTGGCCCGAGGATGTGCTGGGCCTGCTGGGGCCTGGTGATGGAGATAGGGAGCCTGTGCCGCCGGCGGGCGTGGTTGCGCAGTTGTTGAATAAGCTGCCCCGCACAGCGCAGGAGGTGACGATGGAATCGAACCAAGCCTTGATCTTTGCCCGGCAGCAGTTCCCGGCCGCGGCGCGTTTGCGCAAGACGGGCTATCGCCTGGTGGAGCGGGTGCTGGTGTTGACGTTCGATTTTCCTGAGGTGGCGCGCGTGGCCTTCGCCAGCATCATAACGGACATCGAGAACAAGTCCGGCTGGGTGGTTGAAGTGGCGGCGGAAGCCAACCAGGGAGCGCTGAGCACGATGGTGAGTGAGGTGTTGCCGGCCGGCTGGAAGGTGAGCAAGGGGCCTTCGATTCATCGCGAGCAGCGCCGCGTAACGGCGACGGTGACGTCTGATGCTGAGACAGACGCAGACGCCACGGCCGCGCTGTGCGCCCGTTATGCTGAGACAACCGGGTATACGTTGGAGATAACGCTGATGGCGCCGGCTGCCAGTGTCCCCGCGCTCCAGGTCAGTCAGCCCGGGGAGAAGGCATCAGAGCCGCTGGAGATCAATGCTACCTACGCGGCCATCCGCTCTGCGCTGGCCGACAGCACCCTGTATCGGGTGGGTTTGCGCGACAAGACAGTCAATGGGATCATGCTCTCCTTCATTTCGGCGGCGGTGGGTGAACGGTACCGGGCGCAGATCAGCGAACTGGAGCAACGCTGCGGCTGGCAGCTCGTCATCAACCCGCAAGCGAACCAGGACGCCATCCTGGAGATCGCGCGGCGGCTGCTGACGCATGAAGGGGCGACGATGCTAAAAGGGCCGAGCATTCACCCCCGGCACAACGATGTCCGCGTGACGCTGGCGGCCGCGTTGGACGACGAGAACCGTCAGCGCCTGCTGAGTACCTTCGAGCGAGAAACCGGCTTCCACCTGTGGCTGCAGATGCCGCGACCTGAGCCTCGGCCGGCGCCAGAGGTTCGGCCGGCCGCCAACGTGCTGCAACTGGCGCCCGGACTGATTCACCTGAACGCCATCCAACAGGGAGTGATACTGAACCCTGAGAAGCTGAACCGGATCATCGAACGTATCCGCCGCCAGGGTGTGCAACCACCGCTGCAAGTGCGGCGCACGCGCTTCGGCTATGCACTGGTGGACGGTCTCTACCGCCTGCGCGCGGCGCAAAGCCTGGGGTTGACACGGGTGCCGGTAGAAATTGTCGAAGGCCCTCTGTAACTCAAGCCTCCGGCTTGAGCGCGGCCGAGAGCGAGGATGCGATGCCAACCAGGTGGAAAACAGCCCGTGTGATCGCCGCTGAACTACAGCAGGCCGCGCTGCAGGCGGCCGATCCCGGACGTGCGGTGGCGCGGCATGTGCGGCGCGACGGGCCGCTGCTGACGGTAGGCGACCAGGGCTACGACCTCAGCACCACAGGACGACTTTTCCTGCTCAGCGTCGGCAAGGCCAGCCTGGGCATGGCCGCGGCGCTGCTGACCTGCCTGGGGCCGTGGGCGCAGCGCAAACTCGGCGGCGGCTTGATCGTGCTGCCGGAGGCGCTGGTCGGGGCGGCGCTCGCCTGGCGCGGGGCAGTAGCCAGCGACTTGCGCATCATCGGCGCCGGGCATCCGCTGCCCTCGGCGGGCAGTGTGGTGGCCGGCCAGGCAGCCCTGGAACTGCTGCAACAGGCGACCCCGGCCGATCTGGTCATCTGTCTGCTCAGCGGCGGCGGCTCGGCCTTGTTGACTGCGCCGGCGCCTGGCCTCAGCCTGGCCGATCTGCAGGCCACGACTCAACTTCTGCTGCGCGGCGGCGCCACCATCCACGAACTCAACGCGGTGCGCAAGCATCTCGACCAGGTGAAGGGCGGAGGGCTGGCGCTGGCGGCTGGTGACGCCAGGCTCTGCAGCCTGATTCTGTCGGATGTGCCGGGCGACCGGTTGGATGTGATCGCCTCCGGCCCGACCGCGCCCGATCCCAGCACCTTTGCTGACGCCTGGGCGGTTATCGAAAGAGTGCAGGGGGAGGCGCAGGTTCCGGCGGCGGTGCGTCAGCGTCTGCAAGCCGGCCGGCGCGGCGAGCTGCCGGAGACGCTGAAGCCGGAAGCCGCGCGTGCGCTGCCCTTACAGCACCAGGTGATTGGCTCCAACCGTCTGGCCGTGGAGGCGGTGGCGCAAGCGGCGGCTGACCGCGGCCTGGCGCCGTTGATCCTTGCCACCCAGTTGGCAGGCGAGGCGCGTGAGGTGGGGCGCGTGCTGGCGGCCATCGCGGGCGAGGTGGCCCGGCATGGGCGGCCGCAGCGCCAACCCGCGTGCCTGGTGGCCGGCGGCGAGACCACCGTCACCGTGCGCGGCCGCGGCCGCGGCGGGCGCAGCCAGGAACTGGCGCTGGCCGCCGCGCTTTCAATTGGGGACGCCGGCCGGCCGGTGGGTCTGCTCAGCTTTGGCACTGACGGCATTGACGGCCCGACGGATGCAGCGGGGGCCTGGGTGGACGACACCACAGTGGCCCGCGCCCAAGCCCTGGGGCTTGATCCGCTGGCGGCCCTGGCCAACAATGACGCCTACCCCTTCTTTGCCGCCCTGGGCGACCTGATTATCACCGGGCCGACCGGCACCAATGTCAACGACGTGGTGCTCATCCTGGTCGGGGACATGCCGAACGTGTAAAAAGAACCCGTTTTCCTGGAGAAAACGGGTTCCTGGTTATCTCAGCGCTTGCGGCGTAACAGCAGTGGAAGCAGCAGCAGGGTGGTCAGCGGCCAGACCCAGGCAAGCTCGCCAGGGCCGCCAGGGCCGGTGCGCGCTTCGGTGCGTTTGATGTGCAGCAGGCGGTAGGGGGCCGTCACCTGGGCCAACTCCGCATCGCTCAGCTTCCTGGGGTCCACCCCTGCCAGCGGAGCCGCGGCGCCGCTGGCGATGAGCACGCTGCGCAGCAGGGGCAGCGCGGTCGGCGCACCGGTGATGTCTTCAGCAACGCCGGCCCACCAGCCGTCCGGCAGCCAAACCTCCACCGCCGGGTTGGCGATGATGTTCTTGTACCAATCGGAGCCGGCGCCAAAGCCGGCCGTACAATAGACCTCGCCATCCACCTGCGCATAGTTGACCGGCGTGAAGCGCCGCCGGCCGCTCTTGCGCCCGGTGTGGACCAGCACCATGATGCGTCCGCTCATCGTCGGCCAGGCGTTGAGCCACTGCCCCAGGCCCAGCCGCCACAGCGGGACCATCAAGCGCCGATTCAGGACCTTGAACGCCTGACGCAGCGCTTCTTCGGTTGTTGACACACTTGTCGTTGTCATGTTGTTCTACTCCTGTTTGCAGACGAAAGCCGCACCTTCTTGCGGCGCAGCAGCCAGGGCAAGCCAACTGCGGTCACGCTCAACGCCATGCTGACGAGGAGGCCTATCAGGCGCCGGCGTTCCTGGCGTGCAGCCATCCTCTGCAGGCGTTGGGCATGAGCCGCCTGCAGCCGTGGCCGCCAATCGGGGATCGTGGCCGGCGCGGGGATGCTGTAACAGCGTTGCCAGAGCGCCCGGTAGGCCCGCTCTTCCGCCTGCCAGCGTTCATCGTCCCAGCCCAATTCAGGCTGGCAGATGGCGCGCACCCGGGGCAGAAGGGCCGCGCCGCCCTGCGGCAGCAGCAGGCCCACGCGCACGCGACGCAGCAGCAGATCGTCCAGGTGGATGACCCCTTCGCTGGCCGCGGCAAAGCGCAGCTCCGCCCACACGGTCAGCGTGCCGGGCAACGGTTCCAATTCGCCGGGCTGTGCGGCCTTGACAACGGCCACGGCATCGGCGCCGTAGCGACCCAACAGGCGCCGGCGCAGGGTTTCGCTCAGCGCCGCCGGCAGGTCCATGTCAACCGGGTTCAACACCGGCTGCTGCTCGTCCAGCACGGGCAGGGCGGGCAGGCGATGGCGCACCGCACGCAGCGCATCCAGGGCAATCAGGCGAAAAGTGGTCAACTTGCCCCCGGTGACGGTCAGCAAGCCGCTTTCTTCCCACACCACATGGTCGCGTGCTTCTTTGGAAGGATCGGCCTGACCGGTGCCGATGACCGGCCGCACCCCGGCATAGGTGGCGATGACATCCGCCAGCGTCAGGCGCAGCGAGGGAAATTGCGCAGCGGCCGCCGCCATCAGATAAGTCACCTCGTGCGCGGAGATGGCCGGTTCAACGAGGGGGTGCGTGAGCGCCTCGTCATGATCCACGTCGGTCGTGCCCACCAGGGTGACGCCTTCCCAGGGGAAGATGAAGACAGGGCGGCGGTCGAACGGGTGCAAGAAACTGACGGCCTGTCCCAGGGGAAAGCGTTGGGCGGAGAAGATCAGGTGGCTGCCGCGCAGCGGGCGAATGCGCGGAACGCCGCCGACCTGGCCGCGCAGGACGTCGGCCCAGACGCCGGTGGCGTTGATGACAACGCGCGCGGTCACGGTGGCAGTGGCGCCGGTCACCTCATCGCGCACCTGCACGCCACAGACCTGGCGGTCGTTGCGCAGCAGGGACTCGACGGTCGCATAGTTGAGCGCGCTGCCGCCGGCCGCGACGGCCTCGCGAATGACGCGCAGCACCAGGCGGGCATCATCGGTCTGGGCATCGCCGTAGCGGAAACCGCCCTTCAGCCCCTCCTGCAAGATGTTCGGCGCCAGCTTTTGGAAATCGGCTGCACTGTAGCGCCGGTGGCTCCACTGCAAAGCCAGCAGGTCGTAGACAGTTAGCCCGGCCTGGTACATCCAGCGGCCGGGGTGATCGCCGCGGTAGGTGGCGAGCAAGAAGCCCAGGGGGTCAATCAGGCCAGGGCCTTCATCCAGCAGGCGCTCACGCTCATGCACCGATGCCCGCGTCAGGCCGATTTTGCCCTCTTTGAGATAGCGCAGACCGCCATGCACCAGCTTGGACGAGCGGCTGGAGGTGCCCCAGGCGAAGTCGCGCTGTTCCAGCAGTAACACCCGCAGCCCCAGGCGCGTGGCCTCGCGCAGGATGCCCGCGCCGGTGATGCCGCCGCCGACGACGATGATATCCCACGCCTGATCGAGGTGCGCCCAGGTTTCTTCACGCCAGTTGCTTGTCCACATACCCGTATTTTAGCACAGCAAGAGACTCTCACACAAAGACGCCAAGACCAGGAATTCCAAATGTACCCGGAGTCGAGGCTTCAGCCGGTCTAATTCCAAATGTACCCGGAGTCGAGGCTTCAGCCGGTCTGCCACAGGGTTCTCAAGTGCGCAATAACCGGCTAAAGCCTCCATTCCAGGTGTCTTCAGCAACCACATTGTGAGGCATTTGATTCTGGCTTGTATGGTTTGGGCAAACGGGGTATGATGTTGTCAGTGCGGCGTCTGAGTGAGCGCCGCAGACTGAATTGCGCTGATGTGAGGGAAAGAACACGGATGGGAAAAATCATCTTGTACATCGCCATCAGTCTCGATGGCTTCATTGCACGCCGCGATGACGACATCTCCTGGCTGACCGCCTTCGACGATAAGGATGAGGACTATGGTTATGCTGCGTTCTACGCGTCGTTGGGCGCCGTCATCCTGGGCGGCAAGACCTACCGGCAGGTGCTGGGCTTTGGGACATGGCCGTATCCCGGCAAGACCACCTATGTGGTTACGACCCAGCCCTTGCAGAATCCACCCGACGCCAACATCAAGACCTTTGCCGGCGACGCGGCCGACCTGGTCGCGCAGATTCGACAAACGACGGACCAGGACATCTGGCTGGTGGGCGGCGGCCAGTTGGTAACAGCGTTTGCCGATCAACACCTGATTGACGAATACATCATCACCATCATCCCGCTCATCCTGGGCGACGGCATCCCCTTGTTCCAGGGCGCCGTGAGCGAAGAGCGCCTGCAACTGACCGGCAGCCAGTCCTACGCCAACGGCCTGATGCAGCTCCGCTATCGCCGCCCCGCGTAGCCTTCTCCCCTTCTCCCCTTCTCCCCTTCTCCCCTTCTCCCCTTCTCCGGTCTCCGCTCTCCCCTTCTCCCCTTCTCCCCTTCTCCCCTTCTCCCTTCTCCCCTTCTCCCCTTCTCCCCTTCTCCCCTTCTCCCCTTCTCCCCCTTCTCCCTTCTCCCCTTCTCCCCTTCTCCCCTTCTCCCCTTCTCCCCTTCTCCCCTTCTCCCCTTCTCCCCTTCTCCCCTTCTCCGCCCCCCTCACCCCGCGTCCATCCACTCCCGGATGACCGTTACCGCGGAGCCCAGGTCGCTGCCGACGGCCAGGGCCGCGACGCGGCCGGCGAGCAGGCGATCGGTGGCCGCGTGCATGGCGGTCAGGGAGTCGGCGCCCATCTGATCGCCGAAGCCGATGAGGGAATTGCGCAGCGCGGCCGGATCAACGGCCTGCCACGCGCTGGCAACGCCTGGCGCGCGCGCCAGCGCAATCACGCCCATCACCGGCGCGAGGGGCACGGCCGCGCCAGGCCACTGCTGATTGACCTCGACGCGACGCTTGGTCTCCCCATTCAACTGTGTCACCAGCGGCCAGGCGGCCAGTTCGGGGAAGAAGCGCTCGCCGTCGGGCAGGAGGTGCAGGCGCCAGGGTGCGCCCCAGGCTTGCAGCGGACTGCTCGTCTCATCCAGGTAGATCACGTCTTCGGCCAGCAGTTGAAACCCGGCGCGCAGGCAGGCAAAGGCCAGGGTGGACTTGCCCGCGCCGCTGTGACCGGTCAGCAGCACCGCGCGCCCGTTGTGAATCAGGCCGGCCGCGTGCAGCACGGCGCGGCGGTGACGGGTGGTGAGGAACAGGCCCAGGCATTCCAGGAAGCCTTCCTGCACGAAGAGGCGGTCGGCCAGCAGGTCTGGGGTGATGAAGGCCATGCCAAAGCCACGGGCGCGGTCGGCCAGGCCCAGGCTGCTGCCCACGCTGAGCATGAAGTAGTCGTCCTGCGCCCGAAAGACGGGTGTTGGGCGCCCGGGGGCGTCAGGCGCGGCCGGCGCGGTATGCAGGAAGAAATTGAGGCGCAGGGCCGGCGCGTGCGGGGCGGGCGTGCCCCACGGCCCAAAGGAGTCGGCGGCCATCTCGGCCAGCACAGAAGCATTGGTGGCGAACTCCAGCGGCACCCCCAACGGCTGATAACGCGCGACGAAGGGTGTGGGCGTCTGCCGCCAGAGTTGATCGGTGGCCGGCGCAAAAGTCAGCCCGGCCACTTCTTGCCAGTTGACACGGTGATCGGTCATGTGTGATGACCCTTTCGAGAAGAAGAGGCTGTTATTGGAAAAAATGCCATACCTGTTGTATCATCAAGGTTAGACTCATTGCGTCAGGAGAACAAATGGCTATGCAAAATCGTGTGATACGCAGTTCGAACGGGCGGGAACCAGGGGGAACCGGCAACAGCCGCTTTGCCCTGTTCATCTTTCTTGGCTCCTATGCGCTCGTCTTTGTCACCCTCGCGATCGTCGTCATCAACCTGCGCCGCGTCAGCTTTGACTGGCCGCCGGCCGGGGTGCCGCCGCTGGCGCTCTGGAAAGGCGCGCTGGTCACGTTGATCCTGCTGGTCAGCAGCTTGACGCTGCACGTGACGCTGCACGCAGCCCGCCAGGGCAACCAGCCACGCGCCCAGCGTCTGTTACTCGTCACCGTGTTGCTCGGCCTACTCTTTCTGGTCGGTCAAATCTACCAGTTCGCCACCGCCGGCATGACGATTCAGAGCGGCGCCTACGGCGCAGTCTTCTTCACGATGGCCGGTTTCCACGCTGTGCATATCATCATTGGCCTCGCGCTGCTGGTGCGCCTGCTGAATGACCTGCGCCGTGCGCCGGACAGCGCCGCTGCGCTTTCCGCCACGCCCGCGGCGGCCACCGTCTGGCATTTCCTCGATCTGATGTGGCTGCCCTTTTTTATCGTCCTCTATCTGCTCTGAGCAGATAGCAATCCCTCATCCACGCTGCGCAGACGCGTGCGCAGCGTGGCCTGCGCCAGGCGAATGTCCAGCGTGCAGTCGCGTGGGCGCAGCAGGCCGCTGGCCGCGACCACATCCGCGGTGATGGCCGCGGGGTCAAGACCGGCAAAGGTGCAGAGCTTGACGCCGAACTCGTGGCGGCTGAGGCGTTGCGGCCCGGCAACGTGCAGCACGCTCCCCCTGAAATCAGAATCGAGCGACGCCAGTTCCAGCAGCGCGCCGGCCAGGTCATCCACCCACACCGGGCAGCGGTATTCATCGGTGAAGAGCGTGATCGGCCGGCCCTGGCGCACGCTGTCCCACACCCAGCGCGTGCGCGGGTCAACCGGGGCCAGGCCGGTGACCAGTGAGGTGCGCACGATGACGAAATCTGCCAGCCCTGAGGCGCGCACGATCACTTCCGCCTGCGCTTTGGCATGAGCGTAAGGCGTGAGCGGCGCGGGCGGCGCGTCTTCGGCATAGGGTGGGTGTTCGCCATCGAAAATGACGTCAGACGAGAGGTGTATCAAGCGCGCATGGTGTTGTGCCGTGGCGGTCACCACGTGCTGCGTGCCGGCCACGATACTGGCAGCCAGGTGGGCCGGCTGCGCAAAGTTGGCCGCGGTGTGGATAACGACAGCGGGGTGCAGATCATCCCAGAGGTCGCGCACCGCCTGCGCATCGGTTATGTCCAGGCGGCAGGTTGGCAGGCCGGGGAATGATACCGGCTGGTTGAGATAGGTGCCGACCACGCGGCCCCCCCAAGTTGCCAGGGCCGGATGGCGCGCCAGTCCTTGCCCCACGTAGCCCGACAGCCCGGTGATGAGAAGGGTAGGTCGTGCCATTCTGGTCATGCGCAGCGCATTCTGGTGGCTGCCAGGCGGCATTGGCCCTGGCGCCGCGCCGCGTCAACCGGTCTGCCCACGCAGCTCATCGAGTTCCTCTTGCTCCAACCGTGCGAGCGCCATGAATGCGGCAATCTGTTCAGCCTGGCGCTTGTTGGTGCCGCTGCCCACGCCGTACACCGTGTCTGCCAGAATGACCTGTACCGTGAATTTCTTCATATGGTCAGGGCCTTCGGTGTTGACCGTTTGGTAACGCGGCGTGATTTGCCGGGTGCTCTGTACACGCTCCTGCAAGAGGCTCTTGGCGTCCTTGTAATTGGCCTCTTGTTGCAATTGGTTGAGGAAGGGGGCGATCAGCGGCAGCAAGAGATGATCCACGCCCGCGAGGCCGGCATCGAGGTAGACGGCGCCGATAAGGGCTTCGAACGCAGCGCACAAGGTGGCCGAGCGTTCGCGTCCGCCCGATTCAGCCTCACCATGCCCCATGAAGAGAAACGGCCCCAAGTTCAACTGGCGTGCGAAAGCGGCCAGGGTATCGCGACGCACCAGCGCGGCACGGATATTGGTCAGATACCCCTCAGCCTGTTCGGGAAAGCGGTGATAGAGCAGGGCGCCGACGACGAAGCCGAGAACGGCATCTCCCAGGAACTCCAGGCGTTCGTTGTCAGAGAGAGGAAAGTCGGGGAACTCGTTCAGGTAGGAACGATGGGTCAAGGCGCGATGCAATAAAGTTTTGTCCTGGAACACCAGGCCGATCTGTGCTTCGAAGGCGGTAATCAAATCCATCATTGTCATAGGCATCTCGTGGTAACCGGCGGCGGTGCGGGGGCTGCAAAGGTTGACGTGAGCGGGTGCTGGCATGGCACCAACCGAAATCATCACGCCGGGCATTATACCAACGGCTGGCCCTTTGTGCAACCGGGTGGAGGCCGTTAGGGGCCAAATTCCATGTTCTTGTCCGCAACCAGAACCACGAGGTCTTTGCGCAAAGGTTCGGGCGTTGCGTTCATCCCAGCACCCCGCTGGCAAAGAGCGTGCCCAGATCGGTCTCGCCGCGCCATTGGCGCAGTCGCGGATGATCCGAGCCGAGCACAATGTCAGTGGCGCCCTGGGATGTCCTGCTGAAACACAACACCAGTTCTGGCTGAACCAGGCTCAAGATGACGGGTGAGTGCGTCGCCAGCAGGACTTGCGCACTGTAAACAGAAGACAGCGATTGCAGCACCGTCTCCACGGCGCGCGGGTGGATGCCGTTCTCCGGTTCTTCGATCAGATAGACGCCCTCCAGGCTCGGGATGTAGGCCAGGATGGTAAGCGCCAGCATACGCAGCGTGCCATCAGACACCAGCCAGGAAGGCGCCTGCAATCCGGATTCGTAGTCCAACACGATGTAGCGGTGACGGTCTTCCGACCGCTCGACCGTCCGGATGTCTCGCAGGTCGGGCAGGGCAGTGCGCACATGGGCGACCCATTCCTTGAGGCGATCGGGCGCGCGTTCGTGCAGATCGTTGACGACCCACGGCAGGTTGGAGCCGTCGGGCTGGAAGTGCCGGGGGCTGCCGAGGCGGCTGGGCCGGCGCAATGACTCGCTGTTGAGCGCTAGCCGTTGGACACCTTCCAGGAGCGAACGCCGAAACCAAATGGAAACCGGGAACTTCTCTTCGTCTTCCGGCAGGTTCGCCAGGGCCGAGCGCCGGGGGCCCAGGCGAAACAGGTTGTTCCATTCGGAAGTCTCAGAGCGAAAATAGTCGTTGCCTGATTCAGTTACTTTGTTGAGCACGCGACGCCAACCCGCTGGCGCGTGTTTGCGAGTGGGGGTTACCACGGAGTCCGGGGGCGTCACATCCTCGGGAAAGAGGGTTCGCTGCCTAAGGTGACCGTTTTCCTCGGCGGCGGCCTCTGATTTGAGCCACAAAGCTTCGGCCAGGAGGCTGACTTCATGCGTTTCTGGGTGTGATCCGACGCGTACTTCATAGCGGACATGGGAGTAGTTGCCGTTCTTGCGCGCGCGCAGCGCCTCTGGAATGGCGGACTCGATGGCAAGTTCGGAACACGTCGTTGCGACGCATCCAGCACAGGTCACGCAGGTCGGGTGCGCGGCTGGCGATGGCAGCCGCCAGCCCCTCCTTTTCTCGAACCACGTCAGCCAGGAAGGCGATCACATCCAGGAACGTGGACTTGCCACTGGCGTTGGGGCCGATCAGCACCTGAAATGGGCCGAGATGCTGTCGCACATAGCGTAAGCATCGATAAGAGAGGGCTTCGACACGCGCAATCATAGCTACGTCCTTTCACCGAGCGCCACTTAAGGATGGCCAGTTTAAGTGGCATTGTACCACACTTCGCCGCACCAGTTCAACCATGTGTAAAGATCGTTATTCAACGCAAAGTCGCAAGGACGCGAAACTTTCCTCGCTTCTCTGGCGAACGGCGAGTGCCGCCAACGACGAATGCCCAGCAGTTTGCGCTAATAATTGAAGGTCACACGTGAGAGCATGCGCTCACCCCGCACGCGCACGAAGGTTCGAACGTGATCAGCGCCATAGCTGACAACCAGCCAGCGGATTTCGTCCCAGGCGCCGTATTCGAGCGCGCGTTGGATGATGAGATCAGCGTCCCGGTCCAGGTCGAGGTTCTGCAAATCGTATTCCTGGAAGTGTAGACGCAGTCCGCTTGGGATGCTGGTCATCGTCATGGGTGGTTGACTCCTTTGCGCGTGCCGAGTGATTTTTGGATCAGCTCACTTGCGCTCTGGCCGCATCGCGTTTTTGGCCGTGCTGAATCTCGCCTAAACGGATCACCAGGCGCAGCGCCTCATTCACCGCGGCTTCGTCTGGAAAAGCCCTGGCGACATCGGGATCGAGCAACACCAGGTTGGCGCCTGCGCGATAACGCGCCACATACTTGCCCCGCACGCCGCCCTTCAGAAGCGCACGCAAATCGTACTCGGGCCGCAACTCATCGTTCAGTTCACTTTCATTGTTCATAAAGGACAACCCCTTCGCTCAAGGCTGCGGTGATAAATGCATTGGGCACCTCGCGCCACTCAGCCACCTCCTCTGGCGTCCACACCAGGATGTCCTTGGCCGGCGCCAGACCTACTAACGCGCGACGGTCGCGCGCCGCGCGACGGTCGCGCGATTGGTCCGATGGCTCAATCAACAGTAGATCATAATCACTGTCGGGCCGTGCATCGCCACGTGCGCGCGAGCCAAACAGGATGATCTTCTGAGGGTGACCGGTGACTAGAATCCGGCGAACCATCTCCTTGAGCGAAGCATTCAGTCTTGCACGATCAGGCACGCTCGACTTTGTCATATATCCCTCCCAATGCGCTGAAGCGCACACGACGAACATGGTTAGTGGTCGGCGTTTCAGCGCCAAGTCTGACGCGCTAAAGCGCGGGTTACCAACAGATTATCGCAGCGCTCAGCCCTGCGGCCGCGCCGAGCCGAATCAGCGCCCACCACGACGGCGCCAGGGGTTAGCCCAGCGGGCTCGCCGCCGGTCGCCGCGCAGATCGCGACCAGCAGCCCGCCCACGCCCCCAGCCGCGCCATGATGCGGCCGCTGAAGAAGCTCGAGGTGAGATAGCTGGTGGTGGACGCCACGAGCAGCATGCCCAGTGCATCCAGCGGCAGTACGAAGACCGCGCGCATCGAGGGTCATGCCATCCCCGGCAGCCCGTCAGGCAGACCGAGGGAGAAAAACGCGAGGTAGATCAACAGGACCTGACTGACAGCGCGGGGATGTAGAAGTTAGCCAGCGGATCGTCCGCCGGGCCGTAGTAGATGCGGAAAGGGTAGTCGCGCAAGAGCGATACAGACACGGCTCGTTCTCCGCTAGTCGAGAGGCAGGCACCAATAGGCGATCAAGGCATCGAAGTCGGGTCGTGCCTCCCGCAAGGTTTCCAGGAGCGGTGTGTACCGGTTGGGTTTCAAGACAAACTGGCGAATCATGCCCAGATAAGGCGCTTCCGCCTTCAGATGATCCACCAACTGATCCCATGCAATCGCGGCATCTTGTGGCGACTGCGGCTGCACGATGCGGAGGATGCAACCGATGACTTCCAAGAATCTACGACGCCGTTCATCTTGCAGTGCAGCACGTTGATCAAAGCCGAGCAACTGGGTGGTGATCCTACCGCGCGCCAGCGTTTCCTCAGAAGTGGGCATGGGCGTGACTGCGCCGGTTTCAAAGTCGAAATAGAGGAAATGGAGCGGCTCGTCGTGGCGAGGATTAACCATCTGTCGTCCCTGGACGTCCTGAGGTTGACGCCCCAGCTTTTTCGATTGGCACACATCACAGGCCAGGACGAAGTTCTCCCAGTCCCAGCGTGCCTGCAGATCCGTCTGCGGGACGAAATGATCCACCGTTTGTGCCTCGATCCGCTCGCAGTAGCCGCACTTGTGGTGAAAAACTTCCACCAATGCGTGCTTGACTTCCCGCGCTGGTTTTGAACCGGCAAGGCTTTTCCACGGGTTCGCGCGGGCCTGCTGGCGATCAAGGTAGGCCCGCAGATTGGTCGGCAACGGAGGACATTCAACCTTGAGCATAATTCTTTGGCTTTTTCTTGGTACGGAGGAATGTATCTACCTGGTTCTTGATGGCCGCATACCTGCTCATTTCGTCGGCGCTATCTCCTGGCGGTGAGAGGTGTTGATCCAACCATCGGCTGAGGTCATCCAATTCAGGTCGCTCTTTGAGGTCAAGTTGGTCAGTGCTGGCTCGTGCCTGGAGCTGCGCATGCCGTCTGATTTTGTCTTCGGTTTCAGGATCGCGCAGGTCAGAGACGCTGAACAGCACGTGAAGAATCTGGTCCGCGCGCCAGCCCTTGACCGAAGGCGGGTCTTGATGAGCGCTCACGCGGTCTGGTGTCATGGCATCCGGGCGGAGGACGAATACTGCATTTTCGTCGGCCGCCTGTGGAATGAAAGGGCTGTGTGTCGCAACGATGAACTGAAGCCCTGGGAACTGTGTGGGCAACCAGAAGCCGATCTGCCGTTGCCAAACAGGATGTAGATGCGCATCCAGCTCGTCTATCAGGACGACACCTTCCACCGTGATCTTCCCGTCCTCGCTGATCCAATCCTCGATCCTGTCGTATGTTTCATCCAGACGTCGGAGCAGGTCGGCGGCCAGAGCAAGCATGCTCCGATAGCCGTCGCTGAGATCCGACATCGCGGTATCGGTGCGATAGGGAGTATCGAAGAAGGCGCCGTCAGGGCCAATCCGGGAAAGTGTGACGCCAGCAGGCAGCAAATGGTCTACCACATCTTTGACGACGGCCTTGATACGCTGGGCCCGCCGCCCGGCTTCGGTATCCTCACGGCTGCGATGATCCAGTCGTGTGAGCCAGTCGGTCAGGTCTTCCAGGGCTGCATCCTCCCTGAACAGCGTAATAAACCGGGCTTCCTTCTGTCCGGGGTACATGAGCCGGATGGTGTCCGGCGCGCCGCCGAGCAGGCGCCGAAAAGGCCCGTATCCCGCCGCAAACCAGCCGGCCGACTTCTCAGACAGCAGGCCGCGTTTCAGGGCGTTGAGTTGATCCTTCGTGCCCTCGAAGACCAGCGTAGGACGGTCGTAAAGCACGCCGCTAATGCTCACTTCGGCGTCACCAGTGACGGCGTAGGAGGCGGTATACGGCTCCCGGCGTGGCCTACCTCTTTCGGTCAACTGATCATTTTGTCCAGCAATGACTTCGGCAACAAGTCTGCCCTTGGTTTGACCGAAACGGACCCAGCCGTCGAGCCGGGCCAGGCGATTGGAGGGATCAGGTCCCATCAGCGCCATCGCGATTGCCTGAAGCAGCGTGCTCTTGCCGGTGCCGTTCTCGCCCAGGATAACGCTCCAGCGCTTGACTTGTCCATCGTCGCGCACCAGATTCAGTTCGGCACGGCCGAAGCACTTGATATTCTCGATGACCACTCTTTTCAGATACATGCAAGTCGCCTCCTGGGAAGTTCCGTATTGGCAGCCGATGACAACGCGGCCTATTATATCATCCATCTGTTGCTTCGGCGAAGTGATCGCCTTCGTCCGCTGTCTCATCATCGCAGCGTCTCACTCCAAATGACATTTGCATGTAGCCGGGCACGGCTGGATCTTCCTCCGCGGGCGCCGCCAACTCATCGAAGAACGCCAGCCGCATGTGCTGCAACGCCTCCGCCTCGGGCCAGGCGAACTTGTGCGTGACCCGCGCTCGTGGCGGGGCGTTGAGCAGCGCCCGTATTGGCAGGCGACCGCGCCGAGCGCGATCAGCGCCCACCACGACGGCGCCAGGGGTTAGCCCGAAGACAACCACGCCGATGGAGATCCATATCAGAGCAACCCGGAAGGCGCCAGGTCACCGGTTGACGACGGGATGTTGACGACCAGGCCGGTTGTGTCCATTGTAACCCGTCAACGGCTGTTTCGGCAAAGCGGACCATCATCACAGGCCGGCTGCTTTAGTTGACGTATGTCGCGATCCGTATACAATGAAGTTCGGATACGTCAGAAGTTACCTGCTGCACCACTTGCGCATACCCGGCATCACTGGGAGAAACATGGATCCCTATCGCGAGATCAAATATGGCAACCCACCGATTGTCGAGGTGGTCGCCGAGTTCCGCTTCGTGCCCGCTGAGCCATGGGACTTGACGGTTCCCGGCCTCGTCTACGATCGTCTTCGGGGGCAATTCCCCCGCAAGCGGTTGCTCAAGGTCTTGGAAGGTGAAGCCGCGGTGGAAGCAACCGGGATTCGCCAGGAGTTTCGACTGGCCGACCGGATGCAGTTCCTGCGCGAGGACGAGAAGGCTTATGTCCAGGTGGGGCCTGATCTTCTGGCCGTGAACCACCTTGCGCCGTATCCGACATGGGAAGGCTTCCTACCGCTCGTCCAGGACGCGTTGGGGGCTTACGCTGCGGTGGCCCAACCCAGGGGCTTGCATCGCATCGGGCTGCGCTACATCAACCAGCTCGAGATCCCTGGCGAGTCAGTTGACCTCGACCAGTATCTGAACTTTCGCCCTTTCGTAGGGTCAGGTCTGCCGCAACTCTTCCATGGATTCATCTTGGGCATTCAGACGCCTTACGATGAGGAGCGAGACATGCTGCGCCTGCAACTTACGACCATCGAGGCGAAGGCAGCGGGCGCTTCCACATTGCTCCTCGATATGGATTACTATCTCGCTCAGCCCGAAGGTGTCGCGCTCGAAACGACCTTCGACTGGCTGGAACGTGCCCACACAAGAGTCCAAAGCGTGTTCGAAAACTGTCTGACGGACGGTCTGCGCAGCCTGTTCAGTTAGCAGCGGGGGTGAGCCATGTCGCGCCTGTCTTCATACTCATACGCTCCGAGGGATGTTCGTGTGCTGCTGGCCGGCCAGACGGGTGGGATGCCTGCGCCGCCGCGTCATGGACGAGATTACACAACAACAGCGCCGACGCCGGCGGATACGTCCATCTTTCTGACCACACTGGCATCACAGCGGTTGTTTGGCTGGCGGACAGGCACCAACTGGTTGCCTATCGAGGAGAACGAAGCCAGGCTGCGCTTGCTTCAGAGGTTCTACACCCTGGTAAATGCTGATGAGGTGCGTCGTTTCCTGCGGGTGTATCCCGACGCCGCGGATGTCCTGATCGAGGCACGTCCGCACATCGAGAGGATTTTCGGATCAAACACACGTGCCGCACTGGAAGTTACTTTCGATCCCGACTCCGAAAGCCTACGGGATTCGGAGGAGTTGTTCGGCAACATTCGGACCTCCTTACCTGTCGAGGAGGCGCTCGATCAACTCCGCCAGTTCGATGACGAATGGTTTCTTGCTCAACTCACTCGGGCTGGCGGCCGTCTGAACTTCAACCTGGAATTCGTATGAGCTTCGATTGGGCCGATTACTTGAAGCTGGCCGAAGCCCTCACGCGTGACCCAAGTTCTCCAGGGCCAGAAGAAGCGTCATTGCGGACCGCGATCAGCCGCGCATACTACGCCGCCTACCGGAGCGCCTCGAACCTGGCCGCCAGCCGCGGGGAGCTCGTCCCGTCCGGATTGGCGAGCGATCATGGACTGGTGATCAACCATTTCCGGTATGCGGCCGATCCGGCGCGGCAGAAGATCGGCGCCGGTCTGAGCCGCTTGCGCGGCAACCGGAACAAGGCTGACTACGATGATGTCCTCAGTGGTCGGCCAGCCGCCACAGCTCAATCTTCAGTGACTCTCGCCCGTAACGTCCTCACCGCCCTCGGTTCCCTGTAACCGGGTTCACCTTCCGCTTACTCCACCCCCATCCGCATCATCGCGTTATCGTAGTACATCAGCAGGTCGGCGTCCTCCTGCAGCACGCATTCCGGCAGGCGACCGCGCCGAGCAGAGCGATCACCCACCACGACGGCGCCAGGGGTTAGCCCGAAGAGAGCTACGCCGCATAGTTCGCGACCAGCGGCCCGCCGTCACCCAGTCACCCCATGATGCGAATGCTGGAGAAGCTCATAGTGAGATACCCTCTGGCGGACGCCACGAGCAGCATGCCCAGCGCGATCAGCGGCAGCGCGATGTCCGCACGCATAGGAGGGCCAGGCCACTCCTAGCTGCTCGTCAGGCAGACCGTGGGTGACATACGCGATCTGAGCCAACGGCACCAGGCCAACTAGAGCTGTCATTTCTGTGTGACAGATGCCAACGTCATACGTGATTTGCTTTGCCGTACAGTAACGTGGTACGAATACCTAAATCGTTTAGACCTCCTGGCCGCCGGAACTGCTGGCAGCGTTGCCGCCTCGTCCCATAGTTCATCGCGATCCTATTCGACCAGTGCGCCTCCGGCTCAATTGGCCGCGTTGCCCACAAAGCGCGAAATCAGGTGAATGTGAGCATGCGGCACGGTCTGACCCGCGGCCGCGTTGATGTTGACGCCAATGTTGAAACCATCAGGCTGCCATCGCTGAGTCAGCAACTTCTGCACTCGATCTACCACCAGCCAACAGGCCTGTTTGCTGCGCTCTGCCAGTTCAAAGTAGTCGGCGACGTGTTGTTTGGGCACAACCATGACCTGGCCAGGATAGCCGGCCGATGAATCTAACATCGCATAGATCGTGGCCGATTCAGTAACTAGCTCACCAGCGGGATCAGGCGCGCACAAGGGACAGGCGGATGCATGGTTCATCTGGTTGAAGTGGCGATACTCATACACTTCGCAATGTTCGGCTTTGATAATGCTCCGATAGGGCAGAATCACGTTGCACTGATAGACCTGGCAACCGTGTTTCAGGTGGGTGCGAAACCCATTCTGCATGATGTCGCGCCGCACGCTGAAAAAGGCTCTTCCGGTTGGCCGCAGCAGTTCAGAGACTGCCATCAATACATACGGCTGTTCCTCCGGAAGCAAGATATTCAAGACATAATTGCAGAGGATCGTGTCGAATCGCTGGGTAGGGTAAGCCGGGGCGTAATAGGGGTCATAATCGGTGACATCCAGGCCCTTGCTGCGGAGGAATTTGCCGTCAACCCCGAGGCCAGCGCCAAAATCGAGCACCTTGCCGGTAATCAAACGGCGCGCCAACAGTTGCTTGGTCGGGAAAGAGGGCCACTGGCGCTCCTTGACCGTGAGATGGCTATTGGGGTTCTTGGGAGATTGAAAAATCATGATGCACGATAACTCCAGTTGGCTGCAAAGCCCATGTTGAGGGCAATTTGGACCTGCGGGGTGATGGTGTCGAACAGAATTTGGCGGAAGTGCGCAAAGGGTAGACTTCGCAAAGCGGCTACAGAATCCTGCTTGTAGAGCAGCGCGTAGTCTTCCAGCAGTCTGCCGTGGTTTGAGCGGGCAACGGCCTGCACCGCCTCGTATTGCAGCTGGGCGAATGTGCCGAAATAAAGTGAAATATCGGGTAGTTGATCACCCTTGCGCGCGTTGACCGCTTTGGGCGTCGGCACAAGGTTCCAGAGCAAATCATGGGCAACGAAGCTCCACGGCAGGAAATGATCCAGCGAAAAATCGTCTGAGGAGATCAGTTGCTGTGAGTAGATGCACTGGAACGGGCCGATTTCGTCAATGACAAGCTTCCAGAATGCGTGGCCCTGTTTCAAGTCTCGTTGTTCGGGGCGAAACAGTTTGCCGGTGACGTTCGGAGCGTTGGGATTGTTTTTCTGGATGTAGTTGACCAAATGCCAGAGGCAAAAACCCGTCAGGATATACAAGTGTTGCTGCAGGTATTCCAACCAGGCCGGTTGAATTTCAATGCCGCGCCCAGGCAGGGTGACAAAACGATACAGGCAAGGCGCTACCTGTGCGTGGAAGGCGCTCTCGGCCAGGCTTTCAATCGTTGCGTTGACTCTCCAATCCTCGATCCCGCTCAGTTCGCGCTGAAAGAACGGACGCAAGAAACGCTGCGGGACATAATTGCCGATCGTGCGAATTTCCTGAGCCAGTGGGGATTGGGTGGAAAGGTGCGTGACCACCGCGTCTACCACATCGGCCTGGCTGGCATTGGCCTGCAGCCGGCTGTCATAGACCTTGATCTGCCTCGCCACTGCCTCCAGCCGATCCTGTTTGCCCAAGGAAAGGTGAAAATAGTGCAGGGGATACCAAACCGCGGCGATCATACGCGCCAACAAGACGTCAACAGGAATAACCGCACCTGGCAATAGCTTCACGCTTTCCAAAATGGCGAGCAGCCAGTAGAACTTGTAGGAATTGGTGACATGGCTGAAACTGGCCGCCAGCGGTGCAATGTTCAGGTTACTCGAACCAGGTAAGTTGACCATGTTAGCCCTTGCGTGAAGATGGAAATTCGCAACGCGGGTTATGGAACATGTCTCATAGTTCTCTCACCCATTGCAGGCGCAGCCAGGGCCGACATGGCATGTTTTCCAGTCAATCCGGTCATACGTCTCGCACTGATTCGATACGTTGGCAAGACTGGAAGTATCAATCTGCACAGGTCGTCGCTCAAGGCCGTGAGCAACAGCTCACGCAATGCTGCGGAATTGAATGATGTGGTCATAACACCTCACAAATACGGAGTTGGCCATAATCAGTATGCGCATCGCGCATCGTCCTGACCATCCGTGACCGGGACGCGGCCCCCATCATTCGATCTGTGACTGCTCGGTCACCGGCTCCCACCACCCGCTCACCTTCTTCGGATCAATCGTCAGGTAAGTCACCCCGATCACCGCGAAGAACTTCTGCGCGCACAGGATCTTGCGGCGTTCGTTCGGGAACTGGAGCTTGCTCAGTTCGGTGGTGCCCTTCGTCTCATGCACGAACGTCCGCACTTCTGTCCGGCCCGCGCGGTCAACGCGGGCAACACCCCAGTCTGGATTATAGTTACCGATGATGGCCGGCAGATGCACCTTGAAGCCAGGTGGGAACTTGAAGTAGAAGACGATCGCGTCGCCTTCTTGCCGGATCGCGTCGACGTAGTGCTTCTCGACGTCGGAGTCCTTCTGCACCAGGTTGTAGAGGCCGCGCGGGCCAGCCTCCAGCAGTTCTTTCTGCGGGAAGCTGCGTTTCGGCGGGAAGATTTCGCCCAGATCGTACGGCGGCGCGCCCTCGTCGGGCAGAAACTCGAGGCGAGCGGTGACGTGATCGGCCAGGGCGCTGCGCACCTCGCCAATAAAGACGGTCGCGAAGCCTTCCGGGTTTTCGAGCAGACGCTGCTTCTGGTCGTCGCGCATCCTTCGGAAGATGGCATTGATCGTCGGCCGGGTCAGGCCGGTTTGCTTCACGGCGCGGTCCATCAGGTTGAAGACCGGGTAACGGTCGGCGCGTACCTGTACCTCGCGCACCGCGACGCGACCGCCGAATCCCACGGGCGTGTACTCCACCTCCTCACCTTCGGCCAGCCGCCACGATACGTTCGTGAAGATCACGCGGTACGCACTCCCGTCCGGCTCGATCGCCAACGTGCCCAGGTTGCGCAGGTGCTCGTTGTGGGTCTCCCTGGCGATATCGGCGCCTGGCTTGAAGGTGCGGGTGATCGTCTCTGGCTCGCCCTCGGCGTCGAAGAGACTGAGCGTCACCTCGGCCTTGTTCGCGGTGACGCGCTTGACGTTGATCCTGAACGCGCCCAGCGTCACCTTTCCTCTCTCCACCACAAGCACATGACCGGGGAAAGTCTGGCGGTTCAGGCGCATCACGCACGCCTCGATCAGGGCCGGCGTCTCGATATGCATTCGGTAGCGCAGGCGCTGGTTCAGCTTTCCCCAGAACGCCTCGAAGTGCTCATTCTGGAAGAAGATCCGGTCGTTGCGGATCGCATCCCGTTTCAGATGGGCGTTCGTGGGCGCCGGCGGCGGCGCGTCGCCGTCCGCGACATACTCGCTCTGCAAGCGACCGACGTAGTTCTGATAGCTCTCGTTCGCTACCACCGTCAGGACATTCACTTCCTCGTCGTGGACGCGCTCGCCCACTTGATTCACGGCCAGGCGCAGCCCACGCCCGATCTCCTGCCGCTTCTTGATCTCGGAAACGGTCTGGTTCAGGGTGCATATCTGGAAGACGTTCGGGTTATCCCAGCCCTCCTTCAGCGCCGAGTGTGCAAAGATGAAGCTCACCGGCTCGTCGAACGAGAGCAGGCGCTCTTTGTCGCGCATGATCAGCGCGAACGCCTGCTTCTCCATTTCACGCTCGCCGGCGTTGCGGCTTTCAGTGTCCACTTCTTCTTCGCGGCCATCCTTCTGCTTCTTCTTCGCAAAGTAGGCCTGGCGCACCTGCGCGGCCGTCAAGTGCTTGAACGCGCCATAGTCGTCCTTCAGGCGTTCGAACTCTTCGTCGAAGAGGCGGCGGATCAGGCCATCGCTCGCCGTATAGTTCGCGACGCGGTCAATGAAGAAGAGCGAAAGCACCTTCACGTCGTGGGAGGCCACCTCCGCCTGCCAGCGCATGTGACGCAGGATCGTCTGCCGAATCTGCTCGCGAAAGACGGCCGGACGTGACGGCGCCATGCCCGCGAGCAGATATAGGCGCTCGCCGTTCCTGAACTCGACATAGCCCGCGCCCAAGTCAATATTCTCCACCACGAACCCGTCGTGCTCCGGCCGGCCCGTCTTCTGCTTCAGATCGTCGCCCTGATGCAGCACCACCTCGGCCTCCCGCGTGCCGCCGCGGTCGCTCACGCGTGTGCGCACTTTGGCCGTGATGCGCGGCGGCGGTGTGATCTCCGTCAGGGCCAGGAACGCGATATTCGCGTTGTCGCGCTCGGTCACGCCGTACACTTCGATGCGTTTCACCAGGCTGCGCGCGTACGCGTCGAAGGGGGTGAGGCGGTAGACCAGGTTCGGGCTTGTGCGGTGCGTCGCGCTGAAGCGCAGGGCCAGGATCGGCTTCAGTGTGCGCAGCGCCTGCTTCGCCTTCTCGCTCTCCATATTCTGCGGCTCGTCCAGGATCAGGATCGGGCGGGTCTCCTGGATGAACTGGAAAGGCCGGCGCTCGCCCGGCAGCTTCTCCGACGCCTTGTAGAGATTATTGCTCGCCTTATTGAACGCGTCCAGGGTGATCAGCAGCACCGTCGTCGTATTGGCCGTCGCGAAATGACGCAAGCGGCTCAACTGGCTCCCGTCGTACGCGATCAGGTCGAACGGCTCATTCCCGTACAGCGCCCGGAAGTGGTTACGCGTCACCTGCACGTTCTTCATCACGCCTTCGTAGATCGCGATACCCGGCACCACGATCACGAACTTACTCCAGCCGAAGCGCCGGCGCAGCTCGAAGATCGTCCGCAGGTAGACGTAGGTCTTCCCCGTGCCGGTCTCCATCTCGATCGTGAAATGGGGGAAGCGGTGGCTCTCGTCGGCGATCCCTTCGAGGCCGATGCCGGTATCCCAGTCGAGCAGCATGGACTGGGGCAAGCCGTTCTTCTCCTGCACCGCGTGCAGATTGTCACGCAGCCACGTCTCCGCCAGATCCTCATACCGCGGCAGGTTCGCAACGATCTCATCACCGAGTTGGAAGCCCGCATCGTACCGCGTCATCCCCTCGAAGAGGCGCACGATGCTCTCCACAGCCTGGAGCTGGTGCTCCTGGTTCGCGTCGAATTTCAATTGCAGTTTTGCAGGCACAGGTTACCTCAACCTTCGCGACGGCTAAAACGGTGAATCGTCGAGCATCTGATAGCAGGTTTGCTTTGCCAGACCATGAATTCATTCATGGGGTTCTCGCCAGACCACTCACCGAGCCATCGAATGAATTCGACGTCTGATGCGCCAAACCCGTTGAAACGGTTTGATTTCGCGAACCCAACCTGCGCAGGACACGGTGCATGAGGCTGGGTGCAGGCGCCATCATTTCCACGATCAGCGGGTCATGATCGGACACGTTGCCATTCTGTCTGTCATGGTCATAGCGGGCGTCGGTCAGGTACGGGGCGATGCGGCGTGAAAGAAACACATAGTCCACGCGGGTGCGCGTGCCGTTGTGATTGGTCCACGAGTACTCTCGCCCAGACGGGTTGAGCCTGCGCCAGGCATCGCTGTAACCCAGATCCCGCAGCCATTCGACCCATCCAGGGCTTTCATTCCCGCCGTCGCCAACCTCCAGCCAATTCAGATCGCCCGCCAGGATGAAGCTCCGCCGGCGGTTCCGCAACATCACACCTTCCAGCCACTGCGCGAACGCCGCATTTCCTTCACCCCATAGACCATTGTAGATGGCACCCAGGTCGAAATGCGCGAATCGCACCTGGAGCCAGTGCCGCGGGCTTGGCGAAGGGTGGCGTGCATCGGGGAACACCCTGAAGGGCAGGCGAGCCGCAACAAAGACCCCGTTCTTCGGCCGCTCCGGTTCGCTCGAAGCCTGGTGAACCAGCCCGCCCGCTGCCAATTGGGCGCCCAGTGCGGGACCGGGCGTCGCGCGGTACTCGGTCAACACGGCAATGTCAGGGCGATGACCGAGCACCGTCCGGACGACCCCTCGATGCGGCTCCTGCCACCCTGGCGCAGGTTGAGGGTAAGCAGGCGAATCGTTCTTGGGCCTCGCTCGTTCTCCATCTCAAATCACCTTCACCCGCCGGCCGTCTTCGAGCCGCACCTTCGCCTCATCTGTCAGCGCGGCGTCGAGGCAGATGAAGACATCGTCCTCGCCCATCGCCAGCGCGCCGATCGTCTCCTCGTTCACCGCCGCGTCCAGGCAGACGAAGAGCCGGTGGGCCACCAGGTCGGAGCTCACCACCTGCACGTGGTTGCGCGTGAACGCCGGCAGCGGCTCAGTCGTGCTGTCGAGCGGGAAGCCCTCCATCAGCATCACCTCCACCAGGACATCTTCCGCCTTCCACCCCTCCACCAGCGGCGACTCGAAGCGGTCGAACAGCGTCTGCAGCCCGGCCGCATCGCCGCCCTCGAAGTCGCGCCACGCCTTGTAGTTCGAGCGGTCGAGCCTGAAGACGCGGAAGCCGAGGTCTTCGGGCAAATCCCAATCATTCAGGTCAGGTTGGTCGGCACGTTCTGACTTTAGGCGAGCGATGGCTCGACGAATGCGTTCTTTGCCAATCTCAGCGATTGTACGGCCCGATTGCTGTCTCGTAGGTTCTGGTAGCTGTACCATTATGAAGCGCCGGCTACTATTGTCTTGATGGTTTAGTTCCAAGACAGCCTGAGCAGTCGTGCAAGAACCAGCAAAAAAATCTAAACATATTTCATCGGCACTGTTTGCCATTCGAAGAATGTCCGCAAGCAGTTTTGTTGGCTTCGGATTGTCGAAGTCCACCTCTGAACCCATCAGGGCAGTGAACTCGGCCTTTGCCTGCCGATTTTGATCCACGTCTGTCCATATTGTTGGCCAGGGAATGCTTGGATTGCTGGGCGCAACCTCTATGTAGTACGGCATCCAACCCGAGTCCCGTTTGATCCATGCGGTCAGTCCCGCCCGTGTACGGTCGACCCATGTTTCTTCTGACAAAACCCAACGCCCTTCCCAACCTTCAGGAGCAATTGGATAGACAACGGTCCCGTCTGGGGCAGTGAGTGGATACCACATGGTGGGACGATCTGCGCGGCGCGCCCCTTTGCCGTTCTTTCGAAGCTGACGCCGTCGCGCGAGCCTGCCATCTGGCAATGTCATAGGATATGCCGCAAGAATCTCGGGCTTGGTTTTCTGAGCCAATCGTAAGCTCTCTCTGTCTTTGGCATAGACCAGTATGTAGTCGTGGTATGCCGACACAGCACGTCCCGCATCGTTACGGCTTGGACTGTCCATCTTCTGCCAAATAAGCGAGGCAACGAAGTTCTCTTCTCCGAACACCTCACCGAGCAGGAGTCGTAGAGTCTGAACCTCATTATCGTCAATACTCACAAAAATCACGCCGTCCGTACGCAGCAGATTTCGTGCCAGCCGCAGCCGTGGATACATCATGTTCAGCCAGTTCGAGTGATAGCGTCCACCCGCCTGCGTGTTCGTCACCAACACGCGCCCCGCATCGTCAGCTTGACCGGTCGCCCGCAGGTACTCGTCCAGTGGCTGGGTGAAGTTGTCGCTGTAGATGAAGTCGTTGCCGGTGTTGTACGGCGGATCAATATAGATCATCTTCACGCGGCCGGCGTAGCTCTTCTGCAGCAGCTTCAGCACCTCCAGGTTATCGCCCTCGATGAAGAGGTGCCGCGTCGTCGCCTCGTTCACGCCTTCCCCGGGCGCCGGCTTCAGCGTCCCCGCGCTCGGCGTACTCGCCAACCGCCGAGCCGCCCGCTTTCCCGGCCAGAACAGCCCGAAGTGCTCGGCGTCGCGACCGTCTTCTTCCACGTGGTCGCCCAGCGCCTCGCGCAGCGCGTCCCAGTTAATCTTCCCGTCGGCGAAGGCTTCAGGTGCAATGGCAGCCAGCGCATCCAGGCGTTCCTCGTCGAAGGTGAAGGTAGGGCGCAGTTTGGTGATCGTCATTTTCACTTGCCTCAAAGAGTTTTTCCGGACCGGGTGTCCTCGTCGCGCAGTTCTGCGGGGAATGGCGAGCGTTCGCGTACCCAACGGGCGATCAGCGGTACCTGGAAGCGGGGAACGCCGTTGACCACTTCCAGCAGCTCGCGGCGGATTAGGGCGGTGAGGACTGCCGCATCGCCAGCCTGGAACGTCCCGGTGGCGACCTTCCTCAACACGTCACGTTGCGCCGGTGCAGCGTTTCCCCACAATTCGTCGAAGTACTCTCCCCCATGCTCCAGCGCCAGCGGAATGATCGTTTCGACGTTCTTCGCACGCACCAGATGGCGGTGCTCGCGGTTCAGCAGGTCCACCAATTCGGCGCAGACAAGCTGCACCAGGTAGGGCTGACCGCGCGTCAGTTCTACGATCGCCTCGCGCGCGGTCCCGTCGTATCGCATCTGTTGCTCGAAGCCGGGAACGGGGTGCTCGATCAGCTCCCGGGCTTCTTCCGGCTTCAAGTAGCTGATCTGCAGACGACGGGCATTGATCAGGGTGTCGCTCCAGTACGGCGCCATCTCCTCGGCGGAGAGCGATCCGGCCAAGAGCAGGCGCCAGCGTGGGCGGTGCTCGAGCAGATCGCGCAGAAAGTTGAGCGCGGCGCGGCTGCGAGTGGCTGCAACCACCTCATCCAGGCGCTGGAACTCGTCCAGGCAGAGGAGAAAGTCGCGTCCCTTGGCCGTCCGTTCTGCCAGGCCGAGCCAGTCACTCAGGGCGACGAAAGGGTCGAGACGGAAGTCGGCCAGGGCGGGGGCCGGCAGGATCAGGTTGCGCCCGCTGCGCGCGCTGTCCACGATCTCCTGGGCCAGGCTGTAGGCCAGGCCGGCATTGGTGGCCGCCGCGGCGGCTCGCTGCACATTGACGCGCACCGGCACCACGTCGGCCAGCAGGCGTTGGGGCAGGTAAGCGATCAGCGAGGTCTTCCCCGTGCGGCGCTGACCGACCAACAGCAACACCGGTGCCTGGGGCGCCAACAGTGCGCTCTCGATCTCCCGAAACAGATCGTCGCGGCCTTTGAAGAGGCGCTGGGCTTCATCGGGCCGCAGATGAGGGCCGGCGATGTATGCCGGGGCGATCTCGGTATCGTCGCTCTGCGCTTCCTCCAGCACCCGCACGGCTGCGGCCAGCGTCTTCTGCCAGCGATCAATGATGGCGCCAAATTGCGAGGCGTGCGCCGTCGAGCCGGTCACCAGGCTCTCGCGCAGCACGCGCAACTGGTCGAGTTGGCGCCGCACGGCCTCTTGCTGGCGGTAGCGGCTCGTGGCTTGCTGGGCCGCACGCACGCCCTGGCTCACGTCCAGCAAGGCCGGCAGGGTGGCGCCCAACTCGGGTGGAGGCGGCTGGGCGATCCAGCGCAACTCGTCACCCGCGGCCGCGATCTCGTCGGTATTCGCGCAGCGCGCCAGCCGATCCAACGCAATCAGCACCTGGGCCTGGCGCGCAGCAGCTTGCTGCCGCGAGTGGGTCGTCAGGTAGTCAATCGCCTGCCGCGCGCCCGCCTGGTTGCTGCGGTAAGCCTGGGCGAGGAAGGAACCCAGTAGGGGCAAGGGCAGCACGATGAACTCGTCGTAGTAGATCGGCAGATAGCGCAGCCCCTGTCCCGCGCGTTCTTCCGAAGCCCACAGCCGCAGCACGAGCATCCAGAACGCCTCGAAGGGCCAGAAGATAAGGCGCAGAGAGCCGGCAATCATCGCCACGCCTAACGCCACGCCGCCCGCCACGCCGAACGCCACGCCTAACGCCACGCCGACCGCCACGCCGAACGCCACGCCGACCGCCACGCCGAACGCCACGCCGCCCGCCACGCCTAACGCCACGCCTAACGCCACGCCTAACGCCACGCCTAACGCCACGCCGACCGCCACGCCGAACGCCACGCCTAACGCCACGCCGACCGCCACGCCGCCCGCCACGCCTAACGCCACGCCTAACGCCACGCCTAACGCCACGCCTAACGCCACGCCGACCGCCACGCCGAACGCCACGCCGACCGCCACGCCGAACGCCACGCCGCCCGCCACGCCGAACGCCACCAAAAAGAAAACGGGCAGCCAAATGGTCAGATCAATGGACAGCCTTGCGGCCATGGCAGTCACCGGTCCGAACAGGTTCGCGGCCACGCCAGGTGCAAAACGCTGCAGAATAGCAAAAAGGAAAGTAATCCCGAAGATGAGGTAGATTAGTCGCAACCCCCAACGTTGGACTTCTCCGCTGCCGGGTCGCGTCGCTAAGCGCACGCCGAAGACAAAGGGGAGAACGAATGTGAAGGCACTTCCCCAGTCGAAGGGGTAGCCAGCGAGCGAGAGAAGTGTGCCCACAAGGAGCACCGCCAGGATGGGGGCAACCTGGGCCAGGTGACTCGCCTGGCGGGCGTAGCGAGCCAGTTCAGGATAGGCATCGAAGTCCCGCCACAGCCGGAACGGATTGCCATTCGGTTCCAGATCAGGATGGATGCGCCGCAGGTGGTCGGCCAGCGTAAAGGGCTTGAAGTAGGCCCAGTAGAGGAGGCGGGCGCAGTCGGACCAATAGTCTCTCCAGCGCTCGCGCGGCGTGTCGCTCATGGCTGCCCTCCGCCCAGTCCCAACACCGCCATCAGCCAGCGCAAGAACTCCCGCACCGGCAAGGCGCCGGTTATTGCCAGGATCACCAAGAGCACGATCACCATCCCCACGGCCCAGTTCCTGGCTTCGTCCTGCCGCGCGCCGAGCCAGCCGGCCAGCCGCCCCACCGCCGCGGGCGTCGTCCACAGGGAGTGCGCAAGCCACTGCCGCACCCGCACCCGCACGCCACGGTAGCCCGCGGCCTCACGCTCAAACTGCGTCCGCACCCATGTTTCATCCTGGCCGCTCACCTGCGCCTCGAAAACGGTATACGCGGCCATCTGCAGCAGGTACGGGTGGCGCCCACCGAGGCGGAGCGCAAGCGCCTGGTCGCCCACACCCAGGGCGGGCACGGAACCGCCCACATCAATGGGGAGTCGTACCAGCTCGCGCGCTTCGTTTTCGGACAGTTCTTCCAGGTAACGGGTGTTGCCCAGGTTGAAGAAGCGTGAAACCGAGCGCACCCGGCTGCCGTAAAAGCTGAGGGGACGGGCCGAGGCAATGATCAGCATCAGCACCTGGTCATCCATCGCCGCGCGCAACGCGTCGAAGAAGTGGTCGTCGAACTCGGTCGGTGCATCCAGGAGCGCCTCGAACTCGTCCAAACACAGAACGCAGCGCAGCCCCGCCTCGGCCATCGTCTGCAGGCCCTGGCGAAACGTCGGCAGGTCGCGGCACGGGGTCGGCCAGGCTGGGAGCAGGGATCCTTTAGGGTGCCATCTGCGGGCCGTCGCGAGTGCGTTTCCCACCGTCTGCAAGAATCCGGCCAGGTTGCGCACCCGTGCATCCTGCAGACTCACGTAGCTCACCAGGAACCACTGCGATGCCTGCACCCGCTCTGGGTAAGTCTGGTAGAGGTGGTAGAGCAGCGAGCTCTTCCCGATGCGCGGCGGCCCCACCACGCCCACGCTCGTCATCTGCGCGCCGGACATCCGCTGGATGATGAAACGGATCTCTTGGGTACGGCCAACGAACCGCGGCGGGTCCACGATGCGGCCGCCGTAGAAGAAGGGATTGGTCGGTGCGGTGTTCGCCATTCGGGCGCTCCCTATTCCGTCAGTCCGGTCACCAGGCGGTCGGCCTGGGTCGTCTCGTCGCCAAAATCATCGAAGTACTGCCGGAAGCGTGCTTCGACCCCGCGGCTCGCCGCGTGCGCGTACTGCCGGTACGACGCGCACGAGAAGCGCGCGTCGCAATAGCGACAGATATCGGTCGCAAAGGTGCGCGTTGTCCCCGGCAGCCGAGCTTGCAGCGTCGTCAGGTCCGGCGGCGCAAAGCAGCCGTCCTCGATCTCATCCACCGTCTCCCCGAACTCGCGCACCGTCTCCGCCACGTGCCCCGGCTCGAACGGAATCGGGATCACCGGCTCCCAGCGGCCCAACTCATACGCCATCCGGCGCTCATCCCGCACGTTGGCCGCCTGCTTCAGCGCCTCCGGCAGTTGCGTGCAGATCACGGCCGTCTCGTCCAGCCGCTGCCCCCGCAGGTTCTGCCAGATATACGCGTACACGTTCAACTGCCGTTCGTAGTCCTCGATATTCGCCCGGATCGCCTCCGTCTCGTGCGTCTTGATGTCGTACATCACCACGCGCTCGTCCTCCCGCACAATATCCACGATCCCCTCGATCGCGAACGTCCGGCCGTCCGGGCTGCGGTTTTGCGGCAAGCTCAGGCCCACCTCCGTGTCGGTCACCCGCTCGGCAATCGCCCGCAGCTTCCGCCAGTACACGAGGACTTGCTGCCGCGCCGTCTCCCTGGCTTGGGGCGACAACGAGTGGCCGCTTTCCAGCGCCAGGGTCGCCATATTCTCCTCGAAGAACTCCTCGATCCGTTCTTCGATCTCGTCGCTCTCGATCGTCATTCTTCCTGGCTCCGGCGGTAAATCAAGAGCTGGTGCAGATCATCCAGCGTCCGGTGCACCAGCGAGCCGAACATCATCGTCTGCGACCGCGACGGCACAAAGCCGTACTTGCGGAAGATCATATACTGTCTCGGGCAGCGGCGATAGAACAGGTAGTCGCCCGTGTACGAGTAGGAGTGCGGCGTCTCATCTTCTACCAGGCGCGCGACGGGCAGGCTCGCCACATCGAGCTGCGGAATGCGCGGGACTTCACCGTCCAGCAGGTCCCGGAACGGCCTACTGATTTGCTGACCGCGGCCTTTCGGATGCGCAATCACGAGCAAGTTCTTGGCCCGCGACAGGGCCACGTAGAACAGCCGCATCGCGTCGAACTCGGCCATTCGCTCCAACGGCTCCCCTTCCCGGTCGAGCAGTGGGTGAACGAGGCTTTCCACCGGCTGCGGCCCCCGGTTCGTATCCTTGCGCGCATTTCCCAACACCACCACCGGGAACTCCAGCCCCTTCGCTTGGTGGATCGTCAGGAACGGGATACGCCCCTTCGGGAATGGGTCCTCGGCATCCTCGTACTCGCTCTCCCCGCGACGGAAGAGGGCAAACAGGTACGCGCTAAACAAGATGCGCGCCATTCCGTCGTCCTGCAGCCGCGGCGCGGTGATGATCGCGCCGTACTCATCCATGAAACGCGACAGGTACTGCGAGATCAAACCCAGGTTACAGATCGGCCCTTCATCCTCGCCGCACTCGGCCAGGTCGAACATCGCCCGGAAGTGGTCGAAGCCGCACAGTCGGTAGAAGAGGTCCAGGACGCCCCAGTCGAGGGCCGTCGTGCTCGACAGGATGTAGCTCAGAGAGAAGGGCCGGCCGTCGCTGATACGGCGCTCAATCACCTTCTCGAAATACGGACTCCCGAGCTTGCGGCGAGCCGTCTCAGAAAGCCGCGACGCGTTATACAGTGCCCGTGTCATCCGCCGAGGCTCGTAGGGCGCATCCAACCGCCAGTTCTCTCGCTCGGCGACCTGCACGAGCGCCTGGTAGTCGCTCACGGCCTGGGCGATCTCTCCCTCGCGGTCCCGCACGAATACGTCCAGCCGGCGATCAGCCTGGCACAGGCGTTCCCCGGTCGCCTCAGCCTCATCCAGCCAGCGATGGTAGTTCTCATAGTCCTCACCGCGAAAGTCGCCGCGGGCCGGCCGGCCGAAGACTCGCAGGAACACGCCGAACAGCGCAACCGACTCATCCACCTCCAGGAAGGTGCCAGCGCGTGGCGCGTAGACCCGCAGTCCGCGGTCTTCCAACGCTTTCTGCATCCGCTTCACCATCGCCGACTTCAGCGACGGGAACAGGAACGCGATCTGATTGGCGTTTTCCACCCGACCGCCATCCAGCAGCTGCTTCACCAGGCCAGCGATCTCGGCCGCCACAGCGACCGGCTCAGCCGCTGTACTGGCCACCATCGCCACGCCGGCATCGGAGCTCGCGGCCCGAATCTGCTTACTCGTCACGCGGAAGTGCCCACCGCGCGGGTTTCTCCAGTCGCATTGGCTCACGAAACGCGTGTAGAAATCCACGATCTGGCGTCGAGAGCGGTAGTTCGTATCGAGGGGGATCGTCGTCGGCGCCACGCCGAACGCAGTCATGCAGCGCTGCGGGAATTGCACAAAGTTCTCTACCGTCGCGCCGCGGAAGCGGTAGAGTGCCTGGTCGTCGTCGCCCACCACGCAGAGGTTGCGACTGCCACCGGCGAGGCGGAAGAAGAGCCGCTCCTGGACAGTATTCGTGTCCTGGTACTCGTCCACGATCACGTGCTGAAAGGCCGGGGTGGCGCCGTCCTGCCCATCCAGCACCCGCAGCGCCTCCTGTTGCAGCAGCGCGAAATCGGTGCTCGCCGGCTTCCCCGGAGGCCGCAGCGAGTCGAGGTACGCTGCATACATCTGAGCCAGCCGGCTCAAGGTCGCGTCGGTCACCGACGCCGTGATCTTCGCTGGCGTCAAGCACTCCTCAGAAAAGCGGTTGAAGAGCGCCAGGGTATGTGTCACCGCATAGTGTCGCGACCCGGGATGCTGGCGCTCATCAAACAAGGCATTGATCTTCTGCACGGCGTCCCCATCGAAGCCTGCTGCCTGGATGAATGCTTCCCAATGGACGAGCCTGATACAAGCGAAAATACTGGCCGAGGTCATCCACCAGGACTGGCGGTCGTCCACGGTGCCGCTCCGTGTAGAAATGGCGGTCCAGGATCAAGCGCTGGCACAGCGAATGCACCGTGCCGACATACATCTGCGAGATATCGTACGGCCGGCCGGTCGCGTTACTCGCCAGCCCCAGCATCCCGCGCAGTCCCTCCTTGAGCTGCCGCGCCGCTTTTTCCGTGAAGGTCGAGAGGTAGATTGCGTTCGGCGATACCCCGTGGAAAACGATCAGGTTGAGGGTGCGCCAAAGCAGCACACGCGTCTTCCCTGACCCAGGGCCGGCGGGCAGGTAAAGTGGGCCATTAACGTGCAAGATCGCGTCGCGCTGAGCGGGGTTGGGAGTGAAGCTCGCTTCGGCCCACAAACGCTCGATCGTCCCGAGTTGTTGTGAAGCGGCTTCTTGTAGGTTTTGATTGGTCATGGAACCATCCGGAAAATTTAGGGCTGATGGCGACCGTTGGTAGTCAGGCCAACAACGGCTGGAAACTCAAGCACGGTTTACTGCGTGGTGGGCGGTAGCTTCCCGACGGCGTGCGACCAAGTCTCGGCTAGGTTTCGTTGACTATTCAGATTATACCAGTAATACTTCGGGTAGTAAATTTGCCCTTCAGCGATTCGGCGATGGGCGCATTTAAGGGCGGCAGCCGTCGGCCAAATGTATCCTTGACTTGGCGCCATCGAACACAAGCAGCACCCCTGCCCATCTCCGCCCATTGCCACGGCCATCGGGCACCGTGTGCGACTCCCATACGCACGTTCGCCGCTATCATCTTCGACCGGCCGCTTCCACCCTACTCATCCAAAGCCGCGATGCGGTCAGATGAACCCACGGCTGCCCAGACAGACCTGGTCAAAGATGAAGGTGGGGCGAGGTTTGGTGAAAAGGAAAAAAGGAAAAAGGGAAATTCACTCTTGACAAATCTTAACACATCCGGTAAGATAATAAGTGGAGGCTTTGATGGGACTCCGCAAGGGGAACCGTCTCTGCCTTTTTTATTACTCCTCGGCCCGTTCCTCGCGCGGTCGCAGGTCATCTATGTATAGGCGACTTGTTCGCCCTTGGCTTCGTCTTGACCCTTCGCCAGGAATTGGGATACCATGTCCCGACGTTGCTCCGCGGGAAACGACGCCCCCTGCTCTGCCAGGCGGAACACCTTGCTTTTGAGCAGCTTCTTTCCCTTGAGTTCGACGCCAACGTTACTGAGCGGCATACCGAAATGATCACGCTCGGCCGCGCGCACGGCCTGGATCAGCGGCCACAAGTTCTGCTCGCGGATCGCCACACCCGCCAGCACTTCGTAGGGCGCCTCGCGGCAATCGCTACCACTTTCATCCAGAAACAAGAGCATATGACCTCCTATTACGTTGACTTCTGATCAGTCATCGGCACCTGAAGCCAGATCGCCCAGGAAGGGGATGGCGCCGTAGCGACCGCGCACGTAGTCACGTCCGAAGGACGCATCGTTCCGCACTCTGAACTCGGCAAGCGAGTACAGGTGCGTCATGCCGTAGCGGTCCTTTTCGGTGAACCAGATTTGGTCGCAGCGGAGGAAGCGGTTGTCAAGCAGGGTTGAAAATCTTTCTCCTGCCGCCATCTCCTCTCCGCCGATCCGCACACCATGCTGCTGCGGCCTGCGCAACGCCTCCTGGCCTGTGCTTGGGTAAACTCACGGCTTGCGGTATAATCTTTCTCTTGGAAATCAGGGGCCGCCGGCGACGGGATTGGCCCTGTGGGTCAGGATGAGATCGCGAAGGAGCAAGCAGTGCTGTCACGTTTATTCAAGCGGCCGGAAGATCGCCAGGCCGAGCAGGAGAAGGTGCAGGAGAGCCTGACCAAGACCCGGCGCGGCCTCTTTAGCCAGATTGGGGGCCTGTTCCAGGCCAATGAGCTGACCGACGAAACCTGGGATGACCTGGAGACGCTGCTCATCCAGGCCGATGTGGGCGGTGAAACGTCGGCCAAGCTGGTGGAGCGTATGCGCAAGCGCGTGCAGGCGCTCGGCGTCAAACGCGCCTCTGACGCGCAGGCGATCTTTGAGCAGGAGTTGATTCGGTTACTCGATGAGCACCGCCCGCCCAAAGATGACATGGAACGCCTGCTGACCATCATCATGGTTGTGGGCGTCAACGGCTCCGGCAAGACGACCACTATCGGCAAGCTGGCCCGGCTGTACAAACAGGCTGGCTACAAGGTGGTGATCGCGGCCGCCGATACGTTCCGTGCGGCCGCGATCGAGCAACTGGTCATTTGGGGCGAACGCGCCGGCGTCGAAGTGATCAGCCAGGGGTCGGGTGCGGATCCAGGCGCGGTGGTGTATGACGCCATCCGCGCCTGCCAGGAGACGCGCGCGCGGATGTGCTGTTGATTGACACGGCCGGGCGTCTGCACACCAAGTATAACCTGATGAAGGAATTAGAAAGGTGCGCAATGTCTGCGCAACCCGCGTGCATAAGGCGCCGCACGAGGTGCTGCTGGTGCTGGACGCCAACACGGGCCAGAATGCAATTCCGCAGGCCAAGCACTTCAAGGAAGCCACGCAGTTGACCGGCGTCGTCCTGACCAAACTGGATGGCACGGCCAAGGGCGGCGTGGTCTTTGCCATCGGCGAGGAGCTGGCGCTGCCGGTGCGCTTCGTCGGCACCGGGGAAAAGATCACCGATCTGGCCGAGTTCAGCGCCGAGGCCTTTGTGGCCGGCCTGTTCGAGAAGTAAGACGATAGAAAAAAACTGAGCGCAAAGAAACGAGGAAAAACTTATGATGCAAGATCTCACACTACGCCTGGACAAACTCGACGCCCGCTTCGAGTCAATCTGGAGGCGTCTTTGACTTAGATGAGAAGTCCAAGAAGGTTGTAGAATTCGAACAACAATCGCAGGCGTCGGATTTCTGGAACGATGGCCTGGCCGCGCAAAAGCAGATGCGTGAACTGTCCGATCTGCGCCAGCAGGTTGAGAGTTGGACAGCCCTGCGCCATGAGGTGCGGGACGCGCGCATCATGCTGGAAATGGCGCAGGCTGAGGAGGATGAAGACACCGGCGCTGAGCTGGTGTCTGAGCTGGATCGGCTGCAAAAGGTGCTGGAGGAGCGCATCTTCCAACTGGCCTTGTCGGGCAAACATGATCGCAACGATGCCATTCTGGCGATCCACGCGGGCGAAGGCGGCACCGAGGCGCAGGATTGGGCCAGCATGATGCTGCGCATGTATCTGCGCTGGGCCGAGCGCCGCGGGTACAAGGCCACCATCACCGATCAGACGCAAGGCGACACCGCGGGCATCAAGAGCGTTTATGTGGAGGTGATGGGGGAGCATGCGTATGGCTACCTGAAGGCCGAAAAGGGCAATCATCGCCTGGTGCGCATCAGCCCGTTCGACGGCTCGGCCCGGCGCCACACGTCGTTTGCCAAAGTCGAAGTGATGCCCGTTCTGGACGACGACATCGAGATCAAGATCGCCCCGAGCGACATTCGCATGGACTTCTTCCTGTCCGGCGGCGCCGGCGGGCAGAATGTGCAGAAGAACTCGACGGCCGTGCGCATCACGCACCTGACCAGCGGCCTGGTGGTGACGTGCCAGAATGAACGCAGCCAATTGCAGAATCGTGAGTCCGCGATGCGCGTGCTGCGCGGCAAGCTGTATGAAATCGAACGGCAGAAGAACGAGGCCGAGCGCACCGAGATCAAAGGCGACCTGGTGCATGCCGGCTTCGGCAGCCGCATACGCTCCTACGTTCTTCATCCCTATCAAATGGTCAAGGACGAGCGCACTGGCCTTGAAACCAGCAATACCCAGGCCGTGCTGGATGGCGAAATTGACGCGTTCATTGACGCCTGGCTGCGCCAGCAGGTGGGCGACGAAGAATAGGCCATGCAACGCTACCGCGATCTCTATCAGACGCAACTAACTGCGCCCACCTACCTGAGTATCGGCAACTTCGACGGGGTTCATGCCGGTCATCAGGCCCTGCTGCAGCAGATGCTGGCCGCCGCGCACCTGACCGGCGCGCAGGCCGGCATCCTGACCTTCGATCCGCACCCGCGCGAGGTGCTGCGGCCTGACCAACCCTCGCCCAGCCTCTCCACGCTGGACGAGCGCCTGGCGCTGCTGGAGGCGCTGGGCCTGGACTTCGTCGTCGTGCAGCCATTCAGCCGCGCGACCGCGCAGGTGACGGCGACCGAATTTGCCACGCTGTTGGTCAATCGTCTGCACGTGCGCGAACTGTGGGTGGGACCGGACTTTGCCCTGGGACACAAGCGTCAGGGCACGGTATCGTTCTTGCAAGAGATCGGGGCACGCCTCGGATTCACGGTGCAGGTGGCAGCCACGTTCTGGCAGGATGGTTATGAGGTGCGCAGCGGGGCAATTCGCAGCCTGATCGAGAGCGGCGACGTGCGCACGGCCGCCCGCCTGTTGGGCCACCCCTACACCCTGACCGGAATGGTGGTCAAGGGCGATCAGCGCGGGGCCACGATTGGCTTCCCCACGGCCAACCTGGCGGTCGCGGCCAATCGCCTGCTGCCGGCCAACGGCGTCTATGCGACGTGGGTGGTGCTGCCCTGGGAACGCCGCGCCGCGGTGACCAACATCGGCGTGCGCCCCACCTTCAGCGGGCAGGGCCGTTCCATCGAAGCGCACATCCTGGATTTCAGCGGTGATCTGTACGGTCAGTCGTTAGCGTTGGAATTCGTGCAGCGCCTGCGGCCCGAACAGCGCTTCGACGGCATCGAGACCCTGATCGCCCAGATTCGCGTGGACGCGGCGCAGGCACGCGCGCTTCTGACCTTTGCGGCCGAAGATGCCGGGCATTCGCTCATTTACGAAGAACTGGAGCACACGGCCGATTGGGCGGTGCGCATCTTTGGCCGCGATCTGCTCACGCTCTTTGCCCACGCCGGCGAGACCCTTTTCCGCCTCATCCAGACGCCCTTCACCGCGCCACCGCAGGTCACGCGGCAGGTACAGGTCGAAGGCGCAGATCTGGAGATGCTGCTGGTGAGATGGCTGCAGGAATTGCTCTATTTGATGGAAACCGAGGGCGAACTGTACACGCAGTTCAGCATCGAGGCGCTCACCCCGCCGGCCGGCGCGGAGCCGGCGCGTCTGACCGCCACCGTGGCCGGCATCCGCGGCCGCAGCGATCGGTCACCCATCAAAGCCGTGACCTATCACGACCTCAGCGTCAGCCAGACGGACGATGGCTGGCAAGCGACGGTGTTGTTCGATACGTGAATTGGCAAAAAACGAGGTAACCAAGATGATAACCGGCATCAAAATAACTGGATTCAAATCATTCTACAATTTTGAGATGACTTTCACGTCGCTCACTGTAGTGGCAGGGGCAAATGCCTCAGGCAAGAGCAACTTATTTGATGCATTGCGCCTACTTTCTCGTTTGGCCGAAACGGACTTAAAGACAGCATTCAGTGAGCAACGCGGTGATCCTGACGAGCTTTTTACCCAATTCGGGGAAGGTCGGTATGCCACTGAAATGGATTTTACCGTGGACATGTTGGTGAACCGGAGAATCAGAGATAACTGGGGCGGTGAAACCGAGTTGAACCATACCCGTTTACGCTACAGGCTTATCATTGTGCGAAGACCCGGTGATTTGGGGATTGATGATTTAGCTGTCAAGCTTGAACATTTAGAGAAGATAAAAGCGGAAGATGACTATTGGATTCATGATATTTTACCCAAAGAAGCAAAGCCACTTTGGCAAACCAAGAAGGCCGGTGGTTCAACAGTTCCCTTCATTCAGACAGTAGAGCAAAACGGAGTCACAACAATCAAAACCCGACAGGATGGCCGGCAGGGCGGCAAAGCCACGCCGGCCAAGGCCGTCACCCAAACGGTTCTTGGAGGCATTAATTCAGTAGATTTCCCTCATGCCTTTGCCGTCAAAGAAGAGATGCGTAGTTGGAAGTTCCTGCAACTCAATCCGGAAGATCTGCGGGAACCTACCAGCCAGGATGTAGGCTTGCGCGATACGATGACATCGGGCGGGAAGAATCTGGCCGCGGCTCTGTACCGTATCAAACAGACTGATGAATATAGCCTTAAGGAGATTTCGCGCAAACTCAACAGCTTTTTGCCTAACTTTACGGAGGTGAACGTTTATGATGATAGAGTGAATCGTCAATTCATCATCAAAGTTCAAGGGGAAGATGGAAAGGAGTTCTCTACACGGGTTCTTTCTGAGGGTACATTGCGCCTTCTGGCGCTATGCGTCCTGGAGTATGACGACAAATATACCGGTTTGCTTTGTTTCGAGGAACCTGAAAACGGTATACATCCATTCGGTATGAAGGCCATGGCTCGACTGTTGAGAGATTTGAGTGTGGATTTTACGAATACCGGCATGCCCCTACGCCAAGTGATTGTCAATACGCACTCACCGGTATTGTTAATTGAACTAATTCAATGGCAGGCCGATCGTGACGTTAGCGTGTGGCTGTCAAGTCTCAACTCACTCATCACTGATACCGACGGTCAGAGAACAAAAACGAAAATCACAAGAATGAGATTCGTTTCTAAGGAAAATAGCGAGTATCGCCAGATGGCTTTCTTGCCTGTTTCTGAGGTAGAGCGCAAACTTACTGTGGCTGAGGCCATCAGATATTTACAGACCGCCGATCCCGAAAATGCAATCAAGGCGATTCAATGAGCAAGCAGATCATTCTTGGATTTACGACCGAAGGTACGACAGACTTTCAGTTTCTGGAGAGTGTTATTCAACGTTCTTTTGAAGATGTAGCATTTGAGTGTAGCGGAGAGTTGGAGATTTTGCCTGCTCAGTACATTGATAAACAAAGTGGCGCCTTCACCGAAGTCGTCATAAACTATGCTCAACAGGCCGGCAAACGGGGATTCATGGTGCTTTGTGTTCATACTGATGCAGATGCCCCACATGATACAGGTGCGTTTGACAACAAAATCCGTCCTGCATTCATGGCTGTGAACCATATGCATGGGAACCACGTATGTAAGAATCTGGTAGCGATTGTGCCTGTGCAAATGACCGAGGCATGGATGTTATCTGATAAAGATCTATTGAAAGCAGAAATTGGCACAAGCAAGAGCGACGTAGAGTTGGGTATTCACAGACCTCCGGAGGTTTACGCCAACCCCAAACAGGCTATAGAAGCTGCCATCAAGATAGCCCGACAAGATCTAACCAGACGCCATCGTCGCGAATTAACCATTGTGGAGTTGTATCGGCCCATAGGACAAAAACTTGTCTTGACCAGATTGGAGAATTTGCCCTCTTACCGAAAATTCAAGGAAGCGATCAGGGATGCTTTTAGAAAACTGAACTACTTGCAATAGAAAATCCGACATGGTTCAATGACACAGAAGGTGTTTGAACACACAATAGGGTATCATCCCCCCAGCGGCCCAACCGTGCATTTATCCATTGGTGGCGGGCATGTTCTCCCCCGGCAAGAAGTAGTCCACCAGGTCCTGAAACACGGCCGGCGCCAGCCGGTGGAGGGTGCGCAGGATTTCCTCGGCCACCTGCCGAATTTCCCACTGTGCGGCTTTGTCGCAGCGCAGCCAGCAGAAGTGACGCCAGGCGCTAAAATCCATCGTGACGACGATGCGTGTGACGGACGCGTTGGGCAGCAGGAAGCGGCTATCTTCCTTGCGAATGCCGAGGGCGCGCAATTCGCCGTAGGCGCGTTCCAGGTCGTGCATGGCCTGTTCGAAGCGGACGCGTGTCTCTGGATTCTGCGCAATGGCGGGCGGGGTCACGGTCAGTTCGATGCCCGGCTGCGCAATTTTGCTCAGGTCTACGTAGCGCTGGCTTTCCTGGCTGAAAGAGGCGAGCCGATGACGCACCAACTGGTGACTGGCCGCGCGCGAGATGCCATCGAGCAAGAAGGTGGCCGCGCCGTGCTGCTGTAGCTCCTCGGCCGAGAGGGAAGCAGGCGCCAGGCTGCCGAGCAACAGCACTCTCATGCTTTCTCTCCTGCCAGGTCGGCGTACAACATGGGCCACGTCTGCGCGGCCAGGATCAAGAGCTGGCGGGCCAGCTCGGAATCAGAGTGCCTGATGATGTCGCGCAGCGTGCGTGCGTTCATGCTGAGGATGACCGACTGCGGACGCCGCGTGAAACGCAGACCGTGAGCCACTTGGTAGGCATGCAGAATCTCCGCATCCGGCACCTCCCAGGCCTCGAAAACCATCTGCAGATGTTCGATGATGTCCTCGTGCCCTTCACGGACGCGGGCGCTGATGAAGCCCGGCGCCGTGCCCATCTTGTCGGTGGAACGATAGCAGACGCGGCCCGCATATTCGATCAGGGCCGGCCCAAAAGCCTGCGTCCCTTGCGCCACCAGGTAACGCACATCGCTCGCAGCCAAATCCTGTGTCAACAAATCGGGGTTCACCTGGGTCGCCGCCAGTAATGTCACGCGCATGTCGAAATCCGTCCTCGGGGGCGCACGTCTACGCTTCCCGAATGTCAATGATCTCGCCGCTCAAGCGTTCCAGGGTGTCTCGCACCGTGGCCATGTCCAGGTCGGTTTTCATCATCACCTCGAAGGTGCCGGGCTTGATGCCCTCCAACGTGGCGAGGGCCATGATGTTACCGCCCTGACGGCAATGGCCGAGGTCAGCGTGCCAACTCACCCTTGACGTCGGGCACAACCACGGTGACGCGCACGCCGGGCTTGCGCGCGCCAATAATTCCACAAAAATCTTGAAGAGGTCCGATTCGGTGATGATGCCAACCAGGCTGTTTCCTTCGATCACCGGCAGGCCACCGATCTTCTTGTCGGCCATGATACGGGCCGCCTCTTCCAGTGGCGTCTTGGGGGTGACGGTGATGACCGGGGTGGACATGATCTTCTCGACATTCAAACGGGAGAGAAGATAGCGCAATCTAAAAATGTCCAGCGACGTCGCCGGTGAGGGAGAGGCCAGGTAGAGGTCCTTATCTGAGACAATACCTATCAGGCTGCCGTTGCTGTCCACAATGGGCAGGCGACGGACGTTCCTGTCACGCATCAGACGCAGGGCATCATCAACGCCTGTTTCACGGGTGATCACGACGGGGTTCTTGGTCATGCGCTCGCCGACTAACATGGTATCCTCCTTCGTACGTTGGTGTCCAACTGTAGAAAATGCGTCGCCACTCCAGAGGTGCGACCCACGAAAAACGACTTTAGGGTTCAGACCCTCACCCCCTACCCCCTCTCCCGACGACGGAACTGCTGTCGTCGGGGAGAGGGGTGCGCCTTCCCTCTCCCGTCGGCTTTCCACGACGGGAGAGGGGGCCGGGGGGTGAGGTGTGGCCGCTCCCCCTCTCCCGTCGTGTGCTTTTCCACGACGGGAGAGGGGGCCGGGGGGTGAGGGCCTGAACGCTTACCTTTTACGAACCCTCAGCTAGGGGGCCTTGCGTCCCAACACCTCCAGCGCCAGGTCGGGCCGGTCGGTGATAATGCCATCCACACCCATGTCAATCAGGCGGCGCATGGTCTCGGCATCGTTGATGGTCCAGGCATGAACAGCCACCTCCCGCGCGTGCGCGGCCTGCACGAAGTGCGGCGAAAGCACCTGGATGTTACCAAAATACTCTGGCACCTGCAAAGCGTCGGCCGTGGGGCGATAGAAGGCCGAGACGCGCACGGTTTGCGCGTAGAAAAAGCCGCGCACTTCGCTCTCGGAGGCGCCTGTCGCCACGGCCGACCGCAGCGCCCGGAAGCGTTCGATCACGTCGTTGTTGCTGGCCACCACCAGCACTCGCTCCTGCGCGCCGGTCTGCTGAATGAGGTCTGCCACAGCCTGCTCCATGGGCGGATCAGCCTGTTTGATTTCGATGTTGATGCGCAGCGCGGGAAAGGCCGCCAGTACCTCCTGCAGCGTGGGGATGACAACACCCTGACCGCGGAAGGGGTAGGTTTGGCCGTTGTCGTTGCTGAACTGATAACCGGCGTCCAGGGCTTGCAGCTCAGGCAGGGTGAAGTCATGCACATGCCCGTAGCCGTTGGTGGTGCGGTCTACGGTTGCATCGTGAATGATGACCACCACGCCATCTTTGCTGGTGTGTACGTCCAACTCCAGCACGTCAACGCCCATCTGCGCGGCGTTGCGAAACGCGACCATCGTATTGCTGGGCGCCAGGTCGGCGCCACCTTGATGGGCCATCACCAGGGGCCGCGAGGTCTGCAAATAGGCTTTGTAGGGCCGCGGCTTGATTGTGAGCAGGCGATAGATGGCGAAGAAAACCACTACCACGAGCAACGTCAAGGCGATGCGGCCGATGATACGCTTCATATTCACCTCTTCCCCTCTTCACCTCTTCACTTTACTCGGCGGCGTAACCAAAGCGGCGCAGATAGGTCAGATCGCGGCGCCAGTGCGGAACGACCTTGACCCACAACTCCAAATAGACCTTGGTCTCAAGCATCTCTTCGATACCCACACGAGCCTGTTGGCCGATCTGTTTCAACATGCGCCCGCCCAGGCCGAGTACGATGCCCTTCTGCGACTCGCGCCCACGTAGACGGTGGCCGCGATGTAGGTCATCTCCGGCCCGCGCGTCTTGAACTCATCCACCACGACCGCGACGGCATGCGGCACTTCCTCGCGCAGATGATGAATCACCGCTTCGCGTACTAACTCCGCGGCAATGAAACGCTCCTGCACGTCGGTCACCTGATCGGCCGGGTAGTAGGGTGGGCTGAGCGGCAGCAAAGGCCGCAGCACGGCAATCAAGTCATCTATGCCCTGGCCCCTGGCGGCCGCCAACGTCACTAGCGCCGTAGGTGCGACCAGGGCACTGAACACAGCCTGGCGTTCAGCCAACGTAGACGCATTGACCAGGTCAACCTTGTTGCAGCCGATCACCACGGGGCGGCCGGCGGCTTTTTGGGCCAGGAGGAGTGCAATCTGTTCATCCTCGGCAAAGGGCGGCTCTGCGATATCCACAATCCACAGAATCACGTCGGCGTCGGGCAGCGCCATGACCGCCTGCTGCACCATGTATTCGCCCAGCTTGTGGCGTGGGCGATGAATGCCAGGGGTATCCACGAAGACGATCTGGGCCTCGGCCAGCGTCAGAATACCCAGCAAACGGCTGCGGGTGGTCTGCGGCTTGGGCGCGGTAATGGCGATCTTCTGGCCCAAAATGGCATTGAGCAGCGTTGATTTACCCACATTGGGGCGACCAATGATCGCTACAAACCCGGCGCGGTGTTCAGGCGCCGCGCTGCTGTGGTCATGCCCGGCTGTTTCCACGGGCAACGGTTGCTTGTCGGCGTCGCTTTGATTCTGGCTCACAGATTACGTCCCATCATCCAGCCTGTGCTTCGAGATGAAATGGGTTGAAATTGGTGTTGATGTCGTAATAGTCCTCGTTTTCCAGGCGCTTGAGCAGGCTGACGATTTGGTAGGTCAACGGCGTGAAGAGCACCTCGATGCCCACCTTGAAAAGATAGTTAGTGACCACCAGGGTCAGTGCGATGGCCCAGGGAAAGACTCCGGCCAGGCAGGCGATGGCCACGAAGAGCAGCGAGTCAACGCCTTCGCCGATCAACGTGGAGCCAATCGTGCGTAGCCACAGCCAGCGCCCGTGAGTCAGCACCTTGAGGCGCGCCAGGGTGTAAGAGTTAGAGAATTCGCCGGCAAAATAAGCGAGCAGGCTGGCCACAATGATCCCTCCGCTGCTCACGCCGCCGAGGATGGCATCGTACGCGCCCTGACCCACGCTCTGCTGCCAAAGTGCTTCGCCGGGCATACGGCTCACCAGCCACAGGGTGGCACTCAGCAACGCCGCGGCGCCGAAGCCCACCCAGATCACACGCCGGGAGCGCTGGTAGCCATAGACTTCGGTGAGCACGTCGCCGAAGATATAGGAAATGGGGAAGAGCAGCGTGCCGGCATCGAAGGCCAACGGCAACCCGCCCAGCCACGCCGGCAGGGAAACGCCCCAATCTACGATTTTGGCTGAAGAAGCGATGTTGCTGGTCAGCAAAACGGTGACAAAGAGCACCATGACCAGGTCCAAGAAACGATACGTCCGTGCAAAAGTCATGCCAACATCCTATGCCGATCTGTCCCTAGCTGACCAGGTGTCCATATTCATCAATTTCCCCCGCCCAGATGCGTGTGCTGCTGATGGGATGGCCGTCTTCGGCCAACACCCAGGCAATCTCAGCGATGCGCAGCGGGGGCTTGCCTGCCTCGCGGCGTTTGATGTTGATGCGTTGAGCGCCGACCAGTGTCTCTGGCGAGACGACAAGCAGGTCATAATCCTCACTCACGGTGTGCCCGTACGTGTCATGCAGGGGGGCAATCGTCACCGGGAGATCGGGAGTCAGGGTACGCACAAAGTCCAAAACACCCTCGACCCGCTCGGCGAAAGGAGCAATGGGGTGCTGTTTGCCCTGCACCATGCTGTTGACCGTGACGCCAATGACTAATTCGGTGGCCTGACTGGTTGCGTAGCGCAGCAGTGCCCGGTGGCCGTCATGCAGCGGAGAGAAAGTCCCGCCGAGTACCACTCGCATCTGTTAGTTCACCTCACTTTCAGCCCTGCAGCCGGCCATCCGTTCACACAACCTGACACCGGGATGCGGCATAAGCGGTCTGCTCGCTGCCAGGGGCGAATCCAGGCGTAAGTGCGGAGATTTTACTCGATTTAGATGCAAATGACAATTGCGACTCACGAGATTTGACTACTTACTGAAGGGGCAGAACGGCTCGATGGACATTTTGTCAGCAACCTGTTAGGGTTGCGCGGCGGGCGGCTGTGTTATACTGTCAACATGTTATTTGGATCTTATGAGTTGAATTTTTGTACAGGCAGCGAGGGTTAGACCGCCAAGACGCGAAGGTCGCGAAGTTTTTTTCTTGGCGCTCTTGGCGTCTTCGCGGTTCCTGTCTCTCTGTTTGGTTCCGGCATGCCCGGGTTAGGAGACGATCACCAACTTGCTCGAACTCAGAAATTTGTCCCAATTCTGCGCTCTGCTCCTCATTCTTACGGCTGCAGCCAACGTCTCTCCTCGCCTGCAGACTTCCGAAACTGCCCGGCAAGCGCCAACGATGACCGCCAGCGCTGCGGGCGCTGACGTGCCGACCGGGGAAACAAGGATCGCCGGCCGCCAGGCGCTGCCGATTTGGCCGGCGGGGCCGCTATCGCCCGCCTTTTTTGGTATGCACATTCAGCGGCCGGACATTGCCTGGCCGAAAGTGAACGGCGGCCTGGGCGCGGTGCGCATCTGGGACGCCGGCGCACAGTGGGCTGACATCGCCCCGGCCAAGGGGGTTTTCAACTGGGATGCGCTGGATGCCCATGTCAGCCGGGCGCGAGCCAACGGCGCCGATGTCATCATGAACCTGGGGCGCACGCCGCGTTGGGCCAGCGCCCGGCCAGCTGAGCCGAGCGCGTATGGCCCCGGCCAGGCCGCGGAGCCGGCGCTCGATCAGTACTGGCAGGATTGGGTACGCGCGGTTGCGACCCGTTACCAGGGCAAAATTCGCTATTGGGAGGTTTGGAATGAGCCAAACGACACGGCGTTCTTTTCGGGCAGCGCCGAGAAACTGGTTGACCTGGCGCGCCAGGCCTACTTCATCCTGAAGACGAGCGATCCAGACAACCAGGTGCTCAGCCCCAGCCCCTACAATGTCAACTATCTCGATTACTACCTGTCGCTGGGCGGCGGTGACTATGCCGACGTGATCGGTTACCATTTCTACCTGGCCGAAGCGCCGGAGGCGCTGGCGACCTGGTATATTCCGAGCGTCCGGGCCGTCCTGACGCAGCGTGGTCAGGCGGACAAGCCGCTGTGGAACAGCGAGGGCGGTTATCTGCGGCCCGCAGGTGCCCGGCCCCAAGACGCTGAGCGATGAGACGGGCGCGGCCTACCTGGCGTGCTTATCTGCTCAACTGGGCGGGCGGCGTCAGCCGGTTCTATTTCTATGCCTGGGACAACCACACAGCGACCAACATCGAATTGACCGCGGCCGACAACACGACCTTGACCGCGCCGGCGTGGCCTACCGCGAGCTGAGCGGCTGGCTGCTGGGCGCACAACTGAGCGAACTGCGCGTGGATGAGGCCGGCGTCTGGATCCTCGCCTTCGATCATCCAACTCACGGCCAGGCGTACATCGTCTGGCATCCAACCGAAACGATCGTGTTCGACTTGCCCGCGGCGTGGCAGGTGCAGGCCATGCGCTCCCTGGCTGGCGCCCACATGAGCCTGAGCGGGCAAAGCCAGCTCGCGGTGGGGCCTGCTCCCTTGCTGCTGGAATCGTCCCCGGTACACAGCCTGTACCTGCCGACCGTCAGCGGGCCGACGCAATCAGGGGCTTTGGGCTGCCAGGAATGGGGGAGATGACAGGCGAGATGTTGACAAGATGGGTGAAAGCGGCGGCTCTCATGGTGGGGCCTGTGCTCTGGCTGGCGCTGCCCTGGGTTTTGACTGCCTGCCAGGCGTCGCCGGCGCCAGCGGTCGTGACAGCCACGCCGAGCCGGCCCGATGCGCAGATTGCAGTGACGCAGACGCCCACGCAAACCGTGTTGGAGGTGGTCAGCCAGGGCGGTATTGGCGCAGCAGATGTCGAGATGGGGCCGGGTGCGCGGCCTCCGCGCCTGGTCATTCGCCTGCACCTGGCGGGTTTGGAGCAATTTCGCCTGATCTACGGCGACACGATCATCACGGCCGCGGTGGCGAGCGTGGGCCAGCCCATCGTCAGGCAGCAGCGCAGCCTGCTCAGCGCGCCGGCGACCGAAGAAACGCTGACGGACGCCAGCCGCTTCTGGCTGCCGCTGCGCCTGGTGACCGACACGGCGACCGCGGCCCAGATTCCCCTGGAAAACGGCGCCTTCGAACTGGAGCTTTCGCCCGATTTCTGGGCCAGGGACTACCGCAGCTTTCATTTCGAGTGGATAGATTTTTTCCGCGGATAAGCAAATTTAGTATAATAGCCGCATCGAGGTACATCAATATGCTGGCCAAACTACTGCAAAGCGTGCGCTACGTAAACCTGGTGGGAGTGGTCGCCCTGCTGCTGGCGGCGATGGCGGCCCTGGGCTGGGCGTCACTCAAATCGTTGACCACCATCATGCTCATCATCAACAGCGGCGCCCAGGACGCCAAGATTCCCATCGCCCTCATCGAGGTGGTGGACAGTTTCTTGATCACCACGGCGCTCTTCGTCTTTGCCTTCAGCCTGTATGAACTGTTCATCGGCGGGCTGAAGGTGCCGGGCTGGATGCTGGCGCATAACCTGCAAGAGCTGAAAGCGAAGCTGAGCGGCGTCATCGTGCTGGTCATCGTGGTCAAATTCGTCGAACGCCTGGTCAAGTGGGAAAATCCCAGCGACACCCTCTTCTTTGGTCTCGCGGTTGCCGTCGTGTCGGCCGTCCTGATTGCCTTGACGAACGTGGGCGCCAGCGGCAAGGATTAGTGACGATCCCGAACTGCAACAGACGAATTCAAGAAGTAGAGGAACGATGCAGGCGTGTGGCTTCTACCCATTCGGAGACTAATAGCGGCAGCCGCTCGATCACCTCATAGCCAAAAAGAGCTTCATCGAGATAACCCATGCAAAAGCAATTTAGTTTGTTCGATAACATCCCCGTTGCCCCGGTTCCGCCGTTCACGAGGCAGTTGCTCAAATGGGTCGGAAACAAGCAGCGCTTTGCGCACGAGATTGCTTCGTATTTCCCGGCTGAACTCGGAACCTATTTCGAACCGTTCCTCGGCAGCGGCGCTGTCTTGGGAACGCTTGCTCCGCGCCGAGCGGTGGCATCCGATGTTTTTCGCCCATTGATGGAAATCTGGCGGACCTTGCACAACGATCCGGCCTTATTGAAACATTGGTACGCTGAACGTTGGCAACAGATGGCAAACGGCAACAAGGTTGAAAAATACGAACGAATCAAAGCCGCGTATAATGCCAACCCCAACGGTGCGGATTTGTTGTTTCTGTGCCGATCATGCTATGGGGGCGTCGTGCGTTTTCGTCAAGCTGATGGGTATATGTCTACGTCATGTGGGATTCACACCCCCATTCCTCCAGCTAAGTTTGCACAAAGGGTGAATGAATGGCAGCGCCGCACTGCCGCGACCCGATTCCTGGTCATGGATTATTGTGAAGCGATGGATTTGGCACAGGCAGGCGATATGGTTTACTGCGACCCGCCCTACACGCACAGCCAGTCCATTCTATACGGCGCGCAATCATTTGACCTGCTTCGTCTGTTCAAGGCGATTCATCGTTGCAAGCAAAGAGGCGCCTATGTGGCACTCAGTATTGATGGGACCAAGCGTTCTGGCGATACGATTTGCGACATTCCCCTGCCAGATGGTCTGTTCGAGCGCGAGGTGTTCGTCAATTGCGGGCCTTCGATGCTCAGGCGATTTCAGATGAACGGGCAAACGCTGGAAGGGGAGATGGTGGCGGATCGGCTGCTGCTGACATACTGACGAGATAATGGGCGACAATGGCCGTGGAGTCGGTACAGCGAGCCAGGTCTGGCCATTGATGCAAGCAGGCGACAGGAGGACTTTCGGATGAAATGCTCAACATCTTCGACGCGGAGACTGTCAGCCGCCCTGGCCGTGATCTTCCTGGCCGCGCTCTGGCTGCCGCAAGCGCCGGCGCAGGCCGCCAACCGCCGCCTGGATGGCGTACTCGGCCCGCAGTTGTTCCGCATCGGGACCCCGCCAGCGCGCCAGGCCGAACTGGCCGCAGCCGGGCTGGTGCTGCACACCCGGCTGGCTGACGGCGCCTTTCTCGCCAGCGGCCCCGCCGCGGCCGCGGCCGCGTTGCAGACCGCGGGCCTGGCCTTCGAACTCCTGGCGACCGACACCGGCGGTCAGGTCTACTACCTGGTGGATGCGCAGGCGCCAGACGCCGCGGTCCTGGCCGGCCAGTTCGGCCATATCCTCTATCAGGATGCGTTCGATCTGCTGGTGGCCGTGCCGTCTACCGCCGAACAGGCCTTCGTCGAAACGCTGCCGGCGCAGGGGGTGGCGATCGTCCTCGTCTCCAGCAGCCCGTTCTTCGCAGAGACCGGCGCCGGTCTGCCCTCGCCGCCTGCCAGCACCGACCCGGTCATCGTCGCGCTGTTGAACCAACTCACGACCGCGGCCCTGTCGGACCGCATCGCCGACCTGAGCGGCGTGCGTCCTGTCGTCATCGGCGGCAGCAGCGTGACGTTGACCACGCGCTACACCTTGGCCAGCCGTATCCGCGACGCGGAAGCCTATCTCCTGCAGGCCTACCAGCAGATGGGGCTGCCGGCCAGCTATGCCAGTTGGACGTACGGCTCCTACAGTGGGCGCAATGTCATTGCCGACATCCGCGGCGTGACTCATCCTGAGCGCCTGTGGCTGGTGGGCGGGCATTTCGACAGCATCTCCGAGATTCCCTACACCACCGCGCCGGGCGCGGACGACAACGGTTCGGGCACGGCATCCACGCTCGTATTGGCCAACCTCCTGCGCGGCCAGCAGTTCAGCGACACGATTCGCTTCGTCCATTTTTCGGGCGAGGAACAGGGGCATTGGGGCAGTCAGGTCTACGCCGCGGCGCTGCGCAATGCCGGCAGCCAGGTGATGGGCTACATTGATCTCGACATGATCGGCTACGATGGCAACGATGACCGCGTGATCGAGCTGCACAGCGGCGCCGGCAGCAGTTCGATCGGCCTGGCGAACGCGTTCATCTCGGCCAACAGCCGCTACGGCCAGGGCCTGACGGTGGAGCTGAAAACGAGCAGCGCCAGCCGTTTCTCGGACCATGCCTCGTTCTGGGACAAGGGCTACGCTGCGACCCTGGCGATCGAGAACTTTTTCGACGACAGCCGCCCGCGGGACCGCAACCCGTGGTATCACAACAGCGGCGATACGCTGAGCCGGGTTGATCTGGATTACGTGCTGCGCTACGCACGCACGACGCTGGCCTCACTGGCCGAATTGGCCGGCATCGTCAGCGGCCCTACGCCCACACCGACGGCCACGCGCACCAGCACACCGACCGCTACGAATACGCCCACGCGCACCAGCACGCCGACCGCTACGAACACGCCCACGCGCACCAGTACGCCGACGCCGACCGCCACGCGCACCAGCACGCCGACCGCCACGCCCATCCCCGGCGGCTGCACGAATCTGCTGGTCAACGGCGATTTCGAGGGCAGCAGCGGCTGGGCGTTCGGCTCGACTGCGCGGCCGGCCGCCTATGTGACATCGCCGATCTACAGCGGCGCGCGCGCCCTGCGCCTGGGCATTGCGCCCGGCACGGCCAACGCCACCGCGCACTCCTCCGCCTATCAAACCGTGGTCATTCCAGCCTGGCCTACGGGCGTTTTCCTGCACTTTTGGCAGCGGCCCGGCGGCGGTGAAGCAGCCGATTACCGCGAAGTGCTGCTGCTCAACACCAGCTACGGCCTGGTAGCCACCATCGAACGCAGTTCGGCCGTGGGCAACGATCAATGGCAGGAGAAGACCTTCGACCTGACCGCGTATCGCAACCGCACGTTGGTGCTCTATTTCAACGTCTACAACAACGGCGGCGGCAATCTGACCCGGAACTACCTGGATGATGCGGCGCTGTTGGCCTGCGTGCCTACGCCAACGCCGACCCTGACGCCCACGGCCACAGCCACGCCGACCGCAACGCCCACGCCTACCCCGTCGCCCACGCCGACCGATATTCCGACGCCGACCGATATTCCGACGCCGACCGATATTCCGACGCCGACCGAGACGCCAACGCCCATGCCAACCGAAACGCCGGTGGACACGCCCACGCCGACCGGACACCCACGCCGGGGCCACCACGAACGCCCACGCCGGACGATGGCACGCCCACGCCGACAGATACGCCGACGCCGGACGACGGCACACCAACGCCCACACCCACGCCGGGTGACGCCTCACCGACGCCCACAGTCACGCCCACGCCGGGCGAGGCTACACCCACGCCAACGCCAACCGACACACCCACGCCGGGCGAGGCCACGCCAACGCCCACAGAAACCCCGCCCACACTGCCCCCGCGTCAATTCCTGCCGCTGATCGTGTGGCAGATGGCCGCCTGAACAAAAACACTGGGATCAAGAAATACTAAGCCGTACCGCCAGTCAGGTAAAAGCCGGTCTGTTGCCCGGCAACCAGCTGAAGCACTTCGTCTTGCAGAGGATAGAGTTGCGTCAGGTAAAATTCGCGACTCGCAATTTTCTGACTAGTCAAGCGATGGTTTGTCATTGAGTAGGTCTGGATGTTTCAGAGAAATCCAATCGGTCAGGAAGTCGAGTCCGCGCTGAACTTCCAGCATGCGCACCCGTGAACGCCACCGCGGCCATCCTTCGACGATCGCCTTGTAGCCAAGTAAATGAATCATCTCATCATACGGGGCATACTCGATCAAACGTAGAGCGGCCCAATCACGGTTCAGGCGCCCAATCTCCAACGTGCCGTTGAGAATGCCCTGAAATTCTTCGTGCGTGATATTGTGATCCCACAGATAAGGAGGCCGTAGATAGCGGAATGTCATTCGCTCATCTACAGGCTGCGAGGATTTGGTCGGGTGTATAGTCGTTGACGCCGTCATGAGGGTGTCCTATTTTGTGTTCGCCATGTCATCCGGCATCTGCACGGCGACGACTTCGCCGCGTACGCACAGTTGGCCGGCTGCGTAGAGTTGAACGCTGACGATGGTCTTGCGGCCTTTGATCTCTTTGACCTGGGCGCGCAGGGTCAACGGGCCGGCCAGGGGCGTGGGGCGCAGGTAATCCACGTGCAGCGAGCCGGTGACATAGCGGAAGGGCGGCTCGGTATCCATGTCGCGCCCGGCCGCGCGGTAGGCCGCGGCGGCCGCGGTGCCGGTAGCGTGGCAGTCCACCAACGAGGCCAACAGACCGCCATAGACGTATCCGGGCACGGCCGTGTGCTCCGGTCGCGGCTGAAACGTGCAGACCGTCTCATCGCCATCCCAGTAGCTCTTGATCTGCAAGCCGGTTTCATTCAGCCGGCCGCAGCCGTAACAGTAACTGGTGTGATCGGGGTAAAAATCTTGAAAAGCTCGTCTCAAAATCGGTTCCTTCATCGTGCAAACTCAACTATACGATCCTCGAGATGAGTCGCGGCATAAACGAGCGCCTGACGAATATCTTCATCATCCAGTTCGGGATAATCCCAAACACTATTTTACCCTGATGGACGCGACTGCGCCAATCACGTTGGGGCGCGTGACTTGGCATTGCGGGGCGAACGGTGGTAAACTGACCAGCAGCCAGGGGGCGAAATGGGGGCTGAGATGAGGGCTGAAATCAAGGAGAGAGAGCGATCATGAAGTTGAAACCGTTTGATTTCACCACGGACGCGGCGCAGGCGGGGATCGCGCAGATCGTCTCCCGAGGCCTGGCCGAGGATGTGGGCGACGGCGATGTGACATCGCTGCTCACCGTGCCTGAAAATGCACTGGTGGACGGAGATTTCATCGCCAAGGAGGCGGGCGTGGTGGCCGGCCTGGCCGTGGTGATCCAGGTCTTCGCGCAGGTGAGCGACCAGGTGCAGGTGACGCCCCTGCTTGCCGATGGCGAGCGCGTGGCGGTGCGCCAGGTGATTGCGACGATCCGCGGCGACGGTCGCGCCATTCTCACCGGCGAGCGCGTGGCCTTGAACTTCTTGCAGCGCATGTCGGGCATTGCCACGGCCACACGGCGCTATGTGGATGCCGTGCAGGGCACGCGCGCGGTCATCCTCGACACACGCAAGACCGCGCCGGGGCTGCGCGTGCTGGACAAATGGGCGGTGCGCCTGGGCGGCGGGCAGAATCACCGTTTTGGCCTGTACGATATGGCGATGATCAAGGATAACCACATCGCGGCCGTGGGCAGCCTGACCGCGGCCGTGCAGCGCGTGCGCCAGGGCGATGCGCGCCAGCGGCCCATCGAGGTGGAGGTGACCACGCTGGCGCAACTGGCCGAGGCGTTGCAGCAGCCGGTGGACCGCATTCTGTTGGATAACATGCCGCCGGAGCAGATGGCCGTCGCGGTGCAAATGACGGCCGGCCGCATCCCGCTGGAAGCCTCGGGCAACGTGAATCTGAACACGGTGACGGCCATTGCCGCGACCGGCGTAGATTACATCTCGATCGGCGCGCTGACCCATTCGGTCAAGGCGCTCGATATTAGCCTGGATTTGAGGGATAGCACATGACCACACTACAACGAGTGGATCGTTCCCGCATGACCGTGGACGATATTCTTGCCGACCTGCAGGCCAAAATTGGCGACTATACGCCGGCGTTCGAGCTGCGCCTGCAAGCAGAGCTGGCCTATGAGATCGGCCAGCTCAAGCGCCAGCGCAACGCGGTCATCCTGGGACACAATTACATGGAGCCGGCGCTGTTTCATTCGGTGCCCGATTTTGTGGGCGATTCGCTGGACTTGAGCCGCAAGGCCGCTCAGACCGAGAAGGACATCATCGTCTTTTGCGGCGTCAGGTTCATGGCCGAAACGGCCAAAATCCTCAACCCGACGCGCACCGTGCTGATTCCGTCGCTCGAGGCGGGTTGTTCGCTGGCGGCCAGCATCACCGCCGCGGACGTGCGCGCGCTCAAGGCCCGCTTTCCCGGCGTGCCGGTGGTGACCTATGTCAACACCTATGCCGATGTCAAGGCGGAGAGCGATATCTGTTGCACCTCGGGCAACGCGGCCGCGGTAGTGGACTCTCTGGGGGTTGACACGGTCATCTTCTTGCCCGATGAATACCTGGCGCGCAACGTGGCGCGCGACACTGGCAAGCACATCATCCTCCCGACGCTGCTGCCCGGCGGCAACATCACCTTTCAGGACACGGACGTGGACTATCAGATGATCGGCTGGCACGGCCGCTGTGAGGTGCATGAGCAGTTCACGGTGAGTGACATTGATGCGGTGCGCGCGCAATTCCCCGATGTGGTCATCCTGGCGCACCCCGAATGCAGCCCGGAGGTGGTGGCCGCGTCGGACTTCTCCGGCAGCACCAACACCATGATTCGCTACGTGGAGCAGACCAAAGCCCCGCGCTATCTGCTGCTCACCGAGTGTTCGATGGGCGAAAATGTGGCCGCGGCCAATCCCGACAAGGAAATGCTGCGCCTGTGCATGGTGCGCTGCCCGCACATGAACCAGATCACGCTGCAGATGACCCGCGACGCGCTGGCGAATATCCAGTATGTCATTGACGTGCCTGAGGAGATTCGCGTGCGTGCGGCCCGCGCGGTGCAGCGCATGATTGCGATCGGATAATCCATGAACGATTACCTGGAAACGGACGTTCTGATTCTCGGCAGCGGCATTGCCGGCGCGACCGCGGCCCTGGAATTGGCCGATGCCGGCCTGGCGGTGACGGTGGTGACGCGTGCGCTGCAGCCGGAAGATTCCAACACCTATTGGGCGCAGGGCGGCATCATCTACCGGGGTGAGCATGACGCGCCGGCCGCGCTGGCGGCCGATATCCTGCACGCGGGCGCAGGGCACAGCTACCCTGCGGCGGTGCAGATCCTGGCCGAGGAGGGGCCGCCGGTGCTCAAGCGCGTGCTGCTGGAGCGGGTGGGGGTGCAGTTCGACCGTCATGACGACGGCGCGCTGTCGCTGGCCCTGGAGGGCGGCCATTCGATGCCGCGCATCCTGCACGTGGCCGACCACACCGGGCAGGCCATCGAGGTGGCGCTGATACGGGCGCTGACCGCACATCCCAAGGTGACGCTGCTGACCGGCCACACCGGCGTGGACCTGCTGACGCCTTCGCACCATGCCCTAAACCGCCTGGCTGTCTACGAACGGCGCTCGTGCGTGGGCGCGTACCTGTTCGAGCAGGCGACGGGCCAGGTCAAGCGCTGCCTGGCGCGCGCCACCATCCTGGCGACCGGCGGCCTGGGCCAGATTTTCCTGCGCACGACCAATCCCGCCGGCTCGCGCGGCGATGGCGTGGCGATGGCGCAGCGGGCGCAGGCGCGCGTCATCAACATGGAGTTCGTCCAGTTTCACCCGACCACCTTCTACCACGTGGCTGCGCCCAACCTGCTGATCTCAGAGGCGGTGCGCGGCGCGGGCGCACGCCTGGTGGACGCCAACGGCGAGCCGTTCATGCAACGCTATGCGCCTGAATGGAAGGATTTGGCCCCGCGTGATGTGGTGGCGCGCAGCATCCGCCAGGAGATGCTGGCGCGTGATCTGACGCATGTCTACCTCGATCTGCGTTCGACCGTGCCGGAGAGTGAAATCATGCAGCACTTCCCCACGATTCGCAGCAGTCTGTTGCCCTACGGCGTGGACATCGTCAAAGACCTGGTGCCCGTGGTGCCTGCGGCGCACTATCAGTGTGGCGGCGTGTGGGTGGACGCATGGGGCAAGACCACCATCCGCCAACTGTACGCAGTGGGTGAGGTGTCATGCACCGGAGTGCATGGCGCCAATCGCCTGGCCAGCACCTCGCTGTTGGAAGGGTTGGTGTGGGGCAGCCGGGCCGCGCACGACATCGCCCGACATCTGCCGCCTGGCCTGACGATCGCGCCGGACGGCATTCCGCCGTGGCGCGATGATGGCCTGGACGAACCGGACCCGGCGCTGATCAGCCAGGACATGAGCGCGATCAAGCATATCATGTGGAACTACGTGGGGCTGGCGCGCACCGCGCGGCGGCTGGACCGGGCGCTGAGCGAGTTGTACCATCTGGAGACTGAGATCGAGAGCTTTTACCGCACGTCACGCCTGACCGACGGCCTGATCGGTCTGCGCAATGCCGTGCGCACCGCGATCCTGGTGGCTTCGGCCGCCTGGCAGAATAAGCGCAGCATGGGCGCGCACTACCGGGAGTAGGCTCAATGGATCAATTCAAGCAGACGACGCCAGCCTTGCCGCCATTGGAACGCGTGCTGTTGCCAGGTGCCGACGATGCCGTAGGGGACGAAGAGCACGAGTAGGATGTAGATGATGCCGATGACGAGCACCGAGGCCTGACCGAAGGTGTTGGAAAGCCAGTAGCCGAGCAGTTGCAGCACGCCGGCGCCCAGGGCGGGGCCGATCAGGGTGCCCACACCGCCAATGATGGTCATCAGTAAGGCGTCAATGGTGCGGTTGATGCCCAGCAGCGAGGGCGTGGCGCTGCTGTTGAGCATGACCTGCAGGAGTCCGGCCAGCGCGGCCATCAGCCCGGCCACGATGATGGCCAGCAGCTTGAAGACCGTGGTGTTGTAACCGATCATCTGCGCACGGGCTTCGTTTTCGCGCACGGCCACGAACACCTTGCCGGTCGGCGAGTTGACGATGCGGCGCAGCGCCAGGTAGACCAGCACCAGCAGCAGCAGCGCCAGGTAATAGAAGCGCAGGCGCTCGTTGGTCGGGTCAATGAAGGCCGGCACAGCCATCCCGTGCAGCCCATCTTCCGCGCCCGTGTACGCGCGCAGGTCTGAACCGGAGGCCAGGATGGCGAAAAATTCGGCGAAGGCCAGGGTGGCCATGGCGAAATAGACCCCTTTGACCCGCAGCGAGACGATGCCCACGATCAGCCCCTGCACGATAGCCACCACGATGACCAGCAGCACGGCCAGGCCAAAGGGCCAGTGCAGGTGCTTGACCGCAATGCCGGCGGTGTAGGCCGCGGTGCCAAAGAACATGGCATGGCCGAATGAAAGAATGCCGGTGTAGCCCATCAAGATGTCGTAGCTCATGGCGTAGATCGCCATGATAAAAACCTCGATCAACAGGCTCTGCCAGAACTTGGAGCTGCCTTCGCCCACGGAGGTGCCGGTCAGCGCCGCCACCAGGTAGGGAAACAGCACCAGCCCCGCCAATACCGCCGCCCCCGCGCCCCACTGCTTGATCTTCATGCTTTGATCCCTTGATCCCTTGATCCCTTGATCCCTCGATCCCTCGATCCCTTGATCCCGTCATTCCTTCTTTCCCAACAGGCCGCTTGGTTTGACCAGCAGGATCAGGGTCATGATGAGCACGGCCGAGGCGCGGGCAATGGTGGCGCCGGCCACATTGTCGCCGATGGCGCGGGCCAGGCCGAGCACCACCGCGCCCAGGGCTGTGCCAGGATAACTACCCATGCCGCCGATGACGACCGCGATGAAACCCTGCAACTGAAATTCCAGCCCCATGTCGGTGTAGACGCCCAGGAAGGGCGCCGCGATGACGCCGCCCAACGCCGCCAACGCCGCGCCGGCCGCAAAGACCAGCGTGAACACCTGGCGCACGTTGATACCGAGCGCCTGCACCATCTCCGCGTCCTGCACGCCCGCGCGGATGATCATGCCCAGGCGTGAGCGCTGCAGCACCAGGGCCACGATGAGGGCAATGGCAAGCCCCACGACGATGATGAACAAGCGATAGGTGGGAAACGGGCGCCCCAGCATGTCAATGCGGCTGCAATGGTTGACCGCCCAGTCGAGCAGGGTGGCGGCGCGGCAGTTCTGATCGAACAGCTCGGGTCGCGCCATGCTGAAGCCGGCCGGGCCCCACAGGGCGCGCACCACCTCGTTGAGCACGAAGGCCAGGCCCAGGGTCATCAACACCTGAAAGATCGGTCGCGCATAGAGCGGGCGGATCAGGCTCCATTCGATGAGCGCGCCGAGCAGCCCGCCGCTCAGCGTACCGATGACCAGAGCCAGGGCAAAGCGCCAGTTGCTGTCGAGACCGATGATGGCCTGGCTCAGGGGCGCCTGTTGCCAGGTGATGAGCAGCGCCAGGCCCAGCAAAACCAGCGGGCCGGCCCAGACCCCCGCGGAAGCCGGGCGAGACACCTGGTTCCGGGGCCTTTCACCGCCCACGGCCGCGCTTAGCCCAAAGAACGCGCCGCTCAGCACGCCGCCCAGCAGGCGCGCCAAGCTGGCCCCGCTCTCCCATTCACGCACGCTCAGCAGCGCCACCACTACGGCCAGGACCAGGCTGACGACCGCGATGCCCCGTTTCTTGAGGAAACCGGGTATCTTGACCAATGGCGCCACGAAAAGGCCGGCCAGCAGCCCAAGCAGCAGCGGCAGCCCGGTCAGCAGCACGCCGCTGCGATCGAAGAGGGTGTAGCCGATGTACGCGCCAATCATGAAAATGGAGCCGTGCGCGAAGTTGAGAACGTCCATCAGGCCGAAGATGAGCGAAAGGCCCGACGCGACCAGGAAGTAGAGCGCAGCCAGGGTCAAGCCACTGAGCACAATGTTGGTCAGCGTTGGCACGCCGCGGGTCTGCGCAATCACAGCCAGGACAGCAATCATCAACAGCACCAACGCAACGGCGCCCCAAGAAACCCGGGTTCTCAGCGTCAAGTATTTCATGCCGGGCACCTCCTCTCAAGCTGTCATTTCAGGCAACGCCCAGGAAGCGCTGGATGAGCGCCTTGTCCTGCACCAGGTCGGCCATCAGGCCATGATGACCATTCTTGCCGTCGTCAATGATGTAGTAGCGGTCGCCCAACTGGCTGGCCATGGTGAAGTTCTGCTCCACCAGCAGCACCGTCAGATGATCGCTCAGACGCCGGATGGCTTCCATCATCTGCTCGATGATGACCGGCGCCAGGCCCTCGCTCGGCTCGTCAATCAACAGCAGGCGGTTTTCAGGCACCAGGGCGCGGGCAATGGAGAGCATCTGCTGCTGTCCGCCGGAGAGCTGCCCACCCTTGAGCTTGATCAGACGCTGCAAATCAGGAAACAGGCCAAAGATCAACTCAGCACGCCGCGCCAAGTCACCCTTGCGGCGCTCGGCCAGGCGCAGGTTCTCATCCACCGTCAGATCGCGGAAGATGGCGCGATGCTCCGGCACATAGCCTACGCCCAGGTTGGCAATATCGAACGGCTGCCAGCCCTCGATGGCCTGGCCGTCGAAGACGATGCGCCCGCTGCGCGGCGGGGTCAGGCCCATGATCGAGCGCAGAGTGGTCGTTTTGCCGGCCCCATTGCGTCCCAGCAGCACGGTGATGCTGCCCTCCGGCACCTCCAGGTCCACACCTTCCAGGATGTGAAACTGACCGATGAAGGTATGCACGGCGGAGACGCTGAGCAAGGGGGGGCCGTTTGCCTGGTTTGAGTTGGTTGCCATGTCCTGTCTCCAGACTCCAGAAACCGGGTTTCTCAGGCCGGTTTCTCGACATCCCGATAGAGGCCGCCCAGGTACGCGTGCTGGACGACTTCGTTAGCGGCAATCGCGGCCGGGGTGCCGTCGGCCAAAATTTGGCCCTGGTGCATCACGGTGATGCGATCCGAGGCGCGCATCACCACGTCCATGCGGTGCTCAACCAGCAAGACGGTCTTCTGACCCTGCATACGAATGGCGTTGATGACCTCCATCAGATGCGGCACCTGTTCCGAGGCCATGCCGGCCGTTGGCTCATCCAGCAGCAGCACGGCCGGATCGGGTGCCAGGAGAATCGCCAGCTCCAGTTTGCGCTTGTCGCCATGCGGCAGGGTACGCGCCAGCACCTGCTCCTTGCCCCCCAGCGCCACCTGCTGAATCACCTCCCCGGCGCGCGCCACGTACTGCGGAAAATGACGCGCATCCCGCCATAAAGTCAGGTTGTCGCGTCCCAGCGCCTGCACGGCCAGACGCACATTTTCAAGCACAGTCAGGTTGGGAAAGATGTTGGTGATCTGAAACGAACGCCCCAGGCCCAGGTGAACCATGCGATGCATCGGCACATGGGTGATGTCGCGTCCGCGGAAAAAGACCTGGCCGCTGGTGGGCTTGAGCGTGCCGCTGAGCAGGTTGAAGAAGGTGGTCTTGCCCGCGCCGTTCGGCCCGATGATCGAATGCAGCGATCCTGCCTGCACCTGCAGGCTGACCCCGTCCACCGCCTTGAGGCCGCCGAAGTATTTGCTGACGTTACGCGTCTCCAGGATGATATTTTCCAGCATCGTAACCTCAGTTGGGGGGAGAGAGAGCAGAGATCAGAGAGCAGAGACCAGAGACCCACGTGGAAGGCGGTTGATTTGTGGTTGAAAGTGAGGGGTGAGACCGGAGGCCGGAGAACTTCCGCCTTCCACGAAACCCGATCTCCGATCTCCGATCTCCGATCCCTGATCTCTGTCCTACTGCGCGCAGCGCTTCAGCTCGGCGGGCACGGCGCAGGGCGGCGTGGTTTCGGCCGCGCTGTATTCCTTGATCAGCTCGATGTTCTTGAACTCAGGGTCATCGGCCTTGATGATCTTGACCAGGTACAGCGGCTGTAGGGCGACGTGGTCTTCCTTGCGGAAGGTGGTGGTGCCCTTGGGGCCTTCGAAGCTCAGGCCCTCGAGCGCGGGAATCATCTTCTCGGCCGTTGCGTCGCCGCCGGTCTTTTCCAGGGCCGCCACGATGGCCTGCGCCGCGCTGAAGCCACCCTCGGTGAAGAGGTCGGGCGGGCTGTTGAAGCGCTTCATGTGTTCGGCCACCAGCCAATCGTTGGCCGCGGTCTTGGGCAGCGTATAATGGTAGACGTTGACGCCGACAACGCCAATGGCGCCGCTATAGACGGCCTTGAAGGTGGCGTTGTCGCCCACGCCGGTGGCCACGGTCATGCTGTCGAAGACGCCGGCATCGGTCATCTGCTGGAACAGCGGCAGGAAGCTGGCGCCGGCCCAGGTCACGATCAGAACCTTCGCCTTCGCGGCCAACACCTGGTTGATGTAGGACGAGAAATCGGTGGCATCGGCCGGGATGAAGATGGAGCCAACGCCTTCGGCCGTATCGTTGGCGGTGAACTGGCCGCCCTTGGCCTTGACCACCGCGTAGAAGCCGGCCGCCGAGCCGCGACCAAACGCATTATCGGGCGCAATCTGCACGAAAGGCCCCTTGTACTGCTCCACCAACGCGCCGCCCATCGTCAGCGCGTCCTGCACGCTGGTGCGGCTGGTGCGGAAGGTGAACTCGTTGAAGTTGGCGCCGGTGATGGCCGGGCTGGCCGCGGGGTTGACCATGAGGATCTTCTTGTTAGCCTTGGCCACTTCCATGATGGCCAGGGTCACCGATGAACTGGGCGCGCCCTGCAGGAGGTCCACGCCATCCTTTTCGATCAGTTCACGCGCCATCGCCGCGCCGGTCTCAGCCTTGCCGCCGGTGTCCTTGATGATGACCTCGATTGGGCGGCCAGCCACCGTCATGGTGCCCTTGGTCGCGTATTCCAGGCCCAGTTGGAAACCGTTGACCTGCTGCGTGCCGTAGAGCACCAAGCCCGAAGCCTGGTCGGTCAGGACGCCAATCTTCAGGGGCGCGCCGGCGGTCGGTTCCGGAACCTTGGTGGGGTCCGGGGCTTTGGTCGGTTCAGGGACCTTCGTTGGTTCTGGGGCTTTGGTCGGTTCCGGGGCCGTCGTGGCGGCGGGGGCGACAGTGGGCGTCGCGCCGCCGCAGGCGGTCAACGCAACCATCAACGCGATCAACAAAATGGGCAGTAATCTCTTCACGATTTTCTTCTCCTATACGAATCATATTGATCCGGCCGGCACACGGTTTCCGGTCGGAAGGGCACACAATACAGCCCTCTACCCGCGGCTTTGCTTGCGCAAGAACCCGAGCAGGATGCTGTTGAACTCGGCCGGTCGTTCCCAGAAGGTCGCGTGGCCGGCGTCACGGATCAGGTGCAGCTCTGCATTGGGGATGGCATCAGCGATCATTTGCGCAAATTCACGCGGCTTGAGCACGTCGCGCTCACCCACCACCACGCAGGTGGGCGCCTTGATCTCTGACAGGCGCTCGGTCAGGTTTAAGTCCAGGAAACAGGTGAGCAGACGGGCCACGGCCGGAAAATCGAGGCGCTGATAGCGATCATGCGCCTGCGCCAACGCGGCCGGATTGGCCCGCATCCAGGCGGGCGAGAAATTATAAGGCGTGGTGACATTGAAGAACAGATCAGGGTCACGGCGGGTAGCGGCATCGCGCCAGGCCGCAATGATGGTAGCCAGCGCACTGTCCACATGACTGGCGCTGTCGGCCACAAACAGGCTGAGGGTGCGCGCCGGGTAACGCAGGGCAAAGGTCAGGCTGATTTCCCCGCCGTATGAAATGCCGGCGATGTGCGCGCGCTGGATGCGCAGACGGTCGAGCAGGGCGGCCAGGTCATCCGCGTGTTGCTCAAAGGTGTAAGGCCCAGGCGGATGCGCCGATTGCCCCTGACCACGACAATCGTACAGGAGCACACGAAAGTACGGCTTGAGCACCGGCACCTGGTTGAACCAGCTCGAAGTAGCGGCCAGGATGCCGTTGCTGAGGACAACGACCGGGGCGTTGTCCGCCCCATGCAGTTCATAATAGAAATCAATTCCGTTGACGTTCAAGGTCGGCATGGCGGTAGGTTGATCCTCAGACACCCGCTTTGTCTCAAGAGTCGGGTTTCTTATTCGATAAACTGAACGACAGAGTCCACAAAAGCATCAGGCTGCTCGATCATGGGACAATGACCGCAGCCCCGAAAGACCTCGAGGTTGCCTGCGCCGGGAATACTCAGAAAAGTCACACGTGTCGCCTCTGCATCTACCATCATATCCTGATCGCCCCGAATTAGCAAAGTTGGCAGGTGGATATTCGGAAGCTGCGCCATCACGTTCCATTGAGCCAGGGCACGCGCCGGGCCGGTGAACGCGGCCGCTGGCATGGTCCGCGCATCATCCACCAGGCTCTGAAAGAAATCATTGGGCGGGTGGCCGGGCATCAGGCTGGCAAACGCCCGCACCAGCAGACCGCGATCGGTGCGCATCTGCACCAGGTAGGGGTATGCCTCCGCCGGCGTCACCACGCCCAGGGCCGGCGCGGTGTCAACCAGGATCAGAGAGCGCGGCCGCAGCAGGTCGCTGACGATGCCCTCCAGGGCAATGGCGCCGCCAAAGGCATGAGCCACCAGGTGGTAATCATCCAGGCCCAGGGCTTCCACGAACTGCGCCAGGTCAGCGGCCAGGCGCGGGATGGTGTAAAATGCCTCGTCATCGTCCGCGCCGGGCCGCCGTGAGCGCCCGCTGCCGCGCTGATCGGGGGCGATCAAGCGCCAGGCGGCCGGCAAACGTGACATGACCGGCTGCCACCAGCGGCTGCTCGCCAGGCTGCCATGCACGAACAGCACGGTTTCGCCCGCGTCGGCTGGCCCCTGCTCAACATAATAAAGCTCGATGTCGGGCAAGGCAATCAGCGGCATGGCGAGCCATTCGGTTTCTGGCTATCATGGAGCAGCACAGACAGCAAGGCCTCCGTATCCCGCAGGTCTTCGAACACCCAATCGGCGCCGGCCGCGGCCAGAGCATCCATGGGGTAAGGCCCTGTCGCCACGGCGACCGTGGCCGCGCCAATGGCCTGACCGCAGGCGATGTCCGCGGGCGTATCGCCGATGACCACCACCGCTTTGCCGGTGAACGACTGGCCGGTGAGCGCCGCGGCCCGTTCCACGGCCAGCCGCGGCAGCACGTTGCGATCGCCGCTGTCGGAACCGTAGCCACCCAGGCGGAACTGCGCCGGGTTGATGCCCGCGCCGCGCAGTTTGACCGGAGCCGTGGTTTCCAGGTTGCCGGTGACGAGTCCCAGCAGCGCCCGGTTGCGCGCCACGGCTGGCTGCAGCGCGGCCAGCAGTTCCAACGCGCCCGGGCAGGGATCAAGACCGCGCTCGACAATCGTCTGCTGCAGGTAGATGGGCGCCAGGCGGCAGAATTCGGGCCAGCCGGCCATGATGTCCGCTTCGCTCAGGCCGGCCGGGGTGAGCGCCTCACGCACCGCACGCCAATCGGTGGTGCCGGCCAGGGGAATCACCTCGATCTCACCGGTCATCCCGTAGGCGGCCTGCAGCGCCCGCGCCAGCGCCAGGCGCCCGGCGCCGCGCGAATTCACCAGCGTGCTGTCCACATCGAACAAAAGTAGTGACATTGATGTTCTGACCATTTTGGTAACTGCTCACCCTGCAGGCCGATTTGGACAGGATGAACAGGATGTACAGGATTCTTGCTCTGTGGTGTGCAAAACTACCGCCACGAGAGTTCGAATATCCTGTCAATCCTGTGAATCCTGTCTGAATTCCAGGCAGGCTGAGGAGTTACGGATTTTCATCTTCAGGCCGCATCGGGTCGCGCCTTGAGTTCGTGCTTCAGGATCTTGCCCGCGCCTGAGAGCGGCATGGCGTCCAGGATCACCACGCGGCGCGGGGCCTTGAAACGGGCCAGGTTGGCCTGCATGAACGCCAGTAGTTCATCTGCCGTGGCTGTGGCGCCCGGCTTGAGCGTGACGAAAGCCCGGCCCACTTCGCCCCAGCGCTCATCGGGCACACCGATCACCGCGGCCAGGGCCACGGCCGGATGGCGGTAGAGCACCGCTTCGATCTCCGCCGGATAGACATTCTCGCCGCCGGAGATGAACAGATCTTTCTTGCGCCCCACGATGAAGAAATACCACTCGGCATCGTAGCGCGCCAGGTCGCCGGTGTGAAACCAACCTTCGACATCCAGCGCGGCCGCGCTGGCCGCCTCGTCGTTGAAATAGCCGGAGGCAAAAGACGGACCTTTCAAGACCAGCTCGCCCACCTGGTCCGGGCCAAGCGGCCGATTTTCGGCGTCAACGACGCGTGCGTCCACGTAGAAATTGGGGCGACCGATGCTGCCCGCCTTGCGGATGGCATCTTCGGGCGCCAGGGCAAAGACGCCAGGGCCAAATTCGGTCATGCCAAAGCCCTGCTTGAAACGCACCTGCTTCTCCGCGGTGTATTTCTCCACCAGGGGCACGGGCAGGGGCGCGCCCCCGCTGGTGCAAAAACGCAGGGAACTCAAATCGGCCGTGGCCCAGGTGGGCGCCTGCGTCAACAATTCGTACATTGTGGGTACGCCGGCAAAAACCGTCACCCGCTCCTGTTCGATCAAGCCGAGCACCTGCGCCGGGTCGAACTGCCGCGTCAAGACGGTGGCGCCGCCCAGGATGATCTGCGGCAGAGTATACACGAAAAGACCGCCGGTGTGAAACAGGGGAAAGACATTGAGAAAGATGTCGTGATGCTGCAGGTCATGAATGACCGTGTTGAGGGTGTTCCAGGCAATCTGGCGGTGGGTGATGCGCGCGCCTTTGGCATGGCCGGTGGTGCCGCCGGTGAAGATCAGCGCGGCCGTATCTTCCGGTTCTAACGCCGGACAGGTGACCGGTTCCGGCGCCGCCTGCGCGATGATGTCCGCATACGCCTGGCGAAACTGCTCAGGCGGCGCGCCATCGCAGGCGAGCGAGGCGAGCGATCGAAATCGCGCCTGATGGGCGTCCCGCCGGGCGTCCACCTGCGTGGACGCAGTGTCGGTCGGCGCAGGCCGACCTTGCGGCGGAACGCCCGTTCGGCCCGAATTCATTCGGCTGTGGTCGGCGCCATCCAGGGGGATGAAGAAGCGCAGTTTTTCGGCGAGCGCGTCAGCCAGAGACGTCACCGTGTCGTGAAACTCGTCCGAATAGAACAGGATACGCGGGGTGGTTTCCTGCACCACCGTCAACAGTTCGCACGGGTGCAGACGCCAGTTGAACGCGGTGTGGATGGCGCCCAGCTTGCCGCAGGCAAAGAAGATGTCGAGGTGTTCCACGCCGTCACGGGCGAGGACTCCCACCCGATCCCCCTTGCGCACGCCGGCCACGCTGCGCAGCCAATGGGCCACGTTGTTGGCGCGGACGTTCAATTCGGCGTAGGTCAGCCGCAAGGCCGGCGTCTTGCCGGCATCTACGATAGCGAGGCGCGCGGGCGAATAGATCGCCCGACGGCCCAAATAATCACCGATGACCATGGGCTATGGCTCCCCTGGGAAAAATCTCGAACCGCAAGCCGCCAAACGAATTGGGAATGAATTCGGCGGTGCGATGGCAATCACTACTCCGTCCACGTGCTGACATAGATATAGCCGCTGTTGGCAAAGGCCAGGAAAAGGCGCTGCGAGCCGGCCGCGATGATACGCGGGTCATCGGTCGGCACGGTGCTGAGGCGACTCGGCGCCTGGCGCAGGACACCGGCCGCGTCCAGGCGCGCCAGCCAGACGCCGCCATTGCCGCCGGAGCCGCCCCAAATCACGTCGCAGTTGCCGCTGCTGCTGCACGCCACATCAGGCACAGGCCAGGGCGCAACCTGGCTGACAATCGTCGTGGCCTGCACGGCGCCATCGGGCGCCAGGCGCGCCAGGCGCAGGTTGGTCGGCCCCGGATCAGGCGCGGGCGGCGGGTTCGGGTAATCCTGCCAAACTACCCACACCTGGCCGGTGACCGGGTTGAAGGTGGCGCGCGGCTTCTCTTGCGCGCCAGGGGCCGCATAGGTCACGGTGTTGGTCACAGACGCGGTCACGCCGCTGCCAAGCATCTGTTGGTAGATGTCGAACGCCTCTTCAGCGCCGGCGCCGCTGCGATCATCGCTCCAGAACAAGTAATGCTGGCCGGCATGGTAGGCCATCGTGGCGTACTGCTGGTAGCGCGGGGCCGGATCGTGCGGCGGCGCGCGGTCCGTGGTGACCACGAAGTTGCCGCCATCTTCCAGGCGCAGGGTGCCGAAAAGATAGCCCAGCCACTGGCCGAAAATCTCTTTGGCCGTTTCGGGCGGGCGCGGCGGAGTCATCCCCATGCGATAGCGGTGATCGTGCCAGATGATGAGGAACTGGTTGCTCTGCTCATCGTAGCTGATCACCGGCACCCACTGGCAATCCACCGCGTCGGCGATGACCAGCGGCGAGTCAATCAACTGCCCGTCGGCGCCCACGCGCTGCGCCTTGATGTCATAGCAGGTATCGAACCAGGTCGCGGATGTGGCCTGCGGGCTGACCTCCTGCCAGGCCACCAGGTATTCTTGCTGCTGTGGGTTGTAGACCACAAACGGCCACTGTGCATCCTGCGCCGTGCGGTTGATCTCGATGTCCATCGTGCCCAGCGGCGTCCCGTCCGGGCGCACCAGGCGACCGTAGATATCGCCGTTGTTTTCCAGCCCATAGCCCAAGGTCCACTCGCGGCCGGGGTCGTTGCGCTTATCCTGCCAGACGACCAGGAAACGGTCGTGCTGGCCGTCGTACGCGGCGTGCGGCTGAAAGCGCGCCCAGGTTGGAGTGCCGGGGTTGATCGCCGCCGGCGCCGGTGTGGCGCCAGGCGTCCAGGCGGAGGTCACAGTCGGCGTGGGGGTTGGCGTGGGCGACGGCATCATGGTCGGGGTTGATGTAGACGAAGGCGTCAATGTCGGCGTCAGGGTTGCCGTGGGCGATGGTGTGTGTGTCGGCGTTCGTGTCGGTGTGAGTGTCGGCGTGAATGTGAGCGTCCATGTCGGTGTGAGGGTCGGTGTCCGTGTCGGCGTTCGTGTCGGTGTGAGTGTCGGTGTGAGTGTCGGCGTCCGCGTCGGCGTGAGTGTCGGCGTTCGTGTCGGTGTGAGTGTCGGCGTCCGTGTCGGCGTTCGTGTCGGCGTCGGCGTGACCGTGGGCAGCGGCGTCCAGGTCGGCACAGGGGTGTGCGCAGGGCCGCCGTCCAGCACAAGCAGGAGCGGGAAAAAAGTCGTGGTGCGTACCGCGGGCGCGGTCACAGCCAGCGCCGCAACCAACGCGCCCAGGCTCAAAATCGTCAGGTAAAGATTCCGTATGCTCAAGTTAGTGACCCGTCATTCGCCTAAGATGATGCCGGCGCCAGCTTCTGCGCCGCTCAGGTAAATCTGCGGCGTCAATCCGGTGCGGCGCGCCACCTCGCGCTGCAAGGCATCCACCACCGCGGGGACGCAGGCGTTGACGACCAGGCTGACGGTGCAGCCGCCAAAACCGGCGCCGGTGAGGCGCGCGCCCAGGCAGCCAGGCACGGCCCGGGCCACCTCCACCATCGTGTCGAGGACCGGATGGCTGACGGCGTAGAGATCGCGCAGGCTGGTGTGCGATTCGTCCATATCGCGACCAAAAGCCGTCACATCGCCCGCACGCAAGGCCGCCACGCTGTGCAGCACGCGTTCATTTTCTGCAACCACATGCCGGCAACGCTGCGCCACCAGGTCAGGCAACGCCGGCGCGCGGCGCTCGAACTCGGCCAGGCTGACATCACGCAACGCCGGCACGCCCAGGCGCCGCGCGCCTTCTTCACACTGGGCGCGGCGCTCATTGTAGGCGCTGTCCACCAAGCCGCGGCGCACCGTGCTATCGGCAATGACAAACTGCACCCCGGCCGGCAAGGGCACGGCCTCGAAACCGAGACTGCGGCAGTCAATGAGCAAGGCATGCCCGGCCTGGCCCAGCGATGAAATGTATTGATCCATGATCCCGCACTTGACGCCCACAAAGTCATTCTCGGCCTTCTGGCTCAAGAGCGCGGCCTGCACCGCGTCGAGCGTCAGGTTGCCCAGGGCGCGAAAGGCGGTCACCGTCGCCAGTTCGGTGGCGGCAGACGATGAAAGCCCGGAGCCGATCGGTACGTTGCCCTCCATCACCGCATCGAAGCCGGTCAGTTCGAAGCCGGCGCCCTGCAATGCCCACGCCACCCCGCGTAGATAGTTGCCCCAGGGGCTTGTGGTCGTCAATTGCAGGTCGTCCAGGCTGAAGCGATCGTGCTGCTGGAAATTGAGCGAGAAGACATGCACCTGACGATCCGTGCGCGGCGCCAGGGCCAGGCGCACATCGCGGTCAATCGCCATCGGCAGCACAAAACCGTCGTTATAATCGGTGTGCTCGCCAATCAGGTTGACACGACCGGGCGCACGCACCAACCACATGGGCATGGCGCCAAACTGCGCGCTAAATGTGCGGCGCAGGATTGCATGACGTGATGACACAGTTAAACCTCTTGCCATTGAACACGAGACATGATGCGGCTGCTATTGCAATGGCTATTGTACGCCGGGGCTTGCAGACTGGCAAGTACGGGTCACTTTTCTTTTCGCCCTGGTCAGGTATCATCGTCCTACCCAAATAGGTGGGCATGAACCACCCTGATAGTGACGCAACTTTTTGACAGGTAATCCATTTCTCGTTATGATGCTTGATAATGCTGCATCAAGGGTGCAACCCGCTCCGCCCCGGTCTTTCAACCGGCGCCAGCGGGGCGTGCAAGATGGATCGAAATCATTTGTGACATGAGAGAGGAGTATCACGGCATGACACGTGTTTTTGTGACCGGGATGGGGGCTTTGTCTGCACTGGGTAACGATGTGCCAACCTACTGGCAAAACCTATTGGCGGGCAAATCTGGCGCCGGCCCCATCATAGGCTTCGATGCCAGTGATCTGCCCGTCCGCATTGCCTGCGAGGTCAAGGACTTCGACGCCAGCCAGTTCATGGATCGCAAGACGGCCCGGCGCACTGCCCGCTCCATTCAACTGGCGGTGGCAGCGACGCGCCAGGCCCTGGCCGACGCCCACTTCGAAGTGACGCCGGAGAACAGCGAGCGCGTGGGCGTGCTGCTGAACACCGGGGGCGGCGGCATCACCGAGATGGAGCCAGGCACGATCGGTCTGATCGAAAAAGGCCCGCGTTCGGTCGGGCCGTTCCTGGTTCCCAACGTAATGTCCAACGCCGTCGCCTGCGTGGTCTCGATCGAATTTGGCGTGCGCGGCCCGGTCATGACCTCCACCGCGGCGTGCGCCAGCGGCAACTACGCGCTGATCGAGGGCTACAACCTGATCCAGCGCGATGAGGCCGATGTGGTGATTGCCGGCGGCAGCGAGGCGGCCATGTCGCGTCTGACGATGGCGGCCTTTGCCCGCATGGGGCCACTTTCCTCACGCAATGATGACCCGGAACATGCCTGTCGCCCGTTCGACAAGGAGCGCGACGGGTTCGTGTGCGGCGAAGGCGCCGGGGTGATGATCCTGGAAAGCGAAGCTCATGCGCGCGCACGCGGCGCGCAACTGCTGGCCGAAGTGCGCGGGGGCCGCATCACCGGCGATGGCTATCACATCACTGCGCCCGAACCGAGCGGCAACGGCGCTGCCCGCGCCATTCGCAACGCGATCAAGGCGGCCGGGCTGCAGCCGGAAGACATTGACCTGATCTATGCCCATGGCACCGGCACGACGCTCAACGATGCCGTGGAAACGACCGCCATCAAGAAAGCGCTGGGGCAACATGCCTACAGCGTGGCGGTGACAGCCACCAAATCCATGATCGGCCACACGCTGGGCGCGGCGGGCGCCTTGTCGGCCATTGGCGCGGTGCTCAGCCTGCATGAAGGCATCATTCCGCCCACCATGAACTACAGCGTGCCCGATCCTGAGTGTGATCTGGATTATGTGCCGGACGTGGCGCGCCAGAAAACCCTTCATCACGCGCTGGTCAACGCGTTTGGCTTCGGCGGCCAAAATGTCGTCGCCGTGCTCAGTCGGGTCAACGACTCCGAGATGACGGCTCCGAGATAATAACTCCTACGATAACAGTTCCTGGAATAGTGAAGAAACACGAAATCAACCCAGCGCACACAGAAACCCGTTTTCTTGCAGAAAACGGGTTTCTGACAGCATTGGCGCCACTGCTGGGCGCGGAGCGCGACGCGTTCGAGGCGACGTATGCGCAGCCGCCGACGATCGGGCTACGCGTCAATACGCTGAAGCTGGCGGCTGCTGCGCTCAGGGATCGCCTGACGCCGTTGGCACTGGCGCCCGTACCGTGGTGCGCGGCCGGTTTCTGCATAGACGCCGGCGCCGCATCTCCTGCGGATTTTAGCCTGGGAAAATCTCCGCTGCACGCCGCCGGCCTCTACTACCTGCAAGAACCGAGCGCTATGGCGGTGGCCGAAGTGCTGGCGCCACAGCCCGGCGAACGGGTGCTCGACTTGTGCGCGGCGCCGGGCGGCAAATCCACGCACCTGGCCGCGTTGATGCAAAACCAGGGCCTGTTGGTCGCCAACGAAACCGTGCCAGGCCGGGCCGCCATTGTCGCCGAAAACCTGGAACGCTGGGGCGCACGCCATGCCATCATCACCAGCGAGACACCTGCACGCCTGGCAGCACGCTGGCCCGGCTTCTTCGATCGGGTCCTGGTTGATGCACCCTGTTCGGGCGAGGGGATGTTCCGACGCCTGCTGGCCGATGGTGCGCGCGTGGAATGGAGTGCAGGGCAGGTGGCCGGCTGTGCGCTGCGCCAGATGGATATCCTGGCGCGGCCGCGCTTCTGCTGCGCCCCGGCGGAATCCTGGTCTACAGCACTTGCACCTTCAACCTGGACGAAAATGAACGAGTGATCGCACATTTTTTGCAGAGCCATTCCGATTTCGAGTTAGCCGCGCTGCCGATCGTCCCCGGTTGGGCGCCCGGACTTGGTCCGCTGGCAGGGCAGCCCGGGGTCGCGCGGCTGTGGCCGCACCGCGTCGCCGGGGAAGGACACTTCCTGGCGCTCCTCCAGCGTCGCCCCACAACAGAGACACCTCCACCCACGCGGCGCGCGCTGAGCGCCGGCCGGCCAGGACGCGCGGCCCAACGCGCTTGGGAAACCTTCTGCGCGGCCAATCTGGTGGCTGAGCCGCCGGGCACGTTGCTGCAAACCGGAACCTACCTGTACCAAGCGCCGGAGCCCACGCTTGATCTGGCGGGCTTGCGCGTGCTGCGACCGGGCTGGTGGTTGGGCGAAGGTCGCGGCGAGCGCCTGGAGCCGAGTCACGCCCTGGCCCTCGGCCTCACCCAGGCCGATTTCCAGCGCACGCTTGACCTGGAGCCAGATGACCCGGCCGTGATGGCCTATTTGCACGGCGAGGCGCTGACTGCGCCCGGTGCGGCCGGCTGGCTGGCGGTCTGTGTGGATTCTTTCCCGCTGGGCTGGGGCAAGCGCAGCGGAGGGACCGTGAAGAATCATTACCCCAAAGGGCTGCGGGTAACAGGCGCCAGCCACAAGTGACCTCACCTCGACCCCCCTCTACGGATGGCCGCGCCCAACCCGGCTTGACGGCGGGACTGTTTGGACTACAATTCAAGTCAAGGGCTGCCCTGTGCGCCTCGCAACGCTGACCGATCAGGGGACCGGCGGGAAGCGAGAGGTCAGGAGACCGACCCGCACAAGGCAAAGGAGATGGGCTACGACACTTTCTGACAATCTGGCTGGGCTGTTGCGCAATGATATTTTGCTGACGGTTTTCTGCGCATGGCTGGCGGCGCAGCTCATCAAAGCCGCGATTGAGTTCTGGTTTACCCGGCGCATCACTTGGCGCGTCCTCTTTGGGATGGGCGGCATGCCCAGTTCCCATTCGGCCTCAGTCACTTCGCTCAGTACCGCCGTGGGCCTGCACGTCGGTTTCAACAGCGCACTCTTTGCCGTGACCGCCATCCTGGCCGCGATTGTGATGACCGACGCCGCCGGGGTGCGCCGTGCGGCCGGCCGCCATGCCAGCGTTCTCAACTGGCTCCTGTCCGATTTCCTGGATGAGGAGCAAACCGACCAAACACCGCCCGAGCAGCCTTCCAACTTGCCGCCAGAGCAGCCTTCCAGCTTCGAGATGAACATTCCACTGCCGCTGCAGGAACTCCTGGGCCACACCCCGGTGCAGGTGGTGGTGGGCGGATTGTTGGGTATCGTGGCTGCCGTCGTCTACTACACCATCGCCATGTAGAACAACAGTCACTGCTGGCTCACACCAAGACACCAAGATGCCTTTTCTTCTTTGTATCTTGGCGTCTTTGGATGAAAACTCCTTTGGCTCACACCAAGACACGGAGACACAAAGGCTGATCTTCTTGCTGCAACCGGTTCTCCGCATCGTAGACCAGGGTGTAGGTCACGCCGCCCACTGTGCGCCCGGTCATGTTGCCGTTGCAGGACGGAATCAGCCACGAATTTCACTAATTTGCACGAATTCCAGGGGCCTTTCGTGTCAATTCGTACAATTCGTGGCCGAAAACCGGCCAATGGTCTCCTTGACCCGGTTGCCGTCGCCGTCGTACACATAGCTGGCCGTGACGCCGCCGGACATCGCAGTCAGCCGGTTCTCGGCATTACAGACCAGGGTGATGTATGATGGGGGCGCAATCTCTCTGTAAGTGCAGCGGCCACTAATCATCACCTATCGTGCCGGTCATGCGCCAGACAACATCGTTATCCAGAAACAAATCCCCACAAAAATACTCGATCACCGTTAAGATCGTAGGCGCAACGATAATAGGTCAGTTCCAAACGCGGCACATAGGTGGGTGGTTCACATCCATACTCATAACGCCCTAGCTTGGCTTTGACATCATCACGCGTGGATACCCCGCGTTCGAATGTCGAAAGAATAATCGGAAAGAAATCAGGAGCATACACGGGCCGATCTTGTGTGCATAAACGGTTGTCCTTAATCTCGAAGTTCATGCAGATATCCTGGATCGTTTCCGAGTCCAGGGGCGTGGTGTATTTCGACAAGTCTGGTTTTCGCAACCTGGCGATCGAAATCGGTAGGGTGCATCCGCATGAGATCGCCAGCAACAATGCCAGGTTGACGATGAATAAACGTCTGCTCATGCCGTTCACTGTGGTTTCGCCAGCAGCCATCTGCTTGTTCATGGCGAACCTCGCAATTTTCCGTAGTTCGCTTCCATCTGCTGAAGCCTGCCGCGGCTGCCAGGGCCCAGTGGGCCGAGATCTCGTCTGAGCGTGTCACCCAATTCCACAGGGGATGTAATCAGGCCATAGGTGATCTGGTAACCGATCAATACCCCAGCCTCAGAAAGAACCCAGTCCTGCCAGCTGGTACCCCATCCGCTGTCCCAGTTGAGCTTGCTTTGCACTTGCTCGTGTATGAGATTGCCCCACTGAGATAGGGTGAAGTTCAGTTCGAAACTGATGGTATCTCCAGGTGTCGTCGTTTGGGCGATGTACCCCCAGATATGATACGGTTGGTTGTGCCTATCACGAAAGTTCGAATGGAAGCCAGTATCATGAAAGTAGACTGTGTTGCTTGGGCAATCGTGCGGTTCTCGACCGACGCCGGCACAGCCGCCGCCTCCCAATCCGAGCATGGTTGAGAGAGCTGGCGCTATCAGGCCGAAGGTTCCGTAAGCGGGCGATCCCGTGAATATCTTGCCCATTTCAGGCATGAAACGGTCCCAAGTTCGATAGAGGCCAGCCGCCACGTCAGAAATCACAGCCATTGCTTCGAGATCGTTGATCCCGCCCAAGTCAGCGACAATGCTCTTGGCAACACTGCGAACACCAGGCGCGCCAGGGCTGATCATATAGCGATGTTTGGTGGGATGCCAGGTGACTGCACAATCTGTGTCCACGCAGTGTGCGTGTCCTGTTGGGTCAACATAGGCGGTCGGTTGATTCCCGACGTAGCTGTATCTGTTGAGATTTTGCGGATTTTGGGGATTAGGCACGATCGTATCCGCGCTGATGAATCGCCCCAGCGCCGGGTCGTAGTATCTGGCGTTGTAGAAATACAACCCGCCCGCCACCTCGTCCAGCACCTGCCCGGTGAAACGGCGCTTCGTCGGCGTCGCGCCGAAGGGCGTCCCGCGAGTCTCGCCCCACGGCTTGTACCACAACTCCGCCTCGCGCACACCGTTGGCGCCATTGGCCGTCACCGTCGTGCTGCCCAGGTGATCGCGCAACAGCCAGTACAACACCCCAGCCACGCGCTGACTATTGAAAAGGTGGGACATAAGATCAAACAATTCCTGGTTCGCGTCCGATGTCCTATATGCCCATTCCAACTACTCAATCAGTAGTTGTTCATAATCGCTGACACGAACGTATTGTTGAATGCAGGTTGATGAGCCACAGTGATCTGAAACGTTTGGTTGGAATACACTTCAGCGGCGCCCGCAAAGCTACTGGTCATATCTTGAAGTGCATGTTGTGCGCTCAGTACCCAGGTGGAGCCGCTGGGCAAGGCTAAATACGTGCGCGAGTCTACCACGCGGCCATTTTCCACAAAGATAACGCTGACCTGGGCCGAAACGCCGCTGATATTCTGAATGGAGAGAGTTGTATTCCAGTTGCTCGTCTGAAAATAGAACACTTGACTGATCACGGTTGAAGCGTAGTCGTAATAGAGGGTTACATTGTTGATGTAATCCCAGCGGAGATACCCTCTCTCGAAAAACTGGCAGTCGCCGTAGGTGCCAGGGCAATTGTTGCTACCTCGATTACCAATGGGCGAACCTGGCAACCCGTTCAGCTCATACCATTTGCTCTCCATCACGCCGGTAAGTTGATAGGGACCCTGGGTATTGTGGTTTTGATCACGGTAGCCCATCGGAATGGGGTCGCCGCTGCGCCACCACGGCTCGGTATGCCCAGATGGTTGGTTCCAGGGGTCAGTGTACCAAGGTCCCCGCCAGCCGTAAGGATCGAATACGATGCCATCCTCGCCACTGTATCGGGCTTCGAAGTGTAGATGGGCCGCCCCTGTACCCGTGTTGCTGCTGAGCGCAATCTGTTGCCCACGGATTACTTGAGTATTGTGGGCAATTCGGGAGTTGCGGTCAACGTGACCGTGCTTGGTAAAGTAGTCGTTCCCATGGTCAATCACAACAGCGAACCCCAGAATATCGCGCTGCAAGGCAGTCCCCGGTGCTGCGGCGGCGATTGCAGTGTTCAAGGGAAAGCCATAATCAATGGCCGGATGCATATCATAATAGACACGTCGTCCGCCAGCCGCACCACAGTTGGCTGCGTCTTGAAGAACCGTGTAATATCCGCAAACCTGTACGGTCCCTGACCAGAAACAATCAAAGCAGTTATTGGAACGCAACCCTCGTTCAGTGGTATAAGCCGCTATCTCGTCGTCGATGGTGTTATAGAGCACATCAGGATGAGTATGGTCAAAGTAAGACGTGATAGCAAAACGTCGCGCGCTTGGAAATGAAAAGCGAGGTTCACCTCCCTGAGATTGGGCCAGCCGTAGCGGTTGCACAGAGCAAATGACCACAGCAGCGGCCAACAAGCAGAAAACTGCGAGGCGTGTCCTGTGTTTCATTTTCGGAGACCTCCTACGGTATCACGCTCAAGGCGCGAGGCATTATTGGACTGTCGACTGCCAATTGCTGTAAGCTGCGATCGTCGACGTTAATCAGCCAGCCGTTTAGTTGGTTACCCATATTCGACATGAACGCCACCGCTGACCCATCTGGCGTCCAAACGGGTGACCAAGCCCCTTGACCATTGAGGTTGGTTAGCTGTCGCCATTCTTGCGTGTCCGCATCCACAACCCACAAGTTGCTGACCAACTTGTTTAGATTAAAGTCAGCTGATTCGTCATCCATATTCTCCCGTCGAACAACAAGGATCCGATGACCCTGGGGAGCCCAGGTCGGAAAGCTGTCAAACACTTCGTCTGGGCTGAGTTGCCACTGCTTGCCCGTCTGCACGTCAAGCACCCAAAGCGGTCCGTAGTTGTTGAATTGACCAACGATCTGATCCCAGATGTAAGCAATGAATTGTCCATCAGGGGACCAAGTGACAAGATCCGGCGTGGTGCCGGGTCTGGGTGAAGGAGCTAGTCCCTCGCGGAGCAAGTTGCCAGCTGTGTCGATGATCTTCAGTCTGTCACCCTGAATGATCGTGTAGGCAACGGCCTTCCCGTCTGGCGACACGGCGGCGTCGGTCACGGTTTCACCTTCGGGCGTGATCCTGCGGGCCTCGCCTGTGTCACTGTTCAGTATCTCCAAATGGTCGCCCATCAATAGCCATTGATTGGAATCTGGAAACCAGCCGCGGAACCAACCACCTCTCGCCTCTCCCACGGCTCTGCCCCCACTCACAGGAGCGATGATTACCAGTGACATGCCTTCAGTGTTGCACAGATGCAAAGCGACCTTCTGCCCATCAGGAGATGGGCGCATATCGCACAACTCGCCTGACCCTGTGTAGTCTTTGGAAATGAATACCGGCCTGAAGGTATTACCTCTAGCCGTGCTCATCTGTGGTCCAACGATGACGGTAGGCACGATAGGGGTTGGGCGCGGTGCTGGGGTGAAAATCTCGATAGGCTCGGCTGGCGGCGTCAAGTAGTCAGGACAAGGCGTCAGACTGATTGGATAGGGTGGCGTGGGATACCTGGCGCAGATCGCGGCGTCGGTTGGGTTAGGTGTCGGTGCAACTGCGGAAGGCAGCGGCGACTGGGGTTGCATCGGTAGTAGAGGAGGGCGTCTCGACGAGTCGCCGACAGGTCCGCAGGCGACTGCGAGCACGCCCAATACTATAACGCTGAATACCGCCAGCAGATGAACCAACGATGACAGGCGCGGCGCGAGCCGGCCGCGAGCAGAATGTCGAGAAGAGAGGGGAGAGAGAGTAGAACACCGGCGTAACATAACAACAGACTCCTTTCGTGCAGCAATCGAAACGGATGGGGTCAGGGACATTTTCCTGACTGCTGAAGGAGGTCGCGGGCGGGAGAGAGAACTCACGCCAGGGACTTCCGGCGGCGGGAGACGACTCGGAAGGCGGGGGACAGACTTGTGGCTGGTCACAGCATACGCGCGCGGCGCTCTGTCAAGAGGCAAAATTTGGGCGCAGCAATTCCGAATTGGGCGGACGATTGACCACAAGGAACGCATAGAACACAAAGCAACGGCAGAAGATTCGCAGATTGGCGGCGTCTTTGCGCTCTTTGTGTTCTATGTGGCAAAAATCCGCCCAGCTTTCTCTGCCACGAATTTCACCAATTTTCACGAATCGAGCTTCTGTCTTCGTGTCAATTCGTGCAATTCGTGGCGAAAGTCGGGCCGGCTTTCTCTGCCACGAATTTCACTAATTTGCACGGATTTTAGGACCCTTTCGTGTCAATTCGTGGCAAAGATCCGCCCAGCTTTCTCTGCCACGAATTTCACTAATTTGCACGAATCGAGCTTCTGCCTTCGTGTCAATTCGTGTAATTCGTGGCAAAAATCCGCCCGTCGTGCTGCTGCCCATCACCGCCTTGACCCGGTTGCCGTCCGCGTCATAGGTGTAGCTGGCCAGCACCGTGCTTCCCTGCTTCACCTGCTGCAGCCGGTTCTCCGCATCGTAGACCAGGCTGTAGGTCACGCCGCCCACCGTGCGCCCGGTCATGTTGCCGTTGCAGTTGTAGCTGTAGACGTTGCTGCTGCCAGCCTGCTGCACCGCATGCGGCTTCGTCGCAGGCGTTCCCGTCCGGCAATTCCCCGGCGACGACGCACCGTACACAGTGCTCCCCACACTCGCTTTGCTCACCGTGCAATTCTCCCTGCGTGAATTGCAGACTTAGTTCAACCGCCAGACTGGCCCAGGCTTCATTGGCACAGGGAGTTGCAGGCAATTCAAACTTCTCGGGTCTGACAGTTTTGTTACTGGATCTTGGGCTCTGTTTTGATCGAGTCCCAATATCCTGGCCACGGCTTGTAGCTGTTCACAATCCGGATATAGGTTTCCTGTGGGTACAGCCCGAATTGCCGTTGAAGCAGATCATCCGCCGAGCCTGGTTGCCTGAACATCAAGGAATTGATAGGAAAATCATCTGTGATCGCCGGCGGTTGTTCGGTATTTGTGGGATAGAACTTCGCTCCACCAGCGATAACGCCTTGATCTAGAAACAGCAGATTGAAGTCAAGCTCCATCATCCCCTCGCCAGTCAATCCATAGGTGGCAGCATAATATTCAGGTTCTCCAAGGCAAACGATCAGATCTCCAGCTGAGAGCCATTCAGCTGTTACATCTATGTTTGTGATCATGCTTTCCTCGAAACCTGCACTGTACCACAGGCTATTCTGGCGCCATCGCACGACATATGCGTGCAACTGCGGCAGTTGCGTAATTGGCGTCAGTGTGACGCCTTCAGAGGGTAGATGATAAGTTTCTTCCACCCACATCTTGAACTTTTCCGGTGTCATTACCGTAGAAATCTTGATACGCAAGGCAGACATCTCGTCGCAGTCGGGTTGTGCTGTACCGATGCCGACGCAACCCGCCAGGATCACGCTCAATAGGAGAATCGCTACAAATTTACTCATAGCGTTCACCTCCCACCCAATAGGGCTGTGAGGCGATCCATCTGTAGCGTTAAATCTTGTAGGAGATCGATGTTGGATAGTAACTGGATGTTGGGGCTACTCCAAATGCCAGTACTCGCATTTTTATCCGAGAACACCCAAACCGTTACCGCCTCAGCCCACACATCCCACCTTGCCGGATAGAAATGGGACTGCGCGGCATAATTCGTCAGGGGTTTCTCATTCCAGACATCTGAAAAACGCCCATACATGGAATTTCCGTAAGGCCCGATTCCAGTCTGGATGTGGCTATGCCAGTCAATGATGTGTGCGAGTTCATGCACGACAGTATGCATCAGCCAGGTTGCATCATTCACGGCATTGGATATGCGCACAGTATCGGTGCCTGGTGGCAACGCACAGGGATGGCCGAAACATGATCCCGACCTGATCTGAGCGCCCCCACCGAGCAATCTTCGTAACTGCGCCAAACCCCCGCTGAGCCTGTTGCCGAACCGAACGATCCCGGTGGCCATGGGGATCAACTGAGAGGCGAAATCCCATACGCCAGCGATGCTGATGCCCGCTTCGCCCACGGTTTCACGCAGAATCTGTTCATCCTCGAATTCGGGATTGCCAGGGTTGCCAAACCAATTTCCGCCGGTGTGGCCATGCGCTTTGTACCAGCGGTCTTTCCAACGCCATTCCTCTTGCCAACAGGTCATGTCGCCGGCCGCACAGGCCGCATAGCCTGATGGATCAACGAAAACGGTGGGTCGGTTGCCGACATAGCTGTAACGGTTCAGATTCTGCGGATTTCCTGCATTGGGGATCAGCGTATCCGCCTGAGTGAACCGCCCCAGCGCCGGGTCGTAGTATCTCGCGTTGTAGAAATACAACCCAATGCTCGCATCCTCGCGTTGACCCGTGAACCGGTAGGTCGTCGGCGTCGTCTGGTAGGGCGTCCCTCGATTCTCACCCCACGGCTTGTACCACAACTCCGCCGTGCGCTCACCGCTGGCGCCATTGGCCGTCACCGTCGTGCTGCCCAGGTGATCGCGCAACAGCCAGTACAACACCCCCGCCACGCGCACGGCCACCCGCTGACCGTTGAAATAGTAGTATTTCGTGTGCGTCGTTGCGCCGCCAACCACCTTCTTCTCGTACAGATTGCCGATAGCGGTGACCGTCTCCCCGTTCATCACGCTCTTCACCCGGTTGCCGTCCGCATCGTACACGAAGCTCGCCGTCGCCGCCCCACTGATGCTGACCAGGCGATTCTCGTCATCATACGTCAGCGTGTAGGTGTTCCCCCCGATCGTGCGCCGCCGCATGTTGCCGTTCTGATCGTAACAGTAACTGCTGCCGTTGCTTGTGCTCACCACCGCATGCCTCTTCACCAACGCCCCCTCCGGGCAGGTGCTTGCCTGCGCCACCCCGTAGCCGTACGTCCCCTGCCCCGTCTTGCTGATCAGGTTCCCCGCGTTGTTGTAGCTGTAGTTCTCATCGTACACCCAGCTCCCGGTCCCATCGTCGTAGCCCGCGCAAATCGCATCACCCGTGAAGCCGCTCAGCAGCCGATCCAACCCGTCGTAGCTGAAGCACTGCCGCTGACCGTTGTTGCGCGCATCCACGATCCAGCGCACATTGCCGGCCGTATCGTAGCCATACGTCAAGTCCTGCAAACTGCTGTCATTCGCCGACGTTCCTGCCTTCACCTTCTGCAAGCGCCCCAGTCCGCCGCTCGCTGTCCAGGGATGGTAGGTGAACGCCATCTGCACCACCGGATTGTTGTTGGTGCTCTGCTTGCCCAGCTTCAACTGCGTCAGCCTCCCGGCCTCATCATACACCGCATTCCCACTGCGCACATAATCCACACTGCTGTACATCCGCCCCGGCAGCCCCTGCGCTGTGTACGCCACGTTGACCGTCTCCGCACTCTGGGTCGGGTAAACTACCCGCAGCACCCGGTCCGCCGAATCATAGGTGTAACCGACGGTGTACGCATCCCCATCAATCGTGTGCGTTTCCGCCGTCACCCGCCCGCGCTTGTCGTATGTCCAACTCGCGCTGTTGTTGACCTCGCCGCCTACATACGCCCTCATCCCGGTGCGCCGACCCTTGCCGAACTGCGTGGCCCCATCGGACGCATCATAGCTGTAATCGGCCAACACCATCCCGCTGCTGCTGCCGCTCTGCCATTTCTGCGTCAGCCGGTTCAGCCCATCGTAGCCAAACCCTATCGTGACATTCCGCGCATCGGTCTGCGTCAGCAGGTTCCCGGCCATGTCGTACGTGTAGCTCCACGCGCCCATGTCCGGATCGTTCATGCTCATCTTGCGCCCCAACAGATCATACGTGATCGTGGTCACCGCCCCATCCGGCCCGGTCATCTGCACCAGCCGATCGGCGATGTCGTAAGCATAGGTCGTCACGCCGTTCGCATTCGCATTCCAGGCTGGCGTCGGACACGTGGCCGTGCCGCTGCCCACCTGCCCCAGGTACTCCTTGACGCTCAGCAGCCGCCCCCACGCATCGGTCTCCGCAAGCGCCTGCAAGTACCTGTAGGTGATATCGTTGCCCTGGATCGTGCTCTGCTCACGAATCACCGCGGTCTGCCGATTCTGGTAGAACGTACAGGTCTTGCTGCCATCCGGCTGCGTCACTTGGTTGATGCGCCCCAACCGATCGGACGTTGACTGCGTCGCGGCCAGCCCACTCCAGTTCACCGCCCGGTACGTCACTCCGCTCACCGTACTCGTGTACGGCGCCGAGGCCGCAGCCAGGCTGCCCAGCCCATCGTAACGCTGGCTCACCAGGCTCCACTGGCTGCTGCTGTACTCCTTTTGCACCTGCCGCACACGCCCCAACCCATCGTAGAACGTGCGCTCCTCCAGGTAGGTCGCACTCGCACTGGCGTCGCCGTTGCCGTCATCGCGCAGCAAATGCCGCTGCACATACAACCCCTGGTCAGTCGTGTAGACGATCTGCTCCGTCGCCGGATTGCCGAACCCCGCCCCCGACTTGCGCACCTCCGTCAGCCGGCCAAACGCATCGTACGTGTAGAGCGTGACCGCCCCGTTGGCGTCGGTCTCGCTCTGCACCTGTCCCACCAACCCGCTGCCCCCCGCCGTCGCATTCATGCCGTAGCGCGTGTAAGTCGTCGTCAGCGTCGCGCCGCCCAACTGACTGTCCGGCTGCACCGTCACGCTCATCGCATAGGCATGAAACGTGTTGTCGAAGGCCGTCGTGACCACGCTGCCATTGGCCGCCGTCTCGCTCCGACGGTTGCCCCATGGGTCATAGTCGTAGGCCACCAACCGCACCCAGTTCGCGTCACACGCCGCGCCCCCCTGTCCCGCCTGCCACACCTCCTTCAATTGCCCATTCCTCGGCGCCTGGTTGTACGCCGCATAGCCGCTGTAGTCGTCGTAGATGGTGCGCGTCTGCCCTTGACATGTCCCGCTTTCGCTCCCCGCAAACAGCTTCTCCTCCGCCACCCGATTGACGATGTAGGTCGTGCCGTCATTACGCGGGTAATAGACCCGCTTGATCGTTCGGTAAGGCGTCGTTGGCGCAGCCTCGCTGGTCAGCCGGGTCAACAGCAGATTGCCATACGCCGCATCGTAGGTGTTGACGCTCTTGGTGTAACGCAGCGGCGGGTTCGTTCCGTTCGGGTCCACTACGTATTCGGTCTTGTCTTGCAGATAAACGAAGGTCATTCCGCCTGGCGTGCCCGCGCTGGTCTCATTCCAGGTCTGGTCGCTGCGCGCCAGCAAAGTGCCGCCGGAACCTGCACGCGTCTCTGTCTTGTACAACCTGCCCTTCCAGCGGTGCTGGTTGGTCGTGGTGTGGAACCATTGCTTCAGCCGCGTGTCCGGCTGACCGCTGCCGATCAAGGCGCCGCTCCCCACCAGCGTCATTTCCGCTTCGGCAAAGCCCCCCGCCTCTTCGTCCCAGGTCGTCGTGTACCAGTAGCTCGTCACGATGTCGGGATCGCTCCCGCCCCCGCGCCACCGCTCCTGCTGCACTACCATTCCGCCGCTCGAACCGCCGTACGTAATCTCCACCCGCCCCTGGTAGCCGTTGTTCACCGTCACCATGTGCCCATCCGTCGTGCCGCTGCCGTAGGTGTAGCTGGTTGGCGGCAGCGCATTGCTGCCGGTCCCATAGCGCGTGATCGTACTCAAGTACAGCCGGCTCTGCGACGGCGCCTCCGGGTTGGTGAATGCAGTCATGCCCAGCACGGCCTTGTGCAGCAGCGTATTGTTGGCCATTACCTCCACCCGCTGCAGGTATTTCCGTGTCCAGAAAACCTGGTAACCGGTCTCGTCGAAGTGCTCGGCCCGATCCTCCCGGTTCAGATAGAATAGCTTCAGCTTGAAGATGCCGTTTGGCCCATAGCTGATCTCCTTCACCCGCGCCGCGCGCACCTGGATGAGCTCATCGGCCGTGTAGTCGTGGTTCGAGCAGACTGCTGGCTGGGACCCCGCTTGCCGTGTGCCTTCATAGTCATAGTTGAAGGTCAGGCGATTGGGGACGGTCGGCGTGGTGTCGCGCACCTCGGTCAACACCCACTTGGTGAAGCGATGCACCACCCGCAGTTCCGAAGGCGTCCAATCCCCGCCACTGCAGTCACGCACATACAGCGCCGGCTCGAAGTGATAGGTAATGCCGCCCTCGGTCGTTACTTCCCACACCAGGTTGTCCCGGTTGTACTCCCCTGGCGTTTGGGGCAAATCAATCGTCCTGAAGGGCGTCGGCGTACTGGGGTCGAAATATTCCATCGTTGGATAGTCAGGGTTGGAAGCGGTGGGCCGGCGAATCTTCAGGAAGGGGTCCTGCACGCTGTAGAAGGTCCCGCCGTGTTCCTCCAATTCATGGGTCACGCCGTTCAGGGTCAGGGTGTACTTGCCCGTGTCCAGGCTACGCAAGATGTAGCTCAATCCGCCGATGTCCCAGCCCCACCCGGCCAGTTGATGATGTCCGTCGCCGGCCAGGCTGCGGCTGCTGTAGTCCAGGCTCAGCCCAGGCGTCAGTCCACCCGGCCCCGGCGGCGCTGCGATCGGGTAGCTCACGGTCCAGGCCCCGTTGTACAACTGCGACTGCACCCCTTCGATCCCCGGCGCCGGTTCCGGCACAATGGTGTTGCCTTGCGCAAACAGCGTGAAGTGCGTCAGGGTGGTGGTCAGCGCCCTCTGCTCCTGATCCACGCTCGTCGGCAAGACCACCCAGCGCCCATCGGCCGCATCCTGGTAGAACAGCGAAGCGCCCGGCGGCCAGGGTGTTTGCTCATCGCCGGCCGCCGGATCGCGATAGCGCAGCGTCAACCCCACCGCAAACTGCGTCACCGGCAGCCCCGAGATCTCCGTGGCGCTCAGCTCGAACAGGAAATCAAGGTTCGCCGGCTGATCGGGATCGCTCTCGTGCGGCGTGTAGCGCAGCATGGTTGGTGTACTGACCGCTCCGGCCGGACCTCCACCACCACCCGCCCATCCGCTGAGCAGCACCCGGCTCTCCGCCCGGCATCAGCCACACCTCATCCAGCCCCGGCCCCGGCGTCGCGGTGGGCGTCGGCGTCGGCGTACACTCCTCATCATCCTGGCAGGGCAGGCCGCGTCGGCGTCGGTGTGGCTGGTCGGCGGCACATCCGTGGGTGTGGCCGTCGGCGTTGGCGTACACTCGAACCCCAGGCAGGGCACCTCAGGCGTCGGCGTCGCGGTCGGCGGCGCATCCGTCGGTGTGGCCGTGGGCGTCGGCGCACAGTCCTCACCCAGGCAGGGCGTCGCGGTGATCGTGATCGCCACGCTGGCCGCCACCGCCGCGCCCACCTCCTCGCCCACCAGGGCCGCGGTGTTGGTGATGACCTGGCCGCTGACCTCCGCCAGCGCCTGCGCCTGGAACGTGCCGGTCAGCGTTGCCCCCGCGGCCAGTTGGCCGATGACCCATTCCAGCCGGCGCTCGGCCTCCAGGTAGCTGAAATTCCCCTCCCCGGCCGGCCAGTAGGCCAATTCCAGCGGCAGGGTATCGCTCACCACCAGCCCGCTCAGGGCGCGGTCGGCCAGGGTGTTGGTGATGACCACCGTGTAGGTCACCACCCCGGCCGGCTCGATCTGCTGCGGCGCCGCGGCCAGCGTCAACTGCACCGGCGCAGGCGCGGGCGTCGCATCGGGATCGGAAATGAGATCGAAATTGGGATCAGGGGACATGAATTTAGTAGCGGTATTTATCTGGGGGGGGCAGCAGCCGCCGTGGAAAAGAGCAGGCTGAATACTACCAACAGATGAACCAACGACGACAGGCGCGGCGCGAGCCGGCCGCGAGCAGAATGTCGAGAAGAGAGGAGAGAGAAAGTAGAAGATAGAAAAGAGAAAGTAGTAGATAGAAAAGAGAAAATAGAAGAGCGGCGTAACATAACAACGGACTCCTTTCGTGCAGCAATCGAAACGGATGGGGTCAGGGACATTTTCCTGACTGCTGTAAGGAGGTCGCGGGCGGGAGAGAGAACTCTCGCCAGGGACTTCCGGCGGCGAGAGACGACTCGGAAGGCGGGGGGCAGGCTTGTAACTGATTACAGCATACCACGGCCGCGGCGCTCTGTCAAGAGGCAAAATTTGGGCGCCAGAGAATACTCCTTTGTGTCTTGGTGTCCCTGTGTGAAAAAATCTCTGCTACCGAGAACCGTAAAGCCGCGTGTAATGAGCCAGATGCGCGGTGATCAGGCTCAGGTATGCGCGCGGCTCGGCAATAGAGATGGTTTCGTAGAAGAGGTCCTCATCCGGGCCGCTGCGGTCGCGCCAGAACTTGGCATTTCCCGGCCCCGCGTTATAGCCGGTGAGCGCAGTCGCCACATTGCCATTGGCCGCGCGTAAGCCGCGCATCGTGTAGAAGACGCCAAACTTCACGCTGATCCAAGGGCGGTAGAGATCGCTCTCCTGAAAATCGAGCATCCCCAACTCGCCGGCAATCCAGCGGCCGGTGCTTGGAATGACCTGCATGAGGCCACGCGCCGCGGCGGAGCTTTCCGCGCCTGGCTCGAACAGGCTTTCCTGGCGAATCATGGCATAAACCAACAGCGGGTCAACGGCAAAGCGCGTCGCCTCTTCAGCCACCAGGTCAGCGAAATGCTGCGGATAGGCCAGCCGCTGGATGAAGATCGGCGTGTCGCTGACCGACTTGCCGGGCGCCAGCGCGATCACCCGCGCCGCGCTGATCACACTCAGGCGGTACGTTCCCAGTTCCTCGAAGGCAAGGGCCAGTTGATACACCAACAGGGGATCGTTCCAATAACGCGTCCGCACCAATTCCAGAGCCTCAAGCGCCGGCCCGCGCAGACGCAGCGCCAGGTAGGCCTGTCCGCGCTGCCAATCCTGATCGCGACCGATGCGCTGATCGAGGCGGGCCAGGTCCGTCACCCCACTGCCCGTTTTTGCCCAGGTGCGCAGCCAGCGCTCGGCAAAGGCCCGGCTGCCATCGTCGGATTGGCTCAGAAGCCCGGTTTCTCCGAGAAACCGGGCTTCTACCGTCAACGCCAGACCGGCCTGCAGGGCCAGGGTGCGCGCCCGTTGCCCGGCGTAGCTCTCCGGCGCCTGATTGACAACGGCTTGCCAGGCAGTCAACGCCTCACTGCGTTTGCGCTGCGCCAGCAGTCCCTTGCCCAGCCACAGGCGCAGGGTCGGCGCTTCGGCCGCGGCCGGGTAATCCTTCAGCCCGCGCTGCCAGAGGGTCAGCGCGGCGCTGACTTCGTTGAGACGATAACGATTGATGCCGGCGCGCAGGAGGGCATTGGCCGCGGCCTTGTGCTGCGGGAAAGAGTCAGCCAACAAGGCTTGGTAGGATGCAGCCGAACGGTAATCTTCGCTGCGCTCCAACTGGCGGGCCAGTTCCAGCAGAACATCCGGCGCCTGCGCGTGCTTGGGAAAACGCTGCACGAAGGTGCGCAGGGTGGCGATGGCGCCGCTGCGGTTGTTGGCAAAGCGCTGCGTCTCGGCCTTGCCCAGCCACGCGCTCGCCCAGGCCGCATCGTTCGGGTATGAATTCAGCAAGCGATCCCAGGTGGCCAGCGCGGCCGGGTAGTTTTCCAGGCCCTGGTAGCTGCGTGCGCTGAGGGCCAGGGCGGCGCCGCGGCGCTCACCCGGCTGGCCGGCGAGGAACGTCTCGAGGGCGTTGATGGCAGGCTGGTACGCGCCGTTGTCGTAATCCACCTGCCCGCGGGTGAACGCGTCCACCGGCAGATCGTTGTCCACCAGGTGAATGAGCGCCTGGTAGGCATAGCTGCTGCTCGGCGCCAGGGCGATGGCCGTGCGCCAGTGCTTTTCCGCGGCCGCGCGCTGCCCCAGACTCCAGGCGGCGTCGCCGGCCAGGGCGTGCATCTCCGCCTGGTAGGGTGCATTTTGCGCAACGGTCAGAATCGCCTCGAGTTGCGCCAGGGCGCCGGCAAAATCAGCGCGGCCCGTTGCATACGCGGCCCACTGCTCGCGCACGCGTAATGCCAGCACGCGATTGGGCGCCGCGCTGACTGCCGCTTGATAGGCCGCGGTCACCGCGCCCGGCTGCTCCTGCGCAGCCGCAATCTCGGCCAGGCGTTGATACACATCGTACGCCAGCCAGGGTGAACCGTTTTTCAGATAGTCCTGATAGGCGCTGCGCGCCGCTTCCCACTGCGCCAGCGCCTGCTGAGCCTGGCCCAGGTGAAACTGCGCATCCGCGCGGCGCGCATGGGTGGGCGCACGGCGCAGAAAATCCTGAAACGCGGTGATGGCTTCGGCGTGCAGGCCATCCGCCTGAAAGCTCTCGCCCAGGTGGAAAAGCGCATCTGCGGCCTGGGGATCACGTGGGGCGCGACTGAGGAAGGTCGTGAAGGCGGCGCGGGCTGCGGCATGGTTGCCGTTGTGCTGCTGGCGCAGGCCCTCTCGCAGCCAGTCCGCCGGGGCCAGCGGCGTTGGCGTCCCGGTGGGCGTGGGCATCACGGTCAGGCCGGCGGGCGCCGATTCGAGCGGAATCGTCGCAGCAAAACCGGGCGCTGCCAACAGCCCCAGCAAGATCGAAATGGCTGCGCAAAAAAGGAGCCATTGCCCCGGACAGTAAAGGGCTGGACGCCGATGCCGGCATGTCTGACCGCCAAGACGCAAAGGCGCAAAGGCAGGATAATCTGTGTTCATCTGTGAAAATCCATGGTCTTATCCTGTTGGACCCGGACCTCTTTTCGGCTCATCCGAGTCCAGGACTTCGCGCTTAACTAGAAATCCATGTTGATCCGTGTACCCCATGTTCATCGTAGAGCTATTCTACCATAGTGTGCGTCAGAGAGCGGTTCGTAAGGTGCGATTTCTCTGCGTCCTCCGCGATCTCTGCGGTGAATGCCCTTGAAATGGCTGTTGACCAGGCGCGGGGCTTTGTGCGCTCATTGGCGCGGTGGTATAATCTGATAACGATTTGCTTGAAAGAAAGGTTGCACATGTTCGAGGTGGTGTTTTTGGGTACGTCGGCATCAGCGCCGTCGGTTCAGCGCGGCTTGTCGTCCGCGGTGGTGATGCATGGCGAATACCGGTTCATGATTGACTGTGGCGAAGGCACGCAACGCCAGCTCTTGCGCAGCCGTTTGGGCTTCAAACGACTGGATCGCATCTTGATTACGCACGGCCATCTCGATCACATCCTGGGCCTGGGCGGGCTGGCGTCCACCCTGGGGCGCTGGGAAACGCTCGACCGGCTCGACATTTTCGGAGGACGGTCGGCGTTGAAGCGCATCGAGGGCCTTTTGCGGGTAGTTTTTGGCGCGGCCAAGTTGCCAATGGCCGTTTCGCTCAATCCGTTGGAAAACGGCCCCGTGCTGGCGACACGCGATTTCGTGGTCAGCGCCTTTCCGGTCAGCCATCGCGGGCCGGACTGTTTCGGTTTCGTGTTCGAAGAGCGGGCGCGGCGTCCTTTTCTGGCTGAGCAGGCCACGGCGCTTGGGGTGCCGGCCGGCCCGGTGCGGCGTCACCTGGTGGATGGACAGAGCATCACGCTGGACGATGGCCGTGTCATTCACGCGGATGACGTGCTCGGCCCGGTGGTCAAAGGGGTCAAGCTGGTTTTCATCAACGATACCGGGGAGACCACAGGCCTGGCGGAGATTGCTGACCAGGCCGATGCCCTGGTGATCGAATCCACCTACTGCCAGGATGAGTTGGCGCTGGCGCGCGAGTTTGGTCATCTGACCGCGGCCGACGCGGCGCACCTGGCCGCGGCCGCCAACGTCAAACAACTGATCCTGACCCACCTCTCACGGCGTTACCACCCGCAGCAGATCCTCGACGAGGCACGAGCCATTTTCCCTGCCACCAGCGTGGCCAGCGATTTCGATCATTTCAGGATTGTCAAGGGCAAACCGGTCGAACTGCTGCGCGGCGAGAGTCTGTGAAAATATCCTGGCGGCAGTTCGGAGGTGGCATCATGACCACAACCTGTAGTGGCTTGGTGTTCGAAAACTACCACATGCGGTATGCCATCGCAGGGGTGTTACGCACCCCGGAGATATTTTCACAGACTCTGAGATCAACCACGAGTAGGCGCCTGTTCGGAAAATCGCCCTGACCCGCTCCTGGCGTCTGGGTCAACACACACCCGCGCCAGCACAAGCACGCAACAAGAAAACCACTATGAACCTCTACCCGCTGACATTCACCCCGGTCCTGAAGGATTATCTTTGGGGTGGACGCAACCTGGCGAAGCTGGGACGTCAACTCCCGCCGGCCGGCCCTGTGGCCGAGAGTTGGGAAATCGCCGGGCACGTGGACGGCGCCACGATCGTAGACAACGGCCCGTTGGCCGGCCAACCGCTGACCGCGGTGCAGCAGGCCCTGGGGCTGGACCTGATCGGGCGGCGCAGCGTCTGGGCGCAGGCGCGCGGCAAATTTCCGCTCCTCGTCAAACTCCTCGATGCCCAAACGCCGTTGTCGGTCCAGGTTCACCCGGATGACGCCTACGCGCTGGCCCATGAAGGCAATGAACTGGGCAAGACGGAGATGTGGGTCATCCTGCACGCCGAACCGCAGGCACGCCTGATCCTGGGCGTCAGGGCGGGCGCCAATGCCGCCAAATTCCGCCAGGCCCTGGATGAGGGCCGCTTGCAGCCGCTGCTGCACGTGCTGCCGGTCAAGACCGGGGATCATGTCTGTGTGCCGGCCGGAACGCTGCATGCGATCATGGGCGGACTGCTCATCGCCGAGATTCAGCAAAACTCCAACGCGACCTACCGGGTGTACGATTGGAATCGCGTCGGGGGGGATGGCAAGCCGCGCCCCCTGCACGTAGAGAAGGCGCTGGATGTGATTGATTTTGGGCAGGTGGAGCCGGCAGTGGGCCAACCGCAGTTGCTGGCAGATGTCAACGGCGTGCAGCGCTGGGAATTGTGTCGTAATCGCTATTTCGTTACCGAGCGCGTCATCATGGCGCCGGGGGCCAGCTTCGACGGCGTCTGCGATGGGGAAAGCCTGGAAATCTGGGGTGTACTGGCGGGTCAGGCGATCATCGCCGGCCTGCCGCTGGCCGCGGTGCGCTTCACCCTGCTGCCCGCGGCGCTCGGCGCATTCACGGTGCGTGCCAGCACGCCGGCCACCCTGCTGCGCACCTACGTGGCGTGAGGCGAAACAGAAGCCGGGTTTCTGCGAGAAACCCGGCCTCTTCTTAGATGACGGTCGGCGGGGTGTATTCGCCCCATTCCTGGCGCAGCACACCGCAGATTTCGCCCAGCGTGGCGTAGGCGCGCACGGCATCCAGGATAGGCGGCAGCAGATTGCTCTCCGCGCCGCCGGGCGCCTGGGCCACGCTGCGCAGCCGGGCCAGGGCGGCGGTCACCGCGGCGTTGTCCCGTTGCAATCGCAACTGTTCGAGGCGCGTGTGCTGCACGCGGTAGGTCTCTGGGTCGGGCCGGAAGATGCCGACGGGGCGCTCCTCGCCCGGCGCCTGGAAGGCATTGACGCCCACGATGACCTGGCGGCCGCTCTCCACGGCCTGCTGGTATTTCCAGGCGCTATCGGCGATCTCCTGCTGCATCCAGCCGCTTTCGATGGCCTGGATCGAGCCGCCCATCTCCTTGATTTTCTCGATCAGCGCCCGCGCCTCGGCCTCCAGCCGGTCGGTCAACGCTTCCACGTAGTATGAACCAGCCAGGGGATCAACCACCTCCGTGACGCCGATTTCATGCGCGATGATCTGCTGAGTGCGCAGGGCGGTTGCTTGCGCCTCCTCGGTGGGCAGCGCCAGCGCCTCGTCGTAGCAGCTCAGCGCCAGGCTCTGCATGCCGCCCAGGACGCTGGCCAGGGCCTGGAAGCCGGCGCGGGCGATGTTGTTGAGCGGCTGCTGCGCGGTCAACGTGGCGCCGCCGGTTTGCACATGGGTGCGCAACGTCATGCTGGCCGGTTTCTGTGCGCCGTACTGATCGCGTAGAATGGTGGCCCACAAACGGCGCAAGGCGCGGTATTTGGCCGCTTCCTCGAAGAAGTTGTTCTGGGTGTTGAAGATCCAGGAGATGCGCGCGGCAAAGTCGTCAATGTTGACGCCGCGTGCCAGCACCGCGTCGGCATACGACATGGCGTTGGCGATGGCAAACGCCATTTCCTGGCTGGCTGTGCTGCCGGCGTCGCGAATGTGATAACCGCTGACGCTGATCGCGTTCCAGCGCGGCACGTGACGGGCGCAGTAGGCGATGGTGTCCGCGGCCAGGCGCACGCTGGGGCCAGGCGGGAAGATGTAGGTGCCGCGCGCGACATATTCCTTGAGAATGTCGTTCTGGATCGTGCCGGTGAGCCTGTTGGCCGGCACGCCGCGCTTCTCACCCGCAGCAATCACCATCGCCAGCAGAATGCTCGCCGGCGCGTTGATGGTCATGCTGATGCTGACCTTGTCCAGCGGGATGCCATCCAGCATGGCTTCCATGTCGGCCAACGAATCAATGGCAACGCCGGCCTGGCCCACCTCGCCTGCGGCAAGCGGGTCATCGCTGTCATAACCGATCTGCGTCGCCAGATCGAACGCGACACTGAGACCGGTCTGTCCCTGGCTCAGCAGGTATTGGAAGCGCGCGTTGGCTTCGGCGGCCGTGCCATAGCCGGCGTACTGGCGCATAGTCCAGAAGCGGCTGCGGTACATGGTGGGCTGCACCCCGCGCGTAAAGGGGAACTGACCCGGAAAGCCGAGGCGCTCCAGGTACCATTCCTGGTCAGCCTGCGGCGGCGGCTGCGGGCCGGCATCCAGCGGCGTGAAGAGCCGCTGGACGGTCTGAGTTTCCGGCCGCTCCGGCGCCCGCCGGATGGATTCAGCCAGATCACCGGCTTCCCAACGCTGCAAACCTTCAGCGAGCATATGCTGAGTTTCTTCCTGCATAAGACACTCCACCGTTCTGCGGAACAGATCATGGGGCAACATTCATCCTGGAGTTCAGATCAGGTATCCCCATACCACCCATGTCGGAGTGCACCAGCGGTTGCAATCCACAAGGTGACGGGCCTTCGCACCGGGAGACGCCTGAGTGAGAGCTCAGGCCTCTCCCTTGGGAATCTGATCCAGCTTGTCCACGGGCTGCGCCCGAACTCAGTGTTCTGTAAGAATCGAAAATGGACGCAAGCACCGCGTCTCTGCCTGAAACGCAGAATGATGTGATCGGTCAATTCGATACCGGTGGCAGGTTCGTTTTCGGCAAAGAAGATCTCCAGCATATCGGCTTCTTGATCGTAGATCAAACGAACCGGTGTGCCATCGCCGTTTGTGGCTGGTAAAGGCTGATTCAGCTTTTACCTCTTGGAGTGGATAAGTGCGCCACCCTGTCACCACGGGGGAGGGGGGGGGGGGTGCCGGGGGCCCCGGCCGGGGGCCGGGGGGCGGCGCGGGCGGCGGGGGGGGCGGGGGGGGCGGGGCCCCGCGGGGGGGGGGGGCGCCCCCCGCGGGGGGGGGCCCGGGGGGGCAGGCAATGCCCGCAGGCAGAAGAAGTTGAGCAGACCCTGACCTGTGGCGGCATCGTCGAACATGTTGCCGCTAAGGGTGGCCTGCGCGGCCGCGTCCACGAAGCGATTCAGGCGCCGGCTGGCATCTTCCAGGCTCTCCAGGAAGAAGGTGTAGACGGCCGCGTAGCGCACGGGCAACTGCGCTGGGTTGAGGTCCCAGCCCTGGTAATAGGCGTGGCGCAAGGAATGCCCGATGTTGTCATAGTGCAGCTTCCACGCGGCATGAACAACGGCCAGGTTCTCGGCCTCCTGCTGCGGGGTCAGCGGCTTGTCTTTCGTGGCGCGGTGCGGGCCGATCGGCATGACCGTGGTGGCGCCGTCGCTGATGCTGACCCCGGTGCCGGCCAGGCTGACCTGCAGCACGTGACGGGCGAAATCGGACGCGGGGTGCGTGTGGGTCTGGTAGTGTGCGGTGATGTTGCACAGCGCGGTGTAGTCATAGGTGCCATACGCGCAGTAGCGCACGCGTCCCCGGCCGGCGCGCACCAGGTGATTGACTGTGTTTTCACCCAGGTGGTTGATGATGGCCTGCGGCGTTTCGATCATCAAGTCCATGCCGATGGCGCCGGGCGCGATACCGTTCCTGGCCTCCAGCATGTCCAGCAAGTCAGCCAGTGCAGAGACCTGCTCTGGAATGGTCACTTTGGGCAGGGTCACGACGAAGTTGGCCGGCGCCTCACCGCCGCTGGCCGCGGCCAGGGCCGTGATGGCGAGATCGAGCGTGCGCACGCCGCGCTTGTAGCTTTCCTGCGTGAACGGCTTGACACGAATGCCGATGAACGGCGGCAGGGTTCCGACCGCCATGCCCGCGGCCAGTTCCTTGCCCACGCTCATGGCATGGATGTCTTCCTCCTCGTCCGGCCGGTTGCCATAGCCATCCTCGAAGTCCACGCGGTAATCTTCCACCGGCTCGGTTTGCAGCTTCGCGCGCACGCGCTTGTGGACCGTATGCGCCATCCAGGCCGGCTCGTGCGTGAAGCTGGCGGCCTGCGGGTCCTTTTCGATGATGGCGGCCAGGTGTTCAATGTCGGCGCTGCTCTCTGGCAGCGTGGCGGCGCCCGGCAGCCCCAACGCCCTGGCAAAGATCACGAAATTCGGCGCGTAGGCATCCAGGTTACGCAGGCCGATACCGCCCAGTTTGAGCGCGGTGTCGCCCTTGAAGAGATGTGCGCCGCCATACACGGTATGCACCGGCTGGCGGGTCGTGACGTCGCCGGGGTAGTGATAGGCAAACTGCTGATTGGCGGTCGCCAGGCGCTCGATCACCGGCGCCAGGTCTGAGGTTGAAAGAGAAGTTGTGCTCATATAAAAGCCTTTCAGGACAACAGGCGCTTGGCGATGACTTCGGCCTGGATTTCGCTGGTGCCCTCGAAGATCTTGAACACGCGGCCATCACGCCAGAAGCGATGGGCCGGATATTCGAGCGAATAGCCGTAGCCGCCAAAGATCTGCATCGCGTCGGAGGTCACATGCTCCACCATCTCCGCGCAGAAGAGCTTGGCCATGCCGGCTTCCAGGTCACAGCGTTGACCCATGTCCTTCATGCGCGCGGCGTAGTAGGTGAGCTGGCGTCCGGCTTCGATCTGGGTACGCATGTGGGCCAGCTTGTGGCGGATGATCTGGAATTCACTGATGGCCTGGCCGAACTGCTGACGCTCCTGCGCATATTTCAGCGCGGCGTCGAACGCAGCCTGGGCCACGCCCACGGCGCGGGCGGCCGTCTGGATGCGCGCCCACTCATAGGTTGCCATCAACTGATAGAAGCCCTTGTTTTCGACCCCGCCGATCAGGTTGGCAACCGGAACCCGGAAATCTTCGAAGCCGAGGCTGTAGGAGCGCATGCCGTAATAGCCCACGGTTGGGATGTGCTCGCCAGACAACTGCGGCGGCTGAAAATGATCGCCCGGGTCTTTTTCCACCAGGATGATGCTCAGGCCCTTGTGGCGCAGCGAGGCATCCGGGTGCGTCCGCGCGAGCACGGTGAGGATGTGCGCGCGGTTGGCAAACGTACACCAGGTCTTGGCGCCGTTGAACACATACTCGTCGCCGTCACGCACGGCGCGCAACTGCATACCAGCCGTGTCCGAACCAGCATTTGGCTCGGTAAAGGCGGCCGCGGTCAAGATCTCGCCGGAGACGATGCCGGGCAGGAATTTTTCTTTCTGCTCCTGCGTGCCGTGCGCCAGGATCAGCGTGCCGGTGATCAGGTTGCGCGTGAGCACGCTGCCCACGCTCAGCCAACCACGGCTCAACTCCTCGGTGACCAGCGTCATACTCACGGCATCCATGCCGGCGCCGCCCCATTCCTCCGGGAAAGACATGCCGAAGAAGCCCAGGTTTGCCATCTGCTTGATGAGACCCATCGGAATCTCCAGGGCGCCCCGGTAGTATTCGTCGGCAATCGGTATCACCTTCTCCTCGGTGAACTTGCGGACGGTCTGACGCACCGCTTCGTGCTCTTCAGTTAGAAAGGACATAGAAAACCTCCCTGTTATGTGACTGGCTAGGCTGGATCACGAGGCGCCGCGGGATTGGCGTAGCCCATCATTTGGCGGATGATGTCGGTCATCGAGATGACGCCGACCGGGCGCAGGTGTTCGCCCTCCTCTTGCACCACCACCAGGCGGTGAATGCGATGGCGGGTCATGGTGGTGATCACGTCCGAAACCGACGCCGCCAGCGTGCAGGTGATGAGGTCAGGCGTCATGATGTCAACGGCCGTCAGGTGTGCTACATCGGCCGGCGCCCGTCCCTGACGCGCCATCACCATGTCGGTCTGCGAGACGACGCCGACGGCGTAGCCCTGCGCGTCCACCACGACCACGGCGTGGATGTGATTTTCGACCATGCTGCGGGCCACTTCATCCACGGTTGTGCGCTCCAGGCAGGTGATGACGCCCTGATGCATGACCTCGCCCGCGGGGCGCTGATCCACAAACTCGCCGCCGGCCGGAATGCCGTGGCGCGGGCGAGCATAGATATCTTCTGGTTCCATCTCAGCCTTCTCAGCCTTCTCAGCCTCCGCGGCCACTTCAGGCGTAATTTCATACAGGCCGCGCATGGCGGCGCGCTGGTCAGCCGTGTTGAGCAGCCCGGCGCTCACAGCGCCCACCAGGATAGACATGTTGCCGTGAGGGTGACGATTTTCGTACATCAACTGATGAGCTTGCGGCAGTTCGCCCCAGCTAAAGGTCTGTGACAGGCAGGGGTCCACCTTGCCCGCAATCACCAGATCGTTGATCCCCGTGGCCTGTTCGTCGTTGGCAAAGTGCGAGCCTTGCATGCGCTTCTGGCGCATCCAGAGATAGCGCAGATCAACCGTCGCGTTGTAGCCGGTGGTGCCGGCGCAAATGACCACCATGCCGCCGGTGTCGCACACGAACATCGAGGTTGGGACGGTGGTCTCCCCCGGATGCTCGAAGACGATGCGCGGGCTACGCCGCTCACCGAGCACGTCCCAGATGGCCTTGCCAAAAGTGCGCACCCCCTTCAGCCAGGTGTTGTAGCCGACGGTGTCTTTCCAGTGCGGCAGCATGCCCCAATGATTGAAGTTCTTGCGGTTGATGCAGCCTTTGGCACCCAGGCTCAAGCAGAAGTCCACCTTGCTCTCGTCAGAAATGACGGCGATCGGAATGCCACCCGCGGCTTTGACGATCTGAATGGCCTGCGAGCCGAGGCCGCCGGCGCCGCCCCAGATCAGGACGACATCGTCCATCTGCACATTGTGCGGCGGCCAGGCGTGTAACATGCGATAGGCGGTCGCGCCCACCAACATGTAGGCGGCCGCAGCCTCCCAGGTCAGATGCTTGGGTTTGGGCAAGCACTGATGCGCCTGCACCTTGGTGAACTGGGCAAAGCTACCCCAGTTGGTCTCGTAGCCCCAAATGCGAAAACTGGCGCCAAACATCGGGTCGCCGCCAGCCGTGACCACCGGGTCGTTGCGATCCCAGGATCCGCAATGGATGACCACTTCATCGCCCACCTTGACGTTGGTGACATCTTTGCCCACCTTGTAGACGATGCCGCTGCCATCGCTGCCGCCGATGTGGAAAGGCTCCTTTTCGCCGGCCTTCAGGCGCGCGCCGATGACATCCACCGGAACGCCCAGGGCCGCCCAGACATTGTTGTAATTGACGCCGGCCGCCATGACGTAGACCAACACTTCGTCGTCGGCCGGCTCCGGCACGTCAAGCACTTCCACCTGGAAGGCTTTGGTTGGCTCGCCGAAGCGCTCTTGCCGAATCAACCAGGCGACCATCTGCTTCGGGACATGCCCGATGGGCGGCATCTCACCGACATGGTACAGATCTTTCAGCGGTTCCGAACGATGACCGGCACTTGATGGCTTGATCGCGACACTCGATTTTATAGCTACTCCTGCAGGCAACACATCCATCTTTCACCTCCCGGCTGCTGGCGTTGTAGAGGGGCACAAAAGCAACATCTTTCATAAAATAGTGTAGGTCATCATGCCCACAATTGTCAAATCTCACAACGCAGTGCGTCATATCCTGCAAGCGGGCACGAATTGCGCCTGACCCCTTAGGCGGAAAAGTGAAGTTTATTCCCGCTTGCCGTATAGCAGAGAATCAGCGCGTCTGCACGATCCAGGGAAAATAGAAGGTGACTGGCGTTGGTGATGGGGTCAGGGTTGGGCTTGGCGTCGGGGTACACGTCGCTGTGGCGCTGGGAGTGAGGGTCGGGGTGGGCGTGAGCGTCGTAGTTGGCGTGGCCGTGCGTGTGGGAGTCGGCGTCGAAGTGGCTGTCGGGGTGGCGGTGTGGGTTGGCGTCCGCGTGGGCGTTGCGGAATACGTGGGGGTTGGCGTGGGCGTCACGGTTGGAGTGGGGGTGCGGGTCGGCGTAGGGGTATCGGTGGGCAGCGGGCCATCGCGTAAGCGCAGCGTGACCAGCCCGCCCAAGTCATCGGCTACAAATAGAAGGTCGCCCGCCAGACGCACGCGCCGGGCCAGGCCGGCCGTCTCCGCCGCAGCCACCCACTGCGGCGCGGCCGGATCGCTGACATCGAGGACGGTCAGCCCCCGCGCGTGGTTGCTGATGACGGCCAGTTGATCCAGCACGCTGATGCCGGTAGCGCCGGGGGTGTAGAAGGCGCTGCGCAAAATCGGCGCGGCCGGATGACTGCTGTCGTAGATCAGCAGGCCATCCTCCACATCGGCCACGTAGACCAGGCTGCCTACCACGGCCACCGCGGCGGCCCAGCCAGAAACGGTGGTGGTGCTGCGCACCAGGGGCGCAGCCGGGTTGGTCAGGTCCACCAGCAAGAGGCGTTTGCCGGCCGCCACCGCGGCCAGGTTGCCCATCAGCGCGACGTCATTGGCTGGAAACTCGGTCGCCAGGGTGCTGCGTACGATCGGCGCCGCGGGGTTGCTCACATCCACGATCACCAGGCCGCCCCAGGCATCGGCCACGGCCGCCAGCGAACCGCTGACCGCGACGCGGCGCGCCTGACCGGGCGTGTCGAGCAGGCCGCGGACGAAGGGCGCAAGGGGGTTGGTGACATCCACCAGGCGCAGGCCGCGCTCGCCCAGGGCGACAAAGGCCAGATTGCCCACCACATCCACCCCAAACGCCGCGCCGATCACATCGAGGGATGCCAGGTGCTGCGGCTGGCCGGGGTCGCTCACATCAAGCACCTGCAAGCCGTCATTGGCTGCGGCGATGAAGGCCAGGTTGCCAGCCAGCGCCACATCGAGCGCCGCGCCGGGCGGATCGTAAAACCCCACCAGGGTCGGCGCGGCCGGCTGGCTGACATTGACCAGCAGCAGGCTTTCACGGTCCGCAATGAAGGCCAGGCCGTTGAGCGCCTGCACATTGACGGCCAGTTCCCGGAACGTGGCGAAGAGCGTCGGCGCAGCCGGGTTGCCCACATCCACGATCTGCAGCGCGTCGCCGTCGGCCACGAAGGCCAAATTGCCCACCACGCTGACCGCCGAGGTCAGACCTGGCGTGTCGAACTGCCCCAGGCGGCGCGGCGCGGCGGGGTTGCTCACATCCACGATGCGCAGGCCCTCGCCCTGGTAGGCGAGGTAGGCCAGGCCGCCCACCACTGTCACGCCAACGGCCACACCGGCCGAACGCAAGGTGCTGCGCACGGTGGGCAGCGCGGGGTTGCTGATGTCCACGATGACCAAGCCATTGAAATCATCGGCCAGGTAGGCCAGGCTGCCGACAATCTGCACGGCGTGCGGGGTGCCGGGGGTGCGCAACTGCGCCAGCAAGGTGGGCGCAGCGGGATTGCTGGCATCAATGAGCGTCAGACCGCGGCCGTAGTCGGCCACAGCCACCAGGCCATTGGCCGCGCTGACTCCTTTGGCAAAGCCGGCCGTCGCCAGGTGACCACGCACGCTGGGCGCGGCCGGGTTGCCCACATCCAGCACGGTCAAACCGCCGGCGCCGCTGACCACGTAGGCCAGGCTGCCGGCCACACTGACCCCTTGCACGATGTCGCTCAGCAGCGGGCTGCGTCCCAGGACAACCGGCGCCGCAGGTTGGCTCACGTCCAGGATCAGCAGGCGCGGGCCGCTGCCGAGGTAGGCGCGTGAGCCGATCACCGCCAGCGCCGCGCTGCTGCTGCCGCCAAGTTGGCCCAGGGGATCAAGCACGATGGGCGGCTGAGCGGACTCCGCGCTGGCCGCGCCAAAGTGTGCGATCGGCAAAAGCAGCAGTACGATCAGCGGCAGGGAGGCGAGCAGTCTGAGCTTCAGACGGTGATGCATGATTGAGCCTCCGTTGTGGGTAGCGTACCCTTGCGGTCGCCCCGCGTCGTGGGTAGGGGCGTACCCTTGCGGTCGCCCCCGTCGCGGTCGCGGTCTCCCCGGTCGCGGGTGGCGACATCGAGGGCAGGTGCAAGACCTGTCTCTACCGATATTTCTCGTACCGTTCCACATCTTCCAGGTATGCCTCTACATTGGCCGGAAACGGACGTTTAGGCAGATTCTGCGAGTTATCTGGGTCCAACGCCCACTTCAATGGGTTCTCTCGGATGTAACGCCGGATCGCGTGCAATTGGGCCTCGCTGCGAATGATGTGTTCGTAATAACTGCGCTGCCAGAATTTGGCCCGACGGGTCGGGTCGTTGGCCCCGATCCCATCCAGGTATACCTTGAACACCAGCGATTTGAACGATCCAACCACGTCGCCCAACGTCGGCGTCAGGTTCACCGCGGTGGGTTCGGGAATGATCCAGGTCCGTTTGTTGGCTTTTGGGGCCACCGCGAGGGTTGCCCCTACGTCTGGCAGGGTTGCGGGGATTGCCTCTGTCCGTTCCGTCCCTACGCCAGCATTTGTACCGACAGGCAGAATCCATACGATGAAATGGGTGTGGTTTGGCATGATGACGAATTCATCCAAATCAATGCTCGGAAACCATCTCGGCAGCGCATACCAAACGTCAATGATGATCGCTGACACGATCGGATCCTCCAGGACACATTCGCGCCCCTGCGTGCAGATGGTGACGAAATATGCACCGGATTGGCTGTAATCGTAACCTGGCAACCGGATGGACTGGCGATGGTGTTTTTCGGGATTGTATGACATGTTTCTTTTCAACTAACAGGGCGGGCGCAAGGCCACGCCCCTACCGATGACCGATGTTTGTAGGGGCGCACCCTTGCAGTCGCCCCCCGTGTGCTTCAACAAAGAAAACGTCTACAAAGGCTGTGTCGCTTGATAGCGCATGCGGCGCAGGAAATCTACGGATTTGAGGTTGCGCTCCAGCAGGGCCATGAGGTAACGTTGCAGCAGCAGTTCGGTCTGGATCATGAGCGCTTCGCTGGGCGCCAGGGCCAGCACGGTGTCGAAATCGGAGCGCTGCACGAAGCGCAGGAGCTTGAAGACGGCCAGAGGTAATTCCTCGCTGCCGGCCAGGGCCTCGCCGCAGCGTGGGCACAAAACCCCGCCCCCAACATGGTTCCAGAAGTTTGTTACCGGCTGCAATTCGTCGCTGCAGTTGACGCAATGATAGAGCTGGGGCTGGTAGCCGACCAGGTTGAGCAGGCGCAGCTCGAAGAAACGCAGCGTGACGTCGAGTTTGGGCATGGAATCGAGACGCTGGAGGGTCGCGACGAGCAGGTCGAAGAGTAGCCGGTTCTCATCATGCTCGGTGGTGAAGCGATCCACCAGTTCGGCCACGTAGTAGGCGTAGTTGGCGCGCAGCATGTCCTCATGGATTTGCGGGAAGGGGTGGATCAGCTCGGCTTGGGTGATGAGGTCCCAGGTGTGACCTTTGGCGACCAGGAGCAGGCTGTGTGCAAACAGTTCGAGGTGACCAGTCTTGCGGCTGGTGGGCTTGCGCACACCTTTGGCCCGCAGCACCCGTTTGCCGTGCATGGGCGTGAAGACCGTCAAGAGACGATCGGTCTCACCGTGATCCTGGCGACGCAGCACCACCGCCTCCGTGCGGTAGACGCGGGCGCGGCGGCTGGTGGTGGCGTCGGTAGTGATTGCTGGCGTGTGCGTCGAAGCGTTCATAGCGTCACGGAGTCAGGTGTTCCGGGCCAAAAAAGCCGGGGATCAAGGCGTGCGCGGGCAGAGTCTGGCGAATCCCCTGCTCATCAGCAATGATGACCGGCATGTCAGGGGCAAATTCGACCATCACCTGCCGGCAGGCGCCGCAGGGAGAGCCACCGTTGGCGGTGACAAGGGCCAACATGACAAAATCGCGCTGCCCCGCGGCAATGGCGCTCGCGATGGCCACGCGTTCGGCGCAGATAGTCAGGCCATAGGAGGCATTTTCGATATTGCAGCCGGTGAACACATCTCCCGCGGCGGTCAGCACGGCCGCGCCCACGAGATAGCGCGAATAGGGCGCGTAGGCGCGCAGACGCGCCGCGCGCGCCTGTTCCACGAGTTTCTCCGGTTGCTCCAGTATCATCGCGTGCTCGGCCATGGCTTTCCCCCAGGTTTTGATCTTGTGCTGGCAGACGCTGTGCCGGCTATTGTATACTGCAAGCAGGCACGAATTGCGCCTGACCCCTTAGGCGGAAAAGTGAAGTCTATTGCCGCTTGCAGTATAGCACAGTGGCGCTAGAAGAAGAAGAGGGAGGAGAGGATGGCGCCTTTGACGGTCGGCATACTTCCCTCGGGGGTTGCTTCAGCCTCTGGGGTGGCGGCAGGCGGTGGGGTAATCAACGCCTGCACGCGATCAATGCTGTTGCCGTCCACCGACAGCACCTTGAGGATGCCCCCGTCGAAGGGTACCTCTTCGCCCTGCATGGGGACGCGGCCCAACCGGCTATAGATGTAGCCGCCGAGCGTGTCGCCGCCCTCGCTCGGTAGCTCGATGCCGAGCGCGTCATTGACCTCGTCCAGGCTGGCGCGTGCGCTCAACAGGTACTCGCGCTCGCTGACCCGGATGATTTCTGGCTCTTCCTCATCGTACTCATCCTGAATGTCACCCACGATTTCTTCCAGCAGGTCCTCGATGGTGACAACGCCGGCCGTACCGCCGTACTCATCCACCACGACCACGATATGCACTTTGCGCTTTTGTAGCTCGCGCAGCAGTTCACTCACTGGCTTAGAGTCGGGCACAAAATAGGGTTGACGCATGAGGATGCGCAGGTCAATGTTGGTTTGCGCCGCCGCGCCTGCATCCACCGTGCGCTGCTGTTCGCGAAAGACGCGCAACAGGTCCTTGGCATACAAGATGCCCACGATATTGTCCACAGTCTCATGGTAGACGGGAATGCGTGAATGACCGGCTTCGAGCACCACGTCGAGCACTTGTGACAGTGGGGTCTGATCGTCCAGCGTCACCAAATCAATGCGCGGCACCATCACCTCGCGCACCAGGGTCTTGTCAAGCTCCAGGATGGAGCCGATCATTTCTTTTTCGCTTTCTTCGATCTGGCTTTCTTCCTCGCTGACGTTGAGCAGGAAACGCAAACCGTCTTCGCTCAGGAAGATGCTCTCTTCGGTGGCTCTGTCATTCTCATCGTGCGTGCGCAGACGTCCGGCTACACGCAGGTACAGCCAGGTCAAGGGTGCCAGGAGGGCGGTGAAGAAGCTCACAAGGGGCGCCAGGAAGAGAGCTACCGGTTCCGGGCTGCGCACAACCAGGGCGCGTGCGACCGTTTGGATCAACACCATGGCAATCAGCAGCAGCGTCTGCAGTAGCAGCAGGGCGCCGAGGCCGAGCTGATAGGTCAAAACCCCGTAGGTTACCGCGGTAGCTGCAGCAATGAGGGCAAGCACTTTGAGTTGCAGGAGGGTCGTCAAGAAACGGCCGGGGGCCTCGAGCAATTCCATCACGCGGCGGGCAGGGGAGAGGCCCTGCTCGCTCATGAGTCGTAAACGGCCGCGGCTGAGGGAGGCGAGTGCCATCTCGGCCGCGGCGGCAAAAACGGTCACCACAATGGCCAGGGCTAAGACGCCCCAAGCTATCGCAGCTTCAAGGTCCAAGATAGAGAAACTCCTTCTGCAAATTCACACGCAAGCAAAATGCGGGCAAAAATGCAGGTAAATAAGAAAAGAGCCGATGATGGCTCTTTTTGAGATGAAATCAGGTTTTGTTGGCAGCGGCCTACTCTTGCACTCAGTCACCCGAGGACTACCATCGGCGCTGAAGGGCTTAACTGCCAGGTTCGAGATGGGACTGGGTGTACCCCCTCCGCTCTAGCCACCAACAAAACCTGTATTCAACTATCAATTTGCGACTTCTGCTGTTCGCACAGCAGCCGTCATCTCAACTCAATTGTGTGTGTGTAGCTTGCACGTCTCGACGCTTAATGCCTGCCGCCTCACGTGGATTAAGTCCTCGTGCATTAGTACGGCTCGGCTCAACACCTCACAGTGCGTACACCTGCCGCCTATCTAACCGGTAGTCTCCCGGTGCACTTACCCTTTTACAGTGGGGGATCTCATCTTGAGGCGCGTTTCCCACTTAGATGCTTTCAGCGGTTATCGCTGCCAGACTTAGCTACCCAGCAATGCCTCTGGCGAGACAACTGGTACACCAGCGGTCTGTCCACCCCGGTCCTCTCGTACTAGGGGCAGCCCCTCTCAAATCCCCTTCGCCCACAGCGGATAGAGACCGACCTGTCTCACGACGGTCTGAACCCAGCTCGCGTACCGCTTTAACGGGCGAACAGCCCGACCCTTGGGACCTCCTTCAGCCCCAGGATGCGACGAGCCGACATCGAGGTGCCAAACCTCCTCGTCGATGTGAACTCTTGGAGGAGATCAGCCTGTTATCCCCGGGGTAGCTTTTGTCCGTTAAGCCACGGCCCTTCCACTCGGAACCGTAGGATCACTAAGCCCGACTTTCGTCTCTGCTCGACTTGTTTGTCTCGCAGTCAAGCTCCCTTATGCCTTTACACTCTACGGCTGGTTTCCATTCAGCCTGAGGGGAACCTTTGCGCGCCTCCGTTACTCTTTAGGAGGCGACCGCCCCAGTCAAACTGCCTACCAGACACTGTCCCCATGCCCGATCAGGGCCACAGGTTAGAGCCAAGACTCCATCAGGGTGGTATTTCAACGTCGACTCCACCGATCCTAGCGGACCAGCTTCTTAGCCTCCCACCTATCCTACACAGACAAAGCCCTAACTCAATGTCAAGCTACAGTAAAGCTCCACGGGGTCTTTTGTCCTGCTGCGGGTAAACGGCATCTTCACCGCTATTTCAACTTCGCCGGGTCCCTTGTTGAGACAGTGCTCTGCTCGTTACGCCTTTCGTGCGGGTCGGAACTTACCCGACAAGGAATTTCGCTACCTTAGGACCGTTATAGTTACGGCCGCCGTTCACCGGGGCTTCGGTTCAAAGCTCATCACCTCTCCCCTTAACCTTCCGGCACTGGGCAGGCGTCAGCCCCTATACGTCAGCTTTCGCTTTCGCAGAGACCTGTGTTTTTGTTAAACAGTCGGCAGAGCCATTTCGCTGCGACCACCAATCGCTCAGACAAGCTAGTCGCCCTCACAACCAGTGGCAGTCCTTTTCCCTAAGTTACGGACTTAATTTGCCTAATTCCTTAACAAGGGTTCTCCCGTTCGCCTTGGTATTCTCTACCCATCTACCTGTGTCGGTTTGCGGTACGGTCACGCATACCTCGCTAGAGGCTTTTCTCGGCAGCTCGGGCTCAGCCACTTCCGGCCCTCTCAGGCTCCGCCATCACCCCTCAAGCTCCAGGAACGGTTTTCCCTATCCCCTTCATCGCCCTACAGGCTTAGCACCAGAATCCAATAACTGGCTGGCCTACCCCCCTGCGTCACCCCTTCACTCAAACGGTATCACGTGGTACAGGAATATTAACCTGTTGTCCATCGGCTACGCCATCCGGCCTCGCCTTAGGCCCGACTAACCCGACGCGGATTGACCTTCCGTCGGAAACCTTAGATTTACGGCGAACACGGTTCTCACGTGTTTTTCGCTACTCATGCCAGCATTCTCTCTTCTGCACGCTCCAGGCGTCTTTCCAGTCACCCTTCTCTGCTGTGCAGAACGCTCCCCTACCACTCATATACCCGCAAGTATATGAATCCGCAGCTTCGGTGACGAGCTTTAGCCCCGTTAAATTTTCGGCGCAGGATCACTAGACCAGTGAGCTATTACGCACTCTTTCAAGGATGGCTGCTTCTAAGCCAACCTCCTGGCTGTCTGGGTAATCCCACATCCTTTCCCACTTAGCTCGTACTTCAGGACCTTAGCTGGCGATCTGGGCTGTTTCCCTTTTGACCACGAAACTCATCTCCCGTAGTCCGACTCCCAAGCTACAACTACCGGTATTTGAAGTTTGGTTTGGTTTGGTAAGCTATACGCCCCCTAGCCAATCCAGTGCCCTACCCCCGGTATTCAACACTTGAGGCTAGCCCTAAAGCTATTTCGGGGAGAACCAGCTATCTCCAAGTTCGTTTGGCATTTCACCCCTACTCACAGTTCATCTCATAATTTTGCAACATTAACGAGTTCGGGCCTCCACGAGGCGTTACCCCCGCTTCACCCTGACCATGAGTAGCTCACCTGGTTTCGGGTCTACTCCCAGCAACTTGTCGCCCTTTTCAGACTCGCTTTCGCTACGGCTCCGGCTGTATCTGCCTTAACCTCGCTACTGAAAGTAACTCGCTGGCTCATTCTCCAAGAGGCACGCCGTCAGACCTCCCCTTTCGGGTATTGTCCTCCGACTGCTTGTAAGCATACGGTTTCAGGTTCTATTTCACTCCGGTTAACCCGGTTCTTTTCACCTTTCCCTCACGGTACTTGTTCACTATCGGTCGCCATAAGTCTTTAGCCTTAGAGAGTGGTCTCCCTTGCTTCCCACAAGATTTCTCGTGTCCCGTGGTACTCAGGGTACTAGCAGGAGTTTCAGACCTTTCGTCTACAGGAGTCTCACCTTCTGCGCTCTGCCTTCCCAGTACAGTTCGACTAGACCTGAAATTTCTTACTCCTTCGTGTCTCTGCAACAACACGCCCTAGCCCTTCAACCCCCACGCTGCAACGGCTGCAGCCTTCTACACAACGTGGGTTTAGGCTCCTCCCCTTTCGCTCGCCACTACTCAGGGAATGTTCTCTTTTCCTCCGGGTACTTAGATGTTTCAGTTCCCCGGGTGCCCCCTGCTCACCCTATGTATTCAGATGACAGTGCCTGGGCATTCCCCCAGGCGGGTTTCCCCATTCGGATATCCCCGGCTCTCACGCTTGATGACAGCTCACCGAGGCTTTTCGCAGCCATCCACGTCCTTCTTCGGCTTCTGGCGCCTAGGCATCCACCGTATGCCCTTACTAACTTAATCCACGTGAGACGGCATTCATTAAACGTCTTCTATCCTCTTCCATCGCCTTCTTCGCTATCATGCCATCTACACTCACACAATTCAGTTGTTAATGTCCTCGGCCAGATCACTACCTTCCAGTAATAACCTCTCCGCCCAGCGTTGCACGCTAGCGGCTAAGCTCCTGCTCTCTCCGCACAAGCTCACCCGCTATCTCACAACCCATTCAAAAACCCGGCTTCCCAACCGGGCTCTCGCTTTATCTCTCGCTCTATCCTTCTTTCCCCCCACTCTCAGTGGGCCTTTCTGGACTCGAACCAGAGACCTTTCCCTTATCAGAGGAATGCTCTAACCAGCTGAGCTAAAGGCCCTCTCTCTCCCTCTCAATGTGCCTTAACCGCTAAAGAGTGATAGGAAAATTCAAAGATAGCTACAGCCCTAACCTCAGAGTAGGCTCCCAAAAACCGCTTCCGCAGCCCTCGGCACGCCTTTCTCCCTAGAAAGGAGGTGATCCAGCCGCACCTTCCGGTACAGCTACCTTGTTACGACTTCGTCCCAGTCACTAGTCCCACCCTCGGCGGCTGCCTCCTCGCGGTTAGCTCACCGACTTCAGGTGTTACCAGCTCCCATGACGTGACGGGCGGTGTGTACAAGGCCCGGAACGTATTCACCGCCGTATTGCTGACCGGCGATTACTAGCAACTCCGACTTCATGGAGGCGAGTTGCAGCCTCCAATCTGAACTGAGGCCGGCTTTGTGAGATTAGCTCTACCTCGCGGCTTTGCAACCCTCTGTACCGACCATTGTAGCGTGTGTGTAGCCCTGGATATAAAGGCCATGCTGACTTGACGTCATCCCCACCTTCCTCCGGCTTGATACCGGCAGTCTCGCCAGACACTTATAACTGGCAACAGGGGTTGCGCTCGTTGCGGGACTTAACCCAACACCTCACGGCACGAGCTGACGACAGCCATGCAGCACCTGTGGACGCTGCCCGAAGGCTCGTTCCCCTTTCGGTTCACTACTACGCCCATGTCAAACCCAGGTAAGGTTTTTCGCGTTGCATCGAATTAAACCACACGCTCCGCTGCTTGTGCGGGCCCCCCGTCAATTCCTTTGAGTTTTAGCCTTGCGACCGTACTCCCCAGGCGGTGAACTTATCGCGTTTGCTACGGCACCGACGGAATTCATACCGCCAACACCCAGTTCACATCGTTTACAGCGTGGACTACCGGGGTATCTAATCCCGTTCGCTACCCACGCTTTCGCGCCTCAGTGTCAGTTGCGAGCCAGGGCGCCGCTTTCGCCACTGGTATTCCTCCCGATATCTACGCATTCCACCACTACACCGGGAATTCTGCACCCCTCTCTCGCCCTCAAGCCAAGCAGTCTTGAACGTCTCCTCCCAGTTAAGCCAAGAGATTTTACATCCAACTTACTCAACCACCTACGCGCTCTTTACGCCCAGTAAATCCGGATAACGCTCGCCACCTACGTTTTACCGCGGCTGCTGGCACGTAGTTAGCCGTGACTTATTCCCAGGGTACCGTCCTTCCTCGTCCCCCGGAAAAGGAGTTTACAACCCGAAAGCCTTCGTCCTCCACGCGGCGTTGCTGGGTCAGCCTTTCGGCCATTGCCCAATATTCCTCACTGCTGCCTCCCGTAGGAGTTTGGCCCGTGTCTCAGTGCCAATGTGGCTGATCGTCCTCTCAGACCAGCTACCGATCATCGCCTTGGTAAGCCGTTACCTTGCCAACTAGCTAATCGGACGCAGGCCCCTCCTCAGCGCATTGCTGCTTTCCTTGTGGCCCTCTAACAACCACAAGCTCATGCGGTATTAGCTCAAGTTTCCCTGAGTTATCCCCCACTAAAGGATAGGTCACCTACGCGTTACTCACCCGTGCGCCACTGTCTACCTAAGCAGACCGTTCAACTTGCATGTGTTAAGCACGCCGCCAGCGTTCATCCTGAGCCAGGATCAAACTCTCCATTTAATCCTAACCTTTATCTTATCTATCAGATAGCTAAAACTGCAACACTATCTCCTCTTACCTTCCTATCACTCTTTAACTGTTAAGGTGCATACAAGATGAAATCAGGTTTTGTTGGCAGCGGCCTACTCTTGCACTCAGTCACCCGAGGACTACCATCGGCGCTGAAGGGCTTAACTGCCAGGTTCGAGATGGGACTGGGTGTACCCCCTCCGCTCTAGCCACCAACAAAACCTGTATTCAACTATCAATTTGCGACTTCTGCTGTTCGCACAGCAGCCGTCATCTCAACTCAATTGTGTGTGTGTAGCTTGTACGTCTCGACGCTTAATGCCTGCCGCCTCACGTGGATTAAGTCCTCGTGCATTAGTACGGCTCGGCTCAACACCTCACAGTGCGTACACCTGCCGCCTATCTAACCGGTAGTCTCCCGGTGCACTTACCCTTTTACAGTGGGGGATCTCATCTTGAGGCGCGTTTCCCACTTAGATGCTTTCAGCGGTTATCGCTGCCAGACTTAGCTACCCAGCAATGCCTCTGGCGAGACAACTGGTACACCAGCGGTCTGTCCACCCCGGTCCTCTCGTACTAGGGGCAGCCCCTCTCAAATCCCCTTCGCCCACAGCGGATAGAGACCGACCTGTCTCACGACGGTCTGAACCCAGCTCGCGTACCGCTTTAACCGGCGAACAGCCGGACCCTTGGGACCTACTTCAGCCCCAGGATGCGACGAGCCGACATCGAGGTGCCAAACCTCCTCGTCGATGTGAACTCTTGGAGGAGATCAGCCTGTTATCCCCGGGGTAGCTTTTGTCCGTTAAGCCACGGCCCTTCCACTCGGAACCGTAGGATCACTAAGCCCGACTTTCGTCTCTGCTCGACTTGTTTGTCTCGCAGTCAAGCTCCCTTATGCCTTTACACTCTACGGCTGGTTTCCATTCAGCCTGAGGGAACCTTTGGGCGCCTCCGTTACTCTTTAGGAGGCGACCGCCCCAGTCAAACTGCCTACCAGACACTGTCCCCATGCCCGATCAGGGCCACAGGTTAGAGCCAAGACTCCATCAGGGTGGTATTTCAACGTCGACTCCACCGATCCTAGCGGACCAGCTTCTTAGCCTCCCACCTATCCTACACAGACAAAGCCCTAACTCAATGTCAAGCTACAGTAAAGCTCCACGGGGTCTTTTTGTCCTGCTGCGGGTAAACGGCATCTTCACCGCTATTTCAACTTCGCCGGGTCCCTTGTTGAGACAGTGCTCTGCTCGTTACGCCTTTCGTGCGGGTCGGAACTTACCCGACAAGGAATTTCGCTACCTTAGGACCGTTATAGTTACGGCCGCCGTTCACCGGGGCTTCGGTTCAAAGCTCATCACCTCTCCCCTTAACCTTCCGGCACTGGGCAGGCGTCAGCCCCTATACGTCAGCTTTCGCTTTCGCAGAGACCTGTGTTTTTGTTAAACAGTCGGCAGAGCCATTTCGCTGCGACCACCAATCGCTCAGACAAGCTAGTCGCCCTCACAACCAGTGGCAGTCCTTTTCCCTAAGTTACGGACTTAATTTGCCTAATTCCTTAACAAGGGTTCTCCCGTTCACCTTAGTATTCTCTACTCATCTACCTGTGTCGGTTTGCGGTACGGTCACGCATACCTCGCTAGAGGCTTTTCTCGGCAGCCAGGCTCAGCCACTTCCGGCCCTCTCAGGCTCCGCCATCACCCCTCAAGCTCCAGGAACGGTTTTCCCTATCCCCTTCATCGCCCTACAGGCTTAGCACCAGAATCCAATAACTGGCTGGCCTACCCCCTGCGTCACCCCCTTCACTCAAACGGTATCACGTGGTACAGGAATATTAACCTGTTGTCCATCGGCTACGCCATCCGGCCTCGCCTTAGGCCCGACTAACCCGACGCGGATTGACCTTCCGTCGGAAACCTTAGATTTACGGCGAACACGGTTCTCACGTGTTTTTCGCTACTCATGCCAGCATTCTCTCTTCTGCACGCTCCAGGCGTCTTTCCAGTCACCCTTCTCTGCTGTGCAGAACGCTCCCCTACCACTCATATACCCGCAAGTATATGAATCCGCAGCTTCGGTGACGAGCTTTAGCCCCGTTAAATTTTCGGCGCAGGATCACTAGACCAGTGAGCTATTACGCACTCTTTCAAGGATGGCTGCTTCTAAGCCAACCTCCTGGCTGTCTGGGTAATCCCACATCCTTTCCCACTTAGCTCGTACTTCAGGACCTTAGCTGGCGATCTGGGCTGTTTCCCTTTTGACCACGAAACTCATCTCCCGTAGTCCGACTCCCAAGCTACAACTACCGGTATTTGAAGTTTGGTTTGGTTTGGTAAGCTATACGCCCCTAGCCAATCCAGTGCCCTACCCCGGTATTCAACACTTGAGGCTAGCCCTAAAGCTATTTCGGGGAGAACCAGCTATCTCCAAGTTCGTTTGGAATTTCACCCCTACTCACAGTTCATCTCATAATTTTGCAACATTAACGGGTTCGGGCCTCCACGAGGCGTTACCCCCCGCTTCACCCTGACCATGAGTAGCTCACCTGGTTTCGGGTCTACTCCCAGCAACTTGTCGCCCTTTTCAGACTCGCTTTCGCTACGGCTCCGGCTGTATCTGCCTTAACCTCGCTACTGAAAGTAACTCGCTGGCTCATTCTCCAAGAGGCACGCCGTCAGACCTCCCCTTTCGGGTATTGTCCTCCGACTGCTTGTAAGCATACGGTTTCAGGTTCTATTTCACTCCGGTTAACCCGGTTCTTTTCACCTTTCCCTCACGGTACTTGTTCACTATCGGTCGCCATAAGTCTTTAGCCTTAGAGAGTGGTCTCCCTTGCTTCCCACAAGATTTCTCGTGTCCCGTGGTACTCAGGGTACTAGCAGGAGTTTCAGACCTTTCGTCTACAGGAGTCTCACCTTCTGCGCTCTGCCTTCCCAGTACAGTTCGACTAGACCTGAAATTTCTTACTCCTTCGTGTCTCTGCAACAACACGCCCTAGCCCCTTCAACCCCCACGCTGCAACGGCTGCAGCCTTCTACACAACGTGGGTTTAGGCTCCTCCCCTTTCGCTCGCCACTACTCAGGGAATGTTCTCTTTTCCTCCGGGTACTTAGATGTTTCAGTTCCCCGGGTGCCCCCCTGCTCACCCTATGTATTCAGATGACAGTGCCTGGGCATTCCCCCAGGCGGGTTTCCCCATTCGGATATCCCCGGCTCTCACGCTTGATGACAGCTCACCGAGGCTTTTCGCAGCCATCCACGTCCTTCTTCGGCTTCTGGCGCCTAGGCATCCACCGTATGCCCTTACTAACTTAATCCACGTGAGACGGCATTCATTAAACGTCTTCTATCCTCTTCCATCGCCTTCTTCGCTATCATGCCATCTACACTCACACAATTCAGTTGTTAATGTCCTCGGCCAGATCACTACCTTCCAGTAATAACCTCTCCGCCCAGCGTTGCACGCTAGCGGCTAAGCTCCTGCTCTCTCCGCACAAGCTCACCCGCTATCTCACAACCCATTCAAAAACCCGGCTTCCCAACCGGGCTCTCGCTTTATCTCTCGCTCTATCCTTCTTTCCCCCCACTCTCAGTGGGCCTTTCTGGACTCGAACCAGAGACCTTTCCCTTATCAGAGGAATGCTCTAACCAGCTGAGCTAAAGGCCCTCTCTCTCCCTCTCAATGTGCCTTAACCGCTAAAGAGTGATAGGAAAATTCAAAGATAGCTACAGCCCTAACCTCAGAGTAGGCTCCCAAAACCGCTTCCGCAGCCCTCGGCACGCCTTTCTCCCTAGAAAGGAGGTGATCCAGCCGCACCTTCCGGTACAGCTACCTTGTTACGACTTCGTCCCAGTCACTAGTCCCACCCTCGGCGGCTGCCTCCTCGCGGTTAGCTCACCGACTTCAGGTGTTACCAGCTCCCATGACGTGACGGGCGGTGTGTACAAGGCCCGGGAACGTATTCACCGCCGTATTGCTGACCGGCGATTACTAGCAACTCCGACTTCATGGAGGCGAGTTGCAGCCTCCAATCTGAACTGAGGCCGGCTTTGTGAGATTAGCTCTACCTCGCGGCTTTGCAACCCTCTGTACCGACCATTGTAGCGTGTGTGTAGCCCTGGATATAAAGGCCATGCTGACTTGACGTCATCCCCACCTTCCTCCGGCTTGATACCGGCAGTCTCGCCAGACACTTATAACTGGCAACAGGGGTTGCGCTCGTTGCGGGACTTAACCCAACACCTCACGGCACGAGCTGACGACAGCCATGCAGCACCTGTGGACGCTGCCCGAAGGCTCGTTCCCCTTTCGGTTCACTACTACGCCCATGTCAAACCCAGGTAAGGTTTTTCGCGTTGCATCGAATTAAACCACACGCTCCGCTGCTTGTGCGGGCCCCCGTCAATTCCTTTGAGTTTTAGCCTTGCGACCGTACTCCCCAGGCGGTGAACTTATCGCGTTTGCTACGGCACCGACGGAATTCATACCGCCAACACCCAGTTCACATCGTTTACAGCGTGGACTACCGGGGTATCTAATCCCGTTCGCTACCCACGCTTTCGCGCCTCAGTGTCAGTTGCGAGCCAGGGCGCCGCTTTCGCCACTGGTATTCCTCCCGATATCTACGCATTCCACCACTACACCGGGAATTCTGCACCCCTCTCTCGCCCTCAAGCCAAGCAGTCTTGAACGTCTCCTCCCAGTTAAGCCAAGAGATTTTACATCCAACTTACTCAACCACCTACGCGCTCTTTACGCCCAGTAAATCCGGATAACGCTCGCCACCTACGTTTTACCGCGGCTGCTGGCACGTAGTTAGCCGTGACTTATTCCCAGGGTACCGTCCTTCCTCGTCCCCGGCAAAAGGAGTTTACAACCCGAAGGCCGTCATCCTCCACGCGGCGTTGCTGGGTCAGCCTTTCGGCCATTGCCCAATATTCCTCACTGCTGCCTCCCGTAGGAGTTTGGCCCGTGTCTCAGTGCCAATGTGGCTGATCGTCCTCTCAGACCAGCTACCGATCATCGCCTTGGTAAGCCGTTACCTTGCCAACTAGCTAATCGGACGCAGGCCCCTCCCTCAGCGCATTGCTGCTTTCCTTGTGGCCCTCTAACAACCACAAGCTCATGCGGTATTAGCTCAAGTTTCCCTGAGTTATCCCCCACTAAAGGATAGGTCACCTACGCGTTACTCACCCGTGCGCCACTGTCTACCTAAGCAGACCGTTCAACTTGCATGTGTTAAGCACGCCGCCAGCGTTCATCCTGAGCCAGGATCAAACTCTCCATTTAATCCTAACCTTTATCTTATCTATCAGATAGCTAAAACTGCAACACTATCTCCTCTTACCTTCCTATCACTCTTTAACTGTTAAGGTGCATACAAGGTCAGATAGCCGAAAAAACAGCAGGCCAGTTCATGTGCCTGCTTTCGATCTAACCTATAGGTTGCTGCCTACGCAACAACACGAGCTATTCTACTACACAACCAGTGCGTTAGCAAATCGCAGACAGGCTCCGATTGAGCCAACCGGTCTTCACCCAGGAAGTCGCCAGCTTTGTCTCACGATTTTTGATTGTGATGTAAAATTACGCTTCTCAAAGAACCGCCCGCCAGTATCTCTACTGTGCGAGCGCATTTGCAGTTGGGTATTGTATCAGGCGCACCACGTCCTGTCAAATCTGCTGCGCCTGTCCGGCCGAAACTCTTCACCACGCACCAGGGTATGTAGTCCTACAAGCCACGCCGAGTCTGCGTCCCGTGGGTGGCCCTGAAGGCGTGTCCTGTCAAATTCGCGAGCGACTTCGGTGATCCACTCTTGCACTTGCGAACCGATGAACTCACACACAGACGTGACTCACGCGCAACGCCTGGTACGGGGCATACCATGCACTTGTTGCTGAACCACTACCCCTTTGAAAGAACTTTCTCTCTCGGCTGCCCCAACAGGCAACGAGGGCCGAATTTACCACGCCCTCCCCGATGTGTCAAATCCAACGCACAAGCCGGACAAACTCGCTGGGGCATCTCTCCGGCCACGACGCTGACCCGCGTCGCGGCCCGGCGCCTGTCGCCTAGCGCATCTCGCTGCGCCCATCCAAGGCGCTCGCCAGTGTCACCGCGTCCGCATATTCCAAGTCCCCGCCCACCGGCAAACCACGCGCCAGCCGTGTCATCCGCGTCCCCGCGATCTGCAACTGCCGCTGAATCCAAGCTGCCGTATTGTCGCCCTCCAGGCCAGGGTTGGTGGCCAGGATGATCTCCTGCACCGGGCGCCGCTGAATGCGCCGAATCAACTCCGCAATTTTCAGTTCCTCCGGCCCGATGCCGTCAATCGGCGAAATCACCCCATGCAGGACATGATAGACGCCCCGATAGCTCCCCGTCCGTTCGATCGCCAGGACATCGAGCGGCTCTTCGACCACACAGATGACAGAATGATCGCGACTCTCATTCGCGCAGATCGAGCACGGGCTGGTCTCGACTACGTTGAAACATTCCGCACACAACTGCGTGTGTGCTTTGAGATCCAGCAGCGCCTGGCCCAGCCCTTGTGTGATCTCATCCGGCGCGCGCAGCAAGAAGAAAGCCAGGCGGGAAGCCGTTTTCGGCCCGATGCCAGGCAAGCGTGCAAAGGCATCAATGAGGCGCGCAACGGGTGGTGCGAGTGGTTCCATAGTCGTAATCCGCCGTAATCCTAGAAAAGACCAGGCAGGCTCAAACCGCCAGTGAGCGCCGCCATCCGTTTGGATGCCAACGCCTGCGACTGCGCCAACGCCTCGTTGACAGCCGCTACCAGCAGGTCCTGCAGCATCTCGACATCCCCTGGGTCAACCGCCTCAGGCTTGAGCGTGATAGAGGTAATCCGCTGATCCCCGGTGGCAACCACCGTGACCGCCTCTCCGCCCACGGAAACCGTGACCGTTTCCGACTTGAGCGCCTCTTGCGTCTTACCCATCTCTTCCTGCAGCTTCTGGATTTGCGACATCATGTTGCCGCCCCCGCCCGCGCCGCCGCCAGGACCGCCCCGCATGGGTGGCTGTGGCACAAACCCGCGATGTTTACCTTTTGACATGACCGATCTTCATTCCTTTCTATTTCTTCCTGTCTCTTTCTGTCTCTTTCTGTCTCTTCCTGTCTCTTCCTATTTCAATGCTATTTCACATCGAAACGTTGGGTTAGTCCGCTGGCAGTTCGCGCACCACGGCGCCCAGTTCTCTGGCATGCGCCAGGACCGAATCGTCCGCCGGTTGACTGCCAACCGCCCGCGACGCCACCGCCTCAGGCTCGGCAGCCTGCACGCTGACAATCTCCGGTTGCACCACTGCCGGGGTTGTGCGCACCCGTGGCTGGTATTGATCCTCGGCTATCACGATGATACGATGAGGTCCGCCCAGGACCTCACTTAACACCGCTTCCAGCGTGGCCTTGTTCTCCGGCTCCAGGAGGCGACGTGCACTGTAAGGCGCGCCCTGCTTGTTGCCGTCAAAACCAATGATCACCTGGGACTGCTCGACCGCCAGGAAACGCACACCGCCTGTCAGAATGCCCAGCAACGTGCGGCGCCGATTCTGTAGCAATTCCTTGACGCGCGCCCAATTCTGACGCAGCACGGTGAGCTGATCAACATCGGCGGCGTCCTCAGGCGCGGGCGGGGCCTGCGTCGGTGTCGGCGCCATCGCGACTCCCGCCGCGGGCGCGGACGCCGGGGTCAGGGGCGCAGGTTTCTCAGCCACTGTTGGCTGGCCGGGCACAGAGACAGGCTGACTTTCTGCCAGGGCGTCGGTCGGCTTGTCGGCCACGGGAGCGACTGCGGGAGCGCTGCGGGCCAGGCCAGTGACCGGCGCGGCCTGCCTCTCGCTCACAACAGATGGCGCCTGACCAGCGCCGTCCAGTGCAGCGTCAACCACGGCCAGCTCCAGCGCCAACTGGGGGACGCCCTGCAAATTGCCGCGCAGATCAACGACGGCCTGGCTGAACAGGCGAATGGCACGCAAGAGCGCGGCCGGATCGAACCGCCGCGCCTGCTGGGCCATGTCGCGGATCGTCTCGGCCGGCAGATCAATCAGGGTCTCGTTGCCGCCCAGTTGAATGAGCAAAAGCGCACGCAAATAATCCACCGTCTGGCGCGCCAGCTCGCGCAGCTCGACGCCAGTGATTGACAGATCTCCGATGACATCGAGGCCAGCCGCGGGATCGTGCGCGGCCAGGGCGTTCACCAGGCGCGCAATGGCCGCACTCGGCACCGTGCCCAGCATCGCCTCCACCTGCTGAGCCGTGATCGTCTCACCGCCATAGGCCATCAGTTGATCCAACAGGCTGATCGCGTCGCGCATACAGCCCGTGGCGTGGCGCGCAATGGTATTCAGGGCATCCAGTTCGGCGCGGCGTTCCTCGGCCTGGCAAATCGCCTGCAGATGCTGCACCATCTCCCGCTGCGGGATACGCCGGAAATCGAAGCGCTGACAGCGCGAAATTACCGTGGCCGGCACCTTCTGCACGTCGGTGGTGGCCAGGATGAAAATGACGTGCGCCGGCGGCTCTTCCAGCGTCTTCAGCAGCGCGTTGAAGGATGAAGTCGAGAGCATATGTACTTCATCTATAATGTAAATTTTATAGCGCGCTTCGCCAGGGCGGAAGTTGACCCGATCAATGACGGTCTCACGCATGTTGTCAACGCCCGTGTGAGACGCCGCATCAATTTCGATGAGATCGAGCATGCGATCCTCGTTGATCGCGCGGCAGATGCGACACTGATTACAGGGGCGCTCAGCGGGCGCAGCCTCGCAATTGACCGCCTTGGCCAGAATACGCGCCATGCTGGTCTTACCGGTGCCCCGCGGGCCGGTGAAAAGATAGGCGTGCGCGATGCGATCATCGCGCAGGGCGTTGCGCAGTGTCTGCGTGATCGGCTCCTGGCCAATCAACTCGTCGAATGTCTGGGAACGCCACTTGCGATAGAGGGCCTGCGCTGCCATTGCCATCTCCTTACCAACGGTCCTGTAGGCTAGGGGCTTGTCAAAACACAACTGCCTGTTCTTGCCTGCATTTTGCTCAGAAAAAGCGAGAACTCATTCTTTGGCAAGCCCTAACCGGCCAGAAGTTTATCACTTTCAGGCTGGATTGGCAAGCGACTTACGCCGACCGCACGTCGCGATCACGACCGCTCCAGCCAGCAGCGCAGCCTGGGCGCCGGCTGACGTTGACAGGCTGGCGTGGCGACGTATAATAGACTTAGCTTGTGAACGACAAAGGTTGATATATGCAGCATTTTGCGGAACACGCCACCGAATTGGGTCTCACCTTGAGCAGCGAACAGTGCCTACGGTTCGAACAGTATGCCGCGGCGTTGGCGGAGTGGAATGAGCGATTCAATCTCACCACCATCACCGAGCCGGCGCAGGTGGAAACCCATCATTTTCTCGATTCTCTGAGCGCGTTGCCGGTGCTGGCTGCCGTTCAGAGCCTGAAACTACCCGCGCTCCTGACTTCGACACCCACAGCAATTGATGTCGGTACTGGGGCAGGGCTGCCAGGATTGGCCCTCAAACTGGTGTGGCCCAGCCTGCAGTTGACGCTGCTGGAAGGCACGGGCAAGAAGGTCACCTTCCTTGAGCATATGATTCAACTCTACGGATTGAGCGGAGTCAGGGCGGTGCATGGTCGCGCCGAAGAGCTGGCCGGTCACGCGCCCTGGCGTGAAGGGTTCGACCTGGTGTTGGCGCGTGCCGTCGCGCCCCTGCCGATCTTACTCGAGTACCTGCTGCCCCTGGCGCGCGTCGGCGGTTGGATTCTCGCCTACAAGGGCGCCGTGCCGCAGGTTGATGCCGAGTTGGCCGCCAGCGGCGATGCCATCACCCAACTGGGCGGGCAACTGATCAGCGTGCAGGCGCTGCAGGTGCCGGGCCTGCACGAACGGCGCAGCCTGATCGTCATGCGCAAGGTCAAGCCTACTCCGCGCGCCTTTCCTCGCGCCAGCGGCGTCATCCGCAAGCGCCCGTTGGGCAGCAGCCAGTAGGCCCCACAGAACACCTCCGCCCAACCACCCCTTTTTCCTTGACAAATCGCCTGTGCTGATGTATCATTACTATGAACGGTCGTTCATAATAATAGGTGACTTATGGAAGAAGAACTCAGCAAAGGCGAACGCACGCGGGCAACCATCCTGGCTGTTGCCTACAACCTGTTCGTCACCACTGGCTATCACGGCACTTCGATGCGCCTGATTGCTGACGGCGCCGGGTTGGTCGTCGGCGGGGTGTACAACCATTTTCCCAGCAAGGAAGAGATTTTCAAGGCGGTGGTGCGCACCTATCACCCGTTCGTGACCATGATTCCCCAACTCAATGCGTCGTCCACCGGGCAGACGGCCGAGGAGATTCTGCGGGCGACGGCCCAACGTCTCATGGCTGAAATTGACCGGCAGCCGGGCCTGATCAACCTGATGTTCATCGAACTCGTGGAGTTCAACGGTCAGCATATCCCGGAACTGGTGGAACTTCTGCTGCCCAGTGTGTTCGGGTTCCTGGAGCGGTTGCAGGCCGCGCCCGGGCGTTTGCGCCCGTTCAGTCCGCCGGCCATTTTCCGCATCTTTCTGGGCAGCATCTTTGCCCATTACCTCACCGCTTCCCTCCTGAGCCGTTCGACACTCAACCAGGCCACCCCTGCCACGGGCGGCCTCGGCACCCTGGACGATGTCATGGACATGTTCTTTCACGGGATCATGGCCCCGCTGACGCCGGAACTTCCGCCCGCCCCGGTGCTTGACGATGTCGCCCGACCCGCTTCGTTCAGCCCGACGCCGCCGCCTGACGCGGCGCCTCAGCCACAGGACACACCGACCCCGCCATTGTCACCCGTAGAACCTACCGCCCCTGGCCCCACCTGGAAGGGCGGCCGGCGTGTATCCCCGCGGAGAAGTGTCTGAAATCAAGCAGGCGTTTTCTGTTTTGACGCCACGGAGCATAGGTATGAGCACAAAACCCACGGTGTTAGCGCTCGCTCAAGCTGACGCCTCGCTGGCGACGGCGGGCGGGAAAGGCGCCAATCTGACCCGCCTGGTGCGCGCCGGGTTGCCGGTGCCGCCAGGCTTCATTATTTCCACCGCAGCCTACCAGGCCTACGTTGGCAGCAACCACCTGGATGCCGTCATTACGGTGGCGTTGGCCGCGCTGCGCACCGATGACCCGGCCGCGCTGGCAGCCGCCTCGGAGACCATGCGCAGCCGCTTCGCGGCCGGGGTGATGCCCGCCAACCTGGCTGCGGAAATCAGCCAGGCCTACGCCAACCTGGGACGCCCGCCCGTCGCCGTGCGCTCATCTGCCACGGCCGAAGACCTGCCCGATATGTCCTTTGCGGGACAACAGGACACCTACCTGCACATCATCGGCGACGCGGCGCTGCTGACCGCGGTCATCAACTGCTGGAGCAGCCTGTGGACCGCACGCGCCATTGGCTATCGCGCCCGCAATGGCATTGACCAGGACAGCGTGGCCCTGGCCGTCGTCGTACAAGAGATGGTGCCCAGCGCAGCCTCTGGTGTCCTTTTCACAGCGAACCCCTTGAGCGGCAAACGCAACGAGCTCGTCATTGACGCCATCTTCGGCCTGGGCGAGGCCCTGGTCTCCGGCCTGGTCGAACCTGACCATTACGTGGTGGATGCGCAGGGCCGCATCGTCAGCAAGACCCTGGGCGCCAAAGCCCTGGCGATTCACGGTCAGGCCGGCGGCGGCACGATCACCGCGCCCAACGATGCCGGTCAGCGCCAGGCCCTACCCGACCCGGTGATTACGGAACTGGCCGGCCTCGGCCGCCGCGTGGCCGAGCTCTTCGGTACGCCGCAGGACATCGAATGGGGCTGGGCGGAAGGTCGCCTGGCGCTGCTGCAGGCACGGCCGATCACCTCACTCTTCCCCCTGCCAGCGCCGTTTCCGCCCGAACCGTTGCGCGCCTTCTTCTCGTTGGGCGCGGCGCAGGGAATGCTCGACCCGATTACGCCCCTGGGCCGGGACTTCTTCATGAATCTCGTGGTTTTCGCTTCTGGCCTGTTTGGCGCCCGCTGCACGCTGCAAACGCAGAAGGCCCTGGCCGAAGCGGGTGAACGTTTGTTCATCAACATCACCGGCGCGCTCAAGAATCAAACCACGCGTGGTTTGATCAACGGATTCCTCAGCGTCATTGAGCCGGGAACGCATGAATTGCTGGCTCCCCTGTTGAACGACGCGCGCCTGGCGCCTAACAGCCGCGGTTTTAGCCTGCGCGCGCTGTGGAACATGGTACGCTTCTTCGCTCCACTGGTGCGCACCGTGGCGGTCAATTTGTCACGGCCTGAGCATGGCCGAGCTGTCACCCAGCAGTCCATCGAGCGAATGCTGACTGGCATGGAAGCAGAGGCTCAGGCCGCCACCAGTCTGAGTGCGCGCGTGGCCCTGGTCGAAACGTTGCCGCGTCACCTTCTCACCACCTTTATGCCTTACATCATTCCGAGCGTGGCGTCCGGCATCATCCCACTACGCCTGCTCAACGTGCTCTCCCAGGATGTGCCCGACGGACCGCAATGGGTGCTAACCACCACCCGCGGCCTGCCGCACAACGTGACCACCGAGATGGACCTGGCGCTGTGGACCACGGCCCAGCAGATCAAGGCCGATGCCGCGGCGGCCGCGGCCTTCAAGCAAGCGGATGCCGTCGCCCTGGCCCGCGGCTATGAGGCCGGGCAGCTACCGCCGGTCGCCCAGACGGCGCTCAGCGCCTTCCTGCGCCGCTATGGCATGCGCGGCGTGGGCGAAATTGACATTGGCCGCCGGCGCTGGCGCGAAGACCCCACGCAAATCATGCAGGTGGTGCAGAGCTATCTCAACATCGAAGACCCTAACCAGGCGCCGGATGTCGTTTTCAAGCGCGGCGCGGTGACGGCTGAAGCAGCCATCGAACACCTGACGCACGCGATACGGCGGGGCAAACGCGGCTGGATCAAGGCGCGGCTGGCGCGTGCGGCCGCGCGGCGCATCCGTGCCCTGGCCGGTCTGCGCGAAACGCCCAAATTTTCGATCATTCGCGCCATGGGCATCTTGCGTCAGGTCTTATTGGACAGCGGCCGCGCCCTGGTCGCAGCCGGTATTTTGGAGCAGGCCGAGGATGTCTTTTTCTTGACCACAGCCGAGTTGCAGCAACTGGCATCGGGCGCGCGCGCCGCGTGGAAGCCGCTGGTGGCCGCACGTCGCGCCTCCTACGATCGCGAGAAGCAGCGCCGCCAGGTGCCGCGCCTCCTGCTGAGCGACGGCCAGGTCTTCTATGCGGGCCTGGGGGCAAGCAACGCGGATGGCGCCATCACCGGCAGCCCCGTCTCGCCCGGTGTGGTCGAAGGCGTGGTGCATGTCGTGCTTGACCCGCGCGGCGCGCAGTTGGCGCCAGGCGAAATCCTGGTCTGTCCTGGCACCGATCCGGCCTGGACCCCACTCTTTTTGGCGGCGGGCGGCCTGGTGATGGAGGTCGGTGGCCTGATGACGCACGGCTCGGTCGTCGCGCGCGAATACGGCATCCCGGCCGTGGTTGGCGTGCATGAAGCCACGACGCGCCTCAAAACCGGTCAGCGTATCCGCGTGGACGGCTCGGTCGGGCGGGTGACGGTGCTCACCCCCTGATTTTGACAAACGCTGCCAATTGAAGTAGGATATTGCCGTAACCCGAAAGAGTGTCTCAGGAGTGAGGTTCGAAGATGACGGTTTGTAGTCAATCACAGAAGGCCTGGTTTGACCTGCGACGGGAATTCCCGATCACGGGTGCGACCGCGCGCGGCTCTGCCTGGGTAGGAGGAGGAGAGTAGTTTTCTATTCTCAGCCATCTGCCGTCAGCGAGCCGCCAAACAGGCGGCTTTTTTATTGCCTGCGATCGGAGGTAAACAGTATGGTAGCTCAATCCATCTTGCTGCTGAATGCGTCGTATGAGCCACTGACCGTGGTGACGATGGCGCGCGCGGTCAAGCTCCTGCTGCGAGGTCGCGTGGAGGCGGTCAGCGCCGAGCATGTCACGGTGTCCAGCGCCGCGCAGACGCTGGCAGTGCCGCAGGTGCTGCGCCTGAAGATCTACGCGCGCGTCCCGCATCGCCGCACGCCGGCCTGGACGCGCAGCGGGGTGTTCGAGCGCGATGATTTCACCTGCGCTTACTGCGGTCGTCGCCATGCGGGCCGCGATCTCACGGTGGATCATCTCATCCCGGCGTCGCGGGGTGGAGCCTCCACCTGGGGCAATACGGTCGCGGCCTGCGCGCGCTGCAATCAGCGCAAGGCCAATCGCACGCCGCATGAGGCTGGCATGAAGCTGCTGATCGAGCCAAAGACCCCGCGCACCAGCTACCTGATCGCCAGCGGCGATGTGCCCGCGGCCTGGAAGATGTGGATTGAGCTGTGAGGTGTAGGGAGGTGGGACATCTATAGCACAACGTGCGACTTCGATTTGTTGGCATAACTCGCCAACGATGGTACCATAGGCCGTCAGCAGATAACCCAGGTCAACCAACACCGAAAGGAAAAATGCTCATGCCAACTATTCACCGTACCTTGATGATCCTCCTGCTCGCCTGTCTGCTTGCCAGCCTGCCGCCCGCCAGCGCCCTGGCTGCTGAACTTTCGCAAACAGGCAAAGCGCCGGCCGCGGACCAAACCGGGCCGGCTGTCACCATCGCCACCACGCTGATCGTCGGCAGCCTGGAACGCCCGGTCTATGTCACGGCTGCGCCGGCCGACCGCGCCCGCCTCTTCATCATCGAAAAGCGCGGGCGTATTCGCATCTACAAAAACGGCGGCCTGCTGCCCACCTCGTTCCTGGATGTCTCCGCCCTGGTGAGCTACGGCAATGAAGAAGGGCTGTTGAGCATGGCGTTTCATCCCAACTACGCCAGCAACGGCTACTTCTACATCTACTACGTCAATCTCTCCGGCAACCTGCAAATCGTCCGCTACAGCGTGTCCGCCAACCCTGATGTTGCCAATGCGGCCAGCGCCCTGACGATCATCACCATCGCCCATCCCACTAACTCCAACCACAACGGCGGCCAACTGCAGTTTGGGCCGGACGGCTATCTCTATCTCGGCACGGGCGACGGCGGCAGCGGCGGTGATCCGCCCAACAACGCGCAGAACACCGGCGTCCTCCTGGGCAAGATGCTGCGCCTGGATGTGGACGGCGGCACACCCTACGCCATCCCGCCCACCAATCCCTTTGTGGGGGCAGGCAATCCGCTGGATGAAATCTGGGATCTCGGCACGCGCAACCCCTGGCGCTTCAGCTTCGACCGCCTCACCCATGATCTCTGGATCGGCGATGTGGGGCAGGGCGACTGGGAAGAGGTGGACCTGGAACCGGCCGGCAGCGCGGGCGGCGTCAACTACGGCTGGCGCTGCATGGAAGGCAACGCGCAGTACAACTTCTCAGGCAACTGCAGTTCGCTGACCCTCACCCCGCCGGTGCATGTCTACAGCCACGGCAACGGCTGCTCCATTAGCGGCGGCTACCGCTTTCGCGGCTCGCCCAACAGCAGCTTCTTCGGCCAGTATTTCTTTGCCGATTACTGCGGGGGCAGCCAGGCGCGCAGCCTCACCTTCGGTGGCAGCACCTGGACCGCGGCCAACCACACCTTGACGCCTCCGGCCGGCCGCAGTATTGCCTTTCTCAGTTCCTTCGGTCAGGACGCCATCGGCGATCTGTACATCGTCACCGATTGCTCCAACTATGGCGGCACCTGCGGCAATGGCTCCGGCGCGGTCTACAAGCTGAGCCTGCGTCCCGTCTGCACTCCCGGCGCGTTCACCACCGATGTCAACGGCGATGGTCTGCAGGACGTCCTGGATGTGCAGCTCGTCGCGGCCGATTTCCAGCGCACCGATTTCGTGCCCGATCATGATCTGGACTGCAGCGGCGCGGTGGAGGTCGGTGATATTCAGGCCGTGGCCACGGTGTGGGGCAACCAGGGTTTGCAGCCATGATGCGGCGCGTCGTCAGCCGGCGCTGGCTGCCGCTAACGATCCTGGTCGCAGCTGCCGTCATCGGCCTGGGCAGCCTGGGTGTGTGGCAGGTGCGGCGCCTCAACGAGCGGCGGGCGCTCAACACCGACATCCAGGCGCGCCTGGCCGCGCCGGCCATCGAGTTGACAGGCGCGGTGGCGGATCCGGCGGCGCTCAACTATCGGCATGTGCGGGTGCAAGGCGCCTTCGACCCCGGTCCGGAGATCGTCCTGCGCAATCAAGCCCGGCAAGATGAGCCTGGTGTCCACCTGCTGACGCCGTTGCGTCTGGCCGGCAGCGACCAGGCCGTCTTGATTGATCGCGGCTGGATCCCCTACGATGCGCCTCGCAGTCAATACCCGGCCCCGGGCGAGGCCGTCATCATCGAAGGCATTGCACGCGCGACCCAGGCGCGGCAGGGCTGGTTGTCCCCGCTCGACCCGGCCCTGACGGCCGAGCTGACCCGTGTGGAAAGCTGGTATCGGGTAGACATTGCGCGCATCCAGGAACAGACGCCCTATCCGTTGCTGCCTATTTTTGTGCAGCAGACCCAGGGCTTTGCCGGCGGCGTGCTACCGGCCGCTGATGTGGAGATTGATCTGAGTGACGGGCCGCATCTCAGCTACGCCATTCAGTGGTTTGCCTTCGCCACAACCCTGCTGATTGGCTATGGATTCCTGATCCAGCACCAATCAGCGGACGCCTGAATAGCCCATGCTGCAGTCGTGAAAACGAGGTAACGCCATGCATGTCTCGCGTATCATCTATCACGCCCGCCAACTGCTGACCGTGGCGGCGCCGCCGGGCGGTGGGCCGCGACGCGGCGTCCAGATGGCCGACAGTGGCCTGATCGAGGATGGCGCGCTCGCCATCAAGGGCGAGGTCATTGTTGCGGTGGGCACGTCCGCGCAGATCATGGCCGCCTACACCGCGGATGACATGCTGGATGCCAGCGATTGCATCGTGCTGCCGGGCTTTGTAGACCCGCACACGCATGTGGTGTGGGCCGGCGACCGCGCAGCGGAGTTCGATCTGCGCATTGCCGGCGCCAGTTACATGCAGATCATGCAAGCCGGCGGCGGCATTGTCAGCACGGTCAAGGCCACGCGCGCCGCCTCCATCGAAGAACTGGTGGCACAGACCGCACGCCGCCTGGACCGCATGTTGGCGCATGGCACCACCACGGCCGAGGCCAAGACCGGCTATGGCCTCAACCTGGACGATGAAATCAAGATGCTGGACGCCATTCGCATCCTGGATGAGGATCACGCCATTGACCTGGTGCCCACGTTCCTGGGCGCGCACGCGGTGCCGCCGGAGTTCAGCGGCCGCACCGACGCCTATGTGGATTTCCTGGTTGCCGAGGTGATCCCGGTCGTGGCCGATTTGCAGTACCAGGTGGTGCTGAACGCAGCCGACGGCGGGCCTGGCTACACCACCTATGTGCCTGCGGCGCGCTTTTGTGATGTCTTCTGCGAGCACGGCGTCTTCGACCTGGCGCAGAGTGAGCGCATCCTGACCGCCGCGGCTGAGGGGGGCATGGCGCTCAAGCTGCACGTGGATGAGTTCGCGCCCCTGGGCGGCACCCCGTTGGCCGTGCGTCTGGGCGCCACCTCGGTGGATCACCTGGTCAGCACTCCGCCCGATCACCTGGCCCTGCTTGCCCAGTCCAACACCATCGGCGTGGCGCTGCCTGGCACGCCATTCGGCCTGGGGCATCATGAATTTACGCCGGCGCGGCGCCTGCTCGACCTGGGCGGCGCGCTGGCCCTGGCGACCGATCTGAACCCCGGCACCTGCTGGTGCGAGTCCATGCAGTTCATCATTGCCCTGGCCTGCCGCTTTCTGCGCCTGACGCCCGCGGAGGCCATCTGCGCGGCCACCCTCAACGCCGCGCACGCCATCGGCCTGGGCGCGGTGGTGGGCAGCCTGGAGGTGGGCAAGCAGGCCGATATCCTGCTGCTCGACGCGCCCGACTTCCGCCATCTTGGCTATCGCTTCGGCACCAACCTGGTGCAGCAGGTCATCAAGAAGGGGCAAGTGGTGTGGAGGGAGGAGTGAGGCGTGTGGAGCACGAAGGCGAAGAAGCGAAGGCACGAAGACGCGAAGACGCGAAGGGAGGGCGCGAGGGGGCACGAAGGCGCAAGGGGGGGGCGCGCGAAGGCGTGAGGAGGCGCGAAGGCGCGAAGGCATGAGAATCGGAGATGAGAGACATGGCGCCAGTGATCGAGGTCAGCCAGGTGAACAAGGTTTTCGGAGAGCAGGTTGCGCTCCGGGATGTGAGTCTGCGGGTGGAACCCGGAGAAATTTTCGGCCTGCTCGGCCCCAGCGGCAGCGGCAAGACGACCCTCATCCGCCTGCTCAACGGCGTCTATTTTCCCACACAGGGCCGGGTAACGGTCTTTGGCAAAGAACCGGCCCGTTTTTCACGCCAGGATCGTGAACAGATCGGCTATATGCCGCAGATGTTTGTGCTCTACCCCAACCTGAGCGTGGCTGAAAACCTCAACTTCATCGCGTCGATCTATGGCCTGAGCTGGCGTGATCGGCGTCAGCGTCTGTCGCGCCTGCTGGAATTGGTCAACCTGACCGAGCATCAGCGCAGCCTGGCCGGCAACATCTCTGGCGGCATGAAACGGCGCCTGGAACTGGCCTGCGCGCTGCTGCATGAGCCGGCGCTCGTCTACATGGACGAACCAACGGCCGGTATTGACCCCATTCTGCGCGCGTCGTTGTGGAAGGAATTCCGCAGCCTGCGCGACGAGGAACGCATTGGCCCGCAGGGCGAATTATTGGGCAGGCGCACGCTTTTCGTCACCACCCAATATGTCAACGAGGCCGATAGTTGCGACAAGGTCGCGATTGTGGCCAAAGGCGAACTGGTGGCCCTGGGCACGCCGCAAGAACTGCGCGCCCAAGCCCTGGGCGGCGAAGCCATTGAAATCACAGCCGACCGGATGACCCGCCAGCACATGACCATCCTGCAGGATATACCCGGGGTGAAGGGAATCGAGCGCCTCAAATTCGATCAATTGCGCATTGCGGTGGATGACGCCCAGACACGCCTACCCCTGATCGTGCAGACGTTGTACGAGCAGGGACTCGACCTCGATAGTGTGGACATCGTAGAACTCAAATTCGATGAGGTTTTCGTCCGCTTGATCGAGCAGCACGAAAAAGAAAAGCAGGGGTAGGTGTCATGCCGAAGTTTTTATTGCGTCTGATCTCGTTCCCAAGCAAAGAAATCTGGGAGGTGTTGCGCCAGCCGCGGCTGGTGCTGTCCCTCATCCTCGGCCCGTTCCTGATCCTGCTGCTCTTCGGTGTGGGCTATACCGGCGCCCGGCCCCAGGTCAGGGTGCTGTTGGTGGTGCCTGAAGGAGCCGCCATCCGTGACCAAATCCAGCCCATCGCCGGTCAGTATGGCGGGCCGATCAAGGTGGTGGAGATCACCAGCGACGCCGCCGCGGGGCAGGAAAAGCTGATCAACAAGGAAGTGGATGTGCTGGCGCAGTTCCCGGACGATGCCTATGCCAAGTTTCGCAGCGGCCATCCGATCACGCTGACGGTGCTTGTCAACGAAATTGACCCCGTGGGCGCGGACTATGCCGCCTACCTGGTGAATGCACTGGTCACACGTATCAATCAGGACCTGGTGGTCCAAGGGCTGGCCCGGGCGCGCACGCTGTCCGCGGGGCTGGATGAGTTCTCACAGGACACCCTGGTTCGCCTGGATGAATTGGACCAGGCGCTGGGCAACGGTGATACGGCCACCGCGCTGCAACGCCTGGATGAACTGGAAGCGCAGGTGGATGCCGCGTCCGTGGGTTTGGACACGGCCTTGGGTCTGAGCGGCGGCATCTACGCGGCCGTTGGCAGCGCGGTGGGCGGATCCGACGAGGAGGTGCAGAAGTTGCAGGCGTCGCGCGAAGCGCTGACCGACATGAAAGCCACGATCCGCGAAGTACGCGGCCAGATCGTACAGGCGGATGGCGGTGACGTGGCAAAATCACGCGCCCAACTGCAAGAGACACGCGGGCTGCTGGATCAACTGCAAGAGGTGGGCACGCTGCTGCGTGACATCCCGCCGGAGGTGCTGGTCAATCCCTTCACGCTCGACATTCACAACATTAACAGCGACCGCCTGCAGGGCCGGCCGCCTGGCTACATTGATTTCTATGCGCCGGCGGTGTTGGCGCTACTCGTGCAGCACCTGGCCGTGACCTTTGGCGCGCTCTCGCTGGTGCGCGAAAAGCTCCTGGGCGCCGACGAGATTTTCCGCGTGGCGCCCATTGCGCCGGTCGAAATTCTCGCGGGCAAGTATCTCAGCTATATCATTCTGGGGTTGGTGCTCGGCGGTATCTTGACCGCACTCATCCTCGTACTCGGCGTGCCATTCTTCGGCAGTGTGTGGGCTTTTCTGCTGACCCTGCTGCTGGTGACGGTGGCCTCGCTGGGTTGGGGCTTCTTCATCTCGATCATCTCCCAATCCGAAAGCCAGGCAGTGCAACTTTCGATGATTTCACTGCTGGCCGCCGTTTTCTTCAGTGGCTTCTTCCTGCCCATCAGCGGCCTGCGCCTGCCTGTCCAATACCTGGCCTACGCCCTGCCGGTCTACTACGGCCGCGAGGCGTTCCAGCGTCTTTTCCTGGTCGGCGCCTGGCCCAATCCGCAGCACCTGCTGGCTTTGCTGGGCCTGGCAGTCTTCTTTTTCGCCCTCAACAGCGTCCTGTTCGCGCGCGACTACCGCAAGCAGTAGCGGCAGCCAGCCTGCGGGGGGGATGGCGGACTTGCCTGGCAACGACAATTCGTGGTAGAGTGAGAGCAACCGGCCGCGTGTGGGGCCGGCGCGATCTTTCAGGCAACGGGGTGCCGTGATGTCTTTTCCGCCCTCTTCGATGATCAGTCAGCCGATGGCCACAGCAACCCTGCTGATTGCCCTCTATTTCTTGCTCGCTCTGCTAATCGCGGCGCTGTCACAGCAGCTCGCACGGGTGGTGGCCTGGGTCACCTACCTGGCGCCGCGGCACAGACGGCCCTCGCACGAGCGGCGGGAAACGCTGCAAGGTCTGCTTGCCAGCGGCATCAAATTCGCCGCATTTATGGCCGCCATCGTGGCGACACTGGCCCTCTTCATCCGGTCCGACACGCTGATCTGGATGATCGGCCTTTTCAGCGCCGCGTTTGGTCTGGGTGCGCGCGCATTCGTCAACGATCTGCTGGCCGGCGGCAGCTTTATCTTCCGCAACACCTTTGCTATTGGCGAAAAAGTCGAGATGGTCGCGGGCATGGATCGCATTCAAGGGGTGATCGAACGCGTCAACGTGCTGGACACGTTGGTGCGCGCGCCGACCGGAGAGCTGTTCACGGTGCCCAACGGCGAGGTTCGGGTCATTCGCAATTTCAGCCGGGCCAGCTTTTCCACCGTCAAACTGGCCTTCATGGTCGCACACAGCGACCTGGCCCGCGCCCTGGCCCTGGTAGAGGCGCTGGGCGTGGAGGCGGTTACGCTGCTGCCCGACCTGATCGAACCCTGGCAGGTGATTGCCGGCGGTGAAATGCTGGGCAACAAGACCCAGCTCACCGTCATTGCCAAAGCGACCTTCGCGCACGCGGCCTCGCTCAAACTGCAAATCGCCACGCTCTTACAGGGCCGCGTGCAAGGGGCCGGCATCGAGTTGACCGACTAAGTGCAGGTGCTCAGAGGGTGTTGAGGGCAGCCGTCAGCTCCGGCGTCCTGGTCGGTTTGACGGGACGCGGCTCGGTGGTGATGTCGCGCAGCGGCGGTCGTTCCCCACGACCCGTGCCAGCCAGGGCGGTGATTTCGGCGCGGTCGGTGATGATGCGCGCCAGTTTGCCATCGAGCATCTGAATGACGCGGTCGGCGAAGGGCACCATGCGCAGGTCATGCGTCACCATGATGCCGGCGCGGCGCTGCTCGTGAATCAGCGCGGCGAAGGTCTCGACCGCCTGAAAGGCGCGCTCCGTGTCGAGCGAGGCGGTTGGCTCATCGGCCAGCACCACCTGCGGGTTGTGAATCAGGGCGCGGGCGATAGCCACCCGCTGCTGTTGACCGCCCGAAAGCTGGCGCGGCAGGCTGTGCAGGCGATCCCCCAGGCCCAAGCGTGCCAGCAGGTCACGTGCCCGCGCCTGGCTTGCCCTGTCCCGCTGGCCATTCAGACGCAGCATCAGTTCCGTGTTCTCCAACGCGGTCAGATAGGGCACCAGGTTGTTCGCCTGAAAGGTGAAGCCGATCTTTTCACGACGAAACGCGGTACGCTGCGCTTCGCCCATGGTGCTCAAGTCCTGTCCGCCGATCAAGAGCGCGCCGGTCGTCGGCTTGAGCAGGGCTGCCAGCATCGCCAGCATCGTCGTTTTGCCCGAACCGCTGGGGCCGACCAGGGCGACGAATTCGCCCTCGCTCACCGTGAGCGAAACAGCGTCTACCGCATTGATCGTGCCGCTGCCGCCCTGGTAGGTTTTCGTGACCGCGCGTGTTTCCAGTGCAATCGTCATGATTTCTCTTTGCCTTTCGTTCTTTGCTCGCAAGACCGGTTTCTGCGCGAAACCTGCCTTGTTACCTCTCCGCGTGACGCGTTGTCAGGAAGCCAGCCCCAGCGCCATCAACGGCTCCACCTTGAGCGCCTGGCGGATGGAAAGCAGGCCGCCAACCGGGCCGATCACCAGTAGTGAAACGATGCCCACGATGACATTAGGCCCGGTGAAAGCAATGGGGACGGTGGGTGGGAAGACCAATGAGAGGCCAATCGTCACCGCGCTGCCAATGGCGACACCGATCGCAGTCACCAGGATGATTTGAATGATGGAAGCTGCCGCGATGGTGCGGTTGGGCGTGCCAATCGCTTTCAACATGCCGATCTGCGCGACCTTCTGCAAGGTCTGAATCTGGAAGAAGCCGCCGATGACGAGCACACCGATCAACAGCACGAAGCCGCGCTGCGTGTTCAAGGTGCCCTGCTGCGCAGAGTAACCGGGCGTACTCTCGTAAGCCGTCACCAGGTCAGCCGCCTGAATGTCGCTGACTTCAGACTCCAGGCGCAATTTCATGGCCGCGCCGGCGGCAGGATCGAGCAGGCGCACGGCCACCACGTTGGAGATCAGCTCGGCGTCGGCTGGGCCGGCCGCGGCCTGCGGCTTGATCTTCTCGAAAGTCAGCATCGGCACCACGACCGAAGGCTGCAAGGAGTATTGGCGCGCATCGCTGACGCCCACCACGAGCAGATCGTAGTATTCTTCCTTCGCGGCCTGAATCGTCTTGACCCGGATCGTATCGCCGACGCCCACTTTGGCGCGCACGGCCGTGTTGCGGTCAATCACCGCCTCGCTGGCGCGGCGGCCGCTCAGTTGCTGCCCCTGCAGAGCCGGAATCTCGCCAGGCAGCCCCGGCTCCACCCCGATCAACGAGACATTGAGCGGCTTACGATTATCGTCGAAGACGAGCGAAGCCGCGGAGAAGCTAATCGGCCCCACCTCGGCCACACCTTCAACCCGACGGATGGCGTTGAGTTTGGAGCGCTCGATCTTGCTCGTGCCGATCGAATAGTCCACTTTGGCTTTGAAGACGAGTAAATCGGCATCGAGCTTTTCGATATACTGTTTGTTGCCCGAACCCAGGCCTTCGCCCAGGCCGGCAATGAAAAGCACCAACAGCGTAATCAGCGCAATGACCATGCTGAAGAGCAAGAAGCGTCCCCGATTGCGCAGCATTTCTTTGTAGGCCAGATAGGCGCCCATCACATTCATCTCCCCGTACGAATAAGTTCTTTATTGAACTGGGAGATTGGACGGCGCGCCGCGCGAAAAAGCCACACTGGGCGGGCGCCAGTTCGAGACTTCGAGCCGGTTCGTTAGCGGCCCGGCAGCGTGATGACAAACCGGCAGCCGCGGCCCTTGCCCTCGCTGTGCGCTTCGATGCGGCCGCCGTGAGCTTCGACGATCGCTTTGACAATCGCCAGCCCCAGCCCGGTGCCGCCGGTTTCACGGCTGCGCGAGCGATCCGCGCGGTAGAACCGATCGAAGACGGCGGCCAGATGCCCCGCCTCCAGCCCTTCGCCGCTGTCCTGCACCGCCAGCCAGGCTTCCCCCTCACGCAGGCCGGCGCTGATGAACACCTGGCCGTCTGCGGGTGTGTGCCGCAGCGCGTTGAAGAGCAGATTGAAGAGCACCTGCCGCATGCGGATGGGATCCACCGTGAGTTGCGGCAGCTTGTCTGTTTGATCCGCCAACTGCACGCCTTTTTCGACGGCGAGCGGCTCCAGGGCCTGCAAGGTCTCGGTCACCAGCGCGTTGAGATCGGTCGGTTGTTTTTCCAGGGGAAGCTGATGGGTTTCGGCCAGTGACAGGTCGCGCAGATCGTTGACCAGGCGCATGAGGTGGCGCGTCTGCCCGTAGAGATTGGCGATCTCGGCTTCGTCCAGGGCATAGACATGATCCAGCGCGGCGCGCAGGTTTCCCTCCAGCACGGTCAGGGGCGTGCGCAGTTCATGCGAAACGTCCGCCATCAGGTTGTTGCGCAGCGTTTCGGCGTGCTGCAGGTCGGCCGCCATCTTGTTGAAGGTGTCGGCAAGCTGCAACATCTCGCGGCTGCCGCGGGCCTTGACGCGTGTGTCCAGATTGCCCGCGCCGATGTGCTGCGCGGCCCGCGCCAGGTCTGTCATCGGCGCGCTGACGACGCGGCCGATCACCACGCCGGCCATCAGTCCCACCACCAGGGAGAGCGCCATGAAGTTGAGCAAGCGCCGTGCAATCTCAGCCTGATCCGGCTCGCCATCCGCACCCGGCGCGCCCGGCGTTTGCAGCGTGGGCGCAGCGCCGCTTCCCGGCCCATTCTGCGCATCCCTGTCGAACGTGATGGCGAGGAACTGCATGAAGAAGACGAGAAACAACACGCCGCCGATCATCAGGCTGAGCCGAACCCATAACCGGTTCATGGCGCACCGCCGGTCAAGCGATAGCCGACGCCGTAGACGGTCTGAATGATCGTCGGATTGTCCGGGTCGTGCTCGATCTTGCGGCGCAAATTGCGCATATGGGTATCGAGCGCCCGCCCCATGCCTTCGCTGGCGTAACCGAGGGCCTTATCCAGCAGATCATCGCGGGTCAGGGTGTAGCCCGGATTCTGCATGAACAGGGTGAGCAGATTGAACTCCGTGCGCGTCAGCTCCACCGGCCGGCCTTCGATCGTCAGCGTGTGCTGGTTGAGATCGAGCCGCAGGTTGCCTGTCACCAGGACCTGGCCGACCGCGCCCGGCCGTTGATCGAGCCGGGTGCGGCGCAGGAGCGCGTTGACCCGCGCCACCACCTCGCGCGCATTGAACGGCTTGGTGATGTAATCGTCCGCGCCCAGCTCCAACCCCACGATCTTGTCGGTGTCTTCGACGCGCGCGGTCAGCATGATGATCGGTGTTGCGGCCAGGATGCGATCGGCGCGCACGATGCGCGTCACCTCCCAGCCATCGCGGTGGGGCATCATCAGGTCAAGGATGACCAGGTCTGGGCGTTCGTGGCGCAGCGTGTGCAGCGCGGCTTCGCCGTCGCCCGCCAGCAGCACCAGGTAGCCCGCCTGCTCCAGGTAGGCGCGCAGCACTTTCAGAATAGATCGGTCGTCGTCAACCACCAGGATTCGTTGTGGCATAGGCTCATTCTCCCGCAGTCGTCTGGCGTCTCACAACCGCCAGTGAATATCGCTTCGCTGATGTGATGATAACACAGCAATCTCAAGACAATGTCAAGAAGTTCTCGAGCGATACAGTCCGAGCGCACGATCGCGCCCACGCAGCTTGCTGGACACGGATCAACACGGATTTCTTGTCAAGCGGCGTAAAGGCTCAGCCTGCCTGGAATTCAGACAGGATTCACAGGATTGACAGGATATTCGAACCCTCGTGGCGGTAGTTTTGCACACCACAGAGCAAGAATCCTGTTCATCCTGTTCATCCTGTCAAATCAACTTGCAGGGTGAGCAGTTACCAGGCGGCCCAACAAAATCCAGATTCTGTGTAGACGATCTTGAGGATTTCTTGAGATTTCGGTGTTAGCATGGAATTCGTCGGGGCGCACCGTGATGGTCGCCCGAAATACTCAAGAGGAGTTCCAAACCATGTTCAGTTCATCAATCACTCATCGCCCTGCCCGGCGCCGTTCGGCGACGCTGAGGCAAATCGCTGTCGGTCTCCTGGCCCTGCTGGTCAGCAGCATCATGACCGGCTGCGCCGCGCCCGCGCCGGCTGCGCCGGCGGCTACTGCCACCACTGCGGCCGCCGCGCCGGCGGCTCCTGCGGCCACTGCCACCACCGCGCCGGCGGCCGCCGCGCCAGCCGGTCGCCCCGCTATGGGCGGCGGCGTGACGGCGATCAAGGCCACGCCTGCGTTCAAGGATGTGGCTTACGCCAGTGCTTCGGCCACGCAGAAACTCGACATCTACCTGCCCGAGGGCGATGGCCCGTTCCCGGTCGTCATCAACGTGCATGGCGGCGCGTTCAAGATGGGCGATAAGAGCAATCCGGCCAGCGCGGACGATTTCCTGGCCGCCGGTTACGCCGTGGTCAGCGTGGACTACCGCCTGAGCGGCGAAGCCCTGGCGCCCGCACAGATTCAGGATGTCAAGGCGGCCGTGCGCTTTCTGCGCGCCAACGCCGCCGCCTACAAGCTGGCCCCGCAGCGCTTTGCCGCCTTCGGCCAGTCGGCCGGCGGCAGCCTGGTGGCGCTGCTGGGCGCCTCGTGCGGCGCGGCGGCGCTGGAAGGGGCTGAATTGGGCAACGCCGAGCAGTCGAGCTGCGTGCAGGCCGTGATTGACTGGTTCGGCCCCACCGATTTCCTGCAGATGGACCAGCAGTTTGCCGGCACCTCCTGCCCCGCGACCCACGACGCCGCAGACTCGCCTGAATCGCTGGTCGTCGGTGCGGCGATCCAGACCGTGCCCGATAAGGTCAAGCTGGTCAATCCGATCACCTACGTCACCGCAGACGCGCCGGCCTTCCTGATCCAGCATGGCACCGCGGACTGCAACGTGCCGCCGCAGCAGGGCCAACTGCTGTACGATGCCCTGCAGGCCGCCGGTTCAGACAAAGCCACGCTCACCTTCCTCGAAGGCGCAGGCCACGGCGGTTCACAGTTCAGCGACGCCGCCAACATGAAGGTCGTGCTCGATTTCCTGGCCGCCAACCTAAAGTAGGGGCATGGCCTTGCGCCTGCCCGCGTGGGCGACCGCAAGGGTGCGCCCCTACAGATTGAGGCCACCAACCTGAAGGGCATAGCCTGCCCGCGTGGGCGACCGCAAGGGTGCGCCCCTACAAATCGAGAAGATACGACGGCCCCATACCGCCCAAAAACAAAGCCCACGGACAGCGTTTTGCTGTCCGTGGGCTTTCGACCCCGATCCCCGATCCCCGATCCCCGATCCCCGATCCCCGATCCCCGATCTCTAATCTCCGGTCTCCGATCTTCGCGCTTCGCGCTTCGCGCCCTTCGCGCTTCGCGCCCTTCGCAACCTTCGCGTCTTCGCGCTCCAAACTCCGCTCTCACCCATGCCGCCGCATGAAACGGTACATCTTCTCCAGCGCCTGCTCGAGCTTCTCGGTTGCCGTGGCATAGGAACAGCGCACGTAACCGTCACCGCCGACGCCGAAGGCATTGCCGGGCACCACCGCGACATGTTCCTCTTGCAGCAGGCCGTTGGCAAACTCCTCATCGCTCATGCCGCTCTTTTGCACCGATGGGAAGGCGTAGAACGCGCCCTGCGGCTCGAAGCAGTCCAGGCCGATCTCGTTCAAGCCCTTGACGATCAAGCGGCGGCGGCGATCGTAGCTGGCAATCATCGCCTGCACCGCGTCCTCCGCGGCCGGGTCCGACAGGGCCACTACGCCGGCCACCTGGCCCGTGGTGGGCGCGGACATGATCGTGAACTGATGCACCTTGCGCATCGCGGCCAGCAGGTCGGCCGGCCCGGCCGCGTAGCCGATACGCCAACCGGTCATGGCGTAGTTCTTGGACAGCCCGCCCAGCAGGATGGTGCGCTCCTTCATGCCGGGCAGAGCCGGTACGCAGGTGTGCTGCACGCCGTAGACCAGGCGGTCGTAGATTTCATCGGACAGAACGATCAGGTCATGTTTCTGCGCCACCGCGGCGATTTCGACCATGCGCTCATGGCTCATGACCGCGCCGGTTGGATTGTTCGGATAGCCGATCAAGAGGGCTTTGGTGCGGGGAGTGATGGCGGCCTCGATCTGCTGCGCCGTCACCTGGAACTGCGTTTCGACGTAGGTGGGGATGGGCACAGGCACGCCGCCGGCAAACGTGACTTCCGCGGTGTAGGCCACGAAGCAGGGCTGCGGCACGATCACCTCATCGCCCGGATCGAGGATAGCGGTCATCGCCAGGTAGAGCGCCTCGGAGACGCCGACGGTGATGAGCAGCTCGGTCTCTGGATCGTACGACACGCCGTAGAGGGCCGCCAGTTTGGCGGCCACCGCGCGGCGCAGTTCGATCGTGCCAGAGTTAGAGGTGTAGCGCGTTTCTCCGCGCTGCAAGGAGGCAACGCCGGCGTTGCGAATAGCATCAGGGGTGACAAAATCTGGCTCGCCGATGCCCAGCGAGATCACATCGGGCATGGTGGCGGCAATGTCGAAGAAGCGGCGAATGCCAGAGGGGGGCACGCTGGCAACGCGCTGCGAGATACGATCTGACATACGATGGTCCTCCTGCGAATGACGGGGTGGGAGGGGGGGGATCAGGCGGCGCTGAAATCTACCTGTGACGAATCGCCGACGTTGAGTTTGCGGTAGGCGCCGCGCACGAACGCGCCTTTGCCGATCAGCGATTCGCTGAGCATCGTGTCCCCGATCACGGCATCTTCATCCACGATCGAATTGCGGATGAGCGAATTCTGCACGCACGCGCCGGCGGCAATGGTGGCGAAGGGGCCAATCACCGAGCCTTCGATGCAGGCATTGTCGGCAATGTAGACCGGCTGAATGATCGTGGAGTCCACGATGCGCGCCTGGCCCACATACGCGCCGTTGTGCTCCAGCAGGTAGCGATTGGTGTGCAGCACCGTCTCCGGCTTGCCGCAATCCTCCCAAACCTCCACCTGCCGCGTGACGAAGCGCGCGCCCTGCTCGATCATCACCTGGAACGCATCGGCCAGGTAGAACTCCCCCTTGGTCTGGCGATTTTCGGCCATGAGCTGCTCGATGGCCCGGTTGAGCCAGGCGCCGTCATGAATGTGATAGACGCCCACCACCGCCATGCGCTGGTCGAAGCCGGCGGGTTTTTCGATCAACTGAGTGACGAGACCGTCCTCGTCGGTCACCGCCACGCCGAAGCGCCGCGGGTCGGCCACTTCTTTGACGTAGAGGATGCCATCGGCGTCCACCTGCGGGATTTCCAGCAGATTGGCTTCGAAGATGGTGTCCACGAAGATGATCAGGATCGGCCCGGCGATGGCCTCGCGCGCCAGCCAGATGGCGTGCGCCTGGCCGAGCAGCTCCTTCTGTTCGAAGAAGCGCGCCGGGAAATGATAGTTGGCCTCCACGTATTCCCGAATCTGGTCGCCCAGGTAGCCAACGATGAAGATCACTTCGTCCAACTCGATGCCTTTGAGCTGGTCGAGGATGTGACCGAGAACCGGCTTGCCGGCCACGTTGAGCAGCGGCTTGGGTTTGGTGTAGGTGTGAGGGCGCAGACGGGTGCCAAAGCCCGCCAGGGGAATGACAACTTTCATAGCACTGATTGACTCCTCGTTGTTTTTACAGCGGCGGGTGCGGCAAATGCCAGGCGGTGGCCTGCTCGAAGGCGTGCGCAGCGCGCAAGATCTTCTCCTCGCCAAAGGCCGGGCCGAGCAACTGCAGGCCGATGGGCAGCCCGCTGCTATCGAAGCCGCAGGGCATGGAGAGTCCGCAGTTGCCGGCCAGGTTGAGCGACAGGGTGAAGATGTCGGCCAGGTACATCTGCAGGGGATCGTCCGCCTTTTCGCCGATCTTGAAGGCAGTGAAGGGCGAGGTGGGGCAGGCCATCACATCTACCTGCGCAAACGCCCGCTCGAAGTCGCGGCGGATCAGGGTGCGCACCTTCTGCGCGCGCAGGTAATAGGCGTCGTAGTAACCGGCGCTGAGCGCGTAGGCGCCGAGCATGATGCGGCGCTTGACCTCCGGGCCAAAGCCGGCCCCGCGCGTCTGGCGGTAGTTCTCCCAGATGTCGGTGGCGCCGGCGGAAAGGCCAAAGCGCACGCCGTCGTAACGGGCCAAGTTGGCCGAGGCCTCGGCTGGCGCGATCAGGTAGTAGACCGGCAGGGCCTCGGCGGTGGTCGGCATGTTGACTTCGATGATCTCCGCGCCCAGGTCGGCCAGTCTGGCGATGGCCGCGCGCACCGCCTGCTCGGTTTCGGGCTGCATGCCGGCGATGAAATACTCGGCCGGCACGCCGATGCGCATACCGCGCACATCGCCGGTCAGGGCGCGGCGATAGTCCGGCGTCGGCAGGGGCATGCTGGTGGAATCGAGCGGATCGTGCCCGGCGATGGTTTGCAGGAGGATGGCGGCGTCGGTCACGTCTTTGCCAAAGACGCCCACCTGGTCGAGCGAAGAGGCAAACGCGATCAGGCCATAGCGGCTGACCCGGCCGTAGCTGGGCTTGAGGCCGACGACGCCGCAGAAGGAGGCGGGTTGGCGCACGCTGCCGCCGGTGTCGGTGCCGAGCGCGCCCAGGCACAGGTCTGCGGCCACGGCCGCGGCGCTGCCGCCGCTGGAGCCGCCGGGCACGCGCGTCAGATCCCACGGGTTGTGCGTGGTGCAAAAGGCGGAGTTCTCGGTGGAGGAACCCATGGCGAACTCATCGGTGTTGGTTTTGCCCAGGAAGACCGCGCCGGCCGCTTCCAGGCGGGCGACCGAGGTGGCAGTGAAGGGGGGGATGAAATCTTCCAGGATGCGCGAGCCGCAGGTGGTGCGCACCCCTTCCAGGCAGAGCACATCCTTGATGGCGAGAGGAATGCCGAGCAGGGGATGGTCTTCGCCCTGGCTGCGGCGTTGATCCGCGGCCGCGGCCATTTCCAGCGCCATTTCGGGCACGATGGTCAGGTACGCCTGCAGATCGTTGTCCAGGGCGAGGATGCGGTCGAGCACCGCCTGGGTCAGAGCCAGGGAGGTCAACTGCCCGCGTTGCAACAGGTCATGCGCGTCGTGAATGGTAAGGCGAAAGAGGTCCACGGCCATCACTCTTCTTCCAGCACCGCGGCCACGCGGAAATGGTTGTCTTCGGCGTTAGGCGCGTTCGCCAGCACGTCTTCGGTGGGCAGGCAGGGCCGCGCCACGTCCTCGCGCCAGACGTTGGTCAGCGGCAGGACGGAGGCCGTCGCCTCGATGTCGTCGGTCGCTAGGTTTTGCAGGCGTTGGGCGTAATCGAGGATAGTGGAGAGCTGCGTGCGAAAGCGCTCTTTCTCTTCGGCAGTCAAGCCCAGCTTCGCCAGCTCGGCAATGTGTTCGACGTCTTGCAGCGTCAGGGCCATAGTTTATGCTCGATGGGTGAGATGCGATCCTGAACACATTATAGCATCGCCCGCAGTTGCCAGCAAGATTAGCGCCGCCTGTACACTCATTCTTCACTGCAAAGGCGCAAAGATGAAAAGGAAAAGTTCCTTGCGTCCTTGCGCTAACTTCTAACGCAAAGACGCCAGGACGCAAAGGCGCAAAGACAAAAGCAAAAAAACCTTGCGTCCTTGCGTCTCTGCGCCCTGGCGTTAAATTTCTAACGCAAAGATCGCAATGGCTCACACAGGGACACAAAGAAGAAATCTCTGTTCTTGGTGTCCTTTGTGTCCCTGTGTGCGAATTTCTAGCGCCGGCGGCGGAGGGTCAGGGCGGACAGGCCGGCCAGGCCCATCGCAACCAGGGGCAGAACGATGGGGGATGCGGGCGCGGCGCTGATGTCGAGGAGATGCACGGCCGTGGGCGCCGCGTAGGTCGCGCTGATGGGGCCGTGCCGCGTGACCGCGCCGGCCATGTCCACATCCTCCAGCCAATAATAGTAGGTGGTGTTGTTGACCAGGTTGGCCGCGTCCAGCCATTCGTAGCTGAAGCCCTGGCTGCTGCCCGGCGCCTGCGACGGGATCAGGCTGGCGTTGAGCTGCACGTCTGGTGCGTTCGGCGTGGTTCCGCGCCAGAGGTTGAAGCCGACGTTGCCGATCTCGCTGACCGTCTCCCAGGTCACACGTATGGCCTCCCCACTCTGCACGGCGTCGAAGCTCGCCAGCGCCGCGGCCAGGGGCGTGCCTGCGGCGTTCCACAGGCTGAGGCAGGAGGCAGCCGGCGACTGCGTCACCGAGGTGGTGGGCAGACAGTTGACGGCGTTGCTGTTTTCGGAGCATTCGGTCAGGCTGGACGCGGAATCGAGGGTCGTACTGGTGACTTGCAGGGCGCCGCCGGTGAGCAGGCTGCCGCTGCATGCGCACTGCACGGTGGTGTTGACTGTTTCGGTGCGTTGGGCGTACGCGGCCAGCGTTGCTACGCTGCTGTGGGTCGCGCTGTTGGCCGCATCGGCGTCGCTGATGGTGAAGGCGTTGCTGAAGGGGCCGGTGGCCGCGCCGCAGCTCGGATTGGCGAGATTGTAGCTCACGGTGATGGGCGCGTCCACTACGCCGCCGCTGCACGCGGCCGGGTTGACCGCGCCATTGGCAAGGATTTCCAGGGTGGTGTCAATGACCAGTTCAGGCAGGGCAGACGTGGCGGCCAGGCCGGGCGCATTACCGCCGCTGCACTGCGTCGCACCGTTGAAGTAGACCTGCTGCGCGCCCAACTGAGTGCTGCCGTCGTAGCAGAAGCTCTGCAGACTCCAGTTGTAGCCGGTGGCGCGATCAGACTGCAGGGTGTAGGCGCCGCAGCCGTTGGCCGCAGCGCTCAGGTCAATCTCCAGGTAGATCTGCGCCTGGCTGTTGTAGTTGGAATCGCCCGGCGAGGCCGACTCGCACAGGCCGCCGCCTGCGCAGTAGCCTTTAGACACGGTGGGGTCCGGCGGCGGATCGGTGTAGCAGGCATCGCCCCAGTATTCCTCGTTGGTGATGACGTTGCTCAGATTGAGCGCATCGCCGTCGTACCAGGCCACGGTATCGTTGTCGCTGTTGACTGCCGGAATGGACTTGCCGCAGTAGGAGCCGTCATACGTGCCGCTGGTAGAGCTGGGGTCGCCGCCCGCATGCGACCAGTAGGTGCAATCGGTGGCGCCCTGCACGCGATGGACCGAGACCGCGGCCAGCGTGGTGGTTGACGGCGCGCCGCCCGCGCCCGGCTTGAAGACCTTGAGGCCGGTCATGTTCTCGAAATCATCGAAGGGAAGGCGCAGCTTTTCACCGCAGCGCGCCAGCACGGTGAAGTCGAACTTGCAGGTGGGGCAGAAGGTTTTGTTGGACATGCACCAGGCGTCCGAGTGAATACGGCCGGTCGCGCCGGAGGGAGTGGCGAACTTGACGTACAGGTCGCGCACCTCGCCGCCCGTGCCCTCGAAGCAGACCTGGTATTGATCCACGCCGCTGGCCGGCACGGTGATGCTGGTATCCTTGACGCCGGTGGCATCGCCCTGGTTGGTCGCAGAACCGGCCGCGCCCTGGTAATAGGGGGTTGTGGTCAGATTGCCCGCTGCGGTTGTGCCGTTGGAATGGATCGTCAAGCTCTCATTGGCCTGCACATCCACCATGAAGCACATCTTGCCGGCGGCCCGGCAGGGGCTCATGCTCAAGAGGATGCTTTCCGCGCCCGGGCCGGTGGCGGCGTCGCAGAAACCGGGGCCTTCAGCGTTCACACCGCCGGCCGTGCCGCAGGTCTTGGAGCCGTTGGTGGTGATGGATGGGGTGGGAATCGCCACGATGGAGACGGCCGCCGTGTTCGAGGTGGAGACGCCCAGGCCGGCGCCGGTGGCCGTGGCGGCGTTGTTGACCGTGCCGCTGGCGCCGCCCAGGGTGTTGACTTCCACGTTGATGGTGGTGGAAGCGCCCGCGGCCAGCGCGCCGATGCTCCAGGTGGCCGCCTGCGTGCTGCTGTTGAAGGAGGATGTGGCCGGAGATGAGTTGAGAAAATCGAGCTTCGTCTCATCGAAGTCATCGCTCACCGTGACGCCGCTGGCGACTATTCCAAGATTCTGTACCTCCAACGTATAGTTGAGTGCATCGCCAGGGCTGGCCGAGCTTTCACTGGCGGTTTTTGTCACCACCAGATACGGTTGTGCAGACACAGAGAAGTCGTCAATAGACAACCCGTGATCGTCGCCGCTGCTGTTATCATCCTGCCAGCGGAGCCAAATCTCCTGACCATTGGTCACGGTCACATTGATTACCGCAAACAACGTGGTTCGGTTAGCAGCAAGATTTCCGTCCAGCGCGCCAGCCGTGCCTCCTGAAATTGGACCGGCAAAATTGAGCGAACTTGCGGCGGTCCACGAACCGCCGGTGAGGCTGGTAGCACCGACCTGGTAGGCAAACGCGAGCGAGTGCTGCGATGCATCTGCACTGTTTCGCCACTGTTCGCCGGTGTAGCCTATGGCTATGGCAGACACAGTAGAGCCGGTGTCGTTGACCAGGCGCACGCCGTAGTAAATGGCACCGGTCGTTCCAGATGCCACCGAGCCTAGCGCGCGTTCCGTGGAACCGGTCGAACCAAAACTGAAGACAGATCCGGTGGTGCTGGTGCCGGTTCCGGCATTGTAGGTTGTCTTGTTGGTGTACCAACCGGCAATAGTTGAATCATCGGTCCAGGGATTTCCGGTGCCAGTATTGGACAATGTATCGAAGTTCTGTTCGTAAGGAGCGGAGAGGCTGATGGCCGCAGCCGGCGCGGCGCGCACGTGCTCCGCATTGGGTGTAACGCCGGCCAGGGGCAGGAGGGCCATCACAACGACGAGGGGAAACAGGCGCGCCAGGTTTCGAGGAATCCGCATCAGTGTATTTCCTTTCCGGGGAAGACAGGAACGGCTGCGGGATATCGGTGACAGCCGATTCCGCCGTAGCGCGGGGATAGCAACGATACTGCAACCGGACTAACTGATAGACGGATGGATTTTTCGCGTTGCCGGCGATGCTCACACAGGGACACCAAGAAACAAAGAAGAAATCTCTGTTCTTGGTGTTCTTTGTGTCCCTGTGTGCGAATTTCTAGCGCCGGCGGCGGCGCCCGGCGGCGGCCAAACCGGCCAACGCCAGCAGCCCCGCCGCTACCAAGGGCAGCACCCCCGGCAGTGCGGCCGCGGAATCGGCGCCGAGCAGGCGCACGGCCGTAGGCGCGGAATAGGTCGCGCTGATCGGCCCGTGCCGCGTGACCACGCCCGCGATGTCCACATCCTCCAGCCAGTAGTAGTAGGTGGTGTTATTGACCAGGTTGGCCGCGTCCAACCACTCGTAGCTGAAGCCCTGGCTGCTGCCCGGGGCCTGCGACGGGATCAGCGTGCTGTTGAGCTGCACGTCCGGCGCGTTCGGCGAAGTGCCGCGCCACAGGTTGAAGCCCAGGTTGCCGATCTCGCTGACCGTTTCCCAGGTGACCAGGATGGCGTCGCCGCTCTGCGTCGCATCGAAGCTGGCGAGAGGAGCGGAGAGGGGGGCTTGCTCGCCTCCCGTGAAATCGGAAAAACCGGTGACGGTACCCGACAGTTTGTTGTTTGGCGCATCCACGGCATCGAGCAGCGTCCAGGTGGAGCCGTTGTACTTGCCGGCGTAGAGGCTGGCCTCTGTGCCAGCAATGTCGGCATCCAGGTAGAAGAACGAGGCGCTGCAGGAGAAGCTGCTGATGCCAGACGACGTCACAGTCCAATAGCGCGTCACGAAATTCGTCGCGCTAGTGTTACTGGGATGTTTGGCGTCGGTCAAACGGACGGCCGCATAGGCGCTGCTGAAGGCGCCGCTGGTGAAGTTCAGCGTCACCGGCGAATACTCGGCTGTGTCGGTGTTGTCACCCACCGGGAAGGTGAATGAACCGGTCCCGGTGAACCCCCGACGAAACTCCCCGGTACTGGTGGGGACGACCATGTTGGTTGCGCTGAAGGTCGAGCCGCCGGAGCCATCCTGAACCGAGGCGCCAGCGTCCACGATCAAATTGTTGCTGCCGAGCGTCACTAGCCCGCCCAGCTTGAGGCGGTTATTGACGGTGGTGGCCGCATTGAGCGAAACCCCGGTTGACGATGCATTGTTGACATAGAGATAAGCAAACGTCGTCGCGCCGTTGATGGTCTGGGCGGAGGCGCCATTGAACGTCACCTCACGGGAGTTGTGCGTGAAGGTGCCCGCATGGGTCCAGTCGCCGCCCACATTGAGGTCGCCGCTGCCGGCCGCAGAAAGGGTTAGTGTGCCGTTGTTCGTCACGCTGCCGAGCACGGTCAGGGAGTTTGTCATGGCGCCCATGGATAAAGTCGAGCCAGTATCAATCGTCAGGCTACCCGCCATTTGGCGGTTTGCGCTGCCACCGTTACTCAGGTCGAGGGTGGTACTGCTGCTGATCTGCACATTGGCGGGATAACCAGGGCTACTGGTGGCGCTCCATTCCAGGCCGCGGCCGTAAGTGCCGCCCGTGTTGTACTTGAGGGTCGAGGCGCTGCCGTAGGTCGGTGGGTTAGTGCTGACGTAGCCGCCGGGGTTGATGGTCAGCGTGCCGTTTACAGTGGAGCTACTGCCAAAATTCGCGCCAGTGCCGGTGATCGTCATGTTGTAGAAAGTAATTGAGCTGCTGACTGTTGAAACCACAACACCATAACTGCTGTTGAACAACACAGTGCCAGTGCCAGCGGTGAAAGTGCCATTTCGTAGAATACCAGGGGTACCGCCAGAAGAGCTGATAGTCAACGTGTTAGAGCTTCCATCGAACGTTGCCCCACCTTCTATCTCCAGAAAATAGATGGCTCCCGGGCTAGTATTGAGTGTTACCGTGTGACCATTCTTAATGGTAACGTAATCGTTGGTGCTCTGGCCAGGGTAGTTGCTACCACAACCGCCCCAGACCGAAGTATCGTTCCAGTCCCCGGATTTTGTCGTGTAACAGGATGCAGCGCTCGCATCATTAGGAGTCAACAAAACCGCTGCGGCAATCAGACAAACCGCGACTACGCTCAGGCGCATCACTTTGCTTGTGCTTTTCATACTTTCCTCCTCGATGTGCCGGTTACCCCCGGCTGGGTGTCAGGTTGAGATGTTTACTGAAAGGTGAGCTACCTGACCAGCAGGACCCAGCGGCTCACGGTGGGCAGGGGGATTTCACGATAGGTTTGGGGGAGCGCAGCCCACCAGGCGGCCAGGCCTTGCTGGACAGCCAGGGCATCGCTGCGCGGCGGCCCGTCTCCAGGCCGCCACTGCCAGGCGGGCATGATGATCGCTTGCGGGGGTTGTGCGGCCAACCGGCGCTGCACCAGGGCCGCGTCGCTGCCCGTGGTTCCCAGGCCGGCATGCACGATGTCGAACGGCGTCGGGTTGGGGCGGCCGGCCAACAGATACCAGCCGGGCGCAAAACCGGTGACGAAGATCGGCTCGCCCACCGCCTCCTGCACCGCCTCCTGCAGCGGCCGCACCTGCTCGACCACCTCCTGCGCCAGCGCAACCGGGCCTACCGCGGTCGTCACCCAACCGCGCGGCTGCGTGAAGTAGAGATCAGGCAGCAACGCCTGGCCGCCCAGGTTGAGCACGCCAACCACGGCCGCGGCCCACAGAACCAGGGAGCGCCGCCAGCCGCCGAATGAATTCGGGGCGAAGGGGCGTTCCGCCGCCAGGTCGGCCTGCGCCGACCCGTCCCGCGTCCACGCAGGTGGACGCCCGGCGGCACGCCCGTCAGGCGCGATTTCAATCGCTCGCCCGCCGAATGAATTCGGGGCGAAGGGGCGTTCCGCCGCCAGGTCGGCCTGCGCCGACCCGTCCCGCGTCCACGCAGGTGGACGCCCGGCGGCACGCCCGTCAGGCGCGATTTCAATCGCTCGCTTTGCCGGCGCTCGCCTTCCCAACGCCGGCTGTCGCCCGGCCTCGGCATCCGGACCAGGTTCGATCCACAGCCACCAGAGGAGCGCGGCCGAGGGCACGGCCACGAAGCCGTTGGCGGCGCCGATCATGACGTAGCGCAGGTTGGCCAGCACGGCCAGCGCCCACAGCGGCCACCAGGCCGCGGGAACGGGCTGACGCCGCGCATGCCAACCGGCCGCCAGCAGCACGAAGAACAAGGCGCCCCAGGGCAGAGCGGCCAGCCAGACCAGCGCCTGCGCGGGTGCGAGCTGAATCTGCTGCCACTCGCCGCGGCGCAGGTGCGCCAGGGCTGCGCTGCCGCCGCCCACCGCCAGATCAGGCAGCAGCAGGCCCAGGGTGAGCAGGCCGGCCAGCAGGGCCAGGCCAATGCCGGCGCGCCGCCAGGCCGGCCGCGTCCGGGTCACGGCCAGGGCCGCGAGGCCGAACCAGAAGCTGCCCAGCCCGAGCAGCCAGCGCTGGGAGACGAGCACGCCGGGCTGAATGCCCCACACCTGGCGGCTGACCAGTTCATCGTACAGCGCGTAGCCCCGCCAGATCGGCCACCAGCCGGCGCTGGCCGCCTGCCAGGCCAGGCCGCCCGCGGATACCAGCAGGCTGCTGCCCAGGAAAAGGGCTGCGGCCCGGGCTGAGCGCGGCCGGTGCAGGAGGAGCGCCGCGGCGCAGGCGCCGGCGGCCATCACCCCGAACTCGATCTTGCTCAAGACCGCCAGCCCGGTCAGGAGGCCGGCCAGCAGAGCCAGCGCGGGCGTTGATCGCGCTGCCAGGCCAGCATGGCGGCCAGGCTCGCCAGACCCAGCACCGATCCCCAGGCGATGGCCGGCGTGTAGATGTAAAGGTGCAGGCGGGCCAGGTCGCCGCCCACGTAAACGCCGACCACGGCCATATACCCGGTCAGCAGCAGGGCCGTGGCCGGGGTCAGCAGGGCGCGGGCCAGGAGGTAGCTGAGCCAGACGCCGGCCAGCAGCAGCAGGCCGTTGAGCAGCGAGGCCAGGGCCGCATCCGGGCCGAAGCGGCGCCAGAGCGCGGCCAGCAGTTGCACCGGCAGCGGCCCGTACTCCCAGGCCACGTCGCGGTAGAGGATGTCGCCCTGGCTCACACGCAGGCTGACCAACAGGTACCAGCCCTGGTCCTGCAGCAGCGAAGGAAAATGGCGCCAGGCCTGCGCCGTTTGCCACACGGCCCAGGCGATCAGACCGGCCCAGCCGGCGGCCAGGCCCCAGGCGGCGCGCCGCGCCGGCGCCGCCGCTCGGTCTACTGCCATGCCGCCGCCACACGCACGACATCGAGCGTGTCAATGACACCGTTCGCGTCCAGGTCAACCTGCGGCGCGTAGAGCGGATCGCCCACCACGGCGCCCCAGCGCACCGCCACCGACTGCACATCCACCACGTTGACGAGGCCGTTGCAGTTGACATCGGGCACGGCCAGGTTGACCGCGACGGTGCGCGTCAGGGTGCTGCCCCAGGCATCGGTCAGGTCCGCGGGCAGGCTGACGCTTCCGCAGGCGGTGAGGGTGGGGGAAATGGTGCTGCTGAACGAAACGGTGACCGGGCTGGCGGGCGCGGCCGGCCCCTGCCAGCGCACCTGGCGGCTGGCGCCATCGTAGAGCACGGCGGGCGCGGTGGCGGTCAGCCAGAGCGGCGCGGTCAGGCTGGCGGGCAGCGTGGCGGTGAGCCAGGTCTGCGGGGAGGCCATGTTGCCGGCGTTGCTGATGACCAGGGTGTAGGTGACCGCCTGGCCGGGCGCGGCCCAGGCGCGGTCGGCCGCGAGGACCGAGGGCGTGAGATCGGCCGTGGCCAGCAGCGAACTGGCGGCCGCCAGCGTGACCGTAGGCGCCATGCTGCTGCCGACGGCTACCGGGAAATTCAACAGATAGAGACCGGGGGTGATGACCGCGGCGGCCGCCAACCCGGCGCTGATGCTGCGGCTGGCCCCGGGCGCCAGGTTCGATAGCGTCCAGGCGATCAACCCGCTGCCCACCGCGCCGCCGTTGGCATCCAGAACCGTCATCAGGTCTTGCGGGTAGGCGGCGGCCACGCGGGGGTTGGTCAGGGTGAACATGCTGCTGTTGGTCAGCGTGACTGTCAGCGTCAGGCCCTGGCCCGGCGTGATCTGCGGCGCGCTGACCTGTGCGCTGGAGGTGGAGAGATCGCCCTGCGGCAGGCGCAGCAGCATGGCCGGATCGCCAAAGAGGACCGTGGTGTCAAGCACGTCGAGGGCGTAACCGGCGTTGGCGAAGAAGAAGAGCTTCATGGCGGTGTACGCGACGCCGACGCGGGTCAGGCGCTGGGTGAAGAGGGCCTGGTGCATGCCGTGCGCCATGATTTGCAGGGGCGGCGCGGTGTGCGCGCCGGTGGCCGACACATCGGCGATGCCGCCCTTGCCGGGGGTTCGCATCAGCATCTCGCCAAAGGAGTAGTTGGGCCAGGCGCTGGTGGGCGGCTCGATCAGGATGAAGTAGCCGGTCCAGCAGCCCCATTCCAGGAAGAGCGGCAGGTCGGCGCGCACGGGCAAGGCGCTTTGATCGAGAACGCCCAGGGGTCGCGGGGTGCCGCTGTAGCCCCAGCGGAACTTCGAGCCGTGACCGAACCAGTGCATCACCATTTGACCGTCGCCCAGCGCAGCCAGGTTGGCGGCGCGCACGGCCGTGTAGTTGGGATAGCCCGGCGCGAGGGTGTAGATGGGCTGCGCGGTCATGTCGGCGGTCAGCCAGTTGAAGCGAATTTCGTTGGAAATGTTATGGAAGTTGCCGCCGCCGCCCGGATCGGGCTGGTTGTCGGCCACGTAGGCGATTTCACGCTGCCAGTTGCCGGCCGGCGCGGCCTGGTAGGCCAGGATTTTCGCCACCATGTCCTGCACTTCCTGCACGGAGTTGGCAGGCAGGCGGCCAATCGCCATGTCGGGCAGGATGTCACCCGGGCCGCTGACGCTCACCAGCGCGTTGTCGGTGACCGTTTCGATGATGTAGGGATCAATCGGCTCCAGGTAGGGCGGGACCGGGTTGGGAAGATTGCGGCCGGTGTCGTTGCGGAAGTCGTATTGACCGTCGCCCAGCAGGGCGACATAGGTGGGCGCGGGGCGCTGCCAGAAGAAGTAGGCGTAGGTCAGAAAATCGCGGATGGCCTGCGGTTCACGGTGCCCGCCGGCAAACTGATCGAAGATGTCCTGAATGTCCACCGTCAGCACGCGCAGCCCTTCGGCGCTGTGGACATTGAGCAGCGGTTGGGCCGCGGCCAGGAAATCGGCCGGGCCGATCATCAGATAGTCGGCGCCGAGGCTGGCGCTGCGCAGGTCAGGGGTCGTCACCAGGGCCAGGGACTGCGGGGCCAGGAGCGCGGCGCTCTCGCTGAGCAGGAAATGCACGCCCTCGGCCTCGAAGCGCTGCGTGAACTCAGTGTCCTGCTGGCTGCTGACCAGGCCGTCCAGGCGCACGGGGTGCCAGGGGTCGCTGACATCGTAGGCCAGCACCGCGGGGCTGCTGAAGCCGCCGGCCACGAAGGTCTGCAGCCCTGGCAGGGCCTGCTGAATGTCGAGGCGATCGGCCGTGGCGCGCAGCAGCGCGCGGTAAGTCACGTCGAACCAGTCCGGGTTGATCCAGTAGGCGCTCAGGCCCGAAACCTGCGCCAGCGACGCTTCGAGCGTGATGGTGTTGGTGGTGGAGACAACCGCGGCCGGGAAGGTGACGCTGGCGGTGTAGATTGTAGCCGGGCCGTAGCCGTTCCAGGCGTAACCGCTGCTGTCGAAGGGCTGGCCGTTCAGCCACAGGCGCATCCACCAGTGATCGGGCAGACCCTCGGTCTGGCCGCCCCACACCCGGCCGGTGACCGTCACCCCCGGCACGTTGGCGGACCCAGGCGCGCTGAAGGGATACGAGCCGATATCGGTGGTGTGGCCGGGATAGACAAAGACATCGTCGTAGAACCAGTGATCCTCGTCCTTGTCCACGAAGGCCGTGCCCAGGTAGACGGTCTGCTGTTCCAGGCGCAGGGTGCGCGTGAAGGTGGTGGTTTCAGGCGTGCTGCCCGACGGCGCGGCGTTGCGCAGGCCCATGCGCAGGCCAGAAGCGCCGCCCCAGTAGAGCCAGTAGATGGAGACAAGGCCGTAGCGGCTGCGCTGCGGCGGGGCGTAGAAGCGAACCTCGTCACCGGGGTCGAACCCGCCGTCATCCCCGCCGGCGACCTGGATGGCAATCTCCTGGTCCCGGTAGAAGATGCGCAGCGTGGCGGGGTCGAGCGCGCCTACAGGCACACTGAGGCCGGCCAGGTCGGCGTAGGTGAGGCGCTGCAGCCCGGCCGCGGCCACGGTGATGCGCACGCCGGTCTGCCAGGGCAGGTCGGGCGCGGGCGCGAGCGAGTCGGGCGGCGGGGCCGGGGGCCAGGCGGACGCAACCGGCCAGTTGAGGACATGCTCCGCCAGCAGCGCGTCGAAGGGGGAAGCGTCCAGCGCGGGGCCGGGCGCGGCCGCAGGCGGCTGCGAGAAGGAGACGTGAATTTCGATGGTGCGGCAGAAGCGCAGGGCGCCGCTGAGGGGCGTGGTCTGCCAGGGGTAAACGCGCACCTGCACCAGGCGCACGCCCCGCATGGTCTGCGGATCGCCTAGTTCCACCAGGTTGGGCGGGAAGGGGCTTGGCGAGTCGTAGATGGCGGGGTCTTCGCGGAGGGACTGCTGCCACTGCCAGCCCTGCTCGGCCACCTGCTGCATGAAGTCAGGGCCGCCGGCTGCCAGCGACCAGGCCGGCGCAGGCTCCAGGCGCCAGCGGCCGGGGACCGGTGCGCATGTGGCCGAGGTGACCTGGGCCGCGGCCGCGCCCTGGCCGGGGATGGCGAGCGTGGCGATGACGAAGGGCAGCGCCGGCGCGCCCGGCTGCGCCATCTGCGCGGTCTGCGGCGCGCTGAGGCGGACGTAGGTCGCCGCGCCGGGAACCAGTGCGGGCATGGCGGCCGGCGCTTGCACGCGCAGAGAGACCCCGTCCGCATCGGCCTGCAGCACGCTCACCACCGGCGCTTCACCCTCCGCGTGGGCGGTGCTGAACGCGAGACAGGCGGCCAGGGTAATCAAACCTGTGATCCCAAGTCGCCAACGCTGGTTCATCGTGTGATTGGAAAAACGAAAATCAGGGCGAGCCGCTGAACGGTCCCAGCCCCTGCGCCAGGGCCTTCAGCTCGCGTTCGAGGATGATTTGCGGAGCCTGGAAGGGACGCCGGCGGGTGATGGCCGGCGCGGGTAGAACGGATGCGGGCGACGATGGTGATGATGTTGTTGTGTGAGTCATTTTACTCCTCCAAAGATGAGATTAGCCGATGAATATGACAATCCTAATAACGCCCGTTCAGTTCGTGCAGGGTTTGCCACACGCCCTGGTCGGGCCGAAACCACAAGTCGTATCCTGGCACAGCCTGGGCCAGGGCTGTGCTCACATCCAACCAGCGTTGACTGTCCGCGGCGGTGGTCAGCGGGACATTTTCGGTGTCCAGCAGCCGCAGGAGCAGCGACCCGGGCGACAGGGGATGCAAGGCGTGGGCGGACGCCTGTACCAGGCGTAAAAGACCCGCCAGCGGAGCGGCCAGGGGCTTTGCCTGGGTACGGCGTTGACACACGCCCGGTTCCCAATATGGAAATGAGTGAACGAACCAGTCACCTCCCTGTGGTATGAGCAGGACGGCTTCGTCGCCCAGCACGGGTAAATGGGCAGCGAGCGCCAGGTGCATCAGCGTGGTCTTGCCGGCGCCAGAAGGGCCGAAGCAGGCCAGGCCACGTCCATCCAGGACGATGCCGGCGGACCGGAGCAGGATGCCGCCCGCATCCAACGCGATCAGTTGCCCCAGGTACATCAGCACACGGCGCAAACCCAACGCCGCCTGCTCCACCTGGCGAATTTCGGCTACGAGCAGGCAGCGACGGCGGTCGAGCCGGCCGGTCACCTGTGCCAGCTCGAAATCCACCCCATCTGCGCCGTAGACAACCTGTTCGGCGCCAGGTGCAAGGGCCGGATGGGCGCCGCCGGCCAGGCTGAGGCGCACGGTGTAGGCGAGCGGCGCGTCCAGCGCAAAATTCGCCAGCGGGTCCTGCTGCAAGAGCACGGGCGCCAGCGTTGGGGCCAGCTCCAGGCGAACGCCTTGCCCCGCCAGGCCCAGCGTCAGGCTAACCACGCGTCACACCCAGGTCAGGAGGCCGCGGGCGTGCAGTTCGCCCAGGAAGCGCGCCGTGTGGGTCTGGGCGTCGGGCAGTTCGACCTCATACTCCTCGGTCAACAGCGCGGCAATGTCGGCCGGGGTGCGGGTGCCATCGGCCAGCTCCCAGATACGGGTGCCGACCTCGTTGAGCATGCGCACCATGTGTTGTTTGGGCGAGAGGACCACCGCTTCGCCCGCCACCGTGCGGGCTGCGACGTCGGGATGCGCCGCCGGCCGCCCAGGGGGTAGGTTTTCCATCATCGTGACACTGTCCCCTTTTAGCCGACAAGCGTGGACCTTTTGTTTCGTGAAATTGGTGAAATGGCGAGAATCCGGATCTCTGCCACGAATTGCACGAATGGACACGAATTTTTTGTTTCGTGAAAATTCGTGAAATTCGTGGCGAAAGAATCCTCGCTTCTGTACAAGAAATCAATTGGTAAGATACGGCTGCTGCAAAAATTGTAACACAGGTTTGGCGGCTGTGCAAGCAATTTGCGGCCGGGGGATTGCCGTTAGCGGCGGCGCCAGGCCACGGCCGCGGCGGCCAGCGCGGTGAGGCCGGCGGCGGCCAGCGGCCAGGCGACAGGGAGCGTGGTCACGGGCGCGAAGCCGCTCAGGCTGACCGCGGTGGGTGCGTTGAAGGTCACGCTGACGGGGCCGTGGCGCGTGACGACGCCGGCGATATCCACATCCTCCAGCCAGTAGTAGTAGGTGGTGTTGTTGACCAGGTTGGCGCTGTCGGGCCATGCGTAGCTGAAGCCCTGGCTGCTGCCCGGCCCCTGCGAGGGGATCAGGCTGGCGTTCAACTGCACATCGGGCGCGGTGGGCGAGACGCCGCGCCAGAGGTTGAAGCCCAGGTTGCCGATCTCCGAGACCGTTTCCCAGGTGACCAGGATGTGGTCGCCGAAGGCGGCGGCGTTGAAGTCGGCCAAGGGGGCAGCCAGGGGGGCTTGCTCGCCTCCCGTGAAATCGGAGAAACCGGTGACGGTTCCCGATAATTTGTTGTTTCCGGCATCCACAGCATTGAGCAGCGTCCAAGTGGAGCCGTTGTACTTACCTGCATAGAGGTTTGTCTCTGTGCCGGCAATATCGGCATCCACGTAGATGAACGAGGCCGCGCACGAGAAACCGCTGATGCCCGATGAGGTCACAGTCCAATAGCGCGTCACGTAATCGGTCGTACTGGTGTTGCTGGCATGTTTAGCATCCGTCAAACGGACGGCCGCATAGGCGCTGCTGAAGCTGCCGCTGGTGAAGTCCAGTGTCACCGGCGAGTATTCGGCCGTGCTGGTGTTGTCGCCCACCGGGAAGGTGAACGAACCGGTGGCCGAGAACTGCTTACGCATCTCACCGGCGCCTTCGGCCACCACCATGTTGCTGGCGCTGGGGGTGCCGGATACGCTGGCGGCCGTGCCCAGGGTCAGGTTGTTGGCGCCGAGGGTGAGCCGGCCGCTGGTAAGGGTGAGCAGTTCATTCACTGTTACGTTACCAGCCAATACAGCATTTCCGCTATTCATGTTCAAGACCGAGTAAGTTCCTGCAGGGAACGAGGCAACCGTCGAGTAACTACTAATCGAAGGAGGTACGGCTTGATTCCACCAACGGATGTTATCAAGATTAATCGTGGCAACATTGCCAGTGGAACTCTCGCCGTAGAAGCGGAAAGCATTGATGGTTGTTCCGTTTGCCAGTTCGGCCTTTGCCAAATCGTCTCCAATCAATACGCCGTTAACCCACAAATCATGCTTATATGCCGCCACTGTTCCGGCCCCATAGTCCACCGAAGGCTGAGTTATTGCCATGATGGACCGTATAGCGACATCCTGAGCAAACGGCGTGCCTGATATACCTGTGTGTTCCAAATCCGTTATCGTTGGTGGTAATTGAACTGGACGCACCGTAAACAAACCGCAAACCAGTGAATACGTGGCTGCCGGTAAACCCAGTAGATTGTGCTGATGCAAAACTAGTACCGTTGCCGGCAAAGAAATACCATGTGCCACTGCTGCCACCCGAAAAGTAAACTTCAAATGCAACCGTAAACACAGTGGCTGCCGTTCCATATTCGGCTGATGTTACTCCGACGCTGTTGATGCTTCCGCCGGTTGGTGCCATGCCAAGCTCGCGTCTGTTCCAATTTCCTGCCGGGATCTTGATCGTGAACACCGCCGACCAATGACACCAAACCAGTGTTACCTGTTGTGGCTGTTGTGCCATCAGCCGTTGTACCGAAATCGAGACTGCCGCTGGCAGCGCTCGCCCGCGGTGCGGGCATGACAATCAGCGCCGCCAGGGTGAGTGCGAGGGCCAGGAGGCCGGAAATCCATTTACGTTGCATGTTGCTTTCTCCTTCCAATTCACGTTTTGTCCGAGCGGCAGGCCGGGGTGCGCCGGGGGCGAGCGAAGGGGGGTGCGGGGGCGAGATGGCTGTATTCGAGAACAAGGTAGATCACACAGAAGCTATCGGGTTGCACTCCGCACTGGCCGCGGCGCCGCGTGCAAAATCACAGCACGCATGTTGGTTCAACTGGATTATAGCAGACCGACTAGGGGGCGTCAAAAGCAGTGTTCTTTGCCACGAATTTCACGAACTGACACGAATTTTTGTTTCGTGAAAATTCGTGAAATTCGTGGCGAAAGAATCCCTGGGATCTCTGCCACGAATGACACGAATTTTCACGAATTGGTTTTTGTTTTTGTGTCATTCGTGGTGAGAGAATCCGTGTGGATCCGTGTGGATCCGTGACCTACGCTCGATGGCGGGGGGCGGCAGCGCTTGCTCGACCCGGAAGCGGTCGTCGTGCTGCCACGATGTCCAGATGACGGCTTTGACGATGCGGCCCAGGTAGTAGAGGGGGAGCAGGCCGCGCCAGGGGATGTGGTAGCGGGGGAGCATGTACGCGGCCGGCGGGAAGAGCATGGCGCGCCAGTAGGCCAGACGCGCCGGCCGGCTGCTCAGGGCTTGCGCACGGCCCCGCGCCAGCCCCAGGCTGTTGTGGCGCTGACGGTCGAGGTCGCGAAACGCGGCCGCTTCTTCAGGCGCGGGAGACAGGGCCGCCAACGCGGCCAGCGCGCCGTCTGGCAGCGGGGTGTCGAACCAGGTGTGCGCCAGGCGCAGGCTCGCCTGCAGCGGCAAGAGGGTGCGCAGGGCCTGGGCGCGGGCAGCCAGGGCGGTCCAATCCCAGGCCGCGCCGTGGTTGCGCAGCAGCAGGTCCACATCGCTCAGCCAGCCCAGGTGCCAGGTGCCCAGGTGGTGCCAGAAGAGATGAATGGCGGCATGGAGCAGGGCATCTGCAGGACAGAGCACGCGCACCGGCACGCCGGCAATGCGCGCGGGCACGCTGCGCGGCAGCCAATCTTCGGCCGCCAGGTGGAACATGACGGCCGGATGCTGCGCCAGCCGCCAATGCACATCCACGCCAAAACGCAGCTCGCCGGCCAGCAGGGACGCATGCAACGCCACTTCACCGCGCAGGTGCGGCTGCTCCTCCGCGGCCAGCCCCTGGTCTTCGAAGCCCAGGGCCAGCAGAGCCGCCTTCACCTTGCTCACGTCCGCGTGCGGCACCAGCAGATCAAGATCGGTGGTGGGCCGCAGCGCCAGGTTGTGATAGTGTACCTCGCCCATGGCCATGCCCTTGAGCACCGCCGGCTCGATGCCGGCCGCGGTTAGCGTGCTCAACACCTGCCCGGCCGCGGTGGCCAGGGCGACACCCCACAACGCGTGCTGGCGGTACTCTGCCTGCAGCGCATCGGTCAGCGTCGCGGGCAGCGCCGCCGCCACTGGCGCCAGGCGCACGTGCAGCAGCGGCCCCACGCGGTGCCAGCGCGCGGCCGCGATGAACGCCGCCCACGCGGCCGGGCTGATGCCCGCCGGCGGCGGCGCCGGGCGCTGCGCCAGGGCCTGGCGCAAGAAATCGAGCAGTTCGTCAGGAAAATTCATACTCTCCTCCGAATGAATTCGGGGCGAAGGGGCGTTCCGCCGCGAGGTCGGCCTGCGCCGACCCGGATTGCGTCCACGCAGGTGGACGCCCGGCGGTACGCCCGTCAGGCGCGATTTCAATCGCTCTCCTCTCTCCGCCGGAATTCGGGGCGAAGGGGCTGCGCCTGACCGACCCGGATTGCGTCCACGCAGGTGGACGCCCGGCGGTACGCCCTTTAGGCGCGATTTCAATCGCTCTCTCTCGGTCGTCGCAGGCTGATTCGATTATGGTATCCCGATGCGCCGCACCCATTGATAGCCGCCGGCGTACAGGAAATCTACCCATTGGACTTCGGGCGGCGGCGCGGTGAAAAAGAGCGCGCCGCTGACGCTGCTGCCTGGCGCCACCGGGTGTTCGCCGCCAAAGGTGATGGTCAGATCACGGCGCAGGGGATAGGCGCGGCCGTTTTCATCCAGCAGCATGGGGTCGGCGGCAAAGGAGACGCCCTCCCGGGCGGTGTTGTTGTGGATGCTGATATTCAGGCGCAGCAGGCCGTCTGCGGTGATCTCGATGCTGTTGACCCAGGCGGCCCAGGAGGCGCAGCAGTAGGGCGCCTGCTGGTTGACCGGCCGCCGGCGGCCAGCAGCGCCGATCATGGCGGTGGGGCCAGGGGTAGGGGTCAGGGGGGCTGAGGGGAGCGGTGTTGCCAGCAGCAGCGGCGCGGCGATGGTGGGCGTGGGGCTGGCCGTGACCGGAGGCGTGACCGATCCGCGTTCATAGACCGGCGGCGCGGGCATGGGCAAGAGGAGAAAAATCAGCGCGCCGAGGGCTGTGCCCACCAGCAGCAGCCAGACGATGCGGCGCAGCATGTCGGCGAGGTCAGGTCTCATGATGAATCAATCCCTCAGACGACCGGCTTGATGCGCCACCACAGGCGGCGGCGCGCAGGCGAGGTCAGCGCAGGCGCAGCCGCCTCCGCGTAGACTGGCGAGTCATAGCCGCGCTGCGACGTGTCACGGTTCAGCACCGCGCCCAGCAGGCGTGCCCGCACCGCAACCAGGCGCGCGAGCGCCTGCTGCGCGAGCACCCGCCGCGTGCGTCCCTGATCGGTGACCAAAATCGTGCCGTCCATCTGCGCGGCCAGGATCAGGGCATCGGCCGCGACCAGGGTCGGCGGCGTGTCGAAGATCACCACGTCGGCCGCGGCGGCCAGGTCGGCGACGATCTGCTGCATGCGCCGGGAAGCGAGCAGTTCGGCCGGGTTGGGCGGCAGCGGCCCGGCGAGCAGCAGACCCAGGCCGCTGACCCCGCTTTCGCACACGAAGTCCGGCAGCGGCCGCGTGGGATGCAGCAGGGCCGCGCTCAAGCCCAGGTTGTTCGGCTTGCCGAACAGGCGATGCTGGCTGGGCCGGCGCAGGTCCGCGTCCACCAGGATGACGCGGCGCCCGGCCTGCGCCAGCGCCAGCGCCAGGTTGGCCGCGGTCGTGCTCTTGCCTTCGGCCGGCCCCGCGCTGGTGATCAGCAGGGTGTGCAGCGGCCGCACGACCGTCGCGAACTGCAGATTGGTGCGCAGCACTCGGTAACCCTCGGCGGCCGGCGACAACGGCGCGTGAAGCATCACCACTCGCTGCGCGGGCGACTCCCCATCCAGCGCGGCCAGCGCGGCCAGCGCCGGGACATCCAACGCGGCCTGCAGGTCATCGAGCCGGCGAATGGTGTCATCCAGTTGGTGCAGCAGGAGAACCACGGCCAGCGCCAGGAGCAGGCCGGCGGTCATGCCGATCAGGCCGGCGAGCGCCGGGCTGAGCGTGGGCAGCGGCGCGTGCGGCCGCCGCGGCGGGGAGATCACCATCAGGCCGGCGGGCGTCAGCAGGGCGACCCGCGCCTGCTCCCGGCTGCGCAGCAGGAGATCGAAGGTCAGCCGGTCGCGCTGCAATGCCTGCTGCAGACGCCGCGCCTCGGCGCTGTCCGCGGCGCTTGGGGCGACCTGCGCCAGGCTGCGCTGAGTCGCGGCCACATCGTCGGCCGCGGCCTGCATCTGCGCGTCGAAGCTGCGCTGCAGGGCCGCACTGCGCTGCGCCTGCGCCTGCGCCTGCAATCGGGCAAACGCCTCCGGCAGGGTGCGGGCAATGTCCCAGGCCAGGTTGGGATCGTAGCTGTCCACGCTCAGGCGCAGCAGGGAGGTGTCGCGTACCGGCTCCACACGGATGCGCACGCCGAAATCGGCCCAGGCGTCGCGGCCGGCCAGCCCCAGGCTGTGCGCGGCGTCCTCGGCGGTCGGCCAGTCGCTGAGCAGTTGCGCGTAGGTGGCCGCCAGGTGCTGGCGCTGTAACAGCATGGCGTAATCCTCACTCAGCGCCGCGCCCGCGCCGGACTGCAGCAGCAGCGTCGCCTCAGCCCGGTAGCGCGGCCATTGCCGCTGCTGCCAGGCCAGTCCAAGCAACGCGCCGGCCAGCAGGGCCGCGACCAACAACCAACGCTGTGCGGCCAGGGTGCGGAGGTAATCACGTAGATGGGGCAAGGGAGAGTCTCCTGATTAGTGCAAAGGGCAAAGTGCAAAGTGCAGAACGACCGTGAATGAGAATGCCAGTGGACCGGGAGTCCCGAACTTGTTCGGGGCGTTGGCAAAAATCCTGTACATCCTGTTCATCCTGAACAAATCGGCCTGCCTGGCTGAGCAGTTACAGTTAATCACAAGTTGCCAGCGGCGACGGTAACAACAGCCCCCATTGCGCGGCGCGGGGTGGGGGGGGCGTTTCTGGCGGCACGGTCAACGGCTGCAGGCGGCGCTGATAGCGATACTCGCCGATCCCCAACGCCACCTGTGCGGCTTGCAGCTCATAGTCCTGTCCGAAGGCCAGCGGCAGCAGCGCGACCAGGTTGCGGTAACGGCTCTGCGCGCTGATGATCCAGAGCGCGGCGCCCGGCGCGGGCTGCATGGACGGCAGCGCGGGCAGGTCGCGTCCCCGCAGGGGGGTCCAGGCCGGCACGTCCGCGGCGGCTCGGCGGGTGTAATAGGCCCACGCGGGCGCGGCCAGTTCGTCCACCCACACCACCGGCGGGCCGGCTGCGGCCACCTGCGCGGCGGTTTCCCGCCAGGGTTCGCCGTGCGGATGCTGGCCGGCCGCCCAGAGGGTGACGATCAGGCCGAGCAGCGCCCATGCCGCGGGCCAGGCGCGGCGGGGCGCGGCGACCGGCTGCCAGGCGGCCGCCATCCCCAGGGCGATCAGCGGCAGGAGCACCACCAACTGGCGCTTGACGGTGAGCAGGCCGGGGGTCAGGCAGAGCGCCAGCAGGGCCAGCCAGGTCAGGCGACAGGTCCGGCGACTGAAGTCGCTGCAACGGCTGCGAAGCCCACCTTCGTGGGCTATGCTCCGGGATCGAGATGCACTCCGGCGCAGTCCGAAGGCTGCGGCCAGGCTGAGGAGCAGGGCCGCGAGCAGGGCCGCGGTGAGCAGGCGGCCGGCCAGGGTTGGGGTCAGCGCCAGGCCGAGGCGCTGCGCCTGCACGGCGATGAACACGCTGTGGTAGCTGGTCGCCAGCGCCGCGGCCTGCGGTGTGGCGATCCACCAGGCCAGCCAGGGCAGACCGACCCCGGCCTGGGCGGCCCACCAGCGTCGCGGCTGTGGGCTGCCGGCGTGCAGCCAGGCCAGTTGCAGCAGCCACCAGACCGGCAGGGCCGCGTAGTCGGTGAAGAGCGCGGCCAGGGCGCTCAGCAGCCAGGGCAGCCAGACCCGCCAGCCGGGCGGTTGGCCGTCGCCGCGGCGCAGGCGCTGCAAGAGACGCCAGCCGGCCGCGGCCATGAGCAGGCTCAGGAGCTGCACCAGGCTGTACATGCGCACCTCGCCCGCGTACCAGGTCTGCAAGGGGAAGGTCGCCAGGAGCAGGCCGGTCCAGCCCGCGGCGCGGGCGCCGGCCGCGGCCCGCGTCAGGCGGATGAGCAGGGCCACGCTGAGTACGCTGGCGAGCAGGCTGGGGAAACGCAGCCAGAACTCGGCGTCGCCGCCGACCTGCCAGGCGCTCAGCAGGAGGTAATAGGCGGGCGGATGCGGGTCGCACAGGCGCAGCAGCACAGTCATCGGCGGCAGGCGGCTGAACCAGACGCTGCTGGCCTCGTCGCTGCCCAGGGAGCGCGTCAGGGTGAGCAGGGGGAGGGCGAAGGCGGCGAGGAACGCGAGCAGGGGCAGGGCAGAGCGTGGTGCGCGGAGGGTCATGGAGTCCTCACCTCATCCCCCGGCCCCTTCTCCTCTCCGCGGTGCGGAGAGGAGAAGGGGGGGAGAGGAGGGGGAGGAGAAGGGGGGGAGAGGAGAAGGGGGGGAGAGCGGGGTGGCGGCGGCGACGATGAGGCCGAAGAAGGCCCAGACGACGATGGCGGCGCGGGTGGCGTAGGTGATGACTTCGAAACAGCCATGCAGCAGGAAGATGAGCAGGGCGCCGAGCAGGCCGAGCAGGAGGGCCTGGCGCTGGGGGTCGTCTGCGGTGCGGCGAATGGCGGCCAGGAGCAGCGCCAGGAGGGTGAGGTAAAGGGCCAGGTGGGCGATCAGGCCGGGGAAGCCCATCTCCGCGCCGGTTTGCAGGTAGATGTTGTGGGCATGCAGGAATTGGGCGTCCGGCCCGATGGTGAAGAGCGGATAGAGCAGGTTGACGACCGGCTGCACCATGCCCAGGCCGACGCCGGTGAAGGCGAAGTCCTGCAGGATGTAGAGGGCGCGGCTCCAGAGTTCGATGCGGCCCTGCAGGCTGGACGCGCCGAGCACGGCGCTCTGGCCGAGCAGCGTGTCCGGTGAAAGGCTGATGCCGGCGCGCCAGGCCCAGGTCAGGCCGACGGCCAGCAGCAGCAGCCAGACCCACAGCCAGCGCCGCCGGTAGAGCACGGTCATCACCGGCAGGGCGATGGCCGCGCCCAGCAGCGCGCCGCGCGATTGCGCCAGCAGCAGCAGCGCGGTCAAGAGCAGGGTGGTGAACGCGGCCAGCAGGCGCAGGGGCCAGCGCGTGGGCGCCAGGGTCAGCATGACCGCGGGCGCCCAGAAGAGCGCCAGCAGCCCGCCGCTCAGGTTAGGATTGAAGCCGGCCGGGTTCCAGAAGGGCCGCCAGCCGCCGGGCAGCAGGCTGTAGAAGTCGGCCTGGATGAAGGGGAGCTTGTTGCCGCCGAAGTTGGTGCCGAGCAACAAGGCGGCCGCCAATCCCAGGCCGGCCAGCAGCAGCCCCCAGGGCGCGTGACGCAGCCAGCGGCTGTGGGCCTGGGCGGCCAGCGCCCAGAAGAGGGCCAGATTCGCCACGAAGGCCCAGACGCGGGGCAGGCTGACCCCGCGGTCCGCGCTGGCCCACAGGCCCACCGGCAGGGTCAGCGCCAGGAGGAGCAGCGCGGCGTCGGCCGGCGTGTGGCCGTGCCAGCGGCGCAGCGCCAGCGAGCGGCCCAAAAAGAGCAAAAAAAGCCCGCCCAGCGCGATCCAGGGCGCTGGGCGGGGCAGGTAAGTCGAAAAGAGCCAGAGGGGGGTCAGCAGGCCGACCAGGGCCAGCAGCAGTTCCGCATGGCGCAGGGGGTTGCCGCGCCAGAAAGGCGCGGGCGAGAGGCGCGTGGGCAGTTCAACGGCAGGCATGGGGCGTGCGCCGGCTCAACTCTTTGGCTCGGCCGCGGGTCGTGGGCGTTCGAGCCAGGCGGAAACCCGGCGCACCAGCCGCCGCGGCAGCCAGCGCGGGTAGGCGCTCCGTGAGCGGCGCTCGCTCTTGCCATCACGGCTGTAATAATAGTAGTAGTACGAGTAGTAACCGCTGCTGCGCTCGCCCAGCTTGTTGAGAACCACGCCCAGCAGGCGGCCGCCCACCTTGGCCAACGTCTCCTGCGCGCGCAGCGCCTCCGCGCGCCGCGTGCTATCGGCGTCAATCACCAGCAGGGTGCCGTCCACCAGGGTCGAAAGAATGGCGGCGTCGGCCGCAGCCATCACCGGCGGCGAGTCGAAGATCAGCACATCGCACTGGCTGCGCAGCCGCTCCACCAGGTGACGCATGCGCTCGCTGCCCAACAGCTCCGACGGGTTGGGCGGCAGCGGGCCGGAGGTCAACACACGCAGCCCGCTGACCGCTGTGTCTTGCAGCACCGCGTCCGCCGCCTCGTCCGCGCGCTGCATCAGCGCGCTGGTGATGCCCACATTGTTGCTCAAATTGAACAGCTTGTGCGCGGTGGGCCGACGCAGGTCGGTGTCCACCAGGATGACGCGCTGATCGGCCTGCGCCAGGGTGACGGCCAGGTTAGCGGTCGTGGTGCTCTTGCCCTCCTGCGGGCTGGCCGAGGTGATCAACAGCGCGCGCACCGGCTCATCCACACCGCTGAACTGAATGTTGGTGCGCAGGACGCGGTAGCCCTCCGCGATGGGCGAATGTTTCTTGTCGAGCGTGACCAGCGCGGCCTCGGGGTTGTCCCGCGGCCGCACACGCAGAATGGCGCCCAGGGTGGCCAGGCCCAGCAGATCGCGCACCTGCTCCGAGTCATGGATGGTATCGTCCAGGTACTCGACCAGGAAGGCCAGGCCGAGCGCCAGCATGGCGCCGACGATGGCCGCCAGCAGGGTGTTGGTGAGCGTGCGCGGGCGAATCGGGGCAATGGGCGTCAGCGCCGGCGTGGTGACCGCGATGTTGTCCACGGTCTGCGCTTCGGTCAGGCGCAGCTGCTCCAGGGAGTTGAGCAAGGAGGCGTAGGTCGTCTCGAACTGGCGCAACATCGTCTGCTGGCGCGAGAGATCCAGGCGCTGTTCATCGGTCAGCGTCTGCTGACCCTGCAGGCTGTTGATGCGCTCCTGCGTCTGCTGGATGTCGGTCTCTACTTTGGCGCGCTCCGTCTGCAAATCGGCGCGGGTCTGGGCATAGCGGCCCTTCTGATAGGTCTGCGTTTGTTCGATGAAGATCAACGGCAGGTTGTTGGCAATCTCCCTGGCCAGGACCGGGTCGTAACTCTCGACCTTCAACTGGATGAGCTGCGTATCACGCACCGGCGACGCGCTGATCTTCACGCCCAGGCGTTTGAGTCCATCCAGGTCTTGCAGGCCCAGGCGGCGGGCGGTCTCCTCACGCACCGGATATTCGGTGAGTAACTGCGAATAGGTGCGCGCCACCTGCTGGCTGTAGAGCAGGTCGCTGTAGCTCAAGCCGCTGGTCGGTGAGTTGGCCTGGCTGACCAGCAGGGTGGAACCGGCCTCATAGACCGGCGTGGTGCGCCGACTGACGACAAAGGAGGTCAGGGCAGCCACCAGGGTGCAGAGGGCGACCAACCAAAACCATTTGAGAGCCAGGTTGGCGTACTGACGTAATTCCATGATGAATCAAAATCCTTCTATATCGTTGGCGGTAAAGGCCATGGTCAATCCCTGTTCTGGCTCGCCAGGTGGAGACAGTCTTATTGTACCTGAATGGGGGGATTTAGACAAGAGACCGTGGGCCTCACCTCACCTCATCCCCCGGCCCCTTCTCCTCTCCGCGGGGCGGAGAGGAGAAGGGGGGGAGAGGGGAAGAGAGTGCGGAGAGGAGAAGGGGGGAGAAGGGGGGAAGAGGACGGCTGTCGTGGGCCTCACCTCATCCCCCGGCCCCTTCTCCTCTCCGCGGGGCGGAGAGGAGAAGGGGGGGAAGAGGGGAAGAGGGAAGAGAGTGCGGAGAGGAGCAGGGGGGAAGAGGAGAAGGGGGGAAGAGAGTCGGCTGTCGTGGGCCTCACCTCATCCCCCGGCCCCTTCTCCTCTCCGCGGGGCGGAGAGGAGAAGGGGGGAAGAGAGTCGGCGGCCAGAGCTGTGTTCGGCGGGCGGGGGGTGCAGCGGCGGCGCGACGGCAGGGGGCGCATCGTCCTGGTTGTCTGTGGGGGTGTACTCCGGCACCAGGTGCAGCAGGCCGACCCGGATGGCATTGGCATCGTTGGCGCGCGCCGCGGCGACCAGGGCGTCTACAGCGGCGGACAGGCGCGGCGCGCGGCGCTGACTGGCCCGGGCCGCGATCATGATTTTTTCGTGCGCAGTGGGCTGATAGGTTTCGCCGGGCACGAACAGCTCCTCGAACAGCTTCTCGCCCGGGCGCATGCCGGTGACGACGATGTCTATGTCGCGCCCCTCCTGCAGGCCCGACAGTTCGATCAGGTCGCGCGCCAGGTCAAGGATTCTGACCGGCTCGCCCATGTCGAGCATGAAGACTTCGCCCCCATTCCCCAGCACCGCGGCCTGCAAGACCAACTGCACCGCCTCCGGAATGGTCATGAAGAAGCGGGTCATCTCCGGATCGGTGATGGTGACCGGGCCGCCGGCCGCAATCTGCTGCTTGAAGGTGAGCACCACGCTGCCCCGGCTGCCCAGCACGTTGCCAAAGCGGACCGCGACGTAGGGTCGTCCGCTGACTGCGGCCGCCTCGCGCACCTGCAGCTCGGCCGCCCGTTTGGACGCGCCCATGATGCTGGTGGGGTTGACGGCCTTGTCGGTGGAGATCATGACGAAGCGTTCGACGCCCACGGCCTGCGCCGCGGCCAGGACGTTGCGTGTACCCAGGACATTGTTGGTGATGGCTTCAGCCGGATTGGCCTCCATCAGTGGGACATGCTTGTGCGCCGCGGCATGAAAGACGATCTGCGGCTTGACCTCGTCGAAGATGGCCTGCAGGCGCTCTGGAAAACGGACGTCGGCGATCACGCTGCGCACCAGAGGCCGCGGCGCGACGGCGCGCGGCGTTTTCGCCAGGGTGCGCTGCAGTTCGTTGCCGATCTCGAAGACGGAGTTTTCACCGTGGCCCAGAATGACCAGTTCGGCCGGGTTGCAGCGCAAGATCTGGCGGCACAGTTCGGAACCGATGGAGCCGCCGCCGCCGGTGACGAGCACGCGCTTGCCACGCAGGAGGGCCTGCACCGCCGCGCCATCAATCTGCACCGACTCCCGCCGCAGCAGGTCTTCGATCTGCACGGTGCGCAGTTGGTTGACGCTGACGGTGCCATCGAGCAGTTCGTACAGGCCGGGGATGATCTTGACCGGCGCCTGGGCCTGCTCGCAGGTGGCGATGATCTCACGAATCACCTTGCCGGGCGCGGTGGGCATGGCGATGACCACGAGGCCAACGCTCGTCTCTTTGAGCAACTGACGCAGTTCGGTGCGCGCGCCCAGGACGCGCACGCCGCGGATGACGGCGCCGAGCTTGTCTGGCTCGTCATCCACGAAGCCGACCGGCAGCAGGTTGGCAAGCGGGTTGCTCTGAATCTCGCGCACGATCATCAGGCCGGCCGCGCCCGCGCCCACGATCAAGGTGCGCGTGGCGTTGGCGCGACCGTGATAGACCTGGTCAAGGCGCTCGGCGATCCGCGTGCTGTAGCGCGTAACGCCCACCAGCGCCAGGGTCAGCAGGCCGTCGAGCAGCGGCAGCGAGCGCGGAAAGCCAGGGCCGATCAAGCCCAGAGGGCGCAGGATGACGAAGAAGATCAGAGTCTGCAGCAGCGTGGACTGAATGACGCCCGCGGCGATCAACGTCAGCTCGTCAATGCTGGCGTAGCGCCAGTAGCGCCGGTAGAAGCCGTTGGGGAAGAAGACGGCCAGCTTGACGCAGAGGAAGGCCGCGGTGATGATTATTAGGGGGAGGGCGTCGGCCGTGAGGGAGAGTCTGTCGGTGCGCAGGCAGAGGAGCGCCAGGGTCGGCGTCAGCAGCGCGATCAGGATGTCGAGGGCGAGGAAGTGACGATTACGCAGTTTCAACAACAGACGCAGCAGTCTGTTCATCCAGGGATGGCCTGGGGTTACGGGTGTTGGCATGGCGATGAACCTCGTGGGAATTTCAGATTGGACATTACGACGACGGGGCTTGTCTTCTGGATGCTCCCAAATCTAAGCCTGAACGATTACCATCACCCGTCCGATCATAACGCACGCGTATCAATTGTCTGAAGTCCGGATCGCTGGCCATAGCTGTGCTCCTCTTGCGTAGACCGTCCGGCTCAAGTGTGTGGGGAGTGTTCTGCAACTCAAGAAACGCGCCGCGCCCAGATACGCACGCGCAACTCCTCGCCAATCATCTCAAACTCCGGCTCCCGACCGGCCAACTGGCGAGACAGGCGGACGATCAACCGCGGCACCCCGGTGCCGATCGCACTCATGTAGCCCAATTGCGTGAGCAGGGTCGCGATCGCCCGGTTGCGCTCGGCATGGACCCCCAACTTGATGTTGTCCAGCGTAACCGAATTGGGCAGCCGACCAGGGCTGCGCACTTCGATACGATCGCTGAACAGAAAGACCCGGATTTGCGACCCACTCAGGCTATAATCACGATGGGCGACCGCATTGACCACTGCCTCGCCCAACGCCTTGCGATCATACAGCACGATGTCCTCGCGGCCGAAGCCGTGTTCGCGCGCGGGCATCCGAATGTTGCGCTCCAAGAAGACGCGGGTATCCTCGATGATGTTCGGCAGCCGGCCCATGATCTCGCGCCGATCCAGGATGTCCGCATCCTCATCGCTGCCGGCAAAAGCCACGGCCGACAGGCGGCTTTGCGGCAGCCAACGCTGCGGCGTCTGGCCGAAGATCAACAGCGCGGCGATGCTGAGCATCTGCTCGCCGTCGAGGTCGTGCAACAGCCGCAGGTTGCGCAACAACTGCGGGAGATCCAGGCCGCTCTGCGCCAGTTGTTCCTCCAACGTCAGGCCGAACTGGACGCGGTGATAGGCCTCGAAGGCCGGCAGGGAAAGCTCGGCCAACGTGGCGCCGAGCACCGGGCTTTCATCGTAGTGCAACTCGCCGGCTGCCTGGGCGATGCGCATTAATTCGCGACCTGTGGCGTCTTTCTTATCCCGCCCCACGCGCACGTAGAAACGGCCGCCGGCCGTTCGGTAGGGCTTCAGTCGGTTGAGCGCCGGCTTGACGGTCAACGCAAGCACGGTCCGGCCGGCCAGGACGAGCTGCTCGATGATCGGGCTAACGGGGGGAATGCAACGATCGCGACAGAGGTTGGTCAGGGTCTGAAAGACCACGTCGGGATCAGCCACGCCCACGATGCTGCCGTCGTCCTCGACGCCAATATAGAGCACGCCACCGTCGCTGTTGGCGAACGCCACGATCTCGCCTGCCACGCTTTCCTGGTTGTCAATCAGGCGCTTGAATTCCTGCTTCTGGCCCTCGCCCTCTGCGATCATGCGGAGCAGATCAACTTCGTCCAGTATGGTAGTCATTTCATCCACCTCCGTGGCGCAATCGCACCGTGAGTCCACCCACTGAGACACATCATACACCCGCAGGCCTGGCGACTGCAAGTCGCTGCAACGACTGCGAAGCCCACCTGCGTGGGCTGTGCCCCAGGACTGAAATGCACCCGCCGCGGCCCTGCACCAGCCCGCTTGCGGCCGACCCTGGAACCCCAAGAGCGGTGGCGTGACAGATGCGCGCTCAGCGCACGTCCTCGGCCACGTGGCGCATGACCTGGTCGGCCCACTGTTTTGCTTGCACGGCCAGGAGGCTGCGCAGGAGTGGGATCTGCTGCGCTTCGGGCCAGGCCCGGCGCCAGAGCGCCAGCAGTGCCTGCAGGTCCACCAATTCCGCCGCCAGTTCAATCGGCGCTGCGGCCGCGGTCCATTCGATCAAATACTGGCTCTCCTCCAGCATGGCAGCGGCCACCGCGCCCCCCGTCTCATGCCGGGCCGAAGACGCCACCCGGCCCAGGTCGGCTGCCAGGCCGGCTAAACGCAAGGGCAACGCATCGCTGAGGTAGCGCGCCTGAATCCGCTCGCGATTCTTCACTGAACACCTCCCAACAGTTCACGGGTGATCGCTGCGACCTGCTGCCGGACATCTTCGTTCTGGATGATAACGCTGCGATTGCCCAGTCGCGGACGGATGTTGATCAACGACTCGAACTCGATGCGCTGCTCGGCCGGATACCAGTTGGCGCCCCACAGGTCATCCTGTTCGCTGCCTTCTGCCAGCAACAACGCCTCGCAATCGGCATGCATCTCGCCGCCGCCGGCCAACAGTCGTCGCCGAATATCCACCACGATCTTGACCAGGATCGGGTAGACCTCCAACATCTCCTGGACCTGGCGCGGCGTCGCTGGGCGGTCAAGCAGGTGGATCATCGTTTCATCTATCTCCTATCTCCATGGCTCCAATCTCACCAGAAGGCTACCTATGGAACGATCACTGTGGCATAAGGAAGTCCCCATGCATAAAGTTACGCGTTCAGCAAGGCCTCGATCACGCGCCGGCGGGGCAGAGCCAGTTGCGGCAGGCGCCGCCGCAGAACCGGTCGCGATCGTGTTGTGATCCGGCGTGCCTCTGGCGGATAATCCCACAACAAACCGGCAACGATCTGCTCAGTTTCCTGTGCCGCTGTTTGTTCTTTTTTTTTTATCTCTGCTTCGGTTGCCAGGCGCAGCTGCGTCAAAAACGCGCCTACGGCCTGGTCGGACAGGGGTTTTGTCAGCAAAGCGCTGCCAGATATTCCTTGCTGGTTGATTGTCAACAGATGTTCGTAGGCAACGGGCACACGTTTCTGATCGGCCAGGGCGAACAAGGAAGGCAGGTCGTAGTCCTGACAGATATAGTAGAGATCAACGATGTCCTTGATCGCGGCGCGATCCTCAAAGGCCGTGATCTTATTGGCGCCAATATCTGTCAATGAATTCGTGTAAATGCCCTGCGGCAGTCGGGTCAGTTCTCCGGTTAGGTGCGTGTCGCGTACCATGTCAACCTTGAGGCGGATCCCTTGATCGGCAACGAAGAAACGGACAAACCATGCCGACAACTGTTCCACCGCAACCGTCAGTGTGCGCTGCTGCAAACGCGCAATCAATTCATTGGCGATATACTGCAACTGGGATCCTTGTGTGAAGAAATCCAGATCTTCTGACAGCCGATGATCGAAGTGGAAACGCGCCAGGGCAGTACCGCCTGTCAGGTAGATCGTGTCTTGGAAGATGGAGGCCACTTCAAAGACGATGTCCTGCAAGGGGTAGAGTTGGTGATGATAAGCGGCAATTTCTTCAGGTGTTGCCTGGCGGCAGAACTGGTTGATCATGGTAAGGTTTTGCTGCCCCAACGAAGAGTGAACTGGTTCCTCATTACATTCTTCCTCGTATTATACTCGCTGGCCACAACCGGTCAATCTTGGGCAACCAAGTGTTACCACGACGCTGGGACATCACCGGATCCCTGTGGATACAAGCCCCGACCGGCAAGTCCCTCCACTGTAGCAGAGCCTCAATCTTGCGGTGGATGCCACCCTGCACGTGCCCAATGACGCCGCGTCTCCACAGCGAAGGGATTGTTCAAGTTCAGAGCCGCTACGGTGACGCGACCACAAGCCGCGCGCTTCGATTCGCAATTGCGTCCGCATGGCGCCGGAAATGAAGCCGGGAGTCATGCGTTACGCTGCGCCCGTAGGCCGCGCCGCACGGCTTCCGCCAGGGCTTCGGCTTTACGCAATTGTCCTGCCTCGTAGACGCGCATCAAGGCCCATAACTCAGGTTTTTCATCTACCGTCAACTGGCCGCTTTGCTGGCGGTCCAGGAGTTCGCTCAGCCGTTCGCTCTGCCTGAGCGACATTTGCGCGTCGCATTGGCTGAGGACGCGCTGATCGGACCAGTGTTCGATGGCATCCTCTTTGACGTCCCACGCATCCAGGGCCGAAGAAAGAACGTCGGTTAGTACCGCGCGAACCGGACGCTTGACGCCCGCCGCCAAACGGGTCGCCGAACGATAAAGCCGGTCAGAAAGTCGTAAAGTCACCTGTGTTTGCATCTGAGTCTCCACCACAACGATCATTCTGATGGGAGGAAGTATAGCACAGCCGAGAGGCCTTGCCAAGCGATTTGCGGGCGGCAGAGGGCAGAGATCGGAGACCGGAGATCGGAGATCGGAGACCGGAGACCGGAGATCGGAGATCGGAGACCGGAGATCGGAGATCGGAGACCGGAGACCGGAGACCGGAGATCGGAGATCGAAGACCGGAGATCGGAGATCGGAGACCGGAGACCGGAGACCGGAGATCGGAGACCGGAGATCGGAGATCGGAGACCGGAGATCGGAGATCGGAGATCGGAGATCGGAGATCGGAGATCGGAGATCGGAGATCGGAGATCGGAGATCGGAGATCGGAGATCGGAGACCGGAGATCGGAGATCGGAGATCGGAGACCGGAGATTGGAGATCGGAGATCGGAGATCGGAGATCGGAGACCGGAGATTGGAGATCGGAGATCGGAGATCGGAGACCGGAGATCGGAGACCGGAGATCGGAGACCGGAGATCGGAGATTGGAGACCGGAGATCGGAGATCGGAGATCGGAGACCGGAGACCGGAGATCGAAGATCGGAGATTGGAGATCGGAGATTGGAGACCGGAGATCGGAGACCGGAGATCGAAGATCGGAGATTGGAGACCGGAGATCGGAGATCGAAGATCGGAGGCCGGAGACCGGGGGCGGAGCGTAGGGGGGAGGTTGGTTGAGTGAGGGGAAGAAGTGTTCTGCTCACGATACCCACACGACCAAACCTTGACTACCAAGAGGCGTTCCAACGTTGCATTCTCGAACCAAAGAGCATGGTAGCCCATGCTCTCCAGGCCGGTGATCGCGCTTTCTGGATTTGTGCCCAGGCCGCGTACTGTGCCCAAAGCCTGCACCAATTCCTGCTCATCGTGCTTGCGACCTCGATAGGCAAGCACCATGCGCACACAGGCTGGCAAACACGCATCGGGGGACTTCTGTCTGCAATGAGGAACGTTGAGCACGAGTTCTATTGATCTCCCATGACCTCAACCGCGCGACGACGCATGGTCTCCAGCGGAGTCGAAGGCTTCTCAAGGAAATCGCCAGCCAAATCGTAGATCAGTTCGCCGATCGGCCTCAAACTGTCCGACGCGAAAACGGTCACTCGCCATGCGTCTTCACGTTGTCGCGCTTCAATGGTCACCGCATCGCCCAGATGGCGCAGCAGATGGCGCAGTGCTCTGCTCTCTATCTTCGCACGATGAGCCAGGGCCGGCAGAACACGAATACCTTCAACCCCCAATTCCAACACAACTTGAGCCCCTGGCTGCAACCCATAGCGTTGCATCAAGGGGAGAGGAATCTGCAATCCATCACCACTGATCGTCTGATGAGCTCGCTCCATTGGACCACCTCCATCAATTGCTACGCACTCGATTCGTTCCATCTCACCCCATTATACCCACTTCGCCCAGCCGGTCAATCGCACCAGGCCAACCATGGATCCGATTTCCTCAGCGACCGGATCACTGCTGCCACACGCATCAGATCGGCCGCGGTCAGCCTCGACCCCGACGGCAGACACAGCCCATCCCGGAACAACGCCTCGGCCCCCCCAACCCCCCAATCCTGGGGGGGAGGAAGAGCGAGTCCCCCCCGATTTCGGGGGGAGGAGGAGCGAGTCCCTCCCGATTTCGGGGAGAGGAAGAGCGAGTCCCCCCCGATTTCGGGGAGAGGAAGAGCGAGTCCCTCCCGATTTCGGGGAGAGGAAGAGCGAGTCCCTCCCGATTTCGGGGAGAGGAAGAGCGAGTCCCCCCCGATTTCGGGGGTTAGGGGGGCGGGTAGGTTCATAACCTTCCTCTCATCGCGTTGAAGGTGTGCCGTGCCCGCACACGGAGTCCGCCGGTTCCGTAGCGCGCTGCCAGCCATGCCTCTTCGGGCCAGACTGCCCGGCCCAGCAGCCGGCCCGCATCGAGCGGGCGGTCCACCATGGCCAACAGGAACAGAAACCGGAGGGGGCCGGTGGTGATGTTGCGGCGCTGAAGCAGCGTGCCCGGGTTGACGAACAGGTGCAGCACCCAGCGGCGCAGCGGGGATGGGGCCAGACGGGCAAGCGCAGGTCGCGCCTCGCTCAACCCCACGATGGACAGGGCCAGGTCCAGGGCCAGCCAGGTGGGAGTAGCCACGCGCCAGGCTCGCGCCCGTTCAGCCGCGAGAACCCAGTCAACCGGCTGCTGCCGCGCCAGCAGGGCAATGTCCACCAGGCCGCGCACCCAGGGGTAGGAGAACTGATGGTTGACGGCCAGGTGCAGGGCCAACTGCAAGAGGGCGTCCTCAGGCGAGAGCATCTTCGCCGGCTGGCCGGCAATTACAACCGGCGCCAGGCGTTCGCACGTTTCGCTCGACCTGGCGCGGGTGGTGCGATGCAGCCACTGGCCGGCAAAAACCCCTCGATGCAGTTCGATCAGCCCGGTATCCGGCGTGGGGCCGTAGAACTTGAACTCGCCCTCATGCAGCGCCTGCAGGGCCGCGGGACGAGCAGGCTTGACGCGTTGAACATAGCCGATCTGCGCCAGGACATGGACAGCGACCTCGATCTCTGCATCCGAAAGCCACAGGTCCAGGTCGCTCATCGGCCGGCAGGCGTAGTTGGGGTAGACCGTGTGGGCCAGGACTGCACCCTTGAAAAGCACCGGCACGACGCCATGCGCGGCCAGGGCCTGAAGCACGGTGGTCAACTCACGGGCGCGCAGCGCCGCACGCGACGCAGCGAGGTAATAGGCGTGCTGCAACTGGGCCAGGACGGCGGACGAGACGGCCGCCTGGAGCTGATCCTGGCGCAGGCGGTAGAAAACGAAGGGCGCCATTCCCTGACCGTGCAGCCAGGCCGCCAGGGCCGCGTCCAACCGGTTGGCCGCCAGCCATTCGCCCAGGGCCTGTGGACGTGAGGAAACCAATGCCTGCACGAACGAGACGATTGCCTGGGGCGCTGCCGCCGATCCGGTATGTTGTGCGATGTGCGTCATGCTTGCCAATGATTCAATGTTCACCTGCCCAGGCCGCGCATCGCCGGGTATTCAGCGACGTGGGCGCGGCGCAACAGCAAACGTAACTGCGTTTTTACCGCAAAGATCGCAGAGAGCGCAGAGGAATCGCGCCTGGCAGTGTGGCCGCGCGCCTTACGATTAGATGTGCGGGTGTAGGGGAAGGGGGGAGGTTGGTTGAGGGGGGGGGCGTGGAGCGAGGGGGAGGGTGGGTCAAGGGTCAGGTCGGGGGGTGGGTTGAATGGAGCGACCGCACCCAGCACCAGCGCGATGACGATCCAGAGGCCGCCAGCGCCTGCCCTGCGGCGATGCCGTCAATGCCGTCTATAAAGTTGTAGGCGTAGTATCAGTAGTCCGCATCACCGCTTTGTGCTACAATCAGCAGTAGGCCACAATTGGCCTGGCATCACTTTCGACGTGCCCAACCATGACGGCGCCGATTCGACTTTCGCCGCGTCATAGATCCTGGTGACAAACAGTATACTCGTGATGTCTATCACGAGCCTTTGGCCGAAGAATTCGGCCGTAAAGAGATGAATGCCTTCATTGCGTATTTCTATGGTTTCCTGAAGGGTTATTTCAGTGTGGCAGGGAAGGAGCAGACCCAGTTTTTCTATCGGTCCATCGAGGCTTGTTGGGCCGTATATGGGTGCAGAGACGGTCAATTCTTTGAACGAGCCTACGAAGATGAAGAAGAATACCGGAAGGCAATTAAGGAACTGCAACAACACGAGTAATCGCCCTGTAGTTTTGACCAGGCGAGGGCTACAATTCGCGCAAAATTGTGCTGAGTATAGCACAGAACCGCTCCCGCTCCCGCTCCCGACCCCCACCAACAACAGCAATTCCAAGTGGGGCAGGCAAAGGTAGCAGCGAGTTATGGTTGTGTGGATACCTCTTCCGTGATGACATCCACCACATCCACAATACCCAGGGGACGTCCTGGTTCGACATGTGTTTCTCCACCGATGTGGATGTGATGAGGATGGTTCGGAAGATCTGGATAGTGCCTGGCGTTGTCCCATCGCTTACGTAGGATCTGTTGGGACGAATCCATCCATTGGTGACGATACTCTACGAGCCTTGCTTGGCCGCCAACGATGGTGAAGAACTCCGATACCTCAACAAAGTCGCCGTTGGTCAAAACAAGCCGGGCACGAAAGAAGCCTCGATCTTGTAGGGCATATTCTTGAACTACTGTAATCTGAGCGATTGTGGTCGCGCCTGCCAACTTGGACTTGATTTTTTCCAAGTGAGACTGCGCGTTCATCCGCTGGCCTCACTGCCTAGCGTCGCCAGCTGCTCTTCAACTGACTGCCACATCTGGTAGAAGGCACTCCATTCGAACATATCGGCAGCATCACCGAGGGCGCCGGCTTGAAATCTGCGATAGAACTCCTCGGATGGGAGGCGGTATTGTGCCTCGAACGCGTGAAGGTGCTGCTCGATCCGTACCAATTCGCGACGTGCATGATCCCGCTCCAGTGATAGAAGTTTATCAATCGTGGTATCCACTGTCTTGCTGCGGTATCCGCGTCGGTATAGCCGTTCAAGGGACTGAATCCTGCTCAATGTTTGTCCGCCCAGACTCATTTCAATATGCCTCCTCTCATCAAGTCTTTCCGATTCTACCTCATTTCGCTCGTTGTTACCAATCCACTTATGAAGCTTCCCTGGGTCTCTGCGGCCGATCTGGCATGGTGTGCGGTGTGCGTCATGCTTGCCAATGATTCAATGTTCACCTGCCCAGGCCGCGCATCGCCGGGTATTCAGCGACATGGGCGCGGCGCAACAGCAAACGTAACTACATTTTCACCGCAGAGGTCGCAAAGGGCGCAGAGGAATCGCACCTGGCAGTGTGGCCGCGCGCCTTATGATTAGAGGTGCGGGTGCAGGGGAAGGGGGGAGGTTGGTTGAGGGGAGGCATCGCGCAGGGGGAGGGTGGGTCAAGGGTCAGGTCGGGGAGGGGGTTGAATGGAGCGACCGCACCACCTCCACCACCCGCGCCAGGTCAGCCTCGCTCATGGCGGCGCCGGAGGGCAGGCAGAGGCCATCGCGGAACAACGCCTCGGCCACACTTCTCCCCTCCCTCGCAGGGAGGGGCCGGGGGAGGGTCACCTCGCAGGGAGGGGCCGGGGGAGGGTCACCTCGCAGGGCGGGGCCGGGGGAGGGGGACCTCGCAGGGAGGGGCCGGGGGAGGGTCACCTCGCAGGGAGGGGCCGGGGGAGGGTCACCTCGCAGCCCTGAAAGACGGGCTGCAGGTGCATGGGCTTCCAGAGGGGACGGGACTCGATATTCTGCGCTTCCAGGGCCAGGCGGATGGTTTCCCGGCCGGCGGCCCCCCTACCCCCCAATCCTGGGGGAAACACATCCCTCTCCCCCAAAATTGGGGGCCGGGGGGGCGTGATGACGGTCAGCCAGGGCATGGCGGTAGAACGCGAAGATTTCCCGTTTGCGCTGCACTCTTTGATCCAGCACGCGCAACTGCCCGCGGCCGATGGCGGCCAGGACGTTGCTCAGGCGATAGTTGTAGCCGATCTCCGAGTGCTTACACCACGAGAACCTCTTGCCGGCGACGCAATGCGGGTGGTAAGAGCGATGCGCTAGCTTCGGCCGCGGCCTGCGTTTGCAATTGCGCATCATCGCTCATGTTGGTCAATAGCGCCATCGGTTGACCGCGACGCTTCGGGATGCGGCGCCGGCTGCGCCATTGCTCTATTGACCGCGGCCTGCAAAGAATCGTCGCTAACAGCCCCAGCCAAAAACGCCAGGCGATCCAGGAATCCGTCTTCCTACAGGACGACCACGTTGCGTGCTTGTACTTCGCGCAAGAAGCGGTTGTACGACACCCCCGCCAGCGCCGCCCCGCTACGCAAGTCCACCTCACGCTGCATGTAACGGCGGATAGCCAACTCGATTCTCACCCTCTCACCCTCTCCACTTCCTTACCTCTAGCCAGCAGGGGCAAAAGCGCGGGCCAGCCATTGCCCCGGTTCACCGACCACTCTCGGAGACGCCTTGAGTTGGTCAAGATACCACCACCAATGTGAACGGGGGCTTTGGCGTTGGAGCCGGGCATGACGCAGCTCGCGTCCGCCAATCACTTGTAAGAAGACATCTCTTTCCCGCCAGAATACGTCATCCAACTGATACACCTGGTTGTACAAGCGCTGCGACAACACACTTTCGGGCGTACTTTGCTCCAAGAGAAGCTGAATCTGATCCCGAATGGCGAGGAGATCCAGGATCTCAACCCCCGCTCCTTCCAGATCGGCAACATAGCCATAGTATTTGCGCAACAAGCGCTCAAGTTGCTCTGTTGTACTCATATTGCCCACTCCTGACGGTCAACCCGGTACGCGGAAAGTTGTCCCGCAAAGAAACGCGTCCCCTCGACCGGCTTGAAGACCGTAGCAATCAGATCCGCTTCGTCATCGTACACCACCGCGATGCCCATCGAAGAATTGAAGAAACCCCATTGCAGGCGCGGCGGGTCGATGCGATAATACCCGTAACACCAGATTTCTGTGTCGCCCGCCTGAATCGTGGCCCTGGCATCGGCGTTCAATTGATCCAGTGTCGTATCGGCCGGCCAATCCTGGTCAACATAGATGCGTTTCAGCAGATGCCAGAGTGCTGTCGCAACGAGCGTGCCGCGGTGATACGCCCTGCCGGCATGGGTGACATCGAAGTAACGCCAACGCAGAAAATGAGCGCCCCAATTGACCGCGCTGGCCTTCTGGATCACCTGACGAACGATCTCCGGCGTAATCAGGCGACCAAGCAACTCGACGGCGTTACGATCTCCACCGCTCTGAGCGTCTAACACATCAGCACTCACTCTCATGTTGGCTATGATACACCACCAGATCACAAAACACAAGCCGCGACTCGCCTCGGACCCGCGCCAGCCCGCAAAAACTGAGATGGGGAGATGGGGTCAGAGATCAGAGATCGGGGGCGGAGCGTAGGGGGGAGGTTGGTTGAGCGGGGGGCGTGGCGCGAGGGGGAGGGTGAGTCAAGGGCCAGGTCGGGGGGTGGGTTGAATGGAGCGACCGCACCACCTCCACCACCCGCGCCAGGTCAGCCTCGCTCATGGCGGCGCCGGAGGGCAGGCAGAGGCCATCGCGGAACAACGCCTCGGCCACACTTCTCCCCTCCCTCGCAGGGAGGGGCCGGGGGAGGATCGCCTCGTAACCCCGGAACACAGGCTGCAGATGCATCGGCTTCCAGAGAGGGCGCGATTTGATGTCCTCCCGCTCCAGCGCCAGGCGGATGCCCTCACCGTCATCTGGCAGGCATCAGGCAAACGCCAGGTAATCGGGAGGGGCATACAAGTGGCGGCGACGCAAAGGCTCAGGCGCAGCATCCCGGCACAGGTCGCGCAAGCGACGCATGTGAATCGCTGATTTTAGTAAATAGCGCGGCTGTTCCATCGGCCCGACTTGCCGCGTCCATGTTGGCGCTGATTGCTGCGTACGCAACGCGAAGAGTTCCAGAAGGGCCGCCGCCGCCACCAAGGTCGGGTTATCTGTCTCGGGCCGCGGGATATCCGCTAACACAGGCTGGTTGCGCAAAAACTCTTGAACCAGCGCGCGCGTCAACAAGCTGTCGTCACGCAGGATTGCCGCAGAAATCTGCTCAATTGTTGCCATAGATGGACTCCCAAAGATCAAGAAATGCATAGCGCGCCTTCAGTGCCTGGCTGGGTACCACGAACGGCTCTATCATAGCCCAGGACACTTCCTGATCGCCGCTGCGCCCACGAGTAGCCCAGTCCCCCCAGCGTTGGGGGCAGGGGGCCAGGTGCATGGGCTTCCAGAGGGGACGCGACTCGATGTCCTCCCGGCCGGCGACCCCCCTACCCCCAATCTTGGGGGAAACACATCCCTCTCCCCCAAAATTGGGGGCCGGGGGGGCAAGCGCCAGCCAGGGCATGGCGGTAGAACGCGAAGGTTTCCCGTTTGCGCTGCACTCTTTGCTCCAGGACGCGCAACTGGCCGCGGCCGATGGCGGCCAAGACATTGCTCAGGCGGTAGTTTTCGAGGCGAAGGTTTCCTGGACGAACTGCTGCTCCAGGCCGGACATGTGGGGAAGGGAGAGGGAGATACACGTCAGAGGTCAGATTGGCTCTGTCGCCAAGTTCTAATCAGGTCCTGTAACGTACGCGCCATCTGAACTAGTCGCTGCGCCGACTGCAGCGCATCTTCGGCAGTCTGCCTGGTAAACAAGTCCCAGGGCAGCGTGTAACTCGCTTCATCACCATAGTCCGTGAGGAAATGCGCCTCTGTGCCAAGAATGAGCAGATCGGGCAGCATCGCGCGCAAAAGTTCGCTCACCTCGGCCGGCAAAGCCTGCTGGCGCAGTATGGATGCAATCTGACGGGCGGGGTCGTGCGTCTTCGGCGCGATTCCAAACAAGGCCAGCGCAGCTTTGCCGGCATTTTCCACCGTCAGTTGTGCGTTATCAACGCAGGAGCGCCAGCGTTCGAGCAACAAGTCTTGCTCCGCCTCAACGAGAAAACCTGCGGCAAGAGCAATCCGATACGCTACATCTCTAGACGCGCTCACGATAGCCCTCCCAAGTGATGACCCATTCCTTCTTAGGAAGTGCGGGAAACATCCACATCCAAGTACCAGCAAGGCGTCGGCGTTGCATGCCGGCATCGTGTAATGCTTGTCTCACTTTGACCTGCAAAGTTTCGAAATACGTTTGCCCATAGAGACCAATCCCATCCATGCAGACGTCCATCACCAAAGGCGAGAGATTGCCCAATAATTCGTGCGGTGTTTTGGCAATCACCGACAGACGCTCAGGCAGATGGATCAGGACAGGCAGCAAAGGCGTCATGATTTCTCGCTGACGCACCAGGGGATCATGAGAGAGATCTTCCACAACCATGAAGATATCATGGTCGCTGTCTCGACGCTCTTCTCCGCGGCTCTGCGAACCGAATAGGACGAGCATTTTTAGGCGCTCGCCGAAGTGTTCAGCCAATTTCTGGACTAGAATGTCGTAGAGCTGCGTTTTGGCCTCATGCACGTTCACGGTCATCACTGTCATTTCTACCTCCCTTGCCAGAATGTATACTGCAAGCAGACACGAATTGCGCCTGTTTCCGCAGGCAGAAGAGTGAAGTCTATTCCCGCTTACAAGTATACGATTCGATCTCCCTGGCAAGATCCTATTCTAGCTAAGTTCTTGGCTAAGTCAAGGATGCGAGACTGCTGGTTCCGAATAGAAGATGGAGGGTCAGGCGAAGACGGCGGCGAGGGTGCGCAGGATGAGGGCGAGGTCGCCTGCCCAGGCGGCGCACCGCCGCAGGCGAGCGATTGAAATCACGCCTGGTGAGCGTACCGCCGGGCGCTCAGCGGCGTGGGCGCAATGCCGGTCGGCGAGCGCCGACCTGGCGGCGGAGCGCCCTTGCGGCCCGAATTCATTCGGCGGCTTGCAGTCGGCGCCGGATGCCTGAGCAGTTACCCTATCTGCGAAGCGATTGAATCACCGCCGCGACCCGTTCGAGATCCGTTTCGCTCATGGCTGTGCCGGAGGGCAGGCACAGCCCGTGCTGAAACAGCGCGGCAGCTACGTCGCCGCCCACGACTTCGCAGCCGGCGAAGACTGGCTGCAGGTGCATGGGCTTCCAGAGGGGACGGGACTCGATGTCCTCCCGCTCCAGCGCCAGGCGAATGGCCGCGCGCGTGGCGCCGAACTGCGCGGGATCCACGGTGATGCGGGTGAATCTGCCGAGCAGGTGGTCTCGGCCACAGCGATTGCGGACCAGAAGCTGAGGCAGGGCGGTTATGTGTGGTATTCTGTCGGGGGTTCGGCCACCAGCACATTTGCGGCCTGAACGCGGGATCGTTGGTGAGTGCGCACACTCAAGAAACGTGCAAAGTCCAGCACCTCAGCACCGGCAGGCGCCGGAAGCCGAGCAATTAGGGCGGCGACACGATCGGCCATTGAAAGCCACTGTTTTTCTTGGGCGCGCCAAACTAAAACAATTTGTTCTGGAGGTAGTGCCAGGAAGCTCAATGTCTGCCCCTGTTCATCACTGAACTCGATCTCGAATGCCTTGCCGTCGCCATGCACTTCCAGGACGGTGCCTTGCATGCCAGCGTAGAGCTTGTGTTGGGGCAGATCCACGATTAGTTCTACTACGTCAAATAGATTTGCAACCTGCATCTGACTATTCCTCGACCCACAACGTCACGAGGCGTACCGCATCCTCTTCTGTGCGAACGATCCAGCCGGTACGGACAGTGGCTTGTCGGCCGTTGATACCGGTGATCAGAAAATCGGCCATATAGCGGTACCCATAGCGGTCAGCACCAAGCAAGCGCGCTTCTTCTTGAGGCGCCAACGTTTCGAGCTGACTGAGCAAATGCTGCCAGTTGTCCAGAGTATACCCCAGAGCACGCTCAAAGACAAGCGCCTTGTGTCTTCCACGTGGCGCGTCAGGGTTGAGTGCATACTCCACTAGTTTGCGGGAATCCATGATAAGACGGCCGGCAAGTTCAGATAACAGCATCTTCGGAACTCACAGATTGTCGCCCTTCCGGGGGTGCTCCATGCATGCCCCGCACCACCGTCGCCACTCGCGCCAGATCCGTATCGCTCATGGCCGTCCCCGAGGGCAGACACAGCCCATCCCGAAAGAGTGCCTCGGCCCCCCTACCCCCCAATCCTGGGGGAAACACATCCCTCTCCCCCAAAATTGGGGGCCGGGGGGGCAAGCGGATGTCCTGCCGGCCGCCCCCCCCCTACCCCCCGATCCTGGGGGAAACACATCCCTCTCCCCCAAAATTGGGGGCCGGGGGGGGCGTGATGGCGGCCAGGACGTTGCTCAGGCGATAGTTGTAGCCGATCTCCGAGTGCTGGTAGTGCGGCGCGGGATCGCGCGCCTGGGTGGGCAGCTTGCGCGCGTGCTCGATCAAGTCTCTGTCCGCCGAGACCAACATGCCGCCGCCGGAGGTGGTGATGATCTTGTTGCCATTGAAGGAGAAGATGCCGGCCTTGCCAAAGACACCCGGCGACCGGCCCTTGTAGGTGGCGCCCAGGGCCTCGGCCGCGTCCTCGATGACGGGAATGTCACAGCGTGCGCAGACCTCCAGAATGGGGTCGAGATCGGCGCTTTGGCCGTAGAGATGCACGGGAATGACCGCTTTGGGGCGCTTGCCCTGCCGCACCTTGCGCTCGATGGTTTCGATCACCAGGGCCGGGTCGAGGTTCCAGGAGAGGCGCTCACTGTCAATGAAGACCGACTGCAAATGCATAGGTTTCCACACCGGGCAGATGTTGATCTTCTGTGGCTCAAGGGCCAGGTAGAACGTCTCGTTGACTGCACTTCGGGCTTCTCGTTAGCGATTCCAATCCTCGATGGTTAACCCTGGTACCTTCTCGAAATCTCTGCGGTTGCTTGTGACCAACGTCCCCCCAACCGCCAACACGATGGCAGCAATACGCAGGTCTTGAGTGCCAATACGTATCCGCTGATCACGCAGCTTCTGTAACGTCGCCGCCGCTGCCGGTGAAAAAGACAACACATTGACATGCGCAAAATAGCGCACCGTAGCCAGCAGGCGATCATAGGCCAGCAGTAAGTCATCTCCTTCGCTTGCCTGATCGACAGCGGCCAACCGGCCTCTCACTTGTTCGCGCAAGGTGACAACGGTCGTGAAGACCAGATCAGGTGACACGGAAGTAAGTCGCCGCAATACGGACTCTCGCCCCATTTGTTGATGCGTCACCGTATCCGTATCGAGGATATACTGCGGCGTAGTCACTCCACCAGCCTCTCAGCGGCACGCTCAGCATAGATTTCTCGCAACATTGGTTGCAGTGTTGCATCATCGGCAAATAAACCCGCTGTATCCAGCCACGGATTTATTTGCGCGCCTGGAGCCGTCGAGGGGGTAGACACCTCAACGGAAGTCACCTCGATCCCGCGCAGCCAATCTTCGAGCGTTAGTCGCAAACGTTCTAAGGCTTCGTGTCGCGTTCTACCCACCCCCCGACAGTCGGGGACGGCAGGCGCCACAGCAATGTACCTTCCCGTTGAGTTCTGTCGTAACATGACCGTGTATCTCATGGCAAACCTCCAGTTCACGCACCACCAAAAACTGAGTACTCATCCCATTATACGTACCCTAACCCAGCCGGTCAACCGCAGCGAGGCTGTTGCTCTATCTTCTCAGTAACCGCACCGCCGCCGCCACCCGGGTCAGATCGGCCTCGCTCAGGTTGGAGCCGGAGGGGAGACAGAGACCGTGTCCAAACAGGGTTTCCGCCACGCGCGCCCCTACCCCCCAATCCTGGGGGAAACACATCCCTCTCCCCCAAAATTGGGGGCCGGGGGGGCAAGCGCCAGCCAGGGCATGGCGGTAGAACGCGAAGACCTCTCGTTTGCGCTGCACTCTTTGCTCCAGGACGCGCAACTGGCCGCGGCCGATGGCGGCCAGGACATTGCTCAGGCGGTAGTTTTCGAGGCGAAGGTTTCCTGGACGAACTGCTGCTCCAGGCCGGACATGTGGGGAAGGGAGAGGGAGATACACGTCAGAGGTCAGAGGTCAGATTGGCTCTGTCGCCAAGTTCTAATCAGGTCCTGTAACGTACGCGCCATCTGAACTAGTCGCTGCGCCGACTGCAGCGCATCTTCGGCAGTCTGCCTGGTAAACAAGTCCCAGGGCAGCGTGTAACTCGCTTCATCACCATAGTCCGTGAGGAAATGCGCCTCTGTGCCAAGAATGTATACTGCAAGCAGACACGAATTGCGCCTGTTTCCGCAGGCAGAAGAGTGAAGTCTATTCCCGCTTACAAGTGTACGATTCGATCTCCCTGGCAAGATCCTATTCTAGCTAAGTTCTTGGCCAAGTCAAGGATGCGAGACTGCTGGTTCCGAATAGAAGATGGAGGGTCAGGCGAAGACGGCGGCGAGGGTGCGCAGGATGAGGGCGAGGTCGCTGAGCAGGGTGCGCCGGGCAAAGTAGGCCAGGTCGAGGGCCAGGTCGAGGGCCAGGTCGAGGGCCAGGTCGAGGGCCAGTTTGTCGGGGAGGACGCGGGTGCGGTAGTGAGTCTCCCAATCCCCGCCGGCCAGCAACTGTTCCTCGTGACGGTAGGCCAGGGAGGCGGGGCTGGTGATGCCGGGGCGCACGGACAGGACGCGGCGCTGTTCGGGGGTCAGGAGAGTGTCACGCATGGATGACAGTATCAATCGTGTTGACGCTACGCTGCAGTTCGGCTTTCACAGCAGGCGTTCAACTTCTGCAAGCAAAAATGGCAGGTTAGGGCGGTGAAAGCCGAGCTGCAAAGCTGGTATCCGGTGGTGCTTGATATCCGGCGGCACATGTTGGTGATATGGTTTGACTATAAGCTTCGACAGACGACAGCATCGTCATGCGCCCGTGGAAAGGGGAACCGGGCGCCAGGCGCGCTTCAGATCAGGCAGCGAAATACCGGTCTGCTTCTGCGCCTTCTTAAGTGTTTCGCGGACAGCGACTTCGTATAGCTGCTCGCGATGCTGCTTGATCTCGTAGCAGGCAGCCCAGTCACTATAATCCCGCGTCTGCAGTGAATCCTCGTCATGCAATTGACCCGCCTCATACAATTCGAGAAAATAGCGAGTCCGCAGACCATAACGTGATTCATAGTGCCAGAGCTCTTCATCCATTGCATGAATGTCTTGAACAACCTCTGTCAACGTCATCTGTTCCATCGGCATGCCTCCCATCATCGTGCGTGACAGTTGCTATTATACGCGCAGTAGCTTGTCACGTCAACCGAACGGCCGATTCCAGCACGATCCGGCCGAAAACCCGCTTCCCCGATCTTGACCAGGATCGGGTAGACCTCCAGCATTTCCTGGACCTGGCGCGGCGTCGCTGGGCGGTCAAGCAGGTGGATCATCGTTTCATCTATCTCCTGTCTCCATGGCCCAATCTCACCATAAGGCTACCCACTGACTTTTCAGGTCAGCGATTGAGGAGAGTGTCATGCGACGGCCGTTACCGTCGCACGCCCCGCACCACCTCCACCACCCGCGCCAGATCGGCCTCGCTCATGGCGGCGCCGGAGGGCAGGCACAGCCCATCGCGGAACAACGCCTCGGCCACACTTCTCCCCTCCCTCGCAGGGAGGGGCCGGGGGAGGGTCACCTCGCAATCCCGGAACACCGGCATGCAGGTGCATGGGCTTCCACAGACCGCCCGCCACCAGCGCCTGCCCCGCCGCCAGGCCATCCATATGAATCTTGCCATTGCCCCACGTCAGGCATATAATAAGGAATGAGAATTAAATAAGTGTCTGCTTTGGTGCTGTCTGTATGCTCAGAATTTGCTCGGAACTGGACAGTTAAAAAATTCTCATTCCTAAGTCCGCAAAGAAAATTCGGCATGAGCGAGAGAAAAAAGTGATCCATCGAACTCTGTACCTGAAAGGTGGTGTTGCCCAATGCCTGTAATGATCGCCATTCCTGATGAACTGGTTGTGCAAGTCAAATCCGCTGCCCATGCGAAGGAGTTGGACAAGTTCGTCATCAACGCCGCACGCAAGGAAGTGCGGCACATTCGCGCACGCCAATTGCGCGAAGAATACGAGCGGACTCACCGCCATCGTGTACCGCGCCAAGTCTACGAAACAACCCTGACCCAAGTCGTTGCGTTTGAAACCAAGTACGGGCTATCGTCCGAACAATTTCTCCAAGACTTTGAGGCGGGGATTATTGACGAAGACCCCACGGACTGGGTCGCCTTTTATCGTTGGCGGACAATGGCTTACGGGTTGCAACACATGGAAAAAGAATACGGCTTCCAGCGTGAGGCGAAAGCCAGTGGCATCTGAAAAACTTGCCGACTACTATTGGGACATCTACGCCCTCGTCTTCGAGAGCAACGACATCCTGGTGCTTGATGACCCCGAATTTGCAATTTCGGACAGCGACACCGTCATTATCGAGCAGTCCATCCATGCCGTCTTGCCTTTTCGAGATCGCTCTCGGCTATTTGCCGAAATCCGGTTGGCTGCGAACGGTGAGACTTTTGAGGAGCGGTATGCCTATATCTACTACGACGCTGGAGGCAAGCGAATCTTGCAATACGACAACCGCGACCATCACCCGGAAATCTCAACTCATCCACATCATATGCATAAAGGACCAATTCCCATTACTGGCGGGAAAGACCGTGCATGGCCGACGGATATTAATTTTGTAGGTTTCGAGACGGTGTTACAACAAATACGAGAGCGTTTCTTTTCCCGATGAGAGTTTTTCAGGTGCAGACTCACCTGTCCGTGAGAATATCCCCGCCTGACCAGGCGCTGGTCGAGATGAGAACGATGCGCCTGCAAGATGTTCTGGCGCCGGATCGCCCGCCGCCGCAGCGTCATGGTTTCGACAAGCTCAACCCAAGTCAACCTACCAGCTATAGCTATTCAGATAATCATTCGGGTGTGTTCAAATCCAGTTGGTCCGACCCCCCAGAATTGGGGGTCGGGGGGCAAGCGCCAGCCAGCGCGTGCCGCGGCCCCAGGGCGCCTCGGGCATGAAGGCGATACCGGGCAGGTCAGCCAGGGCGTGACGGTAGAAGCAGTTACGGCTAAGTCAAGGATGCGAGACTGCTGGTTCCGAATAGAAGATGGAGGGTCAGGCGAAGACGGCGGCGAGGGTGCGCAGGATGAGGGCGAGGTCGCTGAGCAGGGTGCGCCGCGTAAGATAGGCCAGGTCAAGGGCCAGTTTGTCGGGGAGGACGCGGGTGCGGTAGTGGGTCTCCCAGTCCTCGCCGGCCAGCAACTGTTCCTCGTGACGGTAGGCCAGGGAGGCCGGGCTGGTGATGCCGGGGCGCACGGACAGGACGCGGCGCTGTTCGGGGGTGTAGAAGGCGACGTAGCGTGGATCCTCCGGCCGCGGACCGACCAGGCTCATGTCGCCGACCAGGACGTTGATCAACTGCGGCAGTTCGTCCAGTTTGGCCCGGCGCAGGAAACGCCCCACGCGGGTGATGCGTGGATCGCCAGTGGCGGTGATGCCCGGCCCCTGGCGGTCCGTGCCGACAATCATGCTGCGGAATTTGTAGAGGCGGAAGGGCCGGCCATCCTGGCCGACGCGCACGGCCCGATAGAACACGGGACCGGGTGAGGTCAGCTTGATCCAGAGAGCGATCCAACAAAACAGCGGCGAGAGGAGCATCAACCCCACCGCCGCTGCGACAACGCTCACCTATCTTCCGCCGCGCGACCGGGGGAGGGCAACGCAACGGCCGCTACCGTCTCCCCACCCGGAATTGCAGGTGCATCAATCATCTCACAGGGGCCTGCTTAAGCTCTCCCGGCGCCACACCAAGACGCATAGCCCGAGGCACAGCAAGGGTATACTCAGAACGCTGGCCAGACCGTTCCCCGCCGCATCGAGCGTCCAGAGCAAGGCCAGGATCGCGCCCGCGGCGGCCAGCCCGATGTAGAGCAGCGTGACCGTGCGATGGCGATACCCGGCGATGACCAGCCGTTGGTAGAGGTGAGATCGGTGGGCGGCGAAGACGTTTTCGCGATGGCGGAGACGCCGGAGAAAGGTGAACGCGGCGTCGAAGACGAAAGGCCAGACGAGCAGCACGCCGGCTACGGCCAGCAAGCAGAAGTCGCTGACGAGCAGGTAGCGGTTGCGCAGTGGACGGGCCAAGAGCAGCTTTATTACGAATGCGCCACGGATCGGATCACGGAAACAACGCGTTCTAACTCGGCCGCGGTCAGGCTCGACCCCGAGGGCAAGCACAACCCATCCCAGAACAGCGCCTTAGCCACGCGGCGGCCGACGTGCTCACAACTCGCGAAGACCGGCTGCACATGCATGGGCTTCCAAACGGGGCGGGATTCGATGTCTTCGGCTTCCAGGGCCAAGCGAATGGCCCCTCGGTCAAACGCCGAACTGGGCCGGACCAACGGTGATGCAGGTGAGCCAGCGGGTGCAGTGTCTCCGAGGTCCTCTGCGGACACAAGATGGATGCGGCGCAAGGTCTGAAGATAGGAAAGAGACGCAGGTCACTTACCTTATGCCGAAGGTCGGCGCCCTGTTGCCTGCGCTGTCAGTAGCGCCAAATACCTTTCCTGAGCAGCGATCGTTTTTTGGAGTTCAGCATTTTGCTGCTCAAGAAGACGGATTTTCTCCTCGAAGACCCTCTGAAGACGCTGCGCCAGGCGATGCGTCACCAACTGAGACCGGTTGAGCCGCAACAGTGCGATGTGAAAGACGCCCGTAGGAGTCAACCCATGAAGATAGCCGGTGTTCTCATCCGTGACCACGTGGCCAGCGATATCGTCAACGCCAGGATGCAAGATGCGCCGCCCGTCAGCCAAATCAGTGCTGTCTGGCCAGAAATCCCCCTTGTACTGATTGCACCGAACACAAGCATAGACCAGGTTGTCCCAGTCGTCACTGCCACCTGCCGCGCGCGGTCGATAGTGGTCGAGGGTAAGCTCGCCGCCCACAGTAATCTCGATTACACCGCAGTAGCCGCAAGCTCTTTGAAAGCGCTCTCTAACAGCTTCAAATAGGGGATAGCGCATAACCCTGGCCGCTCAATTCACGCCCTGTCAATGCCATATAGGCGCCTTCCAGTGTCCAAATCTGGCGATCCAGGCGACGGCTTTTGGCCTGAAGCTGGGCATGGGTCGTTTCCAAACTTTCCACTTCAGTTCTGAGCCTACGCAACAGCGTCAGATTGCTATTCTCCCCCGGCGTCTGTCCCTCTTCGGCATCCAAATCCGTCACCCCTGCCGTATAGATAGCCTGCTCGGCTGCGCCCAACTCCTCTCCTTTGGCAACTCGCAAATGCAGTTGCCACCATCGCTCATATGTCGTCTGATCCATTTTACAAGCTCCTGGGTACATGCTCCTTTTTGACCGTTGCGGCAGGCTGACGCATACGTTTTGCCTATCAACTTGCACTACAGCACGCAACAGAGGGTTATGCTCATATTGCTGTGCGCTAACATAACTCCTCCATCGCATCCATTATACCCGCTCTGGCCCAGCCGGTCAATCACACCGGGCCAGCCATGGATCCTATTCCCTCAGCGACCTGACGACCGCCGCCACACGAGCCAAATCGGCTTCGCTCATCGCCGTCCCCGACGGCCGGCACAGCTCGGAGCCGATGGAGCCGCTTGCGCCGGTGACGAGCACGCGCTTGCCCCGCAACATGCCGCTCACCGCGCTGACGTCGGTGCGCACCGGTTCGCGGCGCCTGGATCACGAAGCCACGAAGCGCGAAGCACGCGAAGCCTGAACGCGCCAGCTTCGTGGTTTTCGCGCTTCGTGATCTTCGCCCTATTTCGTGCCTTCGTGATCCGAATACCTCGGATGATGCGCGCCTGTACGCCCGCCTCGTCGCAGATGCGCACGATGTCGCGAATCTCCACCCCCCGCGCGGTGGGCATGGCGATGATCACCTGCCTGACCTGGTACTTCTTGACCGCGTCGGGGAGCGCATGGCGGTCGCCCAACACTGGTACGCCGTGGATCTTCACGTCGTGCTTGCCCAGGTCGTCGTCCAGGAAGCCGACCGGCTCCAGGCCCAGGTGCGGGTTGCTCTTAAGCTCGCGCACGATCATGGCGCCCGCGTCGCCCGCACCCATGATGAGCACCGGCTGGGGAGGATGCTCGGTTCCCCGTCCGTTGGAACGCTTACGGCCGATGGCACGGGCCGCCAGCCGCGCGGCAAAGCGCGGGCCGGCCGTGGCGACCAGCGCCAGGAGCAGAAAGATGAGGGGAATCGAACGCGGCAGGGGCGGATCACCGGGCAGGAATTGGACAACCGCCAGGCTGATGGCCCCCACCAACAGAACGGCGATCGTGACCGCGCCGGCCAACAAGAGCAGTTCCTCGACCGAGGCATAGCGCCAGTAACGCGAGTAGACCCCGGCGCGGCGAAAAACCAACGGTGTGATGACCAGCGCCAGGGCGGTGAAGAGCAGGAAGCCCGGCCAATGCGCGCCCAAGTCGAGCGTCTCCAGCCGCAGCACGTAGCTGGCGTAAGCAACTACGGCCAGCAAGCAGAAGTCGCTGGCGAGCAGGTAGCGGTTGCGCAGTGGACGGGCCACGAGCAGCTTCATTACGGATACGCCACGGATCGAATCACTGAGACGATACGGTCAAGCTCTGCGTCAGTCAGCGCCGTGCCAGAGGGCAGGCACAGACCATCGCGGAACAGCGCCTCGGCCACGGCGCCCCAACCCCCAATCCTGGGGGAGAAACCAAGCTGCTGGCGAGAATTCCCCCCAGAGTTGGGGGGTAGGGGGGCGGTGCATCGGCTTCCAAACGGGACGGGCCTCGATGTTTTCCGCTTCCAGGGCCAAACGAATCGCCTCTCGGTCAGCGCCGAACTGAGCCGGATCAACGGTAATCACCGTCAGCCAGCGGTTGCAACGGCCCCACGGCGCCTCGGGCATGAAGGCGATGCCGGGCAGGTCGCCCAGAGCCTGGTGGTGTAGACTCGCCCCGGCGCCCGGAACCGCGAGGCATGCCATTACAAGGCGCGTAGGGCCGGCCCCGCCAGTCTAGCGCGCCAGGCTCTTGTAAACGCCCCCTCTGGGGCCGATCTCCACGACCAAAACGATGAGCCTATCATCTTCCAACCGGTAAATAATGCGCCAGTCCCCCACACGCAGCCGGTATAGATCATAGCCGGTTAGCCGTTCGCTGCCCGGGGGATGCGGGTCGGTTTCCAGCCGGTCAATGGCCTTGCCAAGCCGTTGGCGCAAGTCTTTCGGCAACTTGGCCAAGAGCTTTTCAGGATCGCGGAGGACGATCACGTGCCAGGTTTCAGGCATCGAGTAACCCGTCGCGAATCATTTCGGCCTTGATTTCGGCCCAGGGGCGCCCCAGGCTGGGATCACGCTGCCAGGCCGCATAGGCCGCCTGGCAGCGCCGAGCCGCCCGCAACTCGTCCAACTCTTCCTGTAGCGCCAGAAAGTCGGCATAAGGGATCACCGCTGCAATGGGGCGCCCGTTGCGCTCTATAACGGTATCCCCGCCCCCCGTATGCGCGGCGTCGAGCAGGTCGCGCCAGTTCTGACGGGCAGTCTTGCTGTTGATCGTTTGAGTTACCAGCATGTCATCACCTCAAAGGGTACACTATGCACACTTTACTCTCATTTGAGTCGGCTGTCAAATCCTGGAATACGCTCAATGGGTCTACGGTGCTAACCTTTCAAGGCAGCGCTGGGGGAAGGGTCACGTGACGACGGCTACCGTCGCACGCCCCGTATGACCGCCGCCACCCGGTCGAGGTCCGCAGCGGTGAGCGCCGTGCCCGAGGGCAGACAGAGGCCAGCGCGGAACAGCGCCTCGGCCACGCTGCCGCCGACGACTTCGCAGCCATGGAACACCGGTTGTAGGTGCATGGGCTTCCACAGGGGGCGGGATTCGATGTTCTCGGCCTCCAGCGCCAGGCGGATATCCTCACGGGTTGCGCCGAAGCGAACCGGGTCCACGGTGATGCAGGTGAGCCAGCGCGTGTTGCGGCCCCACGGCGCTTCAGGCATCAGGCAAACGCCAGATAATCGGGCGGGGCATATAAGTGGCGGCGACGCAAAGGCTCAGGTGCAGCATCCCGACACAAGTCGCGCAAGCGCCGCATATGAGTCGCTGATTTCAATAAATAGCGCGGCGGTTCCATTGGCCCGACTTGCCGCGTCCAGGTTGGCGCTGATTGCTGCGTGCGCAACGCGAAAAGTTCCAAAAGGGCCGCTGCCACCACCAAGGTCGGTTCATCTGCCTCTGGCCGCGCGATCTCCGCTAACACAGGCCGGTTACGCAAAAACTCCTGAACCAGCGCGCGCGTCAACAAGTTGTCGTCGCGGAGGATTGCCTCAGCAATCTGTTCAATCGTTATCATAGACGGACTCCCAGAGGTCGAGAAATGCATAGCGAGCCTACATATCCAGGGAATTACAAATCGCCTGCTCGATCAGTCGCAGGAAACGGGGTGACAGAATGCCAATCCTGGTTGTCAATCGCTGTTTGTCCATCGCTCGAATTTGCTCTGCAAGCGCCTTCGAGTCTTCTGTCAAACCACCTTCGCCCCACGGAATCAACACATGACTTGGCGACAGGCGAATCACATTGGTCGTTAGCGGCACCACGATGACCAGTTGACTACGTTGATTGATCACATCATTGGACATAACGACGACAGGTCTCGTCTTTTGGATTTCAACACCGATCGTTGGGTCCAGATTGGCCCAGAAGACATCACCACGTTGGACAAGCGAGGTCATGAGACACCGTCAGCCGCTGCTTCAGCATCCGCAAATGCGAAATCGGTCAGTATAGCAAGCTCCTCATCCTCGTCCTCCACCGCGCGCATGGCATAATAGCTTTCGTATGCCTGTTGGCGTTGGGATCGTTCCAGACTCTGGGCATAGGTCTCCAGCAAAAAAGTCACCAATTCTCGCGCCGGAACCGGCGCAAGAACACGCGCCCGACGCAAGAGGGCAACAGGAAGATCAATCTGTATACTTGCCTGCATTGTCATTCGATCTATCTCCATGACGCAATCTCACTATGAATCCACCTAATTGCCGAACGATAAAGCCGGTCGGGAAGTTGTAAAGTCACCTGATGCCGGAGAGAAAGCAATTCGTCAGTCATCAAGCCCGCGCAATTCTTGCAGTTGTCGTTCCATGGTTACCATGCCCCCGACCGCAGTTTCCCAAGCCATGGCATCCTGCTCCACTTCCCAACTGTAATCTCGTTGGCGTGGGATACGGCGAGTCAGGAATTCGTCAAAAGTCATGCCGTACTTGCGCGCCAGGGCCAGGTCGGTACGCCGGTACTGCGCCGATCGTCGCAGGTGTTCAGCCTCGATAAGTTGCCGCACCTTAGCATCCAGGCTCTGGCTGCCCGGAATAGTTGCGCGCAAGAATTCCTGTGTTTGCTCCATCAACTCAGCGACACCCATCTGTCACCTCTCAAATTTCTCCAGGCTGCATAGGCCGATCATGGTCCAGATCTATGCGGTAAGGAATGAGAATTTTTTAACTGTCCAGTTCCAAGCAAATTCTGAGCATACAGACAGTATCAAATCGGACAGTTGTTTAATTCTCATTCCTAACCGCGCCGGCAAAGCCGTTCAAGGGATTGCATCCTGCTCAATGTTTGTCCGCCCAGACTCATTTCGGCGCGCCTCCGCTCATCAAGCTTGTCTGATTCTACATCATTCCGCCCAGTGTTGCCAATCTGTTACGCGGTTTCGCGGTTTCAGCGTCCACTCCCCTGGCGGGGACTTACGCTGCCGGACCCAGCGGCGCGATCGGGTTGGAGGCGAGGACCTCCTGGACGAATAGCCATGAGGCTCGAACTTCAATCGGGAGTCAATTGTTGCTGTGCAGCCCGCTCGCAGCCGACTACGCCGCGCCACAGGCCGACGCAAAGCAGCGGCAACGCGAGGATCACCGCCCCAGCGCTGACCAGGCTGCCAACGCGCCACAGGACCGCCCAGAGAAGGCCCACAGCGGCCAGACCGATGTAGCGCAGGGAACAGCCTCGCCTATCTCCCTATCCCCGCGTCCCCGCGTCACCCCCACCCCGCGTCCCGCACCACTCGCGCCAGGTCGGCTTCGTTCAGGGCGGCGCCGGAGGGGAGGCAGAAGCCATGCTGAAACAGGGCGGCAGCCACGTCGCCGCCCACGACCTGGCGGCAGAACGGCGAGATTCAAAAGAGTTATGAGGCACAGAAACCAGACCACGATGCCTAATCACGCGCCTGAAGCATCCCGAATATTTCCAAAGCCTCCAAACGTTGCGGATCTGCGCGCTCGACATAGGTCAATTGCGATCCAAAGGTCGCATGCACCCGTGCCGAGAAATTCAGAATGTCCACAGTGACCACACGCCGCGTATCGGTCTGATAACGCACCCAAATCTCATCAGCCGCCTCTTCCGCTACAGCCGGTTGCGACTTTCTGGTAAACGAAAAAGTCAGAATATCACCTTCCCGGTCATAGCGAACAGCGATCAACTCCCTCAAGTCTCCGTTTCCGGCCATAGCTGCTCTCCTCTGGCATAGACGGTGCGGCTCAAATATAGCGTACTCACGTACCCCTTGATGCCTTTCGGTTCATTCACATATTTTACTACAACTACCAGATGCTTACCAGCGAAAGCGTCCCGTCCTGCAGACAAACGATAGAACAGCCGAGAACGCTGATCGCGAGTACTCTGGAACACGTAGTCAGGTCTTTCGATAGCCTGACGCACATCTTCAAGATAGTCCTGAATCTCTGGATGTTCCCCAGGCTCGCTATTGCCGGCCTTGGCTTGCCAGGTGGCGCGACTTAGGGCTACAGCCGTATTGCTGTAGTCGATAACTTCAAAAACACAGTCACTGTCGGGAAGTACCGCCATAGAATTCTCAATTACCCCGAGGGCAGAGGACAGAGATCGGAAACCGGAGACCGGAGATCGGAGACCGGAGACCAGAGACCGGAGACCGGAGATCGGAGACCGGAGATCGGAGATTGGAGACCGGAGACCGGAGACCGGAGACCGGAGACCGGAGACCGGAGACCGGAGACCGGAGACCGGAGACCGGAGACCGGAGACCGGAGACCGGAGACCGGAGATCGGAGACCGGAGACCGGAGACCGGAGACCGGAGACCGGAGACCGGAGACCGGAGATCGGAGATTGGAGACCGGAGACCGGAGACCGGAGATCAGAGGTCGGAGATTGGAGATCGGGGGCGGAGCGTAGGGGGGAGGTTGGTTGAGGGGGAGGGCGTGGCGCGAGGGGGAGGGTAGGTCAAGGGTCAGGTCGGGGGGTGGGTTGAATGGAGCGACCGCACCACCTCCACCACCCGCGCCAGATCGGCCTCGCTCATGGCCGTCCCCGACGGCAGGCACAGCCCGTCCCGGAACAACGCCTCGGCCACACTTCTCCCCTCCCTCGCAGGGAGGGGCCGGGGGAGGGTCACCTCGCACCCCTGAAAGACCGGCTGCAGGTGCATCGGCTTCCACAGCGGCCTCGACTCGATGTCCTGCCGCTCCAGCGCCAGGCGGATGTCTTCGCGTGTGGCGGCCCCCCTACCCCCCAATCCTGGGGGAAACACATCCCTCTCCCCCAAAATTGGGGGCCGGGGGGCGTGATGACGGTCAGCCAGGGCATGGCGGTAGAACGCGAAGATTTCCCGTTTGCGCTGCACTCTTTGATCCAACACGCGCATTTGCCCGCGGCCGATGGCGACCAGGACGTTGTTGAGGCGGTAGTTTTCGAGGCGAAGGTTTCCTGGACGAACTGCTGTTCCAGGCCGGACATGTGGGGAAGGGAGAGGTAGATACACGGTTGGGACGATAACCGAGATCACGCAGCGACCATCAATCTTTCACCCGGCGTGCGCAGCGTGCTCTTGAACAGTTCAGCAAGGAATTCGCTGGCGTCCAGGATTTCCAATACGAGCAGCCGGCCATTCTGACTGAAATGGGCGATGAAGTCACCTACCTGTTCGGCGTGGTCAATGATGCCAGTCTCCGCCGTCTCAATCATTAGGATGTCCTCGAATCGATCGTAGCTAAGTTTCATACCGCTATCCAGTAATTCAGACATTGAAGGCACCCATGAACTCTTCCGCAATAGCCTGCCCCGGCTGGCTGATCCCTTCACGCTTGAGAATCTTCCACACGGTCAAAGCGATGATCTTCAGGTCGAGCCACAGAGACAGGTTATTCACATACCACATATCCAGTTCGAACCTTTGCTCCCAGGTCAGCGCGTTGCGGCCGTTGACCTGCGCCCAGACGATGACGCCGGGGCGCACTTCGTGACGACGGGCCTGCTCGGGGGTGTAACGGTTCAGGTACCGAATCAGCAGCGGCCGGGGCCCAATCAGGCTCATGTCCCCGCGCAGCACGTTCCACAGTTCTGGCAGCTCGTCGAGGCTGGTGGAGCGCAGGAAGCGGCCGAAGGGGGGCAGGCGCTCGGCGTCGGGCAGCAGGTTGCCCTGGCTGTCCCGGGCGTCGGTCATGGTGCGGAATTTGTAGAGAGTGAAGGGCGCGCCGTGCAGACCGGGCCGCTGCTGGCGAAAAAGCACGGGGGACCCCAGTTTGAAACGTACCAGCACACCCAGCACAGCCAACGCCGGGCTGAGCAGTATCAACTTCGCGCCATTTGTGGCTGCTTTTCCCTTACAGGGCAAAAACACGAAAGCCCTGATTGCCAAAGCAGTAGATGACAAAGAGGGCAACCTGCGCCTCGGGGTACTCCTGGCGCAGACCCTGGGCATAGCCCTCGATCTGCGCGCTGTCCCCGGCTGGCAGGACAAAGCTCTCGATGCTGACCTTCTCCGCTTGCAGCCTGCTGTTGGAGATGTACTTGAACTCGATCACCCAGCGCAACCCGGCAAACTTCTCGTGATACTTGCCGACAAATTCCAAATCACTCTTACCTTGTGGATAAGAGCGTTCCACATTCCAGGTGAACCAACGCGAGAGGTAACGGCTGCACAATTCAAAGAAGGTTGTCCGGTAGAAGTTCTCATTCACCTGTTGGAAGATCGCTTCCGGCAGTTGGGAAATATAGTGGGTCCAGTACCCGGCGAACAGGCGCTCCAGATTCGGCTCGTTGACAAAAGTCTGCATCACCTCGGCATAGCGGGTGGAGACATCAATCTGGTGCAACTCGTTGAAATACTCCACAAAGATCTGGCGCAAGTTGAGGTTGGGCAAACGCAGGTTGAAGTCATCCTCTTTGGTCAGCATGCCCAGGTAGAAAAAGGAGATGGGGAAAAAACTGGGGTTGAAGAACTGCGAGACATCAAACTTCTCAATCAGAAAGACCTCGTCATAGCGGATGCGATTGCGCAGGGTGAGCTGATCGACAAAGGCTGCGGTCAATTGCGGGTTCGAGGCTGTCAGACGGCGCACCCACGCCAGATCCACCTTCAAATTGAGATCGATCAGACGCTTGGGAAACTCTCTGTACTGGACAAAATAGCGCAGGAAGTAGATGAGAATCGTGGAGTTGTAGAGCGCCTCGCCCTCGGGATCCACAAAGTGATAGCCGTTGTAGTTGCTCTTGATCAGCGCATCCACTTCCTTGCGCGTGGCCGGGTCCAGTTCGTGTTCCCGGTAAATCTCATCGAGTAGCTGGTCGACTTCAGCCTGGGTGAAGCCCAGCATACATTCAAAGGCTGGCTCCAAAGTCAGAAAGGTGGCGATGTTGAAGGCCGAGGCCAACTCGTCGATGGTGATGGGCAGAACGCCAGTGATAAAGAGGTTGGCAATCGCCCCCCGCTCCCGCCCCGCCTTCAGTGTCTTGAAAAAGGTCTTGAGAAAACCATCGGCGGCCGTCAACTCCTGGTAGTGCAGATCCCGGTTGCCCGTAATCAACTGATTGGCAAAGTTGTCATACTCGTCAATGATCACATAGACCGGCGGCAGGCGGTTGCTGTGGATGTATGTCAACAGTTTTTCCAGATTGTCGGAGACCGCATCTGCCATACCCAGCGCCGGCATTTCACCCAACAGGCTGGGATAGAGCGTGCGCAGCGCGTCCAGGGTAGTGTTGCAATGGTTCTTGAAGCTATGTTCGATCTCTCCCACCGTCCTACCCACGTGTACCACCGAAAAATTGAAAAAGAGCAGGATGTATTGGTTGTGGCTGGGCGTGGGGTGCTGGCCGATCCAGGTCTGTCCGAAGAGTTCGTCAAAGTGGGCGGCCTCGTTCCGATCGTAGTAGTAGCGCAGGAGGGAGCAGAAGAGGGATTTGCCGATGCGCCGGGGACGCAGAAAGACCGGGTTTTCGATCCCCTCCAGTTTGGCAATGTAGGCGGTCTTGTCGACAAAATAGCCATCTTTGCGCACAATGGCCGCATAGTTCGATTCGCCGTAGATCACCCGTCGCTTCATCGTCCCTCCTCTGTCATGTGTCGTAGCCACCCGCCCCCTGACCCCCCAATTCTGGGGGAAATACATCCTTCTCCCCCAAAATTGGGGGGGCCAGGGGGGCAAGCGGATGTCCTCCCGGCCGGGGGCCCCCCTACCCCCCAATCCTGGGGGAAACACATCCCTCTCCCCCAAAATTGGGGGCCGGGGGGGCAAGCGTCAGCCAGGGCGCCGCGGTAGAACGCGAAGATTTCCCGTTTGCGCTGCACCCTTTGCTCCAGCACGCGCAACTGCCCGCGACCGATGCAGATCTTCTGCTGTTATTTGTGACACAGGGATGTCGTATTCAGGGCACAAATCCAAGAACATCAGGAGCGGCACACCGGCCATGTCAGCGGCCGCGCCGGAAGAAAGCTTTCCCAAACGGAAGAGCATCAATCCCGCGTAAAGTCGCAAATCGCGCGCCATTTCTTCTGGTGTCCGATTGAGCATCTGACGGACATCCCCCGGCAGTTGAATGGCTAATGTGTCGTACATTCTCGCCTCCTGTCTGTGTTCGCTATGGTTCTCATGTCCACTACGTCAGGAAGTATAGCATAGCCGAGAGGTCCTGCCAAGCGATTTTCGGAGACCGGAGAGCGGGGGCGGCGGCGAGGGTCAGGCGAAGACGGCGGCGAGGGTGCGCAGGATGAGGGCGAGGTCGCTGAGCAGGGTGCGCCGCGTAAGATAGGCCAGATCAAGGGCCAGTTTGGCGGGCAGGACGCGAGTGCGGTAGTGAGTCTCCCAATCCTCGCCGGCCAGCAACTGTTCCTCGTGACGGTAGGCCAGGGAGGCCGGGCTGGTGATGCCGGGGCGCACGGACAGGACGCGGCGCTGTTCGGGGGTGTAGAAGGCGACGTAGCGTGGATCCTCCGGCCGCGGACCGACCAGGCTCATGTCGCCGAGCAGGACGTTGATCAACTGCGGCAGCTCATCCAGTTTGGCGCGGCGCAGGAAACGCCCTACGCGGGTGATCCGCGCATCGCCGGCGGCGGTGATGCCTGGGCCTTGCCTGTCCGCGCCAACGGTCATGGAACGGAATTTGTAGAGGCGGAACAGGCGGCCATGCCGGCCGACGCGCTGACCGCGGTAGAAGACCGGGCCAGGCGAGTCGCGGGCGATCAGGAGGGCGATCAAAACAAAAAGCGGGCTGAGCAGTGTCAGACCCGCCAGCGACGCGATAAGATCGAGCAGCCGCCGCAAGCCGTCAGCAGCCATAGATTTCGACGATGTCCAACACGGCTTCGATCACGTCCTGCACATCCTGATCGCTCATTTTGCTGTAGATGGGCAGGGAGATTTCGCGCTGGTATTCCCGATAGGCCACCGGGAAATCCTCCGGCCGATAGCCATAGGTCTGACGATAGTAGGGATGGAGATGGAGGGGGATGAAATGGACGCTGACGCCGATGTGACGCTGCTTCAACTCCTCGATGAAGCGGGCGCGGACCTCACCCCCGGCCCCTCTGATTTTAACCTCACCCCCGGCCCCTCTCCTTGCAGGAGAGGGGAGGTTGGCCAAACCGGGCAGTCTTTCTTCGTTGAGGCGGAGCATGTAGAGGTGCCAGGCGTGCTGGCAGTCGCTGCGGTCGTGGGGGATCTGCAGGTGGGGCAGGCTGGCGAAGGCCTGGTTGTAGCGCCCGGCAATCTCGCGCCGGCGCTGGGCCATGCGCTCGGCCTTGGCCAGTTGGGCCAGGCCCATGCCCGCGGCGATGTCGGTCATGTTGTACTTGTAACCGGGTGCGATGATCTCGTAATACCAGGAGCCTTCGGCTGTGTAGCGCTTCCAGGCATCCTTGCTGATGCCGTGCAGGGCCATGATGCGGCAGCGCTCGGCCAGGGCGTCGTCGTCGGTGCAGATCATGCCGCCTTCGCCGGTGGTGAGGGTTTTGGTGGCGTAGAAGGAGAAGCAAACGAAATGCGGAATGATGGGTGATGAATGATGAATGGCCGGAGCGGAGATCGGAGAGCCAATCATGCGGCCTTTGTATCTGGTGGGGAAGGCGTGGGCGGCGTCTTCGATGACGGCAAGGCCATGCCGGGCGGCGATGGCGGCGATGGCGTCCAGCTCGGCCGGCAGACCGGCGATATGCACGGGGATGATGGCCCTGGTGCGCGGGGTGACGGCAGCCTCGATGCGGGCGGGATCGAGATTCAGATCGCGGCTATCTACGTCCACCAGGACGGGCCTGGCGTCGAAGTAGCGGACGACCTCGGCCGTGGCCGCGAAGGTGTAGGGCGTGGTGATGACCTCGTCGCCGGCCTGCAGACCGATGGCTTCCAGGGCCAGGTGCATGGCCGCGGTGCAGGAGTTGACCGCAACTGCGTGTTTGGCGCCCACAGCGGCGGCGAACTCGGCCTCGAACTGCTTGGTCTTGGGGCCGGTGGTCACCCAGCCCGAGTCCAGCGCTTCTTTGATCTGCTGCAGCTCGGCGGAGTCGACGTCGGGAAGGGCGAAGGGAAGGAAAGTGGTTCGCATGAAGTGGTTTCCTGAACAACGACCCATCAGTTGATCCGATGAGCTGGCTCCCATCCTGCAAGATCGATTACATACTCATTCATGGCCCGACCTTCAGGAGTCGTGAAGGTGCGCTCACAGACAAAGCCCAGCTTCTGGTAGAAGCAATTGGTTGCTTCATTGTTGTCTCGATCTGTGGTCAAATCGACTTGTAGCAATCCCCGTCGAGCAGCTTCTTCCAAGAAGGCTCGCACTAATGCCTGTCCTATTCTTTTGCCTTGCGCCTCGGGTAAGACACCAATGGACATCAACGTGCCACGTCCTGGCTGTCTCGTTACCTGCTCAGGCATCGAAATCGCTCGTAACAAGCGAGGGATGATCGTCGGTTGTCGAAGCGCCGGTAACGCAGCAGCACCTGCAAATCGCCACCAACGCTGCCGAAGTAGGCGACGATAGAAGCCTGCTGGTTGCGCTGTACCCGTTACGAAGCCGCAGACATCTTTTTCATTCTCAGCCACGAAGCCGATTCCATCTCGATCTGCCAATGTGGCCATGTACAATTCACGCAGAAAGGGCGCCCCCAGAACAGTAAGAAAGAAGCCAGAGAAACTATGCATATGAACCTGAACCACCGCGGGAACGTCAGCAGATGTCTTTCTTCTGATGACAGGTAGGGTTGCTGGCAGCGGTGTGACTTGGAGCACCATCATTGACCTGCTTCTTCAAGAATTCTGAGCAATCTCGGCAGACAGGCATCCTTTGCAAAGTGCTGTAGGACATACCTTCGTCCATTGGCGCCTCGCCGCTGCCGTTCACCGGGTTCAAGCTGCACAATCTCTCTGATCTGGGCCGACAGCAAGTCGGGACGATCGGTTTCTACGACCCAACCACACTGCGCGTGGGTTACAAGATCCGCCAAATCGGAACCAGACACGGCTGTGGCAAGCACTGGGCGCCCGGCCAACATGTAGGAAAGCAATTTCGACGGCACGGAGGCTAACGACTGTTCGTGCTGCGTGGGCAGGACCAGTAAATCAGCCGCACGCAAAACTTGAGATGTCTCTTCAGCAGCCCACGGCGAATGAAACAGCACACGCTCGCCTGGTAGCGTGCTCGCCAATTGCTGGCAAACTGCCAGTTGGCTACCCGAGCCGGCGATCAGCAAGCAAATAGCCGGTGTGTCAACTAATAAGCGCATGGCCTCGATCACCGTCTCAACGCCAGCGGCAACGCCCACGTTGCCGCCATAGACCACAAGGAAGTCTTGATCGGCAATCCCGATGCTACGGCGGTATTCCTGACCAGTGACGTTGATATCGATTTGATTGCTATCAATCCAATTAGGAATCAGGCTGAGACGTTCTGCGGGTACACGCCGCTGCTCACGATAGATGTCGGCAAACCGTTCGGAGATTACGATCACGTGCGCGCTGTTTCGGGCAATCACGCCGTCGATCCAGCTCACCAGGCGGGCAAGGACGCTGTTCTGCTTGATGCGACCTTGCGCAATCAACGCCTCTGGGTAGATATCCTGCACCGAAATGACCAGCGGGATGCGTCGTAACCGCGCCACCATGAACAGGATACCGGTTGCGACGATGGGCCAGGTGTTGGCATAGATTGCATCCGGCCTGGGCATGGTCAGGACCTGCCACCCACCGGTCAAACCAAAGGAGAGATTCTCCAGCAATCGACTGAACATGCGCGATTCGGGCGACAACGTCGAAAAACAACGAACAATTTCGACACCTGACTCTGAACGTTCACGCTGCACGAGCTTCCTGAAAAAACCAGGGAAGATCTTGCCGGCGGGCCGGCTGGGGAAGCTGGTAATAACCGTAACAGTATGATTGGTGTATGCGAGCGTTTTGGCAATCTGCGCGCTGGTCTGGGCAGAGACTACTGGTTCGGGCGGAAAAACAGAAGACACGATAAGTATATTCATATACTATTGGCAGATTACAGTTATAGACTCTTATTCCTTGGCCGAAAACGCAACCCACCAAAGAGAAATCTCTCATCTTTGGTCATTCGACTATTTGGCGAAATGGTCATTTAGGTCTGCAGCCAGTCTTTCCGTAATGCTCTGCCAGCTGAACTTCTGTTCAACTAGACACCGAGCATTCATACCGATCGCAGATCTTGTTTCCGGCTTCTGCACTAGACCAAGAATCGCTGAAACGAACATATGGACATCTTTCGCCACGAGCGCGGTCAGGCCGTCAACTAGTCCGTCAATTCCCTCGAACGCTAGCGGAGTTCCGACGATGGGCAAACCGGTAGCCATAGCTTCAAGAGTCCGAAGTTTCGTTCCAGCTCCCTCCCTGAGCGGAAGCACGAGAACGTCGACTTGTTCCAAGAACGGCCGTACGTCTTCCACGGTCCCCGTTACGCGAATCGAGGGGTCATTCGCAGCGAGCCTTTGAATCGATGCGGGTGGATTTCGGCCTATCAAAAGCACGGAGAAGTCATGGTCTGGTGATTGCGCGCGAACCAAAGGTAATATATCACAACAGAGTATCCGGGCCGCATCCTGGTTAAGCGCTAGATCCAGCGATCCAAAGAATCCTAGTACTATATGCCTTCCATTAGCATGGGAGAACCGCTGCCTATGGTATTGACAATCAACTCCATTTGGAGCTACTAGAAAGTATGGCACGCGAGAAGAAGCATACACCATGGTTTTTTTTCTGTCCAACTCCGAAACAGATACATATCCTGATACGCGATGTAGTATCCTATTCTCAAACCAAATCGTTTTGTACAGGTTTAGCCCAGCCGCTAACCTCCAAGCAATTCGACCACCTGGCGAACTTGCTTTGCGCATCCAATATACCCGGTCAACATTTTGTTGATCAACTACCACCGGAATTTGCACAGCACGCGGGATATAAGATAGGGTATAGAGAAAATGCAGGTATATAAGGGAGTACTGCTCTGTCTCCAAGAGGCGAGAAACTATGCTAGCTATCTTTGGCTCATTATACAATGATACATGATAGGGATATATGGACAATACAGACCGAAACTTGCGTATTGCAGTGGGACGAGCAGTCGGGACTAGCACAGCGTTACCAGGTAATTGCTGCGTCAATTCCTGTAGAGAGTACTTTTCACTTGGCTCAAAGGGGGCGACAAAGGTAATACTGTGATATTGTGCCAAACCGCTGAGGATTCGCTCAATTCTAACAAGTCCTCCTGTTTGAGCTGGAATGGGGCATGCCGGTGACATCATTAGAATGCGCATAAGCTAACCTCGTCCAAAGAAACGCTGGCCTCGATTGAGGTGCGGTGCAAAAATGAACTGATTTAGAAGTTTTCCCAGTCCATAGCAGGAGCGGATTGACAGTCAGCACGTAGGGTTTGGTAGCACAAGACCGTTGCCAGCCCAACTGCAAGTACCAGCCAAGGCACCTTCTCAAACTCAATTCCTATGGCTGACCCCACGATCAGTAAACTTATGATCGCAGCAACGTTGCTGAGTGCTAGCGTACCAGAAGTATTCAGTCTCCTTCTAGATAAATCCAGGTTGGCAAATATAGCGCGAAGAAACACAGCCAGAAAACTGATGAGGGCGGGAATACCGGCAAAAGACAGTAAATCTATATAGGTGTTATGATAAGTCAACTCAGGATCACCAACCCCCAACCAGATGTCTCCATGCATTAACCGCGTGATGCCGACTTCAACCTCGGCCAATCTAGCAACATTCGATGGGTCGTTAAGAAGGAAGTCCGGAGCAGACCTGGCGAAGATTCCTATCACAAGATCATTTGCAAAAAAACGACTTGCCCACCACACGACAACAAAGACAAGAGGCACAGCCAATAGGGCGCGCTTTCGCCCCGAAGTCGGCATCGCCAAGAAAAGGAAATTGACAACGGCAAGCGCCAGCAAGCCACCGCGCGAAGCCGTCAGAACGACTCCTATTGCCAGGAGAACTGCACCGGAAGAGAGAACCGTCGCGCGAAGCCGTTTGCCGGATTTAGATTGCCCCAATGCAAGACCCAACGCGTAACTATAGCCTATATTCATTAGCAAGGCCGCGTAGTTCGGATCGCGCGCCAATCCAGCGACCCGCAGATACTCACCATGCTGGAGACTGGTAGTCAACATGTCAAGCGTATCACTCCAAAACAAGGCCATGATCTGACCGACACTCATCACCAGGCTAACCACAATGATGCTGACGATGACTCCATAGACCCGATTAGGGTTTCTGAGAAGTGCAAGATACGAAATAGCCACCAGAATCTGGCCACCGAAGGTCAGAATCACCCTCAAATCGCTGCCAGCGACCAAGAACCTGCCCAGAAGGAGCAATGGGAAAAAACATAGTAAGGCAAGCCACGTTCTAGGAATGTCCCGCAAGATCACCTTGTGCTGGATTACCTGGGAAAGAAACACGATGAATACCAAAATCCCCAAATAAATGCCCGGGGTGACTCCGCCGACCATCAGTCGGTCCTGAAATGCGTCTATAAAAGATAGGGGATAAACGCACATAATCACCATAGGAGATTTAAGGCTGGTCAAGAACAATCCAAAAAAAATGACGCCCCCAAGGATGGGACCAACGGCATAGCCTCGGCTCACTATGTAGCCGGAGATTATTGCAGATCCAACGCAACCAAGAAGAACCATCCATTTAGCTGAGAAGTTACGCACAGATGAAATATGCATAGGAACTCTTGTATCCTTGCCGACAAACCCAAGAAAGTGACCGAAGCAACGCGATTTGCTGCTGAACTCATCGCGACTTCTGGGGCAGAACCTCAGCAAAGAGGTGATCCAGAACATCGGTCAAGGCCGCCTGCGAATATCGAGCTGCCCAAGTTCTGCCCCTAAGCTTTATCCATTCTCGGTACTCAGAATTCCCAACCACATAGACCAACCTTTGCACCCACTCATCGACGTTTCGCGGATCAGCGTACAGTGCATGTTCCCCCATGATCTCAGGAATTGCCGCTGCATTTGACGCTACTACGGGTGTACCCACAGCTATCGCTTCTAGCGGAGGCAGGCCGAAGCCCTCGTAAAGAGAGGGATAGAGCAGTGCCTCCGCTCCTGCGACCAAATGCTGAAGATGGTCTTCGTTCACCCACCCGATCAGGCGCACCTGGCTTTGAAAGGGATGCGCTGAGATTTTATCAAAGAACTGCTTGTTCTTCCATCCCTTGCCGCCAGCGATAACTAGTTGCAGATTGACGGTATGATTCATTTGGTGATACCGCTCAAAAACGTCGAGGAGAAAAAGCAGATTCTTCCGAGGTTCGAGACTCCCCAAGATAAGTAGGTAGGGTTTGGAAACCTGCAATTCTGCGAGAATTGAACTGGACCCTGCAGCGCAGAAGTCCAAATAACGGTCATCAATAGATACGTGGACAATCCGCATTGACTTGTACTTTCCAAATCGAAATGATCTCAACTCGTCCATAGTGAATTGGCTGTCAGTAGCTACAATGCGGGATCGTCTTATAGCCACAGGAAGCAAAACCCGCCAGTAGAGTCGCGCACCAGCGGTCATGGTATCACCGTACCGCCAAGGGACCATGTCGTGAACTTGCTGGATGGTCATTTGGCTTCTCACCAGGGGCGAGAGGGGATACCCAGGAGAATAGAATAAGTCAAATGTGGGCAAGTTGCGTGTCGCATGAGGTAAATACACCTGCTCCTTGAGTCCCCCCCTGCCACCGTCATCTGTGACATTATGGATCCGCAGCCGATCAGTGCCCGCTGATTGCAGAGCCCCTCTGATCACAGCCGTACCATCATCTGTAGCAAACAGGTGAAACTCCCAATCCGCATGGTCACGGGTCAACGCCGAGAGCGCTTTTACCACCGAGAGCGCGAAATTCTCAATGCCCGTACGCTGCTTTCCGATTCGGCAGACGTCAATTCCTATGCGTTGTACCATCGTCTAACCTTTTCATACATATGGCGTTATAGTTCTCGCCTCGTTCCCAAGGCAAGAACACAATCGTGGTGCGAACGAGGATCGTTATAAGATTGCTCACAGGCTTTTGCAGGACCTTGGGGACGATAATCGGATACGGCACGTCCCATGGTGTGTCGGTACCATCGCGCAAAATGCAAAATCCGGATGTCTTAAGGATCTCACGCCAGGTCGGCACGTCGAGCAGATTTACATGCGTAGAATCGGAATAGGCGAACCACTCTTGGCCCTTCAACCGGTTCCCAAAAGAGCCTGCGTTAGGGACCGACAAGATAAAGTAGCCTCCGGGCTTCAGAACTCGATAGGCTTCAGCAAGTGCTTTCTGTGGCGAATGGAGATGCTCCAGTACATCAAGGGCCAGAATACTATCCCAACTCGCATCTCTAAAAGGCAGATTGCAGAAATCCCCCTGATATAGCTTAAGCCCTCTCCACTTTTCCGATCTTCGGATACCATCAATAGAGACATCGCCGCCGACCAACGCAAAATCACTCGCCAAAGAATGCACATAAAAGCCGTCGCCACATGCCACATCAAGTATCGCTGCCGACTTGCGGTTATAGGAACGCAACAGCCTCCGCAATCCTCGCACACGGTATTCGCGATAGTCCCTGCCGGTCAGTCTGCTGTATCCAACCAGCCGCTGGAAATACACTTCATCATACAAGTTGGACGTTGGGTTCATGTTTCAAATCACCGTAGAGATCAGCTTATCGAGCCTGGGGACAATCGCCGATGCCATAAACGATCGCCCCACCTCAGTGGCATTTTGAGACAACTGTTCCTGGTTCAGCCTGAGCTCAGCTAGTTTCAGCGCGATTTCGACTGCTGTGGCAGAGGCGGGCAAGACATAGCCGCAGTTGCGATCAGACAGAATGCGACGATGATCTGCAATGTCACGAGCAACTACGGGGGTGCCCGCCGCCAGGCTTTCTAGCACGAAGAGAGAAGTACCTGAATTCAGACATAGGATGGATGCGTTAGAAGCCGCCAGGAATTGAACGGTGCGCGAGTGTTCGCAATCGCCGACAAAACGGACCTTGCGCCCAATGCCCAACTGCATCGCAAGATCCTTCAGGGAATGCTCAAGAGGCCCTGAACCCAAAATCAGAAAGAAGGAGTCAGGTACCAGGCGCAGGAATTCCGCAAATGCAGTAAGCCCCAGATCAACGCGCTTTTCTTGGGACAACCGGCCGGCATATGACACGACGAATGTCCCGCTGTCTATGCCAAATTCCTGTTTCAATATGTCCCTAGCAAGTCCTTTGTCAATTCTCTCAAACAGGCGATCATCCACAAAGGTCGGCAAATAGACCATCTTCGCCGCGTGGAAGGGGAACCTCTGAGTGAAGACGCTGTGGGCTTGCGCACTAACCAAAATAACTAGACATGCACTGGAGACCGCCAGGTAATCAAAGAATCTGACTAAGATGTAGTTGCGAGTCCCCATCGCCTTGATTGCAGAAATGTGATTGGAACCATGTGAGACAAATATCGTGGGACAACTCTTTGCAAAGACGGAAATGGCGACCTGATGTTCATTGACGTTCGTGATAATCGGGGCTCCACCTTCTCCAATCCTGGGGGCGCATCGCGCCATCGAAGCCATGGTTACGAAACGGGAAGGAATTTTGGTGATCTGAACTTTAGGTATGTTACGTAGGATGACCTCGTTACGCCCCAAGAGCACTGTTAGATCCGAAGCTGCGGTACTCCAATATTGCAGATCCTCCAGGCGCGAATGTTTGAGGAAGGTCCGAATATATGAGATGATTCCGTTTGGCGTGGCTGAAAGCAGATCGTGATGATAAACAACGCGCATCAAAGCAATCCCTTCCGTACTTGTCCGACTGCCGTCGCTCTATCAATTACGCCGGAGCGAACCGAGACCACAAGGTTCCGACCAGACATACTCAATGCCCGACTCTCTCACATTCAAGAATTGGAGCTGTCACGCCTATCTGCTCTCTTGCTAAACGACAAGCCCGCTGTGCCTCTTGTTTGCGCTCCATCCTATAATAGGTTAGAGACAGGAGGTCTACATACAGGTAATAACCGTCCCTTTGCGTGGCCTCCTCCAATAACAGCGAGGCTTCTTGCAGGCGATCCTGGGAGAATAACAACACGCCCAGGCTGTAGAGATGCCAGGGCCGTCGCCAGTTGATTTGCATCGGTGTGTCCAGGGCTTGGCGATACGCATTTTCAGCCTCCGCAAGATTCCCGATGCTTTGAGCAGCATACCCTGTCAAGTACCAGGTTTCAGCGTCGGTGGAGCCGAGCGTAGTCGCTTGCGATAGTTGTGCATACGCACCAGCAAAGTCACCAATGAGCAAAAAATCCTGCCCCCTCAGACGATGTCCTATTGCCGTCGTTTCACCGAAGTATGCCGCGAGTTGCCGCAAACGTGTTCGCAACTCTTCAAGACCGATCTGCCCGCGTAAGTCCTCGATGTATGCCGTAATGGATTCGGCCAGCATCTGCTGGGACTGCGACGCTTTGATGGCTGCTTCATACCAGTGCATCGCCTCTACCACGTTCCGATCCTTGGATTGACGCGCACGCGAAAGCAGAAGCTTATCAATGCCTCGACCCTGGCGCCACAAACTAATTGCACGCGCTATATCGCCTTGCAACCACGCAATCTGTCCTTGTTGGTAAGCGAGAAGATGACTGCGTTTCCGATTGGGCTCGAACGAAGGAGTAACAGCAATAGCCAAATCCACACAACCAAGAGAACTTAACCTCGCACCAATCGTCTCTCTTTGTCCGATGGTTAGATCCGTCAGACTTACCGTTGCCACACCCCTGCACAGTTCCTGCCCAGCGACCTGCTCTGAATCATCAAGACGCAATAGAGGCAAAATCACAGAAATGAAACGCCAGTCCTGTTGCAGGCGCGAAAACAAGGCTACTGCCACGAGTGTGAATAGGGTGACCAATGCAAGATCACGTACGGTTACCAATGAAACTCGGCCCATCACTTTTCCTACAAAGCCGATAGAACCTCTGCTAGGCCACGGGCAAGACTGCGACGGTCATGCGCGGAATCATATTGTTCAAGATCCTCGCGGGCCTGCCTAACCGAGACACCTTCCAGATGTTTGTCCAGCCACTCAAAGAACTGAGCAAACCCGCCGGAGGTAGGATCGCCCCCTAGCCAGAATACCCGTTCAAGCACTTGGGTGATCTGACGGACTGTTTTTGATTCACCACCCACCAGAATGGGGCGACCGCTGGCAATATACTCGAAAATCTTGCTTGTCGTCTCGCCATCTGACTGCGAATGTCTGCCAATGATCAGCAGCAATACGTCTGCCCCTAGTTCCATCGTCAAGGCTGCTCGGCGTTTCACATTTCCAGAACGTTCGATAATCAGTTTGGGTGAACGATCTTCGCCGAAATGAACTGCTTCCTCGGCAACATTACCGACTAGCTGCAATCTAATCACAGGCGCCTCAGGCATGCCGAGAAGATATTCATTTAGAGCCTTCAGAACCAGGAGTAGGCTTGCGGATCGGTGGCCGTAGATTGCTCCCAGGTGCCTGATAACGATTTCCTCATCCCGCGCTTTCCGTGGGAGAAGACGGTCAGGCACCAGACCTTCAAAATCCCGAAAATCGTATCCATTGGGAATACAGATTGCCTTCGGTGAAATATCTCCCCAGTAGACGTTATGTTCGGCGAGAAGGCCTGGCGTTGATAACACAACCTGCGTCGAAGTTCGCAGGACTTTCTCCTCCAACCATCGATCCCATCGTCGGTATAGGCCCGGGCCAACCCGGTATGGCGAAAGAGTCCACTGGTCCCGATAATCCAGCACCAAAGGAAGATGAGTGTTCGCGTGAACCAGATAGCCTGCAAGAAAACTGGCTAGAGGCGGTGATGAAGCCAGTATCACCTCGCAGTTATGATTCTGAGCCAGTTGGGAAGCGATCCTTGCGGCACGTATCGACCAGGGTAGTAATTGACCAGGAGATGGAAGCCACCGCGCAACGCGATCGCGTCCTCGAAACGGTGGAATCGGATCATCTACCCGGGTCACGGATAAATCAACAGATGGCATGAGGCCGTCATCAAGCAACTGATAGGATTGCAGCCCAGTTGATACTACCACCGGGGTCCATCCAAATTCCGGCAGGTATTGGGCAAACTTACCGAGCCGCACAGAAGCAGGAGCGTACGGTCCACCTGCCGGGGGAAAACCATGCGAAATCAGGAGGAGCTTTCTCACTGGGTGTATATCGCCTTGTTGGACAAATACTTCATGCCGTCATGTACCTGAGTCATTAGACCCCATGTTTCCGCGAATGCCGTTGGACGCAAAAAATCGGTCGAGCCACAAGGTAACACTGATGCAACGCCATAGCTCGCTCTCTCCTCCGCCTGGAACATTTTCCTCAAGGGCTGCCAGCCACCGATCAACCTCTGGCCAGTTCAGCACGCCCTGTTGGCGGATGCGCTCTTGCGTCATGATTTCCCGACGCCACTGCCGGCTGCCTTGTTGGAGCCACGCTGCTTCGGGGGTCGGAAAACCCATCTTCTCCCGTCGCAGTCGGATCTCGTCGGGCAGACGACCAGCCATCGCCTTACGAAGAATGGCTTTCGTCCAGCCGCCCTCGATCTTTGCTCCAGCCGGCAGCCTCAGAGCAAACTCGACGACGCGCTGGTCGAGGAACGGCAACCGTGCCTCGATGGAAAAGGCCATCGAGTTGCGGTCTTCATAGCGAAGCAAACACTGAAGGCCCTGCCGCATGACCGCGCGGTACAGCGTTGTCGCCAGCGGATCATCGAGCGAGGCATCCTCGCCTGCGCGGTACGCTGATGCCAATCGGCTCAAATCAGGAGCGACAAATGCAGGGAGGGGGCGAGCGCGGCGCAACCAGGCTTGAGCAATTCGCTGGGGCAGCAGATATGTCAGCGCAGCACGAAAAGTGGCCGGCAGCGTGGCCGGTGGCTGCACCGGGTATGCTCTAACTTCCTTGGCCCAACGCGCCCATTGTCCAGCCCGCAACAAGCTGGCGGAGTATGCCCCCAGGTAGCTCGGATAGCCTGCAAGAATTTCGTCGGCGCCTTGCCCATCCAGCAGAACCGTCGTGCCATCCTGGCGAGCAGCTCGCATGACGCAGTACTGGGCGTACATGCTGGTAGACTGAAACGGCATCTCCTGATGCCAGACCAGAGACTCCAGATCAGCCAACAATCCGGCGCCATCGGGATAAGTGTAGGTTGGCTTGACGGCACGAGTGCCAACCAGTGTCTTGACATAGCGCCGCTCGTCGTAACGCGCATCATCGTAGCACGCAGTATAGCTGCGCTGTGGGGTTAATGCCGTTCCAGCGGCATCTTGCCGAATCTCGTCCATCAGGACTGCGATCGTCGTCGAGTCCATGCCGCCGCTGAGGCACGTGCCGACCGGTACATCGCTCCGAAGGCGGATGCGGACTGAATCGGCTAGCAGCGCGCCGAGAGTCGCCACCTCATCCGCAGTGGCTCCCCGGCCGCTGGTCGGCACCGGATCAAGATGCCAGTACTGATGGGCCTGGGTTGAATCGGCGGTCATAATCATGGAATGGGCTGGCGGCAGTTCGTCTACATCCCTGAAAAAAGTGTGACGTGAATGATCCACCAGACCATAGACCAGGAAATCGCTTAGGACGGACCAGTTTGGCTGCATCTCCCTCGGAGTATATGTCTGAATGGCCTTGATCTCAGAGGCGAACACAAATCGGGTCGTAGTCCGATGGTAATAGAACGGCTTGATCCCGAAATGATCCCTGCTGCAAAACAGTTGGCGCTGCTCATTGTCCCAAAGCGCAAACGCCCACATGCCGTTGAAACGCGACACGCACTTCTGGCCCCACTGTCGGTATGCGGCGAGCATCACCTCGGTATCGCTTTGGGTATGAAACGTGGCCCAGCCCCTTCAGTTCCTCGCGCGGCTCAACATAATTGTAGACTTCACCATTATAGGCCAGCCACAGTTTGCCGGCCGCGCTCACCATCGGCTGATGACCAGCAGGCGAAAGATCCAAGATGGAAAGCCGACGGTGGCCAAGAACTAAGTCGAATACCTCGCCGGCAAACTCCTCAATTCGTGGCAGGCCAAGGCGTTGATCGGTGTCTTTGCCGCCGCATGACACGGCCCGTCCGGTCTGCGTGTTCACCAGCAAGTAACCTTCATCGTCCGGGCCGCGGTGGCGGATACTGGTCGTGGCGTTGCACCGCGGCCAGATCCACCGGCTTTCCATCGAGATACCAGACGCCGAAAATGCCGCACACGGGATTATTCGCTCCTCTGGACAATCAATAGGATCATGTCGTCACGGACTTGTGCCCGCTGGCCCGGCTCATGCGCAACATGCTCCGGACCTGCATTGGCGTGACAATGCGCAGTACGAAGGCAGCGGGGACAAACAAGGCAACTAAGACCAGCTTCACGAAAATACCCTCCCATAAGGTCCTAAACTGCAATTGGCTTCCAAGAACGATCAGTATAAAGGACAACCCAAAGACGCCCACGGCCGGACCGAAACGATAGGGAATCGGGTACAACTTTTGCGAGCGATAGAACAGATAAAGCGGTACGATGGCCTGAGATAGCAGCGTCGCAACAGCCGAGCCAACCTTACCCATGCGTGGCACGAGCAAAATGTTGAGAAGCACGTTTGCCATCGCTGCGACAACCACTGCTATCCCGGTAGGCGTCGTAACCTTGACAATGGCGAGGCCGACTCCGGCGATGTATCCCAGGCCAATGACCACGTAGCTGAATGCCAGGATACCCACGACCGGGCTGGCCCCGACGTATCGTTCAGTGGCAATCAGGCGAATCGCCTCGGGCGACAGCAACGCCAATCCCACGCTAATAGCCGACATCAGCCACGTGTAAGCCAGAAAGGTGCTGGCATAAACCGTGCGCGCATCGAGACGCTTATGGATGGACAGCGCAAAGGGTGCCCAGGCTTGTTGAAAAGCCCCAGTGGCCAGCGCGACCAGGGCCGCCACCGACATCCCTACCTGGTATAGTCCTACCTCAGCAGTGTTGGTGTAGTACTGCACGAAATAGCGATCGGCGAAGCTGACAACCCAATACGCCAATGCTGCCGGGATGAGAGGAAGTGCGTAACGCAGCATGGCGCGCAAACGCGTCCAGCGGAAGTAAGCCGGGCTTATCCAATCACGCAAAATCAGACCCGACACAATTGTGATGATAAACGCAGTGATGAGTTGCGCTCGATACACGCCCTCCAGTCCCCAGCGCAACATCACCACGAAGACAGCGGTGAGCAGGATGGTCAGCAGGCTTTGCCCCAGGGCAAAAGTCATTGTGGCCCACGGCCGGCGCTGCATGCGCAGCCAGTTGGTCACCACGCCGTTCAGAACAGACAACGGGAGTGCCAGGGCGGTCAAGCGAAAGTAGACGCTGGCCTCGCTGCGGCCTACGATTATCAAGCCCAGGCGATCTGAGACGGCAAAAATCGCTGCTGCAAACAGCACGGAAATGCCGATTTGACACCAGGCCCACGAAGCCAGGGTGGACTTGCGGTCGGCGGTATCCTCGGCGTCCCAGTACCAGCGGTGCGCCGAGTTGTCCAACGCCAGGACGACAAAGATCGCCACGACCGCCATCGTGGTGCTCACCAGGCTCATCACCCCGTAGTCCTCCGGCGAGAAGATGCGCGTGTAAAGCGGCACCAGAAGGATGCTCAGGAAACGGGAGATGATGCCGGATAAACCGTAAACCAAACTTTCACCGGCGAGCTGGCGGAGATATTTAAACATGGCGGCGTTTTTGCTCGATCAGTTCTTGATAGACGGTAACCAGCCACTGTGCGTATTTGTGCGCGTCATGATGCTCTTCGGCATAGACACGGCTGCGCTTACCAATCTCATAACGGAGCTGTGCGCTCTGCAACAATGGTTCCAACATCTGTGCCAAGTTATCTTGGTTTGCGTTGATAACGGGTATATCCATTGGCCAAAGCGGTACCGCTGACGGCTTGATATAACATACTACTGGCTTACCTAGCGCCATAGCCTCCGTCGCTGCTATCCCATAGCCGTTTCCATCCACAAACTGATCCAAGAATATGTCACATGTCTGTACCATCTCCAACGCTTGCGCACGGGGCACATTGTGGATCAAACGAAACTCAAAATCATACTGTGACTTGAGTGTTTCCACTGCAGCAAGGACGGCCGCAGTACCTTTCGCTACCTTGGCCGTTGGACTATGAGCCAGGATGGGATGCGGGTTATCCGGTGCCGGATAACGAGGCTGAAATTCTGACATGATGACTCGCCCGCGGCTCCAATAAACCTTGGCAAAGAGGCCAGGTTTAAGATACCGGCTGAACGGCTTTATCGCAAGACACGCACGCACCCCATGTTTGGCGAAGCACTCCTGACGAGTATAGGAAAGCGCGCGACTTTCAACTGAACGGTATTCATAATCCGGGCCGCGCCGGGCATAGTAAGGATTATCGCGTTCATCCTCTTCTGGAACGCGAATGTCCGAACCCCAAAACTCGACTATGCCAGGCTTGCCTAGCCAACGCGCCCATTTCAAATCCAAGGCTCTCGGCAAAGCAGGCAGGGCAAAATGCCAATGAATGACATCGCTGCGCCATATCTCGTAGAGAACCGAATAATCCCAGGCAGTCCGGCGAGTTATCCATTGCAAAGGCTTCTTGCGGGAGCCAAGCGAAAAGACTTGGATCCCCGTGGGACTCTGCACTATTGTACTGCCGAGCACCAAGCCACGGGCATCTACACCAACATCACGCAAGGCCCGCACCGTGATACTGATTTGAGAAGCGATATTCACAGGCAGATGAAGAACACGCATTGGGCTCAAGTCACTTGGCCTCTTGTGCAATCACATCGCCCAATGCGCCAGCAGATGCTTCTGCTCTGCCAGTTCACGGGCTGGAGAACCGAGGACAGTCGTACCGTCTGGCACGTCTTTAGTCACTAAAGATACTAAATCGACCACAGACATGCTATCACAACTTGCGCGTATGTAGCAAGTGCTCGAAATAGTACAACTATACCCATCGATATATGATACTACCCCACGTCCAACCGCTACCGATAGCCGCAAAAGCCAAAATATCGCCAGGCTTAAATTTGCCTTCTTCAAAAGATTCGTTCAAAACGATCGGTATGGTTCCCCCCGATGTGTTTGCGTAACGCTCCATACTCGTGCAAAACTTTGAGAATGGAACGCCAAGGAGTTGTGCGCTGTCCTGCAGGATTCGAATACTGGGTTGGTGGGGAATAATCCAATCAATATCATTGCACGTCAGCCCGACCTTTGATAGCGATTCAAGTATCGTTGCCGGTACCTTTTCAATCCCGTTTCTATAGACTTCTGCTCCATTCATCTCGAAATAGTGCTGCCCCATTTGAATAGTCTCTAGCGAAGCTGGTCGCTCGGAGCCTCCGCCTCTAACCGTGAACGCATCTTGTCCACGACCATCAGAGTGCAATGAATATGACAAAAAACCTTCATCGGGGCGGCCAGGGCCCAGAATTACCGCCCCAGCTCCATCCCCAAAAAACACACAATCTCGTCTAGTCCAGTCTGTAATCCGTGAAAAAGTATCTGCCCCTATAACCAATGCATAATCAACAACGCCTGTTGATACGAACTGCGCAGCTGTCGCCATGCCAAACAAAAAACCAGAGCAAACCGCAGCAATATCAAATGCAAACGAAGAGAAGAAGCCTAGTTTTCTCTGCACAATACACGCGGTTGACGGCGCAATGCGATCGGGCGTTGCCGTGGCAACGATAATTAGCCCAATGGACTCGGCGTTCCCACCCCACCGATCGATAGCTTGACGAGCCGCAGCAGCGCCCAAGTCTGACGTGCATTCACTAGAGAGGGCAATGCGACGTTCGCGAATGCCAAGTTTAGAATAAATCCATTCGTCACTCGTAGCAACTCTGGTTGCCAGATCGGCATTCGTAACGATTGTTGTCGGCACATACATGCCAGTGCTGAGAATTCTCGATGAACGCATGGTCAAGCGCCTCCGTTTACGCAAATGGCAATTATGGATTAAGAGTGTATCTATCTTCTAGCGGGATCTCGCCAACTATCTTTGCAGGCACACCGATAGCAATCACGAATGGTGGTAAACTCTTTGTTACAACAGCACCTGCTGCTACCAAAGTTTCTCGTCCAATTTCGATCTCAGGAAGCAAACGAGCACCAATACCAATTTTTGCACCAAATCGAATTACAGGGCCTGAATCAGCCACGCGATGGCTATCGTCCTTCCAGCGATGATCAGTGGGCACAACTGAATTATGCAAAGGCTTTGGGTTGTTTGCGGTAACGACACCTGGTCCAATGAACACCAGATCTTCAATGACCATGTTGCCGCCCAACTCACATAGAGAGTAGATCCTAGCTTGTTTACCAATATCAGTATAACCTTCGCACATAACATGGCTTCCAATGGTTGTGCCATCGCCAATAACGGTATTCTCACGCAATATCGTATAATTGCCGATCCAAATCTGGTTACCCAGGGCGCATGAACGATAAACAATCGCGCCAGTGCGAATTAGACAATCATTGCCTATCACAGTAGGATAATCTTGATAATACTGTTTGCGCCGCGTCATGCGAGCATAACCTATTTCAACATTGTTCTCGATTTGCGTTCCACTTCCTATTCTGGTCTCATCCCATACTGTTACATTGTCACCAATAACTACACTATCTTCAATCACAACATCTCGTCCAATCCGCACATTAAAACCAATAGAAACCTGGTTTCCAACTGAACTCCTATCACCTATTCGCACAAAATCATCTACTTTCAAGTCATGCCCGAGCATAACATCTTGCCCAAGACGAACTTCGTGATTGGCTTGCAACGGATTTAACGTGGTCATTTGCGCCTCGCTTTGAGTTGCCTACAAAAATAGGCCGCCATTGATAGAAATGATTTGCCCCGTTAGATAATCTGCGCCTGAGCCGCAAAGAAACTCGACGGTAGCAGCAACCTCTTGGCCCCGGCCCAATCGCTTCATTGGAATATTCATAGTAATTTGCTCTTGAACCTCTGCTGGTAGCTGCAGCATCATGCCTTCAGCAAAGTAGCCAAGTGCCAGGCAATTTACGGTTATCCCTGATTTGACCACTTCTTTAGACAAAGTCCGAGTAAGACCAAAAAGACCTGCTTTAGAAGCAGCATATGCAACTGTTCCAGGCACACCCAGCTGCGCAACTACCGAAGACAACAAAACGATCCGGCCCCAGCCCTGGCTACGCATCAAAGGCACAACATGCTTGCAACATAGAAATGCACCGGTCAAATTGACTGCAATAACTTTCTGCCAGGCGTCAAGCGACATCTTCCAAGTAATGGCGTCAATGGAGATGCCGGCCGCGCCTATCAGTATATCAATTCGACCAAATCGCTCCTGCGCTGATGCGACCATTGCCTGTACCGCTTTTTCATCTGAAACGTCAGCTTGTAGAACCGTCGTGTTGACATTCCACTGCGCTGACAGCTGTGAAGAAAGCTCAACAGTGTCCTCAAGACGGGAATAGTAATGAAGAACCACGTCTGCGCCATTGTGTGCCAGCTCATGGGCAATGTGGCGTCCTAATCCACTTGACGCTCCGGTAATCAATGCAACTTTTCCACGCAGCTCTTGGAACTCCATGTGCTTGCCTCTCTTAAGTTTTGTGCTGAGACGTTGGGAGTGATTATAATGCGCCGATAAGACTCGTTACACGTGTCTTGATGGACTGCACCAATTAACTAACCAACTGAGTGAGATCATCATATTTGCTATCAGAAGCGATCTCTTGTTTTGACATGCGTTTCAAACTAGTCGCCGCTTTCAGGCCGGCTGTATGCAACTCCACCACCGGACGCGGGCCTAACCAAGCCAAGGTATGAGCCATCCGGTGTGGTGTCAATTGAGATGCTGGATACACAAGTATCCCATTGCGTTGTAGTCCAGGCACGTCGATACAACCTGCAAATTGTATAATCACAGCGGACGGATTGATTTTTGCAATCATGTCAGCCGTCATGTCTCCATCCGGGCCAATGATCCAATCTGATCGAGTGTAGTCGGCTATAACAAGAGCATCAACGGCAGCTAAATCAATGTCCATCGTGTCTTTTAAGCTAGCTGTCATGGTAGCAGTTGCTCCTGCTTTCGTCAGCTGTCGCTCAATAACTCGGCCAAATTTGTCCGTACTTATCACTATGATTTTGCTTTTATGAATCTCGATTTGGACCTCGAACAACATTTTTAAACATAACCACCCGCTATAGTCAAAAACCTCCAACCCAGGAAAGTCTTCGTTGGTCGCCACTATTGGAATGCCACGAGCCCGACAGGCCTCAAGATCAACATCACCGGGGCGAAATTCCCAAGCTTCGCACATTAGCGACACAACCGCCGTCTGTCGCATCGCTGCGACAGCCTCAGCATCGATAGGGCGCACAAACCCCAAGTTAGTGACGATATCGGCCTCGGCAAACAAATCTGGCGTCCGCCGCGCGTGGATTTCCACCGCGTTGCTGACACCACACAAGATCTCGAACGCCCGCGTTTGAGCTATCACTTCATTAACGGTGGCAAAGGGTGAGTCACGTGTCACAGCGATGACGCGCTGCGCCCCAGCTAAGGCAGCGATGACTGGTGTCACAACATACGGTCCGCTGGCGGCTTCAGTCAGCACCGTTATATCTGTCAAGTTCAACTCGAAGAAAGAAATCGTGTCACGAATCAACTTAACCAAACGGACTGGATTGGCAAGCCCCGCCTTCCGCAGTAGCTCGACTGCTTCATCAGCAGCTTCCGCGTGGGGTTGAATCGCTATGCTCATGCCTTCATGGCCTGCGAGAGGGCGTGAACCACCTCCCGCTGCTCTTGCTCTGATAACCGTTCGTGCAACGGCAACGTCAGGGATCTCGCGAAGACCTGATCCGTCGCGGGGAAATCACCCACTCGATAGCCATAGCGGCTGCGGAAGTAAGTTGTGAGCGGCATATGCCAGGTGCCGATATTGGCCTCGATACCTTGACGCTTCAGATCCTGGATCAGGTCGCCTCGTCCCGCCGCCGCGTATTCAGGCAACAATGCTACGTAAGACTGGTAAACAGGTTGGCTGTCGGGACTCACGATCGGCGGCTGCAAGGACGTGTTGGCTAACAGCGCATCGTACCGAACAGCCAGGCGTCGTCGGGCTGCGATGATCCGATCCAGCTTTGCCATCTGGGTCACCCCCAGGGCAGCCTGAAATTCGGTGATTCGATAGTTGAAACCAGGCATGATGAAGTCGGCCGCTGGTGCATCGGGGGCTTGACCGTGATTTCGCAACGCACGCAGCTTGCGGGCCACCACAGGGTCATTGGTGGTAATCGCTCCGCCCTCGCCGGTGGTGACCGCCTTACGAGGATGGAAACTGAAGCAGCCCATGACGCCCCACAGGCCTGCCTGCTTGCCGTGCAGGGTGGCACCCAACGCACAGGCTGCATCCTCAATCACCGGCAGCCCATAGCGCTCCGCAAGCGCTATGATCGTGGGCATGTCGGCCAGTTGGCCGAAGGTGTGAACGGGCAGGATCGCCTTCACCCGGCGCGCGGTCTCAGGCGTTGCCATCATTCGGCGCAACGCATCATCCAGGCGAGCCGGATCCATATTGAATGTGTCCGGCTGGATGTCGATGAAGACCGGCTGTGCTCCGCACAACTCGATCACGTTCGCGGTGGCTGGCCAGGAATAGGTGGTGACAAGCACCAGATCCCCCGCACGGACATCCAAAGGCCAAGAGCGCGAGGTGCAATGCAGCCGTACAGTTACTGACGGCTACCGCGTGTTCGGCGCCGACATAGCGAGCCACGACTCCCTCAAACGTCGCGACGCGCGCCCCCTGAACCAGGAAGCCCGAAGCAACTGCCTCGCGCACTGCCAGCAAGTCATCTTCCTCAATGGAAGGAATGGTCAGCCGGATCATAGTCCCAGACTCCTGTAGTACTCGGCCGTGCGGCGAATGCCATCGTCCAGATCCACTTTCGCCTCGAATCCCAGCACATCGCGAGCCTTGCTCACCGATGGGATGCGTAATTCCACATCAGCGTAATCTTTGCGGGTAAAGACTATTGGCGAGCGCGACCCCAACACTCGGACCACCGCGTTTGCTAGACCATAAATGGTTACTACGGCCTTTTGATTGCCGATATTGAACGATTCACCAACCGCTTTGGGATGCTCCATGGCCAGCAACACGCTATCCGCCATATCATCCACATAACACCAGGCCCGAATCTGCGTGCCATCCCCATGGATTTCGATCGGCTCATCCTTCAGGGCGCGCTGGATGAAGATACGCAAAGCGCCTTCCCCTACCTGTCCTGGTCCATAGACGTTGAAGGGACGCACCACAACAGTTGGCAACTGCTTCTCGTGGAAGTAGGCGATAGCTAGGTGTTCTTCGGCTAGTTTGCTCACTGCATAGGTCCACCGGGCCTCGCCTACTTTGCCCATCACCGCGTTGTCCGTCTCAGATGAGCGGAAAGCCTGCTGCCCGAAAACCTCGCTGGTCGAGAAGCACACGACTCGCTCGCAATGCGGCAGCCGCATGGCCGCTTCCAGGACGTTGGCCGAGCCAACCATGTTGACCCGCATCGTCGTCACAGGGCTTATAATCACGGTGTCAATGCCCGCAATCGCGGCGCAGTGAACGACAATGTCTGCGCCGGTCATTGCTTGACACAACCTCTCGAAGTCAAGCACGTCACCCCGAATCAGCGTCAGATTGGGGTGGTCATGGTATGGTTTAGCCGCCAGCGAGTTGCGGGTCAGATTGTCATATGCCACAATCTGGTTGTTTTCAACTAAGCGGCCGATCAGGGTGGAGCCGATGAACCCGGCGCCCCCGGTGATAAAGATCGTCTTTCCAGAGATATTCATTGAGGCACCTGCATGAAGGAAGATAGAATCGGCACCGTTACCCAGGACGGCTCGCGGCCACCCGAATGACGTGCCAAGCGGAAACGCGTACTCAGACCAATAGCGCGATAGATTGATGACACCCGATCCGGAATTTGCGTGACATACTCCGATGATTGATTAGCATCCAACTCGCCATTCTCCCAAATAAACCAACGAGGCGCCACCAACAATGAGCGCATTTGATCAAAGTAGCGACACAAGCTGGTTTGCCAGACAGGCGAACGAGCCGCAATTGGATCCGCTGAAAAAAGCGTCAATTCCTCTAAAGGATTGGAGTAAACTAAGGCCGATACCCGCTTGTCAACAACAGTCGTGACAAGAGCGGCAACGCCTCCATAGGAGATACCATAGGCAGTAACCCTGGCTGGGTCCACATTTGGTAATCCCAGCAGGTAATCTACACCGCTCATATACAGCGGCGCCAAGTAATTCCAAATCGTACGCCGACCAGCAGACTTTGCCTCGATGACAGCAGCCCAGGGGTCAACCAACCCACTATTCACATAGGGTACGAATATTATATAACCGGCCCGTGCTAACTGATCGGCATACGCGTTTAGGTAGGGCTGTAACTCCGCTTCGAGACCAAACGGCCGATTGAGGCCGTAGTTCCCATCGAAGCTCAACACGGCGGGCATTTTTTCTGGCCCATTGATAGGTGTAGCCAAATAGCCGCCCAACTCCATATCCGGAAAACGTCCCTTGAAGCGCACCCATTCCAACGTGTAATCCGTGTTGCGCAAGACCGTCCTTCGCTCGATGACAGAGATCGGTTGCTGTGGTAACAGTTCGCCGGCTAATGATGCGACGACCTGTTGTCGCAAAGGCTCGACAGACTGGAGAAATGCGTCTACAGAACTGATATTGTAGGTGGGAACCACTGTCGGGCAAGGGCCAAGCTGTGCTAGATATGTGGCGATCTCTGCTCGCTGCGCGTCGTAAGCTTGCTGTGGATAGGGCCAATTGGCTGGCGGCGGCGGCGCGGCCACCTGGGTCGGCAGTGGCCTGCCTGCATACTGGAAGACCTGCCCCAACCACTGGATTGGAACCTGGACCGCCGCTGCTGTTTGCGTGTCGCTTTTCTTTCGTTGAACCAAAGAGTAGCGCCCAGGCTTTGATGCACCTGCGCAATTCGGTCATGAACTGACTGCGATACAAATACTGACTGACGAGCAAAACGCGGATCAGCGGGCGAGTAGGAGGACAACAGTGGCCGTGGCGCGATCAATGCAGCAAGCTCGGCCTGGCCAAAAGAGCAACCAAGTAAGCTGACCGCAGACCCATAGCTCACTTGGTCAGGGTTTGCATACAGAGCCTTTTGATCCAGGAGCGGATCCAACCAGATCGTGGCTGCAATGCGGTCATCCAGCGCGGATGTAACTCCCGCGAGGGTCGCCCCTTCCGCCCAACCCATCAACGCGATTTTGTCATGCGCTACCTGGGGCTGAGCCTGGAGAAAATCCACCGCGGCCATCACCTGGGGTACCAGCAGGCCGAAGGCATCCCCTTTACCTTTTGCGTTCAGCAGCGCGCCCCAGCGTGCAATCTCGTGCCAGGGGAAGAAAGGCCAGGTACTTGCCGCAGCGATGTCATCGCTGATCGAGGGGGCAAACACTGTGTAACCCGACTCCGCAAACGCAATTCCCGCGGTGCTCATCGGAGATGCCTCTGGATATCCCACAAACGACTCATCCCCTGGCAACCGCCAGCCAAAAAGTGTGTGTGGTGGCACACCGGCGCCGTGTAACAGAATGATGGCGGGCGTGGGATCGCTGGTACCCTGCGGTGTAGCAAGGAAACCGGTCACGGATACCCCTGGCAGACGGCCAGCAAACTGCACCCATTCGATGGAATAACGGTCACTCATAAAGAGCATCCGACGATTGACTATCTTGCCATTGGGCGCCTGGGGCATCGCCCCGGTACGGGCAACCAACTGCTCACGTAGCGCCTGCACGGAATGCTGGTAGTTGAGCGGTGAGGTGAAGTCCGGGTTCCACTTTGGCTGTGGACACTCGATCTGGGCAAGATAATTCCTCACCTGGTAATCCAACGCCGAGAGGTCTGTCCTGGAGGGCTGCCATTCAGGGATAGGCAGAGGCGTCGGCGTGACGACCTGGACTGGTGGCTGCGTGGGGAGCGGCGTGCGCGTTGGAATTGGTGTAAAGGTTGGGGGCGCCACCCAGGCTGTCGGGATTGGTTTGGCTAAGATCGCGTTACGCCGAATAAGACCGAAATCACCGACTGTGATCTCAATGAGCAGGAATAAGGCTGCCAGTCCGCCAAGAGGTATAGCCAATTTGATCCAACCGGACGCCTCGAAATATCTCTGCCCAAGTGATTGTCGTCTGGTTTGTTGGTTCCATGGGTCTGGTGTCATCGGCGGGGCACCAATTGTACAAGCTTCTGCACAATTTGGTCTGCTGCAAGCTCCGGCGGAGGCATCGAGGGCCGAACTACCGGGAGACCATACTCACCAATGGCACGAAGAATGCGTTCCTTATCGGCACCGACAAGGATGTTGAAACCGGCCTTCACCGTCTCAATCCACTCGGTCTCATCCCTCATTGTGATGCATGGCACACCGAGCCAGTACGCTTCTTTTGAATCCCGCCAGAGTCAGTCAAAATCAGGCTCGCCTGTTGTTGAAGAGCGAGCATGTCGAGGTACCCCACTGGCTCGATTAAACGAACCCCACCCCGTCCAACGTGTGTGATCGTGATGCCGTACTCTTGGATTTTCTGGCGAGTCCGTGGATGAACAGGAAAAATGATGGTCTCCCGACTTTGTGAAAACGCTTCAAGGATGCTGCGCAAATTGCTTTCGTTGTCAGTGTTATGGGGGCGATGCACGGTTGCTAACAGATACCGTTTCGGTTCCAACCCTAAATCCCGTAAGATAGTTGAGCCTTGGCGGGCAATCTCGGCGAACTGCAATACGGCATCGTGCATGGGATCGCCCACCAGATGCACTCCCCGTGTGATCCCTTCCCTCGCTAGGTTATCCACAGCGGTTTGCGTCGGACAGAAAAGTAGATCAGCGCAATGATCCGTTAACACCCGATTGTGCTCTTCGGGCATCTCCCGGTTGAGGGAGCGCAGCCCGGCCTCCACGTGCGCCAGCGGAATGCGTAACTTACAAGCCGCCAGTGCGCCGGCCAGCGTCGAATTGGTATCGCCGTAGACCAACACCCAATCCGGCTTCCCCTGCTCCATCACCTCTTCCAGCCGGATCAACATCTCGCCGGTCTGCCGGCCGTGCGAGCCGGAGCCTGCTTCCAGGTTGTAGTCCGGTTCGGGTATTTCCAGCTCTCGGAAGAACACTGCCGACATGTTGTCGTCGTAGTGTTGGCCGGTATGCACCAGGATTTCGGTGTGTCCGGCCGCGCGCAGCGCCTTGCTCACCGGCGCGGCCTTGATGAACTGCGGCCGCGCGCCGACTACAGTCAGTACCTTCAAGATGAAACCTTCCGAGACAATTCGAATGAAACAACAGCGTCCACAACCGCGGTGAGCATGACGTCAGTCAATTCGGGGTAGATCGGCAGCGCTAGCGTTTCGGCCGCCGCCCGTTCGCTGGCCGGAAAGTCGCCTGTCCGGTAGCCCAGATCAGCGAAACATTCCTGCACGTGCATTGACACGGGATAATAGATCTCCGTGCCGATCTGCCGCGCCTTCAGGTGCGCCATCAGCGCATCCCGCCGCGCGCTGCGGATGACGAACTGATTGTAGATGTGCCGGCCGTACCCGGCATCGTAAGGCAGGCTGACTCCTGCCTCCTGACTCCTGCCCTCTGACTCCTGCCCCTTGACTCCTGACGCCTCGCCATCATCCGTCGTTCGTCCTCCGTCGTCCGTCAATCCCGCTTCGGTAAACAACTTGCGATAGATCACAGCGTTGCGCTGGCGCCCTTCGGTCCAACTGTCCAGGTATTGCAGCTTCACCCGCAGCACCGCGGCCTGCAGCGCATCCAGCCGGAAGTTCCCTCCCACTATCTTATGATAATACTTTGGCTTGGCGCCGTGGCCGCGCAGCAGACGCACCTTCTCGGCCAGTTGGGGATCGTTCGTGGTCACCATCCCCCGTCGCCGCACCCACCCAGGTTCTTCGAGGGAAAGAAGCTGAAACAGCCCAGGTGACCGATGGAACCTGCCCTGCGGCCTTTGTACTCGGAACCGATAGCCTGCGCGGCATCCTCGATGACATACAAGTTGTGGCGCTGGGCGACCGCCATAATCGGGTCCATGTCCGCCATCTGACCGAAGAGATGTACGGGCATGATGGCCTTCGTGCGCGGCGTAATCGCTGCCTCGATGCCGGCCGGGTCAATATTGTAGGTCAGCGGGTCAATATCCACAAACACCGGCTTCGCACCCAGGCGGACGATGGATCCGGCTGTGGCAAAGAAAGTGTACGGCGTCGTGATCACCTCGTCGCCTGGCTTGATCCCGATCGCCATCAGGCTGACCAGCAACGCATCGGTGCCCGACGACACCCCGACGCCGTACTGGCACTGCGAATAGGCCGCCACTTCCCTTTCCAGCGCCTCGACCTCTGGCCCCAGGATGAAATACTGTGATTCCAGCACCCGATCTATCGCGACCCGTACCTCGTCCTTGATCGTTGCGTATTGGGCTTGGAGGTCGAGCAGGGGGACGGGAAGTGTTTGTTGAGTGGTCATTCTCTCTCCGTTGGACGCTAAGGTTGACAAATCGTTAGGGTAGTGGCCGATCGTCCGACCAATCCAGGCATCGCAACGCGCCCGGTTCAACCTCCTTGTAGCGCCAGCCGCTCTCCGGGCAGGCCATCATACCATCGGCGTCCGGTTTCGGCAAGCGGTACCCATGGCGGCTCATCCATCCCTGCCGGCGCGCCGGCACCCCCAGCATCAACGCGTAATCGGGCACGTCCCCCCGCACCACCGCGCCCGCGCCGATGAACGCGTAGCGCCCGATCGTTGCGCCGCACACAATAGTTGCGTTGGCGCCAATCGTGGCGCCGCGTCGCACCAACGTGCGTTGATACTGGCTGTGGCGGAGAATCTGCGAACGGGGATTGATGACGTTCGTGAACACGCACGAGGGGCCGCAGAACACGTCGTCTTCCAACTCAACGCCGGTGTAGAGCGAGACGTTGTTCTGAATCTTGACGTTGTTACCAATCACCACATCGTTAGCCACAAGCACGTTTTGCCCCAGGATGCAACGCTCACCGATCCTGGCCCCGGCCATGACATGACAAAAATGCCAGATCTTGGTTCCGGCGCCGATCTCGCACGGCTCGTCCACATAGGCGCTTGGATGAACAAAGTAGGGTTTGTCAGACACAGTCAAATGACTCCTCGTTGATCGTTTGTTTGCACCCTCGCTTATGCGAACGCCTCAATTGCCAGACTGACCGGCTCGCCATTGGTCACCAGGGAACGTTGAGCCGCCTGGAGCACCTTCAACACTCGCACCCCGCTCAGCCCGTCCGTCAACGGCGCCCGCCGGGTGACGATCGCGTCCAGGAATGCCTGACACTCCAAACGCAACGGCTCATCAGCCGGATAGGGCACTTCATGTCCATCACCTTTGACCGGAACAGGCTCGCCGTTGAGAATGTCCACATGTTGGTCGTAAAGCACCAGCTTCTTAGCGACATCGTCAAAACTTGCCATCTTGCGCGATCCGACCACTACAAGCCTCTGCTCTTTGAAGGGGTGGAGCCATGAAACGAAGATGTGCGCCCGCACCCCATTATCGAACAGCAAGTTGGTGATCGTCACGTCGGCGATATTGGGCTGGACGTAGCTGCCGCCGCATGCGACTACCTCGAATGGCATGTCGCCCATCAGCCGCAAAATGATCGCGATGTCATGCGGCGCGAAGCTCCAAAGGATATTCTCTTCACGGCGGATCTTGCCCAAGCTCAGGCGGTTGGAGTAGATGTAGCGTACCTTGCCCAGCTCGCCGTCCTGCACCAACTCCAGCATGCGTACTATTGCTGGGTGGTATTCCAACACATGGCCCACCATGAAGATGCGTCTCTGTCGCTCCGCCAGTCGCACCAGTTCAACGCCTTGCTCATAGGTCAGCGCCAGTGGCTTCTCCACCAACACATCCTTGTTTGCCTCCAAGGCTTGCCGAACCACTTCGTAATGCGTCTCGGCCGGCGTTGCAATGACCACCCCAGCTATGTCCGTATCCCAAACCTGGAGCGGATCGGAGAGCACAGGGATATCAGACACCAGCTTTTTTGCATTTTGGCGTCCAGCCTCAGTCACGTCACAAACAAGGCTCAATGCGCCCAGTTGTGCAAAGTTGCGCACCAGGTTCTTGCCCCAGTAGCCGCAGCCAATCACTGCGATGTTTGCTTCCGAGTTACGCATTCGGCTGATTCTCCCACAAGACCGCCATTGCCCACGGTGTGCCGCGTATCCACAATCAATCGCACCTGTCGGTAGATCGCCGGCCAATCGTAACTCGAATGATCGGTGACGATCACTGCGCAGTCCGCCGCAGTCAACGCCGTGTCCAGGTCGGGCTCGCCGGCCATCGCGAAGCCGTTATACCGGATGATCGGCACGTAGGGATCATGGTAATGCACATCGGCGCCCCGCTGCCGCAGCAGCTCGATCACGTCCAGCGCCGGCGACTCGCGCACGTCGTCAATGTCCTTCTTATACGCCACCCCCAGCACCAGCACATTGCTGCCCTTGAGCGGCTTGCCGGCCTCGTTCAGCGCATCCACCACCTTCGCCACCCAGTAGCGCGGCATGTCGCTGTTGATCTCGCCGGCCAACTGGATGAAGCGGGCGTTGTAGTTCAGCGTCTTCATCTTCCACGACAGATAGAACGGATCCAGCGGGATGCAGTGCCCGCCCACCCCCGGCCCCGGCGTGAACTTCATGAAACCGTAGGGCTTGGTCGCGGCCGCCTCGATCACTTCCCAGGGATCCAGCCCCAGCTTGTCGCACATCACCGCGATCTCGTTCACCAGCGCGATGTTCACCGCCCGGAAGGTGTTCTCCAGCAGCTTCACCATCTCCGCCGCCTGGGTGGACGACACCGGCACGATCCGCTCGATGAACCGCGGTTTGATCATGAATCTTGGAAAGAAGTTGGTCCTTCATCGAGTGACTTTTGTGTCATGCTCCAGCACAGCGAGTAACCGACTCACCGTAATCGTCGCAATTCCCCGTATCTCCAGTTGCCCCTGCAACTCCAGGTCACGTCACATCCTCATCGCGGCTGACCACGTGGGTCGCTCCGCCAGCCACCGCCGTCTCCAACACCCAATCGTCGTCAGGATCGCGACACAGGTGCAACATGCCTGAAACCGGAACCAACCGGGCCACAGCGGCCACACCGCGCACGTAGGCTTCAGCGTCATCCACCGTGGTCTGGCGCACCTTCATAATCCGCGGGCGGCGCAGTACTTCCAACAACTCCTCCAAGAGCGGCAAAGAACTGACGACCGTGAAACGTCCGGCTCTCCCAGCGCCAATCAAGCGCCGGGAAACCGTGCGGCGTCAGAAACGCCGACACCCAAATATTCGTGTCAACGACTGCGCTGACGGCCACGGTGTTCCTGGCGGACTTCGGCTCTAGCAGCCGTGATTTCGGCTTCGATCTCCGCCGGCGTGTAACTGCTTGGACGGCTATGAACCTCCGCCAAGAGATCGGATAGCGCAGACCAATTGGTCTGCCGGCGCGCTTCATCATTAGACTCAATCGCCCGCAGTCGCCGATATTCTTCGAAAGAAATCAGCACCGCCAATGGCTGACCTTCGCGCTCCAGGATGAGCGGACGCTGCAGGTCGGCCACGGCGCTGCCGTAAGCCACACTTGCTTCTGCGATCCGGTTTGCGTCTGTCATCAGTTCACTCCCCGAACACGCTATACCACCGACGCTGGCACGCAGATGATCGCCGACGGCATATCCTGCACATACGACTCGCCGCGGTTCAACGCGGCCACCTTGCGGCCGTCCACTTCGATGCCGACGACGGGGAAGCCCTGCTCGGCGAAGGCCACGGCCAGCGGCAGTCCCACGTAGCCCAGGCCGATGACGGCCACAACCGCGGTGTGATCATGAATCTTGGAAAGCAGTTGGTCTTTCATCGAGTGACTCTGTATCATCCTTCGGCCACGAATGGGTTTTTTGCCACGAATTTCACTAATTTTCACGAAGGGTTTTGATTCGTGGTAATTCGTGTCATTCGTGGCAGAGATTGGTTTTTTTGCCACGAATTTCACTAATTTTCACGAAGGGTTTCGATTCGTGGTCTGACGCTGCGTCAGGCGATCTCGGCGGTCAGCTCCAGGGGTTGCTCCGCGACCGGTGATACCGGGGTGTGCTTATGCACGCGCCAGATAGTGATCTCGGTGTCATCGAATGGCTTGTTACGCCAACGAAGGCTCATGTTTACCCGTATCGAGGCCAGGGGGTGCTGAAACTTCAAGCTCGCCCACGCTGGTTCAACGAACGACTTCTCAGGCGCTTCGATCCAACCGTGATCCCTCATGATGCGTCGAAACCAGGAGACTGTTTCTTCAAGTGACAGCGTCACCTTGAACATTCCGCTCAAGGCGTCATAGGTGGCGTCTGAACGGAAGGTGAAGCGCCATTCCGGATAGACAATCAGTTCGTGATTCTTGCCAAAACCGATAAGCGCTGTGTTTGGCGGCAAGGGAACATCGCTTGCCCAATCCTCGAATTCGAGACGCAACGAGACACCATCGTCATTGCGAGTGATTTGGCGAATACCGGTCAAAATACCCATGCGGCAATTCCCAAAGTTTCCATCAGCGCCCGAAGCAGAGTAACCGTCTCTGAAGTGACGCCATAACCCTGCATGCTACGCGCGACAACTTCTATCTCGCGCAACGCATCGAGGAAATTCTCAATCTGCGATGCATTCAACCTTTGCTTCTGCAAAATCTCTTCCAGCGACATGCCGGGATTCTTCTTGACGATCTGGCCGAGGAAGTTGTTGATCTCCTTGACCCAGTAGTTGACTTCTTCGGCCGTGTACGACCTTTTCTCGATCTTGCGTCGGTACTTGTCGTCATCCCCCGGCGGCTCGAAGCCCGGGAAGCCGCCGACACTGGCTCCGCCCAGCATCTTCGAGAGATGGCTGGCGGTCTGCCGCAGCAGTCCTTCCGTGCCCGGCGCCAGCGACGCCTGCGCAACGCTCGCCGGCGCCGATGCGGTCAGCTCCACAAGCAGCGTGTTGGACATTGCCATCAGACCAACGAGGGCTATCCCCACGACGACAAGCCACACCAGCGCGGGATTGAGCCGCGACGCTTCACGATCGAGAGAGTGATTCATGGATTTCTTTCTCTGCCACGAGTTTTTACGAATTGTTTTCCTGTTCGTGGTAATTCGTGGCATTCGTGGCAGAGATTGGGGTTTTCTTGCCACGAATTTCACTAATTTTCACGAAGGGTTTCGTGGTAGCGCACGTCCGCGCCTTTGTGGCGCAGCAGCTCGATGATGTCCAACGCCGGCGACTCGCGCACATCATCGCCGAGGGCCGATGGTTGATGGCTGATGGCCCTCCATCGTTCGTCGTTCGTCGTTCGTCAGCGCTGCCAGCCGCTCCGACGGAATATCCTGCACATACGACTCGCCGCGCTGAACCGCGGCCACCTTGCGGCCGTCCACTTCGATGCCGACGACGGGAAAGCCCTTCTCAGCGAAGGCCACGGCCAGCGGCAGTCCCACGTAGCCCAGGCCGATGACGGCCACGACCGTGGTGTGATCATGAATCTTGGAAAGAAGTTGGTCTTTCAAACCGTTATCTTTCTTCTCAGTAGACTTCATCGTGTGTGCCCAAAGCGAGAAGATGGATCGCGTTCTCCTCAGAGCTGGGATCGGCTACGAATTCAAAGAGAATACGATTGTCGTAGTCAACCGTGCATGCCCATGCTCCTGCCAGGCTACCCTTCAGCTTATGGCTGTGTAGCGAGGGATGGAATGGATCATCGGCAAGCTGGCGAAGGGTGATCCCGACCAACTGGTGTAGCTGAGGATTCTGGCGGATCGTTCGGCGCAACGTTCGAGTGAAATGCGGACTCCAGATCAGCGCTCTCACTCGTCCAACTCCTCCAACTCCTTCAGCAGATCTTCGGGAGTGCCTCGACGCACATTGCCGATCCGATAGGCTTCACGCGCTTCTGCGATCACGGTCGTGAGCTCGGCGCGACGATGCTGAATCAGTCGGCGCTTCACGATATCGACCAGCAACAGTTGGTCATCAACCGGCAGTCTTTCCACACCCTCAATTGCTTTCTGGAAAACGGATGAACCGATCGCTGTCTGCACACTCATTTGAGTACTTCCTTTCCGCCTGCTCCCAGTCCCCTGACCTCCGCCAGCCTGGCCGATGGAATATCCTGCACATACGACTCGCCGCGCTGAACCGCGGCCACCTTGCGGCCGTCCACTTCGATGCCGACGACGGGAAAGCCCTTCTCAGCGAAGGCCACGGCCAGCGGCAGGCCCACGTAGCCCAGGCCGATGACGGCGACAACCGCGGTGTGATCATGAATCTTGGTGAGCAATTGGTCTTTCATCGAGTGCTCTGGTACCATTCAATCGTCCGCCGCAGCCCGTCTTCAAAAGGGGTCGTCGCCTCAAACCCGAACACCATCTTCGCCCGGCTGGTATCCAGCTTCCGTCGCGGCTGGCCGTTCGGCTTCGTCGTATCCCAAACGATTCTACCATGAAATCCGCACAGGCGTGCAATCGTCTCGGTCAGGTCCTTGATGCTGATCTCGAACGCACTGCCCAGGTTCACCGGCAGGCTGTCGTTGTAGCGCTCCGCCGCCAGCAGGATCCCTTCGGCCGCGTCTGCCACGTACAAAAACTCCCGCGTCGGCGAGCCGTCGCCCCAGGCCACGATCTCCGGATCGCCCCGTTCCACCGCCTCGACGCATTTGTCGAAGATCCTCTTCAGAGAGCGAATCAGCGCCGGGATCACGTACGAGGTCTGCAGATCGAAGCCTGTCCTCAACCTTGTTGCTCCAGAAATTCGGCAAAGGCCAACATTTCGCCGCGCACCTGGGCCAAAGTCTCGGGCAGGTCTAGCACTAACTTCTCGATCTTGGTCGTCTCGAAATTGTACGCATACACATGACGCACCACGTGACGAAACCCTCGATAGCCATCCAGGCGATGATAAGTACTCTGGGAGATGACTGCCGGTCGTAGGCCGGACGTCTCAACGCTCATCTGGCGCAAGAGGACCTGGTGCCAGTTTTCGCCCTTTGGCTTTGCAGCATCAATGGTGGTAGCGATCAACTCGAAGATGCGCTCCAGTCCGCTGTAAAAGCCATGCAGGTTGAGCGCGACACCATCGAGATAGTAGTCATCCGCATTTCTCAGCGCACGTCCCCAGCCCTCCGTCACGCGCCCGGCGACTCGATCCAGTTCTGCAAGCTCATCTCGGATTCGCGTTGCCAGACGGAGCAGTCGTTCACTCACAACTCGATGCCCTCGCGCTCCACGGCTGCACGTAATGAGGGCCGGCAAGCATCAGGATCAACCAGGTCAACCCGGAAGATTGGACTGAGGCCAGTGATCGCCGCCACGGCGCCATAGAAACGTGCGGCCGGTATCCCCCAGGCAGCCAGGTCAATATCAGACCAGGGCGTGAACCAGTCGTCATGGATCAGGGAGCCGAAGACGGCCACTTTGACCGCGCCGTATTGATCCCGCAGCAGCTTGGCGGCTTGCCGTGCGACGCGCCAGGCTTGTTGACGACGACGTTCCGCGCGCCTCAACTGATCAGGGCCATGACCTTCAACCGCTTGACCTGGCCGATACGATCGCCACTGTTCGGGAGAGAGGTCAAGAGCTGTTTGTGCCATTATCGAGACCTCCGATACCATTCAATCGTTTGCCGCAGCCCCGTCTCGAACGGCGTGGTTGCCTCAAACCCGAACATCGCCTTCGCCCGGCTGGTGTCCAGTTTCCGCCGCGGTTGACCGTTGGGCTTCGTCGTGTCCCAAACGATTCTACCATGAAATCCGCACAGGCGTGCAATTGTCTCCGTCAGGTCCTTGATGCTGATCTCGAAGGCGCTGCCCAAATTCACCGGCAGGCTGTCGTTGTAACGCTCCGCCGCCAATAGGATCCCCTCGGCTGCATCTTCCACGTACAGGAACTCCCGCGTCGGCGAGCCATCGCCCCAGGCCACGATCTCCGGATCACCCCGCGCCACCGCCTCGACGCATTTCTTGATCAGCGCGGGGATCACATGCGAGCTGTCGGGATTGAAGTTGTCGCGCGGGCCATAGAGGTTCACCGGCAACAGAAAGATGCTGTTGAAACCGTACTGCTGGCGATAGGCTTGCGACTGCACCAGCAACATCTTCTTGGCCAGGCCATACGGTGCGTTGGTCTCTTCGGGGTACCCGTTCCACAAATCCTCTTCACGAAACGGCACCGGCGTGAACTTGGGATAAGCGCACACCGTGCCCAGCGCCACGAACTTGCTCACGCCGGCCTTCCACGCTTCGTGCAGCAACGGCGCGCCCATCATCAGGTTATCGTAGAAGAACTCGGCCGGATGCGCCCGGTTGGCGCCGATGCCGCCCACCCGCGCCGCAAGGTGCAGGATGATGTCCGGCCGCGCGTCCGCCAGCAAGCGCCGGATCGCGGTCAGGTCGCGCAGATCGTAATCCTCGATGCGCGGCACGAAGACCTCTCCAGCGCCGCGGGCCTGCAGCTTCTTGGCGATGACCGATCCCAGGAAGCCCGCGCCGCCGGTCACGACGACCGCTGGTTGCGCCAGAAGGTATTGCTGTCGGGCCAGGGTAGGGTTGCAGGTTCGCCATAGATGGTTGGCTGTTGGTTGCTCATGGCTGCGATGCCTTACGCCGCATCTCCATTCGGTCGAAATCCACGATCGCTCCTACCTCCAACAGGAAATCAAAGCCCAAGATTGCGTCAAACTCGTAACCATAGTCAGTATTGCCGGCTTGTATTACGAAGTTCGCCACGTGCAATTCCCCAACCGTAAGCGCATCCACATGAAATTCAACGACGCTTTCTCCACCCGCACCGATTCCTGTCATCTCGCGAATGCGTGCATTGGGTGGTGGTTGAATACCCTTTTCACGCAACCTATCAAACGGAAATAGTGTTCCGGCCGATCCTGTGTCCAATAGCACCTTGTCAAATCTCAGACTGACCCCACCATCATTGAGTGTGGCAGTTATCATGGGCAAGTTGTCAGCGATTCGTATCTTCATCACTTGCCCCTGATTCCGACCCAATACTGGAGCTTAATTTCTATTTTGTCATTGCTCGTGTGATAGACATACAGTCGTTGTGTTGGCGCTTTTTTGTGTAATGCGTTGTAATGCTCCCAAGCCTCGTAAAAATCAGTGTAGGCGTGAATAGGGGCCAACTCGTCAACAATGCGACGCCGATCTTCAGTTACATGTGATTCCACTGCCGCAAAGAGCAACCACTTGTCCGGGAACTGCTCACGGACTTCTTGCCATTTCATTTGATCCTCCAAACGCCGTAACCCACCCTCGAACGATGTTCTCGCTTCGAAGCCAAACCGCTCCCGCGCCCCTCGTAGCCTTTGGTCAGGAGGAACGTCGAAGCATGTCCTGAGTTGAGCCGAAGGGGGCCGCGTCCGGGTCGGTCTCGCCGGCCATCTCGAAGCCGTTGTGTTGGATGGTCGGCACGTAGGGATCGTGGTAGTGCATATCGGCACCCTTCTGGCGCAGCAGCTCGATCACGTCCAACGCCGGCGACTCGCGCACATCATCGCCGAGGGCCGATGGTTGATGGCTGATGGCTGATGGCCCTCCATCGTTCGTCGTTCGTCGTTCGTCAGCGCTGCCAGCCGCTCCGATGGAATATCCTGCACATACGACTCGCCGCGCTGAACCGCGGCCACCTTGCGGCCGTCCACTTCGATGCCGACGACGGGAAAACCCCTTCTCGGCGAAGGCCACGGCCAGCGGCAGGCCCACGTAGCCCAGGCCGATGACGGCGACGGTGGCGCTGTGATCGTGGATTTTGGTGAGAAGTTGATGTTTCATTCGAGTTACCATGCGGACGAAGCTTTCAGTCAACGTCCGCCAGTCACGACGACGCGCTGGTCACGCCAGAAGGTATTGCTATCGGGCCAGCTATTGAGCATGGGGTGAATCTCCTAAATCCTTTCAAATCCCTTCAAAAACCCTTCATTCGACCAGGGTGTAGTACGCGCCGCGTCCCTTACCCTGACGGATCAGCAACCCTCTATCAGACAAGTCCTTCAGATCCCGATAGGCTGTCACATCCGCAACACTTACCAGGGTTCGGTATTCTCCTGTTGTAATCCGCCCATGTTCACCCACACATAATACGGCTTCAACTTGCCGCTCGTTCAGGCTCTCTGCCCAGGCCGGTCGCGCCTTTATCTCCTGCATGAAGCGTTCACCAGGCCCGATCAACATCACCCGAAACTCGCTGCCTACTTCCTCGAACTGGGGGCGGGGTAAGCCGTGCTCTGTCATGGCCTGCGCTATGCGCCGAATGCCCGTGCCCAGCCGCTCGATATAGCGGCTGCCCAAATCCCGCAACACGCCAACAATGATGGGGTTGCGCTGTACGGATTGCGGCTCCAGCCGCCGCATCTTTTCTATGGAGACCCCCGGTGGCAGCGTCCCCGGACTGAAGACTTCGATGCGGTCGTCGAACATAAAGATACGGATGCTCTGCCCGCGCCGGCTGTAGTCCCGATGCACCACGGCGTTGACAATGGCTTCCCGCACTGCGGCCTGCGGATACTCTCGGTACTCCACACCGACAAAACCCTCGATGCGCCGCCCGATCTTCATGTGGCGGTAAATGAACTGCTCGGCGTCGTCCACCAACTGGTACAGAGGGCCATGCAGGTCGCGCCGGTCAATGTAACTGATCACGTCCGTGCCTTTGAAGCGTACACACGCTACTTCGGCTTGCCCAATCAGGCGTTGCGGATCTTCAGCAAAGAGCAGCACGCCGGCATGGGTTGGAATCCACTGCCCATCATCGCGTATCAGACAGCCCAGATTGTGCAGCATCTCCTCGGCTGACAGGCCCAAAGGTTGGCCGCTCGTCTCCTCGCGCCGCCGCACGTAGCCTGCAATCAACCGTTCCGACAGATCGGTCAGTTTCGCTCCCCGGCAGGCCAACGCCTCAAAGCCGCCCTCGCTGCCCTCGATGTAGAGCCGGCGGACTTCCTCATCCTGGGCCTCTCGATTGCTGGATCCTACGCGCACATAGGGGCGTGTCTCGCCATTGACCAGATAGGGCTTGTGCGCGCCTTGGAGACAGGTCACCGTCACGAATTCCATGCCCTGATAAGCGACAATTTCGATGCTTGGCATCACGTCCAAAGAACAGCGAGAACGCAGGATATTGACGATACCTTCCTCGATTCTCTGAGGGGCCATCACCCCGACCGGTCTTCCGGTTCCGTCCTCCACGCCAAACACGATGACGCCGCCCCGCGTGTTGTAGAATGCCGTGACCAGTTTCGCCAGATCAGACGAGGAGGGCATCTCTCGTTTGAACTCCAACGTCTCCCTTTCTTGTTGGCTGATCAACCGCTCGAATTCCTCAGGTGTCAACTCGGCTCTCCTGTGTCGAAGGTTCTGGCCCGGCGGATGATGCCGTGGCCCTCTCAGCCCTGGGCCAGGAAGAACTCGGTCATATAGGAGCGTCCTGGCCGGTGATGCCGGTGATGAGTGCAACCACGAATTTGCGGCCACGAATTTCACTAATTTTCACGAAGGGTTTGGATTCGTGGTAATTCGTGCAATTCGTGGCAGAGATTGGTTTTTTTGCCACGAATTTCACGAATTTTCACGAAGAGTTTTGATTCGTGGCAGGGAGGGTGTCGCGCTCAGCGCCCGTATCCCTGGAGATGCGTCAGGCGATCTCGGCGGTCAGCTCCAGGGGTTGCTCCGCGACCGGCGACCAGGGATGCTCGATGATGCGGCGGATGAAGGCGTCTGACACTTTTCGCTCTGGCCAGTCGCGCAAGCCAACCACAACGCGGACCTTGCTCGCTGGATGCTCAAAGTGCAGCGCCGCAGATGCAGGCATTCTGTAGCCTTTTTTCGGTCAGCTCGATCCAGCCGCATTTTGCCATTTCGCTCTGATACCAGGCGATTGCCGCGTCTAACGAGAGTGGAAAGATGAACCAGCCCACGACAGACTCGATGGTGCGGTCGGATTTGAGGATCAGATCCCAGTATGGATGAAAAGGACCTTCGCCTGTCTTAGCCACGGTTGTCTCTGCCGGTAAAGACACATCCCCAGGCCATTCGTCAAAGCGCAAGTGAATCATAACGCCACTATGCATTCGCTGGAACTTGCGAAAACTGTTAACTGCTACCATGGTACAACTCCCAGTATTTCCATCAGAGAATCGAGCGTCAGAACAGTTTGAGGGTTGACCCCATGACCCGACATGCCTTTGGCGGTATAATGGGCCTGTTGCAACGATTGAACAAACTCTCTGATCTGAGTCTGTGATAACCCCTGCCTTTCCAATAGCTCCTTAAGCGATAGACCGGGATTCCTTTTGGTGATCTGATTTAAAAAGTTGTTGATCTCTTTGACCCAACCGTTGAGGTCTTCAGCGCTATAGTCCTGGTCTTTGATCTTGCGGCGATATTTTTCGTCGTCATCAGGCGGCTCGAAGCCCGGAAACCCGCCGACGCTTGCCCCGCCCAGCATCTTCGAGAGATGGCTGGCGGTCTGCCGCAGCAGTCCCTCCGTGCCCGGCGCCAGCGACGCCTGCGCAACGCTGGCCGGCGCCGATGCAGTCAGCTCCACAAGCAGTGTGTTGGACATTGCCATCAGACCAACGAGGGCTATCCCCACGACGGCAAGCCACACCAGCGCGGGGTTGAGCCGCGACGTTTCACGATCGAGAGAGTGATTCATGGATTTCTTTCTCTGCCACGAGTTTTTACGAAGTGTTTTCTTGTTCGTGGTAATTCGTGGCATTCGTGGCAGAGATCAGGTTTTCTTGCCACGAATTTCACTAATTTTCACGAAGGGTTTCGTGGTAGCGCACGTCCGCACCCTTGTGGCGCAGCAGCTCGATCACGTCCAGCGCCGGCGACTCGCGCACGTCGTCAATGTCTTTCTTGTAGGCCACGCCCAACACGAGCACGTTACTGCCCTTGAGCGGCTTGCCGGCTTCGTTCAGCGCATCCACCACCTTCTCGACCCAGTAACGCGGCATGTCGCTGTTGATCTCGCCGCCCATTGTCGTTTGTTATACGGTCAGCGGCGCTCTCACACCCTGCGCTCCAGCGCCAGCGACCAACGACCACCGGCCGACCCTTCAACTTCGCTCAAGGTGGGCTGTAGGGCCGCGGCGACACGAATGGCCACCCGCAGGCCCTCACGGCGGAATAGTTCGCTTAGGTGCAAGGCCAGGTCATCCATCGCTGGCTGCCGGGCTTGAACCACAACTGTCGCATCAATCACATCCGGGTTGAAATGCACCACCCGGACGTCCTGAACTACTGATGGCCCGTACTCATCGGCAAAGGCATGTTCAAGCGCCCGGCGGAGCTCGCCGTAATCCACTTCCTGAACCACATACGGCACGGTCAATTCTCGCAGCTTCATAGGCTCACCCCCCGCTTCCGTAACTCCTCGCGACACGCCGTCAGTAACAATTCGGCATCGCTCACCGCGGCCAGCGCCTGTTGTCGTAGATCGCCCGGCGGATAGGGCGAATAGTCTACCTGATTGCGTGCTTCTCGCCATCGGCCGAGCATATCTCCGTATGGCCGGCCGAGGATCTGCCCCAACGCCGCCGGCAGCCGCTCGTGATCATCCAGATCGGCCCGCCGGACGTGCAGCACCACGGCTCGCGCGGCGTGATACATGGCATAATAGCAACGGGACACGATATGCGGCAGATTCAATGTTGCACTGGCATCCAGTTGTCCAGCAAAAGCCAGATACTCCTGCGCCTTGATCAAACGCTCTCTGACCAGTCGGGTGATCAGTTCGTCTACCTGTGCTCGCGTCAGATAGCCCAAGTCCACCAGGCGGTAAAGCAATACACCCTGGGAGGCAGTCAGGCGCTGAAGATCGTCCATCTGCTGCATATTCATACGTTGTGTCAAATTGCCGCGTACCGCGTATCCACGATCAGCCGCACCTGCCGCCGGATCGCGGCCCAATCATAACATGAATGATCCGTCACCACCACCGCGCAATCCGCCGCAGCCAGCGCGGCGTCCAGGTCCGTCTCGCCGGCCATCTCGAAGCCGTTGTGGCGGATGGCCGGCACGTAGGGGTCATGGTAATGCACAGCCGCGCCCTTCTGGCGCAACAACTCGATCACGTCCAGCGCCGGCGACTCGCGCACGTCGTCAATGTCCTTCTTTATATGCCACCCCCAGCACCAACACGTTGCTGCCCTTGAGCGGCTTGCCGGCCTCGTTCAGCGCATCCACCACCTTCGCCACCCAGTAGCGCGGCATGTCGCTGTTGATCTCGCCGGCCAACTGGATGAAGCGCGCGTTGTAGTTCAGCGTCTTCATCTTCCACGACAGATAGAACGGATCCAGCGGGATGCAGTGCCCGCCCACCCCCGGCCCCGGCGTGAACTTCATGAAACCGTAGGGCTTGGTGGCGGCCGCCTCGATCACTTCCCAGGGATCCAGCCCCAGCTTGTCGCACATCACCGCGATCTCGTTCACCAGCGCGATGTTCACCGCCCGGAAGGTGTTCTCCAGCAGCTTCACCATCTCCGCCGCCTGGGTGGATGACACCGGCACGATGCGCTCGATGAACCGCGGTTTGATCATGAATCTTGGAAAGAAGTTGGTCTTTCATCGAGTGACTTTTGTGTCATGCTCCAGCACAGCGAGTAACCGACTCACCGTAATCGTCGCAATTCCCCGTATCTCCAGTTGCCCCTGCAACTCCAGGTCACGCGTCACATCCTCATCGCGGCTGACCACGTGGGTCGCTCCGCCAGCCACCGCCGTCTCCAACACCCAATCGTCGTCAGGATCGCGACACAGGTGCAACATGCCTGAAACCGGAACCAACCGGGCCACAGCGGCCACACCGCGCACGTAGGCTTCAGCGTCATCCACCGTGGTCTGGCGCACCTTCATAATCCGCGGGCGGCGCAGTACTTCCAACAACTCCTCCAGGAGCGGCAAAGAACTGACGACCGTGAAACGTCCGGCTCTCCCAGCGCCAATCAAGCGCGCCGGGAAACCGTGCGGCGTCAGAAACGCCGACACCCAAATATTCGTGTCAACGACTGCGCTGACGGCCACGGTGTTCCTGGCGGACTTCGGCTCTAGCAGCCGTGATTTCGGCTTCGATCTCCGCCGGCGTGTAACTGCTTGGACGGCTATGAACCTCCGCCAAGAGATCGGATAGCGCAGACCAATTGGTCTGCCGGCGCGCTTCATCATTAGACTCAATCGCCCGCAGTCGCCGATATTCTTCGAAAGAAATCAGCACCGCCAATGGCTGACCTTCGCGCTCCAGGATGAGCGGACGCTGCAGGTCGGCCACGGCGCTGCCGTAAGCCACACTTGCTTCTGCGATCCGGTTTGCGTCTGTCATCAGTTCACTCCCCCGAACACGCTATACCACCGACGCTGGCACGCAGATGATCGCCGACGGCATATCCTGCACATACGACTCGCCGCGGTTCAACGCGGCCACCTTGCGGCCGTCCACTTCGATGCCGACGACGGGGAAGCCCTGCTCGGCGAAGGCCACGGCCAGCGGCAGTCCCACGTAGCCCAGGCCGATGACGGCGACAACCGCGGTGTGATCATGAATCTTGGAAAGCAGTTGGTCTTTCATCGAGTGACTCTGTATCATCCTTCGGCCACGAATGGGTTTTTTGCCACGAATTTCACTAATTTTCACGAAGGGTTTTTCTTTGCCACGAATTTCACTAATTTTCACGAAGTGTTTGGATTCGTGGTAATTCGTGGCAGAGATTGACTGCCGTACACTTTTTGAGAAGTTGAGAGGTTGACACTTCTGTAGTATGCTCTGGTTCCATCCCAGAACACGGAGCAAACTCATGAGTGACAACCTGAGGCGTTATCGTGCCATAAGACAGAGCATAAAGCAACTTTATCCCAAAGAACCCACCGGCAATCTCGCCCGCCATCTCAGTACCTTAGCCGATCTCATCAGTGGCATCGTCGGAAGCAAGTCTACCCACCTCCCCCAGGTCGCCAGCAAAGTGCCCGATGCCGCGAAGTTGGATAGTCGAGTCAAACGCTTCACGCGCTGGGTGAGCAACAATAACATTGACGCCGAAACCTGCTTCTTACCCTATGTACGGTAGTCAACGGTTGACAAAGAGATCGCTCTATGATATGATGATTTCAGAAAGGAGCAAAAATGTGTGCTTTGCTGAAACCATTATCGGTCCGCCAGGTGCTTTTGGGAAAAACAACCACCATCTTTACCCCGCAGGACTTCCAACGGATTTTTCACACCACCGGATCGAAAGCCAAATACTTCCTGGAAACATACACCCAGAACGGACTGTTCTTGCGGCTCAAGAAAGGGTTGTATACCTTGCAGAGCGATCTGCCGCCTGAGGAAGAGATCGCCAATCTCCTCTATCGCCCTTCCTACGTCTCGTTTGAGTACGCGCTGAGTACGTATAACATTCTCTTGGAAATGGCCTACTCCGTCACTTCGGCTACGACCCAGCCTACGCGTACCTTTCAGGTCGGCGAGCGGACCTTTTCATACTTTACAATCAAACGGGAAGCGTTTACCGGTTATATCCCCGTCAAGAGGGCGGAACGGACGGTCCTGCTCGCGGAACCGGAAAAGGCCCTCGTTGACTATCTCTACTTCGTCTCCCTCGGCAAGAAACCCAGAAACGACCGCCTGCGCACAACTGAGCTGGATCAACAGAAGATCCGTTTCTACGCCACCCTGTATCAAAGAACAGGGTTAGACAAACTCATCGAGGAAGTCTTATGATCGCCGATCACGTCCTCAAGTCGCTCGCGACCAAATTTCAGACAACGGAATTGAACGTCCGCCGCGAGTATTGCCAGCACCTGTTCCTTTCGTATTTCTACCAACAGCCGCTGACCGACCACATCTATTTTAAGGGGGGTACGGCTCTCAGAACGCTTTACAACAGTCCCCGCTTCTCAGAAGACCTCGACTTCAGCGCCTCGATCACCGATATCCGCGCGCTGGAAGAAGCGCTCTTAGAAACGTTGGCGGCCATCGCCCGGGAGAACATCAACCTCGATCTCACCGAGTCAAAAACAACCACCGGCGGGTATCTGGCGATCATCGCTTTTCTAACGAACCACGGCCCGCTTACGATCCAGCTCGAGATCTCCCTCCGAGAGGGGGAAAAGCGAGGCGAGGCGATGACAGTGGTCTCCGATTTGGTCCCTGCGTACACCGTCGTCGCGCTGGCCAGAGAGCAACTCGTTGACGAGAAGATCCAGGCGCTTCTCTCCCGCAAGAAAGCACGCGATTTCTACGACCTCTACTTCATCCTGCGCGCCAACTTGCTGCCGGCCCACCGGCGAGATGTCCTGGCGCAAGTATTAGAAACGACCAGGCAATCGAGAATTGACTTCCAGAGAGAACTGAAGGAGTTCTTGCCCAGAAGCCATTGGGCGATCATTCGGGACTTCCCCGCGCCCCTCGAGCGAGAGATCGCACGTTTCCTGTAATGAGGGGCACAAAATCTTTACGGTAGTGGCTGATCTTCCGGCCAATCCAGGCATCGCAACACGCCCGGTTCAACCTCCTTGTAGCGCCAGCCGCTCTCCGGGCAGGCCATCATACCATCCCCATGCGGCTTCGCCAAACGATGCCATGGCGGCTCATCCACCCGCGCTGGCGCGCAGGCACGCCCAACATCAGGGCATAGTCGGGCGCGTCACCCCGCACCACCGCGCCCGCGCCGATGAACGCGTAACGCCCGATCGTTGCGCCGCAGCGGCTCCCCTGCTGACTCGATTTCAACCAGGTCAACAGGGCGTTCTTCGATGACATCCTCCACCAGGCGCCAGGCATCCCAGTAATCAGAATTGCCGCCCACCCTGGCCGCCAGGTGGATGATCAGATCGGGCCGGGCGTCGTGCAGCAGGGCCAGCACCGCCTCGTGCTGCACCAAGTCGTAGTCCTGGCGGCGGGGGATGGAGATGTCGGCCGCGCCTCGCTCCCGCAGCTTCTCCACCACGAAGGAGCCGAGGAAGCCTGCGCCGCCGGTCACGGTGACGCGTTGGTTGCGCCAGAAGGTGGCGTTGTTGGGCCAGGATGGTTGTTTGGGCTGGGACGTCATCGCAGAGTGTCCGTTTTCAGTAATCTCAGCCTGTTTTCGACACCCCAATGGGTAGTAGGTCATCAGGCACTTGCCACAAGCCGTCGCGTAGAACGTTTGAGCGAAAACAGGACTGTTCCTACAGGTTGTGTGCGATTTGCCAATGACCACAAACTGTTGTATGGTGTTGTATGAAAACATCTGTTCTGTGTCGAAAACAGGCTCAGTGGGCCGGAACTGGCGAGATGCGATGCGCATCTACTCATGCCAATCCACCCCCACTTCTGATGGGTCATTTGCACCATATTATGCACCACAACGCGACATTATGCACCATCATCCTGCAACATATCGACTCCCTCTCTTGGTTCCCAATCGCTTTACCAAACCTGTTTCCACCAATCTCATTAAATCCCTCGATGCTGTATTCCTGGGCAGATCAAATACATTCTGATACAAACTGCTGGTCATCTCCAATCCATCATTGACCATCAGTCGCAGCGCCTCGATCTGCCGCTCGTTCAGTCCCAACGCTCGCAGGTTAGTCACTCCGGCCCGGGGAACCAGGCCCAGAATTTGGTCGCCTGGTCCCGGAAAGGTCGTCTTGAAAAAAGTGCCGCGCTCCTCGAACACGGGCTCTTCCAGGCCATGTTCTCGCATCAACCGCTTCATCTTTGTGATGCCGGTTCCGAATTGCTCCATTTCCCCGATATCCCGGAATCGGCGACACAGGGTCTCGTTTCGGGTGACGTGCGAGCCTTCCAACTCGCTGAGCGGGATCAGCGCCTTGCCCGGGCTCATCACCTCCAGCCGGTCATCGAATACATTGACTTGGATGCCGCTGCTGTGGTCATAATCCCGATGGGCCATGGCGTTCACCAATGCCTCCCGGATAGCGTCATACGGATACTCGGTCACTTGCGTGCTTTCGAATCCCACCACCTTCATCGCCGTGCGCGTGTTCCGCCGAATGAATCGCTCTGCCTCGTCTAACATCTCCGGCAGTGTTCCGCAAGCGATGAGCCGGTCAATGAAGGCCAATGTCGTCACGCCCTGGAAACGAGCCAACTTGACCTCAGCGCGTGGCAAGAAACGCTGTGGATTGCGGCCGAAAAAAAGCAGGCCAGTGTAGGTGGGCGCCAGTTCTCCGTCCCGTTCCCGTGCTCCTGCCAGCATTTCGGCAATCACTTTTGGCAATGAAGCGCCAGGTGGAGTCGCGTCGGGATAGGCCTCCTGGCGGCGCCGCAGAAAATCCTGTACCTTAGCCTCGTCCAAATCCTCATACGTCACCCCCTCTACCAATTGCTGGTCGAAAGGCAGGTGATGACGAGCGAGAAGCAGCCGTTCGTACTCCGCCCGGCTCATCTGCACATCGGCCGCGCCCACGCGCTTGTACGCCCGGCCTTGCACCAGGTGCGGTTTATCCTGGCTTTCAGGCACTGTCACCAGAATGATGATCTGTTCGCCCAGCTTTACAACCTCCACCGACGGGTAGAGAGTAGGGTCGGTGTTGGCGGTGATGGCCTGAACGACCCGCTCCTTAGTTTGGGCGCCCATCTCCACCCCTGAGATCGTGCCGTCATCCCTCACACCGAACAGCACGATGCCGCCGTCAGCGTTAGCCATGGCTGTCACGCTGCGAGCGCCTGTTTCCAGCTCGGCCAGCGAGCGCTTGAACTCCACTCGCTGTCCTTCACCCTGGGCAATTAAGTCGTGCAGGTTTTCAGGGAGCAAAGAGATCAATGCCATTCAATCGTACGCTTCAATCCGTGGCGAGAATCAACGTTTTCTTTGCCACGAATTACACTAATTTTCACGAAGGGTCTTGATTCGTGGTAAGTTGGTGTGATTCGTGGTAGAGATTGGGTCTTTTTGCCACGAATTTCACGAATTTTCACGAAGGGTTTGGATTCGTGGTAGGGTCTACTTTACGACTCGTTGGTGACCGAGCGAATTGGCGCCATAGTCGGACCGATTCTTACCAGGCCAGGGTCAATAGACTTCGTCGTGCGTGCCGAGGTCAACTAACACAACAGCATCTTCATTGCCGTCTGGGTCTGGCCCGAACAAGAAGATGATCCGGCAATCATATTCGACCCAGCATGCCCACAGTCCATCGAGGCGTCCCTTGAGCTTATGAGTCTTCAGCGTTGGGTGAAATGGGTCAGCCACAAGCTGATCCAACGTATCGAGAATCCTTGTTTGTAGGCCCCGGTCGTTGCGAGTTCGTCCCTTGAGCGCCCGACGAAAGCTGTTGTCCCAAACCAGCTTTCTCATGCTTCTAGTTCTCGACGCAGATCATCCACTGTCCCGTAACTGGCGCGGCGCTCACGAAACGCTTGCAGAGTCATCTGGGCATTTGCAGCGATCTCACGACGTCGCTGTTCAATCATTCTTCTGCGGATAATCTCGATGATCGCCTCTTGATCATCAGGAGGTAGGCGATCAATCACATCCAACGCGGCCTGAAAAGGTGTTACCGATGTTCCATTCATAGGACTAGCGCTCCGAATGCGTCAGAGATTGGGTTTTTTGCCACGGATTTCACTAATTTTCACGAAGATTTTTTTTTGCCACGAATTTCACTAATTTTCACGAAGGGTTTGGATTCGTGGTAATTCGTGAAATTCGTGGCAGAGATCGGGGTGTTTGGCGCCGGGGCGCCCCGGGGGGGGGGGGGGGCGGGCCGGGGGCCCCCGGGGGGGGGGGGGGGGGGGGGCGGGGCCGCCCCCGGGGGGGGGGGCGCCCCGGGGGGCCCCGGGCCCCGGGGGGGCCCGCGCTCCCCCCCCCGGGGGGCCCCGCCGGCCCCCCCCCCCCCGCCCCCCCCCGGGGGGGGGGGCCCCCCGGGGGGCGCCGCGGAGGCCCCCCCGGGGGGGGGGGGGGGGGGGGGGGGGCCGGGGGGGGGGCCCCCCCCGGGGCCCGGGGGCGGGGGGGGGGGGGGGCCCCCCCCCCCCCGCCGGGGGGGGAGGCCGGGGGTTGCCACGAATGACACGAATTTGCACTAAAGTCTCTCTGTTCGTGTCAATTCGTGCAATTCGTGGCGAGAGCTCCGTTTTGCCACGAATTCACGCTAAGATTTCCTTCATGTCAATTCGTGGGACCTGTCCTGAGCGCAGCCGAAGGATTCGTGGTTGGACTGCCGTAATTGGGTCATATAAGTAAGATGCTCCCTCGCTCCTCGAAGACGGGCTCTTTCGGGCCGTGCTATGGCCAATCGTCAGGAATCATCAACTAATCATCAACTAATCATCAACCTAATCATCAACCAGTATGTAGTAAGTCCCTCTTCCTGCGCCCCGCTTCTCGATTAACCCTTTTGTTGTCAGTTCTGACAACTCCCGATGGGCCATCTCATGGCTCACCTTGCTCTGAGGCTCGTAGCTGCTGTTCGTTCAGCCCTAACCGAGGGGCTTAATCGCCTCACTAATCGCCTCATTTTTTCACTAATCGCCTCATTGTGCTGCATATTCCTGGCTCCGTCCCTTTCCGGTCTCCCGCACCCACCCTGTCTCCACCAGTTTCCTCAAGTCTCGCGTCGCCGTTGGACGGGAGACGGCAAACATATCCCGATACGCTCTATTGCTCAACTCAACCCCTTCATTGACCATTAGCCGCAGCGCCTCGATTTGTCGTTCGTTCAGTCCCAGCTCTCGCAGATCAACCACACCTTCTTCGGGGATCAAGTTCAATATCTTCTCTCCAGGGCCGTAGAAGGTCACGGAGAAAAAGCTCTTCAAATCCTCGAAGATCGGTTCCGCCAGTCCATGCTCGTGCATCAGCCCCCGCATTTTCGTGATGCCCGTTCCCCATTTCTCGATGTAATAGATGTCGTACAAATAGTTGGCGATGAGCTTGTTGCGCAGGACGTGCTTGCGGTCGATATTCTTTATCGTGACTCCAGGTGGTAGAGAGCCGGGGCTATTGACTTCAATACGATCATCAAAGATCATGATACGCACTGTCGAGCCGTCCATGAAATAATCCCGGTGGCAGACAGCATTACAGATGGCCTCCCGCGTGGCTTCGTGGGGATATTCGCTGATCTCGCGGCGTTTGAAACCCACCACTTTGGCAGCCGTCCGAGTGTTGCGCCGAATGAAACGCTCGGCTTCGTCAATCATTTCTGGCAGCGTGCCCCGTAGATCAACGCTGTCAATGAAGTGTCCCATGGTTGTGCCCTTGAAACGGGCGATGCGCACCTCGCTGTGAGGGAAAAAGCGCTGCGGATCTCTGCCGAAAAAGAGTAGACCGCCTGCGGTCGGCGTCAGCTCGCCTTTCTCCTCGACCAGGGCGCCAAGATTAATCAGGGTTTCCCGTACTGAACTAGTAGGCGTCCTGATCCCACGCCTCTCAGCTCGCTGGCGGATGTACCATTCCAGTCTTGCCTCATCGAGATCGGCATGGGTTGCCCCTTTCACAAGCTGGTGGTCAAACTCAACCTGCTGACGCTGCAACAATAGCCGTTCGTACTCCCCCCGGCTCATCTGCACATCGGCCGCGCCCACGCGCTTGTAAGCCCGGCCTTGCACCAGGTGCGGTTTATCCTGGCTTTCAGGCACTGTCACCAGAATGATGATCTGTTCGCCGAGCTTTACAACCTCCACCGACGGGTAGAGAGTGGGGTCGGTGTTGGCGGTGACGGCCTGAACGACCCGCTCCTTTGTTTGGGCGCCCATCTCCACCCCTGAGATCGTGCCGTCATCCCGTACACCGAACAGCACGATGCCGCCGTCAGCGTTAGCCATGGCTGTCACGCTGCGAGCGCCTGTTTCCAGCTCGGCCAGCGAGCGCTTGAACTCCACTCGCTGTCCTTCACCTTGGGCAATCAAGTCGTGCAGGTTTTCTGGGATCAAAGAGGTCGCTGCCATTCAGTGGTACGCTGCAACCGTTCTCCCCCAGAATTGGGGGCAGGGGGGGCCGCGCCTCGCTCCCGCAACTTCTCCACCACGAAGGAGCCGAGGAAGCCCGCGGCGGCCGGTCACGGTGACGCGTTGGTCTTGCCAGAATTCGGGGCTGTTTGGCCACGCATTGTGCATTGGTACGGTTCTCCAGAGCAACTACGAATACGGTAACCACGAATTACACGAAGGCGACCAGGTCGGATGCTATCGCACTTGGTCCAGAAGTCGAAAATATTCGTCTCTGGATATTTTTGCTGTCTTCAGATTGTTGCGGATAATTGAAACCGGGACCTCATCATAGGTAGGAATCACAACCGGTCTCAGGACGCCTGGCTTGGTGTAGGCGCGGTGGCTTCCCTGTTGGTGTGCAAACTGAAAGCCGGTCGCCAAAAAGACCTTTTCCAGAAGTCTCCAGGGAACAGGTGTGATTCTCGCCATGCTCAGGCCGCAATCGGGGTGGAGTGCCGCTCCATGGCTACCCAAATGGGGCTGAACCATTCTCCCTGCTTAAACGCATAGCCAGATTCTTCCAGGATCTCGTCCAGGCTATCCATGGCGGCCGCCGTGGCCAAAAAGAGCTCAACGGCCTCATAGAGGGCTGCACGCGCCCCGGCTGGCGTCGGTCCTGAACTCATCACATCCAGGGGCATGGCATGCGCCACGAACTGCTGATCTTCCCTCCAAACCTGAATGGTATAGTCTATGTTCACGGTTTCTCCTTACCTGTCGCGATGCAAAGGCCTGCCCTGCGCCTGTCGCTTGTCTTGAGCCTGTCGCTTGTACTGAGCCTGTCGAAGTGAAGGGTTAGGGTAGCAGCAAATCGTTCCCAGTGCCACGAACTTTTCCACGCCCGCCACCCAACTCTCGTGCAGCAACGGCACACCCATCATCAGGCCTGTCCTGAGCCTGTCGATGGGTTGTCGTAGAAGAACTCAGCGGGATGCTCGCGGTTTGCGCCAATCCCGCCCACGCTGGTGGCCAGGTGGATGACCAGATCGGGGCGGGCGTCGTGCAGCAGGGCCAGCACGGCCTCGCGCTGCACCAGGTCGTAGTCCTGGCGGCGAGGGATGGAGATGTGGGCCGCGCCCCGCTCCGGTAGCTTCTCCACCACGAAGGAGCCGAGGAAGCCGGCCCCGCCGGTGACGGTGACGCGTTTGTTGCGCCAGAAGGTGGCGCTGTTGGGCCAGTCAGGGTTCATGTGATATGCCTGCCACGAATGGTTTTTTTGCCACGAATTTCACTAATTTTCACGAAGGGTTTGGTGGTAGCGCACGTCCGCGCCTTTGTGGCGCAGCAGATCGATCATGTCCAGCGCCGGCGCATTCACTTCGCTCTTTCACACCTTGCTCAGCAACTCGAAATACTCCTCACGCGTCATACCGACCGTACGCATATTATTCTTGACGATGTCCGGATCAATTTCGGCGTACTCGGGTATCACCACGGCGCGACGGGCTTTTGGACACACCAAGATATGATGTGAGCCTTCCTTGCGCTTGTAAAGGCATCCGTATAACTCAAATACCTTTACAAGCGTCTTCCAGTCAACAGGTGTGATTCTAGGCATCAAGCCACCTGAACGGCCTGACGTTCCAGGGCGACCATCTGAGATTGCGCAATGAATGATCCGTTCTGTCGCACATAGCCGCACTCGCTCAGGTAGTCATTCAACGTATGCATGGCGGTCATTTCTTGGCACTGGATATTGATCACTTCGAGTAAGTTAAGCCTGGCCTGTTCACGCGTCGGGCCCTGGGCCATGAAGTCCAATTCGGGACAGGTCGCCACAAACCACTTCCCCTTATCCCACACCTCGATAGTTATCTGAAGTTGCATCGCTGTTCTCCTGTCATCTCGCTTCTCTTGCGCGGCTGCCCATCACCATCCCAGTCACCCAACCCTACCCTGAGTGCAGTCGCCACCTGCCATATCAAAACACTGCGTGTCGTGTGTCAACGATCAGGCGCACGTGTTGCCTGATGGAGGCCCAATCATAGCACGAATGATCTGTCACCACCACGCACAGTCGGCCGCGGCTCAGTAGCCTGTCTCGCCGGCCATCTCGAAGCCGTTGTGGCGGATGCCCGGCACATAGGGGTCATGGTAGCGCACATCTGCGCCCTTCTTGCCACGAATTTCACTAATTTTCACGAAGGGTTTGGATTCGTGGTCTGACGCTGCGTCAGGCGATCTCGGCGGTCAGCTCCAGGGGTTGCTCCGCGACCGGCGACCAGGGATGCTCGATGATGCGGCGGATGAAGGCGTCTGACACTTTTCGCTCTGGCCAGTCGCGCAAGCCAACCACAACGCGGACCTTGCTCGCTGGATGCTCAAAGTGCAGCGCCGCGGATGCAGGCATTCTGTAGCCTTTTTCGGTCAGCTCGATCCAGCCGCATTTTGCCATTTCGCTCTGATACCAGGCGATTGCCGCGTCTAACGAGAGTGGAAAGATGAACTGACCGGCAATGGCTTCGACCGTGCGCTCCGGTTCGAGAACAATGCGCCAATAGGAATGCAACGGGATTTCATGGTTTTCCCCGACCCTAGCGATTGCGCTCTCTGCCGGCAGTGGCACATCCGTCGGCCAGTCCTCAAGCCGTAATCGGACCTGAATACCATCATGTAGCCGCTCGAACGGGCGTAGTCCACCTAGTATGACCATAAAGGCACCCTCAATGTTTTCAGCAGCGATTCAAGTATCTTGACCGTTTCGGGATTCACGCCGTATTCTGACAAAACCTTGGCTGTGTTGTGCGTGCCTTGAAGCGCTTCGACGAGCTCTCTGGTCTCAACCTGTGACAAACCCTGCCTCTGCAATATCTCCTCCAGCGACAAGCCCGGATTTTTTTTGACGATCTGCCCGAGAAAGTTGTTGATCTCCTTGACCCAGTAGTTGACTTCTTCGGCCGTGTACGACCTTTCCTCGATCTTGCGCCGGTACTTGTCGTCATCCCCTGGCGGTTCGAAGCCTGGGAAGCCGCCGATACTGGCCCCGCCCAGCATCTTCGAGAGATGGCTGGCGGTCTGCCGCAGCAGCCCTTCCGTGCCCGGCGCCAGCGACGCCTGCGCAACGCTCGCCGGCGCCGATGAGGTCAGCTCCACAAGCAGCGTGTTGGACATTGCCATCAGGCCAACGAGGGCTATCCCCACGACGACAAGCCACACCAGCGCGGGGTTGAGCCGCGACGTTTCACGATCGAGAGAGTGATTCATGGATTTCTTTCTCTGCCACGAGTTTTTACGAATTGTTCTGATTCGTGTCAATTCGTGTCATTCGTGGCGGAGATTGGGTTTTTGCCACGAATTTCACTAATTTTCACGAAGTGTTTTGATTCGTGGTAATTCGTGTCATTCGTGGTGGAGATTGAGTTTTTTTGCCACGAATTTCACGAATTTTCACGAAGTGTTTTGACTCATGGTCATCAATTCGGGCAGCCAGCTTCATCAGGGCCGCATTCGCGTCACCACGGCTTCATCACCCGCCTTGCATCACGGTCGGTCGTCAATCACTGTGCCTCTACTTCTGGCGACCACGGCTGAATCACGCTGCGCTGGATCATCGCCCGCGTCTGACACAGGTGGGGATTGCATCGGATGCTGATTTCCGCACTGACATCAGTTTCAGGGTGATGATAGCGCAGCCAAGCCCATGTCGGCAAGGTATGCGAGCGTTTCTCCTCCTGATAGCCGCGCTTTTCCATTTCGGCCGGATACCACGCAAAGACCTGTTCAATCGAGATCGGCATGATGAACCAACCGTTTACAGTCTCAACGGTTTTGTCCGGCTCAAGGTAAACTACCTGATAAGGCCACAAGGGCTTGCCATCCATTTCCACCGAGATTGCCCCTTCCGGCAAAGGAATATCCTGCGGCCAGTCCTCCATGCGCAGATGGAACTTGATTTGGTTGTAGCCCCTGACAATCGGGCGCAGACTGTTAGTCATTACCATGGCGCAACTCCCAGTGTCTTCATCAAAGTCTCAAGGGTTCTAACCGTTTCAGGTGTTACTCCATACCCCTCAAGAGCCTTAATCGTAGCGTGCGCGTTTTTCAGCCCCGTCAAGAAACTATCAATCCGTTCGGGTGACAAACCCGCGCGCTGCAGGATCTGCTCCAACGTCAAGCCCGGATTCTTGTCCGCGATTGGCCGCAGAAAATTATTGATCTCTTTCCCCCAGTAATTCGCCTCTTCTCCGCCGTACGATTGATTGCGAATCTTGTCCTTGTAGCGTTTATCGTCGTCTGGCGGTTCGAAGCCTGGGAAGCCGCCGATACTGGCCCCACCCTGCATCTTCGAGAGATGGCTGGCGGTCTGGCGCAGCAGTCCTTCCGTGCCCGGCGCCAGCGACGCCTGCGCAACGCTCGCCGGCGCCGATGCAGTCAGCTCCACAAGCAGCGTGTTGGACATTGCCATTAGACCAACGAGGGCTATCCCCACGACGACAAGCCACACCAGCGCGGGGTTGAGCCGCGACGTTTCACGATCGAGAGTGATTCATGGATTTCTTTCTCTGCCACGAGTTTTTACGAATTGTTCTGATTCGTGGTAATTCGTACTTGCATCACCCTAAATTAAGCTGCGCCGGCCGCCATTGCTTCAGCCGCACGTCGTCTGCCAGGTCGCGCCGGTCGTAGCGGTCACGATCAACGACTGCGATCTGGATTGCGCCGTGCTCGCGCAGCTTCGCCACGCCGTGCCGGCCCAAGCACCCCGCGGCGGCCGGTCACCAGCACGCGCGGGCTGTGCCGCAAGGTGTTGCTGGCGGGCCAGAAGGATTGCAGTTGCGGGTTTTGCGCTGGCGTCATCGTCTCGATGACTTCAAGCCAGTTGCAGCTCGCGTTCGACAGGCAGGGGGCAAAGCAGATACTCCAAGACTTCTGCTTGCATCCGTTCAATCTCCAACCTGTACCCGCTGCTGACCGCCTCGAACTCATCAAGACGCGCTGTTCTGCGCAATTGCGCCAGCCAACGCTGAAATTGCGCAATCCGCTGTTGGCTGATCTCTACTTCGTGATCATTGGATATCATGCTGGTACCACCTCGACAATGCCACGCTTCAAGCCATCTCGTTTGATCTGCCAATAACTGACGAAATCCTCGATCGTCTCACCAAACAGCAGACCTAGCCTGACCCAGAAGATGCTTGCCCCATAACGAGCTTGGGCCGTGGCATGATCAAACAACCCTTTTGCTTCAATGGGACAATGCCCTAAACGAAACTCATCGTCCATGACGAGGATGACATCAACATCATTTGGGTTCAGCTTGTCCGTCACGTAACTTCCAAACACAATCAGACGTGAAAGATGATCGGTTCGCTGCGCCAGAACGAAGATGTGAAGCAAGCGCCTGGTAACCAGTCTGCGCTGCTCCGAACCGTGGCCAAATCGCTCAACAACAACTTCCATCGTCGTACGATGCACGCCTGGTGGCAGATCACCCAACTCATTACTTGGCGGTAATTTCATGGACGTTTCCTGGCAAAAAAACAACTTCTGCGAGCTCGTCTCGGCTACGCAGCGCCAATCGGTCGCGAGCCGTTTGTGCCATCATAAGCCACTCCCGATTAATCACGGATCGGGCCCTTGCGGGCCTGGCGCTTCGCGACGCTGAACGAGCCGACACAAAGCCTGCCCTGAGCTTGTCGAAGGGCCGGTCACAACGACGCGTTGGTTGCGGCAGGTCAGGGTGCTGTTGGGGTATCTTCTCAGCGCACCCTTGCGGTCGCCCACGCGGGCAGGCTCACAAAACACCGGGAGTCAGCGTCAATTGATTGATCTTGGCAAAGGTCGAAAGGATGTCGCATATCTTTCAACATCGTTTTTCTTTTCGGTGCAAGAGCGCCCCAGGTCGCGTTCATCCGCGTGTCCGCATCCATCAATGAGAAGCTGCGTTCATTCGCGTCGCATTGCCGGGGCCGGGCAGGGGGCCAAAGCTCCGCAGTGCCGCCAGCGCGATGCGGGCAGCCAAAATAACCTGCGCTGGGCCGCGCCGGAGCGGAGCGCTGCAACGGGCGCGGACATGTGGGTTTCACACCGCACCGGGCGGCCGCCCGGTGCGGTCCTCAGGTCTGGAGAAGCGTATGAGGACCTTCTTGCCGCGCTCGGCGTTGAGGCGGATTCCGGCTTGGATCGTGCCGGGATCGTTTTCTTGGGCAAGAGGGTGCTATTATAGACTGCGGCGGCAAGAGAAGTCAAACTCAGACGCCCACTCCCTCAGGATAGCATTCCGAATTTGTGTGACCCTGTGGGAAAGCCCCTCTCGGCGAAGGCCACGGCCAGCGGCAGGCCCACGTAGCCCAGGCCGATGACGGCGACAACCGCGGTGTGATCATGAATCTTGGAAAGAAGTTGGTCTTTCATCGAGTGACTCTGTATCATCCTTCGGCCACGAATGGGTTTTTTTGCCACGAATTTCACTAATTTTCACGAAGGGTTTCGATTCGTGGTAATTCGTGTCATTCGTGGCGGAGATTGGGTGTTTTTGCCACGAATTTCACTAATTTTCACGAAGTGTTTTTGATTCGTGGTAATTCGTGTGATTCGTGGCAGAGATTGGGTGTTTTTGCCACGAATTTCACTAATTTTCACGAAGGGTTCTGATTCGTGGTCTGACGCTGCGTCAGGCGATCTCGGCGGTCAGCTCCAGGGGTTGCTCAGCGACCGGCGCCCAGGGATGCACGGCGATGCGCCGGATCAGGGCGGTGGTTTCCTGCTTATACGGCCAGTCGTGAAGACTGATCTCGACGCGGACGCCGGACACAGGATGCCCGAAACTAAGCTCGTGCCACCCAGCCGTTTGCTGATACCCGGTCAGGTCCGATTGCCAGCCCAGTTTTGCCATCTCGTTCACGAACCATTCAGCGGCTTCTTCCACCGGCAGCGACGTCTTGAACCACCCAACAACGACCTCCACCGTCCGGTTGGGTTCCAACACCAGGCGCCAGTAAGGCCAGAAAGGGCCATCTCCTGTTTCAACGACAGCCGCCTCTGCAGGCAAAGGCACATCCGCAGGCCATTCGTCCACACCCAAATGAGCCATGATGCCATCGTGAGTTCGCTGAAATGAAAGGGAGCCAGGCGCGCTTACCACGGAGAGACTCCCAGGGTGTTCATCAAGCCGGCCAAAGCCGCTGTCGTGGTTCCGCTGACTCCAATGCTTTCCATTCCTGCGGTGATCGAATGTATGTTTCGCAAAGCCCTGATGAATGCGACAATCTGTTCTGGGTTCAACCCTTGCTTCTGCAAAATCTCTTCCAGCGACATGCCGGGATTCTTCTTGACGATCTGGCCGAGGAAGTTGTTAATCTCCTTGACCCAGTAGTTGACTTCTTCGGCCGTGTACGACCTTTCCTCGATCTTGCGCCGATACTTGTCGTCATCCCCTGGCGGCTCGAAACCTGGAAAGCCGCCGACGCTGGCACCACCCTGCATCTTCGAGAGATGGCTGGCGGTCTGGCGCAGCAGCCCTTCCGTGCCCGGCGCCAGCGACGCCTGCGCAACGCTCGCCGGCGCCGATGCGGTCAGATCTACAAGCAGCGTGTTGGACATTGCCATCAGACCAACGAGGGCTATCCCCACGACGGCAAGCCACACCAGCGCGGGGTTGAGCCGCGACGTTTCACGATCGAGAGAGTGATTCATGGATTTCTTTCTCTGCCACGAGTTTTTACGAATTGTTCTGATTCGTGGTAATTCGTACTTGCATCACCCTAAATTAAGCTGCGCCGGCCGCCATTGCTTCAGCCGCACGTCGTCTGCCAGGTCGCGCAGGCCTGTCCCGGGTAGCCGTTCCACAGGTCTTCTTCCCTGAAGGGGATGGGGGCAAACTTGGGGTAGCCGCAAATGGTGCCGACAGCCACGAACTTGGGCACACCGGCCACGTAGGCCTCGTGCAGGAGCTGCGTGCCCATCATCAGGTTCTCGTAGAAATACTCGGCCTGATGGGTCAGGTTGGCGCCGATCCCGCCCACCCTGGCCGCCAGGTGGATGATCAGATCGGGTCGGGCGTCGTGTAGCAGGGCCAGCACGGCATCGCGCTGCACCAGGTCGTAGTCCTGGCGGCGGGGGATGAAGATATGGGCCGCGCCCCGCTCCCGCAGCTTCTCCACCACGAAGGAGCCGAGGAAGCCGGCCCCGCCGGTGACGGTGACGCGTTGGTTGCGCCAGAAGGTGTGGCTGTTGGGCCAGGTCCGACATGCGGGAAACCACCACCTCGTCCCCGCAATGCTTGAAGACGAGCTAGTATTCAATCACTGCTGCTATCGCCGCTACGATTGACCGCATGACTGAAGGAGAGACACTGCCCAGTTTCTGGACGAACCGTTGAGTATCTACCCCCCGTAGTTGCAGAGTATCAACCGCTGATATTTTCGTCAGTCCATTCGTGCTATCTGGCGCAACCTTCACGTGCCAGATATTCTGAGCAAGGTAATCCTTCCACTCAGTGAGCGGAGCCACCAATTTAATTGGCAACGCGCCTATGGCATCAGAACTGACAACGACAACTGGACGTGTCTTGCGAATCTCGCTGCCGATGGTTGGATCCAGGCTCACCCGCCAAATCTCGCCACGGTTAATACGCATCGCTGAAGTCTTCCATCTGCCATGCCTGCCGTTCTACTGCCGACTGCTCATAATATGTCACCATCTTTTCTGCTTGTTGTGCCATCAGGTGTCGTCGCTCGGCCAAAGGCAAAAGCATGAATTGGATTTGAGGAGACAATGGTTCAGCTTCTTTCTCCTCAACTAGACTAGCCAATAGATCGTAGGCCAGTGGTAGCTTCTTGACTGGCAGGCGCATGACTAGCTCTTGAACCTGAGAATAAGCGATTGTTAGCATGATTTACCTCCTACCTTTCAGCCTGCTTCCCCATGAATACGCACACTCACGCCCGATCTATGGCTCGCTGATGTGAAAATGCGGGACGCAGATGACGCTGATCTGAATTGATCTGCGTGATCAGTTGTTTCAGCGATAATCAGCGTCCGCTTTTCATCGTTATCAGTGTCCTCAATCGTGTCGCCTGTCCTGAAAATAAGGACATGGATGATACGGATTGTCAGGATTCACACAGATTGAAGCTGACTGCCCTACAGTGGGCCGCGTCGAAATCTCACGGCTACCGTTGATACAGGCGGCGCAGTTCCTCAGGCGTTTCCGCCCGACGCAGACCTGCATGCACGGCCTTGAGCACGCCGACATCCTCGATCTTGGGCACACCGGCCACATAGGCTTCGTGCAGGAGCTGCGTGCCCATCATCAGGTTCTCGTAGAAATACTCGGCCTGATGGGTCAGGTTGGCGCCAATCCCGCCCACCCTGGCCGCCAGGTGGATGATCAGGTCGGGCCGCGCGTCGTGCAGCAGGGCCAGCACGGCATCGCGCTGCACCAGGTCGTAGTCCTGGCGGCGGGGGATGGAGATGTGGGCCGCGCCCCGCTCGCGCAGCTTCTCCACCACGAAGGAGCCGAGGAAGCCGGCGCCGCCGGTGACGGTCACGCGTTTGTTGCGCCAGAAGGTGGTGTTGTTGGGCCAGTCAGGGTTCATGTGATATGCCTGCCACGAATGGGGGGGGTTTTTGCCACGAATTTCACTAATTTTCACGAAGGGTTCTGATTCGTGGTCTGACGCTGCGTCAGGCGATCTCGGCGGTCAGCTCCAGGGGTTGCTCCGCGACCGGAGTCCAGGGATGCTCGACCACGCGGCGGATCATGGCGGTGGTCTCTTGCCGATGATCCCACCATAAAAGACTTATTTCTACCCGAGCGCAAGTCTCGGGATGCTGAAAGCGCAGCAACGCTTTAGGCGGCATATAATAGCCTTCTTTGGGCCCGCGTATCCAACTCTGCTTCGCCAATTCAGTCTGATACCAGACAATGGCATCTTCAAACGAGAGCGGCAAGATGAAATATCCAACCAGAAGTTCAACCGTCTGATCGGGTTGAAGGAAAAAGTGCCATTGGGGGTGAAACGGTATTTCATGGTTTTCGCCCAAATGGACAATCGTGCTTCCCTCCGGCAAAGGCACATCCGACGCCCACTCATCGGGATGCAAAAAGATCAACAACTCGTCGCGGCGTCGCTTGATCGGACGCGGGCTAGGTGCTCTGATCATAGAGAAACTCCCAAAGTGATCAACAGAGATTTCAGCGTCTCTACCGTGATCTCATTCACGCCGTAACCTTCCATACTTTCGGCAGTGCTGTACGTCTGCTGTAACGCCTTGATAAAGTCGTCAATCTCCGCTGATGTCGAACCCAGCCTTTGCAGTATCTCTTGCAGCGTCGAGCCGGGATTCTTCTTGACGATCTGACTCAGAAAGTTGTTGATCTCTTTCGTCCAGTAATTCGCCTCTTCTCCGCTATACGATTGATTGCGAATCTTGTCCTTGTAGCGCTTATCGTCGTCTGGCGGCTCGAAGCCTGGGAAGCCGCCGACACTGGCCCCGCTCAGCATCTTCGAGAGATGGCCGGCGGTCTGGCGCAGCAGTCCTTCCGTGCCCGGCGCCAGCGACGCCTGCGCAACGCTGGCCGGCGCCGATGCAGTCAGCTCCACAAGCAGCGTGTTGGACATTGCCATCAGACCAACGAGGGCTATCCCCACGACGACAAGCCACACCAGCGCGGGGTTGAGCCGCGACGTTTCACGATCGAGAGAGTGATTCATGAATTTCTTTCTCTGTCACGAGTTTTTACGAATTGTTTTCCTGTTCGTGTAGTGTCCACTAACATCTTGAACAGTCCCGGCCGCGGCGCCAGCGGATCGTCGGGGCATTTTCTGCCACAAATGGCCATTAGCGACAGGGGAACACACATCGGATCGACCAAAATGGCGCGCTACGCTTTATGTTAAGTGTTTGACATGTTCGTGGACAGTACAAATTTGCGCTGCATTTTCATCCACGGTTGGCGCAGGGATCCAACGCATGAGCGTCTAGTCTGATTTTGAAAAATCTCATATAATCTCATATAATCTCATACACAGACTATGTGAGAAAGGATGTCTAGCTATGGATCAATTTGACCAACGCTTGCAACTGCTTCCGCCTACCATCCTAACCGCTATTGCCGAGATTGATGAGCTCAAAGGCCGGTGGATAGGCGGCGTTCAACTCAATCCCCAAACTTTAGCCCGCCTCAAACAGTCCGTGCTGGTCACGTCAACTGGCGCTTCAACCCGCATCGAAGGCGCCCGCCTCTCTGATGAAGAGATTGAAAAACTCATGCGTGGCATTGCCATCCAACGTTTTGCCGACCGCGACAGTCAAGAAGTAACCGGCTACTTTGAATTGTTACAGAACGTCTTCGAGAATTGGCAGGAACTTTCTGTGCGTGAAAGCATCATCAAGCATTTTCACAAAGAACTGCTCAAGTACGTTGAAAAAGATGCGTTGCACCGCGGCGACTATAAGAAAATCGACAACAAGGTGCATATGATTGATGCAGCCGGTCAATCGATCGGCATTCTGTTTGACACGACACCTACCTACCTAACGCCCACTGCCATGCAGGAATTGATTGCATGGACCACACAAGCATTGCAGACCGGCGCCTTTCATCCATTGTTAGTGATTGGCAACTTTCTGGTTGAATTCCTGCAAATTCATCCTTTTCAGGACGGCAATGGTCGCCTATCGCGTATTCTGACCAATTTGCTATTGCTCAAAGCTGGCTATCTTTACATGCCCTATGTCTCGCACGAAAAGCTGATTGAAGACAACAAACCAGACTACTACCTGGCCTTGCGCACTAGCCAAAAGACGCTCGGCTCTGAGCAAGAAAACATTGTTCCCTGGCTCACTTTTTTCTTAAAGATCGTCCGATTACAGTCACAGATGGCGGTTGCCTTACTCTCTGACGCAAATTTTGAGAAGACGTTGTCGCCCAATCAACTGGCAGTCTGGCGTTATCTGCAAACTGTGCCCGAAGCATCACCTTTACAGATTGTCCAACACACCCGAGTTGCTCGTCCCACGGTGAGTCAGGTCATAAACAAACTATTAGACCTGCAAAAAGTTGAACGGATAGGTCAGGGTCGCGCCGTGCGCTATCGCCTCGCACGTTCTGCTCCATGAGGTGTCCAGGGCGATGAAACCCATGCGGTAGGCAATCTCCTCAGGACAAGAGATCATCATGCCAAGGACGGAGATTCTTGCCACAGATTTCACTGATTCTCACGAAGTGTTTTGATTCGTAGTCTGGCGCTGGGTCAGGCGATCTCAGCGGCCAACTGGATGAAGCGCGCGTTGTAGTTCAGCGTCTTGAGCTTCCAGGAAAGATAGAAGGGATCGAGGGGGATGCAATGCCCGCCAACCCCCAGCCCCGGCGTGAACTTCATAAAGCCGTAGGGCTTGGTCGCGGCCGCCTCGATCACTTCCCAGGGATCCAACTCCAGCTTGTCGCACATCACCGCGATCTCGTTGACCAGCGCGATGTTCATCGCCCGGAAGGTGTTCTCCAGCAGCTTCACCATCTCCGCCGCCTGGGTGGACGACACCGGCACGATCCGCTCGATGATCGCCCCGTAGAGCGCCTCGGCCACCTCCCGGCAGGCCGGCGTGGTCCCGCCCACCACCTTCGGCGTGTTCTCCACCGTATACCGTTGGTTGCCCGGATCAATGCGTTCCGGCGAGAAGGCCAGGAAGAACTGCTGGCCGACCGCGCAGCGCTCGACCCCCATGGCCTGGCACAGCATCGGCAAGAGCAACTCCTCAGTCGTGCCCGGATAGGTCGTGGACTCCAGCACCACCAACATGCCAGGGTGGCTGATGGCCCTCCATCGTTCGTCGTTCGTCGTTCGTCAGCGCTGCCAGCCGCTCCGATGGAATATCCTGCACGTACGACTCGCCGCGCTGAACCGCGGCGACCTTACTGCCGTCCACTTCGATGCCGACCACGGGAAAGCCCTTCTCGGCGAAGGCCACGCCAGCGGCAGGCCCACATAGCCCAGGCCGATGACGGCCACGACCGCGGTGTGATCGTGAATCTTGGAAAGCAGTTGGTCTTTCATCGAGTGACTCTGTATCGTCCTTCGGCCACGAATGGGTTTTTTGCCACGAATTTCACTAATTTTCACGAAGGGTTTTGATTCGTGGTAATTCGTGTGATTCGTGGCAGAGATTGCGTCTTCTTGCCACGAATTTCACTAATTTTCGAATTGTTCTGATTCGTGGTAATTCGTGTGATTCGTGGCAGAGATTGGGGTTTTCTTGCCACGAATTTCACGAATTTTCACGAAGGGTTTTGATTCGTGGTCTGACGCTGCGTCAGGCGATCTCGGCGGTCAGCTCCAGGGGTTGCTCAGCGACCGGCGCCCAGGGATGCACCACGATGCGCCGGATCATGGCGTCCGTCTGCAGGATGTGCGATCGTGCTCGCAGATCAATCATGGCGCGGAGACTGGTGGTCAATTGCTCGAAGCGCAAAATCGCCGATTCTGCAAGTCGCGAGCTTTTGTCTGCTTGATATGCCCAATCCTGTTTCGCCATCTCAACTTGATACCAGGCAATCGTTTCAGAAAGCGCCAGGGGTATAATGAACCAACCAACGATTGCTTGAATCGTTTGGTCGTTCTTGAGAATCAAGTCACAGTAGGGGGAGAACGGCCCTTCACCCGTCTCCCCTAACATTACGCCCTGTGGCATTTGATTCATGCGTTTTCTTGGTTCGTGTCAACCGATTGACTATGGCTGCCCATCGCAGATTCTCCCAACTCCCCCACGATCGGTTTCGAGCACTCATAGAGCGTTTCAGGAGCGATATCAATGTCGCCAGGCCAAACGACTGTACCATATTCGACCCGCGCCCAACGAAACAGTGACCAAGTCGCCAGGGTTGTCCAGGGGCGGAGCGTCAACAAGGGAGTTGTATCGAATTGGCGTCTCTCTCCATTAGCATACTCAAGTTCCAGGGTAAAGTCTGGATAAGGCGCCACCTTCACGACATCAATCAACATCTTTTGTATTCCTACTGTAGTGGCGCGATCCTGAAAGGCGGCTCACCAGAGACTGCCAAATCCCAGTTGAGCAGGAGATCCTCGCTCAGCGCCCGTATCCCTGACGCTGCGTCAGGCGATCTCGGCGGTCAGCTCCAGGGGTTGCTCCGCGACCGGCGACCAGGGATGCTCGACGATGCGGCGGATCATGGCGGTGGTTTCTTCTTTATACTGCCACCATTGGATGCTTGCTTCTAACTGCACATGTGTCTCCGGATGCTGAAAGCGCAACAATGCCTTCTCAGACATTACGTATCCATCTTTTGATCCATTTGTCCAACCCAACTCCACCAACTTGGTCCGATACCAAGCAATGGTCTCCTCAAAGCCAAGCGGTACGACAAACCATCCGACTACCACTTCAATCGTCTTGTCGGGTTCCAGAACGATGCGCCAGTATGGATCGAATGGCCCCTCGCCCGTTTCGGCAACCCGCGTCCCTGGGGCAAGAGGAATATCTTTGGGCCATTCCTCCAGACGCAACCAAATTAGTAATCCGTTCTGTCGCCGCCGGAACTCGCGATAACTACCTAATAGCCCCATGTGGGAACCCTCAACTTTTCCATCAGCGTCTCTAGTCTCGCGACTGTTTCTGCACTCACGCCGGAGCCCTTCATTCCATCCGCTGTATAGTGTAGGTTCTTCAAGGCTCCGACAAAGTCGTCAACCTGAAACTCCGACAATCCCTGTTCCTGCAATATCTTTTCAAGTGACATGCCAGGATTCTTTTTCACGATCTGGCTCAGAAAATTGGTGATCTCTTTGGCCCAATCGTTGACGTCTTGAGCCTTGTAATCCCGCTCTCTGACCTTGCGCTGATACTCTTTGTCATCTTTCGGCGGTTCGAAGCCTGGAAAGCCGCCGACGCTGGCCCCGCCCAGCAGCTTCGAGAGATGGCTGGCGGTCTGGCGCAGCAGCCCTTCCGTGCCCGGCGCCAGCGACGCCTGCGCAACGCTCGCCGGCGCCGATGAGGTCAGATCTACAAGCAGTGTGTTGGACATTGCCATCAGACCAACGAGGGCTATCCCCACGACGACAAGCCACACCAGCGCGGGTGTTGAGCCGCGACGTTTCACGATCGAGAGAGTGATTCATGGATTTCTTTCTCTGCCACGAGTTTTTACGAATTGTTTTCCTGTTCGTGGTAATTCGTGTCATTCGTGACAAAGATTGGGTTTTTGCCACGAATTTCACTAATTTTCACGAAGGGTTTCGTGGTAGCGCACGTCCGCGCCTTTGTGTCGCAGCAGCTCGATCACGTCCAGCGCCAGCGACCGAAGAAGGTTGACTACCTCAAGCGCTTGCTTCCCATTCTTGGCGTGTCACACCGGCTTCATCCAGCAGACGCACGAGCAGGTCAACGCTGATGTCACCGCGATGCGGGTTCGGGACGATCAACCGGCGATCAGCGCGTACAAGGAACTCGTGGCGCCCGCTAGATAACGGACCCTCGAAGCCCAGTCGCAACATGCGTCGGATGAACTCACGACGCGACACCGGCACGAGACGTCCAGGCATCAGACGGCCACTCGCTGCGGAAGCCGAATTGCGACGTCGCCCAGGCTTGGCAACTCCATACCTCGAGCGATACTGAAGAGCACCCAATCCTCTAACGCCGCTGCCAGGCGCCGGCGGCAGTCCTCCAACGTCTGACCGACCGCCCAGACACCTTTCAAGGCCGGAATGTGACCGTAGTACGGCTCTAAGTCGTCAATCAATTCGTAGTGCGCAGATTCCAAAGCTGTGCCCAGATATTCTGTCAACATGTCGTCAGCTTCCTCCCGTTTGCCCTCGTCGCGATACAGGCTATTACTCCCGTCCTACCACATGTCGCGTATCTACGATCAACTCCATCCGCTGCCTGATCGCCGCCCAATCATACCACGCATGATCCGTCACCACCACCGCGCAGTCGGCCGCGGCCAGGGCGGCGTCCAGGGCGGTCTCGCCGGCCATCGCGAAACCGTTGTGGCGGATAACTGGCACGTAAGAGTCATGGTAGCGCACATCGGCGCCCCGCTGACGCAGCAGCTCGATGATGTCCAGCGCGGGCGACTCCCGCACATCGTCAATGTCCTTCTTATACGCCACCCCCAACACCAACACATTGCTGCCCTTCAACGGCTTGCCGGCCTCGTTCAGCGCATCCACCACCTTCGCCACCCAGTAGCGCGGCATGTCGCTGTTGATCTCGCCGGCCAACTGGATGAAGCGGGCGTTGTAGTTCAGCGTCTTCATCTTCCACGACAGATAGAACGGATCCAGCGGGATGCAGTGCCCGCCCACCCCCGGCCCCGGCGTGAACTTCATGAAGCCATAGGGCTTGGTGGCGGCCGCCTCGATCACTTCCCAGGGATCCAGCCCCAGCTTGTCGCACATCACCGCGATCTCGTTCACCAGCGCGATGTTCACCGCCCGGAAGGTGTTCTCCAGCAGCTTCGCCATCTCCGCCGCCTGGGTGGATGACACCGGCACGATGCGCTCGATGAACCGCGGTGTGATCATGAATCTTGGCAAGAAGTTGGTGTTTCATCGAATGACTCTGTATCGTCCTTCGGCCACGAATGGGTTTTCTTGCCACGAATTTCAACGTGTGATGTGAAATGCTATGCGTTGACGGTGTAGGTCGGTTCGTCGCAAGGCACAACGCAATGATGTCGCGCATGTTCGCCATCGGCAATCATATTTGCATTTCACGCCGTAACCAACTCAAAGCCTACAGGCTCAGGCAAGGGATGGTGTGCTTCTGTGTAGCACTCCTGTAGCAGATCGAGGACCTCTCGCCCGCGCCTGGCAGCTTCTTCGTATGAGTCACCATGCGTGTGCGCGGAAGGGAACTCCGGAAATGATACGACATACGCCCCATCCCCATCAGACCATTGGATCACCATGCTATAGTGACTAACCATCCCGGCCCTCCAATTTTCTCAACACCAAATCCACATCGCGCTGCTGATAAGGTTTCGCATCATCGCCATCGCTGCCAGATAGCACGACGACATCATCCAGGTGGGGATGCATCCAAACGGTGTGACTGCCTTTACCTGCCCGCCGGATGAATCCTGCCCTAAGCAGCGCTGCTTTCAGCTCGCGAAGTTTTATACAACAGCTTGTGGTCATTGGCAAATCGCATACAACCTGTAGGAACAGTTCTGTTTTCGCTCAAACGTTCTACGCGACGGCTTGTGGCAAGTCCCTTATGACCTACTACCCATTGGTGTGTCGAAAACAGGCTAAGTGGGCGAACTTCATGCGTTACTTCCCACTCCGCAATTAACCATTGATCTTGCTCACTGTCAAATATCACTCAATCGTCCGCCGCAGCCCATCCTCGAACCCGAACCGCTACCCTGGCCGCCAGGTGGATGATCAGGTCAGGCCGGGCATCGTGCAGCAGGGTCAGCGCCGCCTCGCGCTGCACCAGGTCTCCCCCAGAATTGGGGGGCAGGGGGGCCGCGCCGTGCGCACGCAGCTTGTCCACCACGAAGGAGCCGAGGAAGCCAGCCCCGCCGGTCACGGTCACGCGTTGGTTGCGCCAGAAGGTGGCGTTGTTGGGCCAGGATGGGGTTGCAGGTTCGACATGGGCGGCTGCGGGTCGGGCGTATTTAACGCTCATCCTGATCCTCACCCACCCGCGCCAGGCCTTCCAGAAAGTCCGCGAAGGCCAGCAGTTCAGCACGGAGTAGCTGCCATTCTTCATCGAGGCTCATCAATAGACCGCTCATCTTTTCAGGAACCAGATTCATCGTGTAGACGTTACGCACCAGGTGTCGAAAGCGGCGAAATTCGTCGAGCGCACGAACCCTTTGCTTGCCGACTACCGCAGGGCGTACACCTGAGACATCCTGCGCCATCAGTTCAATCAGGTCTCGATGCCAGGTCTGCCCCGTGGGAAGGTTGTGATCAATCCGTTGCGCTACCAGTTCGAACAGCCGCTCTATCCCTGAGTAAAAGCTGTGCAGATTCAAGGCTACCCCGTCCAAGTACATATCCTCTTCGGGCATTTGTCGAGATCTGGCCCAGCCTGTCAGCGAGCGTTGCACCACCCGATCTAGCTCCAAGACCTCACCCTGAATCCGCTCGGCCAGCAGTTGATAGGGTGACGTCACAGCTCTATCCCTTCGCGCTCGATCATACGTCGCAACGACTCCCCGGTCAATTCAATCTCAACCAGGTCAACCGGACGCTCTCCAATCACGCCTTCCACCAGTCGCCAGGCTTCCCAGTAATCACCAGGGGCTAACCCTTCGACCGCCATATCAACATCCGAGTCAACGGAGAACCAGTCGCTGTCTGCCAGGGAGCCAAAGAGTATCACACGACGCACGGCAAAGCGGCGCTTGAGCAATGCTGCGGCCTGGCGCGCAGTCGTTACCAGCCGTTCTCGCGTTCGCCGTTCTTCTGCTGTTGGTTTGGGCGGAGAGGGCGGACGTCTGGGTGCTTCCAGATAAGGCTTCCAGCCCTCTCGTGTAAGTTCTAGAGCGGTAGGCATGATAATCGTTCTCGTGCTGTCTGGCGTGATCTCATTAGGCTAAGAATAGCCAGGCCGGTGATCAGGTCAGGCCGGGCATCGTGCAGCAGGGCCAGCGCCGCCTCGCGCTGCACCAGGTCTCCCCCAGAATTGGGGGGCAGGGGGGCCGCGCCTCGCTCCCGCAGCTTCTCCACCACGAAGGAGCCGAGGAAGCCAGCCCCACCGGTCACGGTGACGCGTTTGTCTTGCCAGAAGGTGGCGTTGTTGGGCCAATCATTGCTCATCGTTGTTCAACCTCTACTCACCGGGCTGCCTCTCCCTTCACTTCGATGAGAAAGCCCTAACAAACGCTGTAGTACAGCGTCGACCTGAGCCAGGTGATCCTCATCTACCTGACCAATCCAGCGTATCAACGCCTCTTTGCTGACTGTGAAGATCAACCCCAACAGCGCCTTGGATGTCTCTGGCAAATTGGCTGTGCCCTTCGGCAACAACACATCCTCTGCATAGATAGCATCTACCTTGCGACTTGTCAGGGGCACAACGATCACAAACGGATAGCGTGGATTCCCATTCTCCACATCGTCCTGTAGGATCAGCACTGGACGCGCTTTGGCCACGCCTTCCGAATCTCTCTCATGCGGGAACGTGTACCCACGCAGCAAGTACACAGCGCCCCGACGCAACTTCGGATCAGGCAAGGAACGCCTCCCACTCTTCCTCCTCTTCACCCAGAGCCGCTTGCAGGGCCTCCATACTGTAGGGGGGCAACTCCTCGTGAATTTGCCGCAGAAGCAACGCTTGCTCACCGGCGTTATCGTCTGTCCAACTGACCATCCCAGGCATGCCCTGAGCAAAGCCAAAGGGTCGTCTCGGCTCTTGACGCAGGTAGCGCGTGTACCATGTCACCGCCTCCAGGATGTAGTCCTTCAGATTCATCCCACCCTGAACCAACATTGGTTGTACATCGGTCACCAGTTGGTCAGGCAGTACCATTTCAATGACTCTGGACATAGAAAATACCTCCACTTTTCCAACAGGGCAGGCGCCGCGTCCTACTGCGCCAGGTCGTACTCCCGTTTGCGGGGCGCGAAGATGTCTGCAGCCCATCGCTCTCGCAGCTTGTCCACCACAAAGGAGCCGAGGAAGCCGGCGCCGCCGGTGACGGTCACGCGTTTGTTGCGCCAGAAGGTGGTGCTGTCGGGCCAGTCAGGGTTCATGCGATGTGCCTGCCACGAATGGTTTTTGCCACGAATTTCACTAATTTTCACGAAGTGTTTTGATTCGTGGCGGGGTCTACTGTACGACTCGTACTCCGGATGCGTGCTGGATTCGCTGTTCAGACGATCCGAACACCCGTGTCCTGAATCACGCAAGCCAATGGGTTATTGATGTTGAAGTTCTCCGGGCTGAAAGCGCGCGGTTCGATACGGTCATCCATCTTGGCGGCAAGTTTCATCAGGGCAAGTTGTGCCACAAACAGATCATCACCAAAATCGGGCGAGATGATCGCTACATCAATATCGCTCCATGGGCCAGCCTGCCCACGGGCCTCTGACCCGTAGAGATAGGCCGCAGTGATGCGGTGCTGCTCACGAACTGCAGCGAGAAATTCTCCTACGCTGTGCTGGACGGCAACTGAGATCTCAGCCATCGCATCAACTCCTTGATCACGCTCATCTGCTGCGCCGTGTATTCGGGCGTACAGGCTTGACGAAAAGAACGTTTGAAATCGGGATACCTGGCTTCCAAATTGAAGGCAGTCACCGTGGTCAGTTTCTCCGAAGTCTCCTCATCAATGTCCAGTTCTGCGGCGCGGGCGAGACGCAGAAGATTGTGAAGAGGTGGTGCATGCTGTTGTTGCCTGAAGACATACTGCGCCTTCAGCGCCTTTTCGACAGCCAGATGGCCGAAAAAGAGTGCGTACGAGTAGTCGGCCTTGGCTATCAAATGATCAGCTACTTCCAGAGCTTCTTCAGCCTCCGTCATCCAGAAAGCGACAACCTTAGCAATATCCAATTCAGCATCTGATTTTGTTGACATATCCCAAAGCTCGCCTCGTTTAGATTTTTCACGAAGTGTTTTGATTCGCGGTAATTCGTGGCATTCGTGGCAGAGATTGGGGTTTTCTTGCCACGAATTACACTAATTTTCACGAAGTGTTTTTGATTCGTGGTAGTTGGTGTGATTCGTGGCGGAGATTGAGTGTTTTTGCCACGAATTTCACTAATTTTCACGAAGGGTTTCGATTCGTGGTAATTCGTGCAATTCGTGGCGGAGATTCCGTTTGCCACGAATGACACGAGTTCTCGCCAATCAAATCATGCCGCGTTCCGCTTTGTGCCCGTGCATCCGGGTTCTCCGTGGATCCATGCCCGCAAGTGTCTATGCGCCAGGTACAGGGGTGATCCCCAACCCTGACATCTGATGAATGTGCTCATCGAAGGCGAAGACGTGCGGTATCCCCAACCTTTGAGCCATCACCAGGATCGAACAATCCGTGCGGAGCAAGGGAATTTCGGCGAAAAGCTGATAGGCATAGTCTACATAACCCCGGTTGTAATACACGCGCACCTGCAGGCTGGTCTTACCCGTCAATTCGGCACGAATTTTCAAGAGGAATTGGTCGGGTGCAAATTCCTTGGTCTCTACGTTAGCCACCCGTTTGCACAAAGGGTCTGCCTGCAAGATGGCATTCAAAGTGCCCAGGATAGCTGGCAGAGACGTCACGACACCGTCTCTTGCCGCAGGCCCAGCCAACTCTCCAGCATCTCCCGAGCGACCTTCCAATCCAGCCAGTCATCTTCTTCTTGCATGATGGCCTGCCCCAGGGCCTGATGCTGTTGGGAAGGAAGCTGGCTCATTTCTAGAAGAACCGAGCGTTCGTGCAGATACTCGCCAAATCGCTCAAAGTGCATACCGTACTTGCGCTCAAAACGCGTCGCTTCCCGCTGCAACATGGCGATCTGGCGCAGGATGTAATCCCGCAGCAACTCCCGGATGGCTTGCTCCTCGGTCGTGAATATCTTGCGTCGAATCAAAGGCTCCATAACAACGGTCAAACTCGCACTCATTCCGATCCTCCTCTTCAAGATCTCCCGCGATCACGGCCAGGTCGCGGAGGGCATAGTCCTCGATACGCGGGACGAAGATCTCGGCCGCGTTGCGCGCCTGGAGCTTCTCGACGACAAACGAGCGAGAAAGCCGGCGGCGGCCGGTGACGGTGACGCGTTGGTCGCGCCAGAAGGTGTGGCTGTTGGGCCAGTCAGGGTTCATGCGCTATGCCTGCCACGAACAGGTTTTTTTGCCACGAATTTCACTAATTTTCACGAAGTGTTTCGATTCGTGGTAATTGGTGTAATTCGTGGCAGAGATCAGGTCTTTTTGCCACGAATTTCACTGATTTTCACGAAGTGTTCGGATTCGTGCTCCTGGCGCTGCGTCAGGCGATCTCGACGGCCAGCTCCGGCGGTTGCTCCGCGACCGGAGGCCAGGGAGGCGCCACGAATAATTACTCATGATAGATCTATTGCAGCGTCAGGATCAGAGTGCGCACGTTCAGGACCACGATCAACAAGCCCACCAGCAGCATGAACGGCCGGTGCGGCAGCCGCTTGGTCGCAAACGCGGCCAGCGGGGCGGCGATGGCGCCGCCGATCAACAATCCCAGGATGACCGTGCCATACTTGATGAATTCACCGCTGCCCAGCGCGATCACAAAGGTAATGGATTGCGCCAGGGTGACAAAGAACTCCGTGGCATTCACGGACCCTACGGTGAAGCGCGGTATGTTGCCGCGCCACTAGCGTGGAGGTGACGATGGGGCCCCAGCCGCCGCCGCCTACTGCATCCATGAACCCGCCGCCCAACGCCAGCGGCAGCAGCCAGGAACGCACTTCGCGCGGGGCCAGGCTGCGAAACGCCCGGAAGATGATGATCAAGCCCATGATGATCAGATAGACCGCCACGAACGGCTTGATGATGTCGCCTTCGAAGTTCGACAGGAGGTACGCGCCGATCACACCACCCAACACGCCGGGGATCAGCAGGTTTTTGGCCAGGTCGAAGTGAATGTTGCCTGCGCGCCAGTGCGAAAGGCCCGAGATGCCCGTGGTAACCACCTCGGAGGCATGGACGGCCGCACTGGCGAACTTCTGCGGCACTCCCAGGCTGACGAGAACGGTGGTGGAGCTGACGCCGTACGCCATGCCCAACGCGCCATCAATCATCTGGGCCACGAAGCCAACCAGGATGAAGGCCCAGATCGGGATATTCTGAATATCCATAATGAAGTTCTCCGAACCGGAACAGATTCAGGGTGTCGGCTGCTGATCGGCTGCCTGTCCTTCCAGCTCGGCCAGCAACTGGCGTAGTTTCTCGACCCCGATGATTTCCCACGTCACGCGCGCCACGTCCGGCAACGGTTCCTGCCACAGCCACTCCACACGCAGCCAGCAGCCCGGTAAAGCCTTTGTGTGATACGTGCCCTTCGTTCCAGCAAAAGCAGCGCGATACCGCCCATCCTCCCCCAGACAATAAAACTCGGCCCATCGCCGCAACGGGTCCAGCAGCCAGTACTCGGGCACACCGCCGGCCTCATACTCCACGAACTTAGCCCCCCGATCTCGCGCCAGGCTTTCCGGCGAGACAACTTCCACCACCAAGTCGGCCGGCCCGTCCAGATAAGTCTCCTGGAGTCGGTCCAGGTGTTCCTGGGCGACAAACAATAAGTCCGGTTCGCGGCCTTGTTTCATTTTCATTTGGAAAGGAGCGCTCAGCACCAGGCCCAGGTGATGTTGTTCGACAAACACCCCCAACACCTTTTCCAGGAACCCGATCAGCAGTTGATGTCGTTGCGACGCCGGACTGGTCATCACTACCTCTCCATCTACCCATTCGGCCAGGGTATCTTCATCCATCCAGGCCAGAAACTCAGCATAGCTTATCTTTGGGCGCGTCTGACGCCCGAGCCTTTGCCTGACCCCTTGCCATCGGTACGGCCGCTTTGCATATCCTACGGCCTGGGACGGCAGCGCTTCGGGGTATGTTTCCTTCACGATCGTCGCTGGTGAACCCGCCATCATACACCTCCCCACAACCCTCGAACGCTGATAGGGCGAGTCGTTCCTACTGCACTCCCCCCTCGATCGCCAACGACACCGGCTCGCCGTTCATCACCAGGGAGCGCTGCGCGGCTTGCAGCACGCTCAGCACCCGCAGCCCGCTGACGCCGTCGGTGAGCGGCGGTTGGCGGCTGCGCAGGCTCTCCAGGAAGGCCAGGCACTCCTGCCGCAGCGGCTCCGCATCGCTGAACGGCACCGCCTCGCCCTCGCCTTTGACCGGCACCGGCATGCCTGCTTCGATGTCCACGCGCTGATCGTAGAGCACCAACTGCTTGGAGACATCGTCGAAACTCGCCATCTTCTGGCTGCCCACGATGACCAGGCGCTGCTCTTTGAACGGGTGCAGCCAGGAAACGAAGATGTGAGCGCGCACGCCGTTGTCGAACAGCAGGTTGGTCACGGTGACATCGGCGATGTTCGGCTGCACGTAGTTGCCGCCGCAGGCCACCACCTGGAACGGCAGCTCGCCCAGCAGGCGCAGAATGACCGCCACATCGTGCGGGGCAAAGCTCCAGAGGATGTTCTCCTCGCGGCGCACCTTGCCCAGGCTCAGGCGGTTGGAGTAGACGTAGCGCACCTTGCCCAGGGCGCCGCTGCGCACCAGCTCCTGCAGGCGCACGATGGCCGGATGATACTCCAGCACGTGCCCCACCATCAGGATGCGGGCCTGCCGCGCGGCCAACTGCACCAACTCCGCGCCCTGGCGATAGGTCAATGCCAGCGGCTTTTCGACCAGAACGTCCTTGCCGGCCAGCAGAGCCTGGCGCACCAGGTCGAAATGGGTCTCGGCCGGCGTCGCGATCACCACGGCCGGCACGTCCGCCTGCCAGACCTCCTGCACGTCGGCCACAATGGGAGTGGCCGGCGCCAGTTGGGCCGCAGTGGCCCGCCCGGCTGTAGTAGCATCGCACACCAGGGCCAGCGCGCCGAGCTGCTGAAAATTGCGCACCAGGTTCCTGCCCCAATACCCACAGCCGATTACCGCAACGGTCATGATTCCCTCTCTTCCCTTCACTGTGTGATGATCTGGCTGGCCCAGGCGCGATTGGCCTGGTACCAGGCCGCCAACTGCGTGAACCCTTGCTCCAGGCTGGTTTGCGGCTGCCAGGCGAGGAGGCGCCGGGCCAGGCTGATGTCGGCCCAGGTGGCGGACACGTCGGCCGCGTGCGCCGGGCGGAAAATCAGCTGCGCCGGCCGCTGCACCAGGCGCTCCACCAGGCGAATGACATCCAGCAGGATGACCGGCGCGTCGGAGCCGAGGTTGATGACCTGGTAGCCGAGCGGGCGCAGGGCCGCGAGCGTGCCGCGGGCAATATCATCCACGTAGGTGAAGTCACGCGACTGCTGCCCGTCGCCGAAAATGGTCACCGGCCGGCCTTCGCTGATCCACTGCACGAAGCGCAGCGGCGCCATATCGGGCCGTCCGGCCGGGCCGTAGACCGTGAAATAGCGCAGCACGCTGATGTCCAGCCCGTGCAGGTGATGATAGGCGTAGCACAGCGCCTCGGCCGCCTTTTTGGACGCCGCGTAGGGCGACAGCGGGCGGGCGGTTGACTGATCCTCGCGGTAGGGCAGGTCTGTGCTTTGCCCATACAGGCTGGAGGAGGAGGCGAGCACGAACTTGGGAATGTCGAACTCGCGGCAGGCCTCCAGCAGGTTGAGCGCGCCGGTGACATTGGTCTCCAGGTAGGCCCAGGGATCGTCCACCGAGGACCGCACGCCGGCCCGCGCGGCCAGGTTGATGATGGCCGCGAACCCGCCGGCCGGGCCTGGCTGGCGCTGGCGCGCGGTCAGCAGGCTGCGCAGCGCGGGGCGGTCGCCGATGTCCAGGCGCTGAAAGACAAAGCCCGGCTGATGCTCGAGCTGCGCCAGGCGCCACGTCTTGAGGCGCGGATCGTACGCGTCGTTCAGATTGTCGAGACCGAGCACCGGTTGACCGGCCGCCAACAGGTGTTGGCAAACACGTGCGCCGATGAAACCGGCGCAGCCCGTGACGATGACCGGGGCCGGCAGTGGAAGATTCTGAGAAATGGGTGACTCCTGACTGGCGGTCGAAGGCAATGCACCGCCCGGCTGCCAGGCACTGGGCGCTGGCGGCCCCTGGTGAAACGAACAGGACAACGTAACGGCTCAGCGCAGGTGGACGCCCGTGCGGCATGTGCTCCAGGTGCAACTGCAAGCGCCGGCCCGCGGGTCGCCGTGGCCTGAGCAGATACGAACGAATGATCACGCGTCGGAGCGAAGGCTGCAACGAACACGCTGCTTGCCGGCTTCAGGCCGCAGACCGACCCAAAACCTCTATTAGCGTCAGTCCAAGACTAAAGAGAGACGTTCTTTCGATGCTGGCAGTTGGGATTTGAGGGGGGGCATACCGACATTGAGTTGCGATGACAGATCAGTGTCATGTCCCCCATGAGCGGATAGGCGGCGGCTCTGAAGTGTGACAGAGCCAACCGATCGTGTACGGTCAGGATTAGGCGGGCCATAGCAGACAAACATCAGGGGCCTGGTTACGTTTCATACCGGCTTTCGGAGGACTACTGCAAATCCTGCCGCGATCTCGGTGACTCGGGAGGCGCTGGCCATGAGCGGGCAAGCCTACGCAATCGTACATGATAACGCTGCAAGCATCGAAACGTTCTTGATCATCGGCCCGAGGTCATCGAGCCTATCTTAGAGCGCACCTCAGTCGCTTGTTTAGTTTAGCACAAGTCACGCCATCGGGCAAGTGCGGCCACGTTTGGAATTCCTGTTGCGCCTGAGTTGACCGTTCTTCGCCGGATGTTTTATAATAAGCCCGTTCGCCGGTCCCCCGCCAGCCCACCACAGAGGAGATCCACATGAGTTTACCCGCGCAGGGCGACCTGAAGACCCTGCTGAACCAACTGGCGGCCGATGCGACCGCGCTTGACGCAGCCATCGAGCGCTATTGGACGCAAGAGGGCGTGTCGCAGCTCGAGATTTTCATTGACCCCGATCTGTTCCAGTACATCCAACGCTGGTACGCGGAGTCGCGTGCCTTTGCCCAGCGCGTGGCCAATCTGCAGGCCGTCGCCAGCCAGCTCTAGCTCGATCTCACAAGGGCGGCGCACGCGTGGCCCCCACGAACGGATTCTTCATGATTACGGCCATCCTCATCACACTCATTTTGCTCATCATCGCCGGCCTCCTGGCCCTGGGCCTGGTCATCGTCTACGCCTGGGTGGTGCTGCGTCCCCTGGCGCAGCACCAGGGCAGCCTGCGCCTGCCCGGCCTGCAGGCCACGGTGGAAGTGCTGCGCGATCGCTGGGGCATCCCGCACGTCTACGCCGGCAGCGAGGCCGATCTGTGGTTTGCCCAGGGCGTGATTCATGCCCAGGACCGCCTGTGGCAGATGGAGCTGAGCCGGCGCGTGGCCCAGGGGCGCCTGGCCGAACTGTTCGGCAGCCAGGGCCTGGAAGCAGATCGCCTCAGCCGCACGGTGGGCCTGCAGCGCAGCGCCGCCCGTGAGCTGGCCGCGCTGCCGCCGCGGCCGCTGGCCGCGCTGCAGCGCTACGCGGATGGCGTCAACGCCATCATCGCCCGCCTCGGCCCGCGGCCGCCGGCCGAGTTCACCCTGCTGCGCTTCAGCCCCGAGCCGTGGACGCCGCTCGATTGCCTGGCCTGCGCCCGCGTCTTCGCCTGGAGCCTGAGCGGCAACTGGGAGAGCGAACTGCTGCGCACAACCCTGCTGGCTCGCCTGGGGCCAGAGCGCACCGCGGACCTGGAGCCGGAGCATGCGCCCGGCGTCCCCCTCACCGTGCCCGGCGTCGAAGGCTTGCAGCAAGTGGCCGGCCTCTTGCTCGGCCAGTACGATCAGATGCGCGCCTGGTTCGGGGCCGGTGGTCAGCCTGGCGCGGGCAGCAATGCCTGGGCGGTGGATGGCAGGCGCGCGGCCTCCGGCAAACCGTTACTGGCCAGCGACCCTCACCTGGCGGTGCAGATGCCCTGTCCCCTCTACGAAAATCATCTGGAGGTCACCGCGGCCGACGGCCTGCGCGTGACGGGCGCCAGCCTGCCCGGCCTGCCGGGCATCCTGCACGGGCACAACGCCGCCCTGGCCTGGGGGCTGACCAACGCGCCGGTGGACACGCAAGACCTGTTCGTGGAACAGCGCCACCCGACCGATCCCCGCCTGTTTCGCTTCCAGGAGGGTTGGGAAGAGGCGCAGGTATTGATCGAAACGATCCGCGTGCGCGGGCAGGCGCAGCCGGAGAGGCTGGAGATCATCAGCACCCGCCACGGGCCGCTGCTCAATGGGTTGCTGCCAGGCGCGGAGGGCGATTATCCTCCGCTGGCCCTGCGCTGGAGCGGGCATGAGGCGGGCGGGTTTGTGCATGCGCTGCTGGGCATGAACCGGGCGCAGACCCGGGCCGAATTCCAGGCCGCGGCGCAGCAATGGGCCACGCCGGCGCAAAACGTGGTTTACGCCGACCGCGAGGGCGCCATCGCCTCGCTGCTGGTGGGCCTGGTTCCGGCGCGCAGCCAGGGTTTGGGCCTGGCGCCCGCGCCAGGCTGGACCGGCACGCACGAATGGAGCGGCTGGGTGGCGGCCGATGCGCTGCCGCAGGCGCTCAACCCGGCGTCAGGATACGTGGTCAGCGCCAATCAGAAGCTGGTGGGGGACGACTACCCCTTTTTCCTGACGCTGGAATGGGCCGATGGTTTTCGCGCCCGACGCATTGCCGATGTCTTGCGCAGCAAACCGCGCCACACGCGTCGCGACTTCGAGGTGCTGCAAAATGACGTGCTCTCGCTGCCCGCGCAGCAGATGGTGTCTTACTTCAGCGTGCTCAACCCGGACGACCCGTGGGAACGCACCGCGCTGCGCCTGTTGGTCGAATGGAACTACCGCGCCGATCGCGACAGCGCCGGCGCCGCCATCTTTGCCCTCTGTCACGTCTATCTGCTGCAAAAAGTCTTTGGCGACAAACTCGGCCCCGCGTTCGCGGCCTACCTGGGGCAGGCGCACAGTGCGCTCTTCCCGCTGACCCCCTTCCTGGGCCGCGCCAGCCACCGTCTGCTGCAACTGCTCGAACAGCCGGACGCCTATTGGTTTGCGAATGGCGCCCATCCCCGCACCCGCGATGAGCTGTTGCAGGAAACCCTGACGCAGGCGGTCAAAACCCTGCTGGAGACGGTGGGCGACAATCCGCGGCGCTGGCAGTGGGGACGCCTGCATCAGGCCGTCTTCCGCCATCCGCTGGGCGAGACGCGCCTGGGCTGGCTCTTCAGCCGCGGACCGGTTGCCGTGGATGGCGATGGCGCCACCGTGGCCCAGAGCGCGTTCCCGCTCAAGATGCCCCTCGGCTTCGTCACCGTGGCTTCGGCCTACCGGCAGATCATTGATCTCGACAATTTCGATCAGAGTCTGAGCGTACTCAACGTCGGCCAGTCGGGTCAACCCGGCAACCGGCACTACAGCGACCAGATCGAACCGTGGCGCGAAGGCGAATATCACCCGCTGAGTTGGAGCCGCGCCCAGGTGGAAGAGGTATTGGAACGAAAGTTGATCCTGGAGCCGTAAGGCGCCGTCTGCTTTCGTTCCGCCGAAACGACGCGAGAGGCGTTCCTGTAGGTCCGGTCTCCTGGCCGGACGATGTTGGACGAGAGAAGCAAGCTCCGCGGCCGACGGCGTTGTCACGCCAGAGACGTGACCTACGGTTTGCGCCTGACTTGGACTTGGCGCCCCGGGCCTCGTGCCTTCCTGATTATCTGGGACAGGAGCGCGCCGGGTCTACGAGGCGGCCAAAGTCGCGTAGTTCGAAGTGGAGATGCGGGCCGGTGGAGTTGCCGGTGGAGCCGACCGCGCCGATGACCGCGCCTTTCTCCACCACATCGCCGGGCTGCACGTAGTAATTGCTGAGGTGAGCATAGAGGGTGACATAGTCATTGTTGTGATCAATGACCACGCGGTAGCCGTAACCCTGGCTGTTCCAACCGGCCAACACCACGGTGCCATTGTCGGCCGCGGTGACCTCAGTACCGGCTGCCACAGCCAGGTCAAGGGCGCGGTGGCGCGCCTGATCGAAACCTTGTGTCATGCGGGCGCCGGTCAGCGGCCAGGCGAAGTTGCCATCGCCGTAGGGCCACACGCCTTGCCAGTAAAAGCCATCGGGCGTGACGTGCGTGCCATCCGGGGGATGGGCCGGATCGAACGGCAGCGCGGACAGGTCCCAGCGCGGCAGACTGCGCCGCGGCAGGGCAATCAGCGGCTGCTCCACCCCCTCGCGCTGATACACCAGCAGATGCTGGCCTGTCATCAGCAGGTGGGGCGGCTGGCGCAGCGCGTTCCAGGTGATCTCCACGATGCTGTCGGCCGTCACGCCGTAGAGGGTCGCCACATGGTCAATGGTCTCCCCCATTGTGACCTCGTGGCAGATGGTGTTGAGCGCGGGGATGGTGATGGTCTGCCCGGCGCGAAAGTTGTAGGGGTCCGGCGCATAGGGCGCGGTGGCGCAGGCCAGGCTTTCGATATTGCGGCCGAATTCCACCGCCAGGCTCCAGGGCGTGTCGTGCAACTGCACCACGTAGGTGAAGGTCGCGGTAGAAATCACCGAGTGGCCGTCCGTTTCATCCGCCGCCGCGACGGCGGGCGTTGGCGTGACTTTGATGCCACGCAGGCGCTCGCCCCATGTCCCCGACCTCGGTGTGGGGGTGCCGGCCGCGGCCAGCGCTGGACGCGAAACAGCCGGGCCGCTCAGCCACAGGGCCAGCAGCCAGGCAATGCTCAGGGGCAGAAGCAGTGACAGCCTGCGCGTCCGTTTCACCATAGTAGCCAGATTATAGACACAAACCCCACTTCCTGTCAAGCATCAGGAATGAGAATAAGATGAAGGTTTCATGAAAAGAAAACGCCTACTTCACTCATTCGCACGCAGCCGATAGCCCACGCCCGGTTCGGTGAGGATGTAATTTGGCCGGGCAGCATCCGGTTCCAGCTTGTGCCGCAGGTTGCTCATGTTCACGCGCAGCAGATGCGTCTCGGTCTGATAGGCCACCCCCCACACCTGGCGCAGCAGTTGGCGATGCGTCAGAACCTTCCCCGCATGCGTCACCAACATGCGCAGCAGCTCATACTCCTTTGGAGTCAACTGCACCTCGCCGCCGGCCACAGTGACCAACCGTCGGCCCAAGTCAACGGTCAGTTGCCCAACGGTAAATACCGGTTCTCCTGTCGGCGCCGTTCCACGACGCAGCGCCGCCCGCATACGCGCCAACAGTTCGCCCATACCGAACGGCTTGGTGACGTAGTCGTCAGCCCCGGCATCCAGCGCCTCGATCTTGGCGGCTTCCTGCTCCTGCACCGTCAGGATGATGATGGGAGTCTGTGTCCATTCGCGCAGCCGCTGCGTGACTTCGATGCCGTCCAGGTCGGGCAAGCCCAGGTCGAGAATCACCAGGTCGGGATGGTGCGCGGCCACGGCCAACAAGGCCTCGCGGCCGTTGGACGCTTCCAGGACGACGTAGTCGTGCGCAGACAGAGAAACGCGTAGAAAGCGGCGAATAGCCTGCTCGTCATCCACTACCAACACGCGCGGTCCACCGTCGCTCATTCTGCCTCATTCCTCCTTCCCAACGTCATTCCCACTGCCCTTGCCGCTGCTGCTCTGTTCGCAAGGCAGCGCCATGGTGATGATCGTTCCACCGCCCGGCCGATTCTGCGCCCAGATACGGCCGCGGTGCGCCTCGACGATGCCCTTGCAAATCGCCAGGCCCAGGCCCGTGCCGCTTACTTCCCCTGGGCGATGGACGCGGTAGAACTTGTCGAAGATTCGCTCCAGGTCTTCTGGCGGCACGCCAACGCCGCGATCGGCGACCGCGATCTCCAGCGCGCCGCCGGTCGAACGAACCGTCACTTCGATGGGCGTGTTGTCGGGCGAGTATTTGAGTGCATTGTCCAGCAAGTTGCCCAACACCTGGACCATCAGGACGAAATCCATCGGCGCCAGCACCGGGGGCGCATCCACGATCACCGGCCGATTCGCCAGCCTTCCCTGCAGCCGCTCGAGGGTGGCGCTGATCACCTCTTGAACGTCGCAAGGCTCCTCCACCGCTTTCAGCGCGCCGGCCTCGATCCGGGTCATGTCCAGCAAATTGCCCACCAGGCGATTCAGGCGCTCGGCCTCCTCGCGCGCCATGACCGTCAGGCTGTGCCGCGTCGCCTCATCGAGCCTGGCGCCGTCCTCCTCCAGGCTGGTAAGAGCGCCGGTGATGGACACCATCGGTGTGCGCAAATCGTGCGAGATCGAGTTCAACAGGGCCTGCTGAAGCTCCTCGGTAGCACGCAAGAGTCGGGCCTGCCGCGCTTGTTCGGCCAGCTCGGCGCGTTCGATGGCCAGGGCAGATTGGCTGGCAAAGGCTTCGAGCAAACGCCGCTGCTCTGGCGCCAGGGATGAGCCTGGATCGGTTGGTTTCACGCCCAAGACACCCACCACACCACGCACGGTCTTGAGGGGCATACAACGCAGTTCGGCGGCCGGGAGGGTATCGGTCCCGCGGCCGGCCGGTTGTCCGTGCTTGAACGCCCATAAAGCGACAGTCAGCGCGTTCTCTTTCAGCGTCAGGCCTGGGCTGAACGCGCGCGGCTGCAGTGAATCACCCACGGGCAGCAGAATGACGCCCTCGCGACCGAACGTCTCACCGACGTGGCGGATGACCGCCTGCAGGATGTCATCCAACCCACCGGCCGCAGCCAGATCACGGCTGAGTTCGTAGAGCGCGACGGCCTGCAGCTCGCGGCGCTGCGCCGCTTCGGCCTGCTCGCGTGAGCGGGCCGCCAGCGAGCTGATGACCAGGCCGACGACGAACAGTCCGATGAAGGTGAAGATATACTCCGTATCGGCCACGGTCAGGGTGAGCCGCGGTTCGATCAGGAAGAAATCGAACGTCAACACCCCCAACACTGATGCCAGGATTGCCGGCCCGCGGCCCAGGTAGATGGCAGCGATAACCACCGCAGCCAGGTAGAGCATGACCAGGTTGACCGGCGAAATCACGCGATGGATCGGTATGCCGAGCAGCGTAACCGCGCCGACAAGCGCGGCGCTCCACGCGTAGCACTGCCAGGGGCGATGCGGCCGCCACGGTGCAGATGCAGCCGAAGGTTTGTTCTCGACTTCTGAGCTGATGATATAGATATCTATGTTGCCGCTCTGCGCGATCAGGCGATCCACGATGGAACCACGCAGGTACTCGATCCAGCGCGGGCGCAATGGTTTGCCTACGATGATTTTGGTGACGTTGTGTCGCCGCGCATAATCCAGGATGGCATTTGCGACGTCCTGGCCTGGCACGGTGAACGCCTTGCCGCCGAGTTCTTCGGTCAACTGGAGGATGCGCGTGACCTGCTCTGCGCGTGTTTGCGGCTGGCGTGCGTTGCCCGGCGTCTCCACGTGAACAGCGAACCACTCGGCCTTCAATTCGTCGGCCAGGCGCCGCGCGGCGCGCACCAACCGCTCGCCCAAGGGGTGCGAACTGACACAAACCAGCAACCGTTCGCCCGCTGGCCAGGGGCCGGAGATCGCGCGGGTCTGCATGTACGCGCGCATCTGCTCATCTACTCGGGCCGCGGTGCGGCGCAGGGTCAGCTCGCGCAAGGCTGTCAGGTTGCCCATCCGAAAGAACTGCTGGATCGCGCGTGCGGCCTGTTCGGGTACGTAAACTTTTCCCTCTTGCAGGCGCTGCAAAAGCTCCGGCGGCGGCAGGTCTACCACCTCGATCTCGCTGGCCGCGTCCAGGATGCTGTCTGGCACCTTTTCGCGTACCGTAATGCCGGTGATCTGCGCCACCACATCATTCAGGCTCTCCAGGTGCTGGACATTCAGCGTGGTATGAACGTCAATGCCGGCTGCCAGCAGGTCCTGGATGTCGAAGTAACGTTTGGGATGGCTCGAGCCGGGCGCGTTGGTGTGCGCCAACTCGTCCACCAACGCGAGTTGGGGCCGCCGCGCCAACACAGCCTCCACGTCCATCTCGGGTAGTGTGGCTCCGCGATAGGCAACCTGTAGCCGCGGGATGACCTCGAGCCGGGCAACCAGCGCCTCGGTTTCCGGCCGGTTGTGGGTCTCCACGCAGCCGATCACGACATCTATGCCTTGGGCAAGACGCTGGTGCGCAGCTTCCAGCATGGCGTATGTCTTGCCGACACCGGCCGCGTAGCCCAGAAAGACCTTCAACTTGCCGCGCGCCTGGCGCGCCTCCTCCGCCTGTACGTGGGCCAGGAGATCGTCAGGGTTGGGGCGGACGTGTTCTTCAGACACAGGTGTCCTCTGCGGGCGATTGACGATGGCGTCCGTCTCTCGCCTCGGATTGATCGTCTGGGGGTATCTTCTCAATTTGTAGGGGCGCACCCTTGCGGTCGCCCACGCGGGCAGGCGCAAGGCCATGCCCCTACCCCGGATTATCGAGAAGATACGTCTGGGGCCTATTCTACCCCATCCAGCGCCAGGTTCAACTTCAGCACGTTGATGCGCGGCTCACCCAGGAATCCCAACTGGCGGTCTTCGGTGTGCTGCGCCACAAGTTGCACGACAGCTTCGGCGGTGAGGCCACGCGTCCGCGCCACGCGCGGCGCCTGGTAGAGCGCCGCCGCGACGCTGATGTGCGGATCGAGGCCGCTGGCGGAGGCGGTCACCAGATCGCCCGGAACCGCCTGGATGTTGCCTGGGTCGGCAGCACGCAGCGCGGCGATGCGCGCGTGAACGGCTTCCAACAGCATGGGATTGCTCGGCCCGAGGTTGGAGCCGGATGACGCCGCCGCGTTGTAGGGAAACGGCGCCGTTGCCGATGGGCGGCCCCAGAAATACCTGGGATCATCGAACGACTGGCCGATCTGCGCCGAACCGACGATCCGACCATCTTGCCAGATGAGGCTGCCGTCGGCCTGAGACGGGAATATCACCTGGGCCAGGCCGGTCACCGCAAGCGGGTAGACGATGCCGGTCAGGAGAGTACACAAGGCCAGCAGCACAGCCGCCGGCCGAAACAGGGTTTTCATCATTGTGGACCTCTTCCATGATGCGCCAAATGCGCCATAGTAGAAACGTTGCATGCAACGTCTCTACTATGCTAACCTCAGAAATGCCAAAAACATGTCTATCAGCTTGATACCGACGAACGGCGCAACCAGCCCGCCCACGCCGTAAATCAACAGGTTGTCGCGCAGCAGTTGCGCGGCCGGCGCCGGCCGATAGGCCACGCCGCGCAGCGCCAGCGGGATCAACGCGATGATGATCAGGGCGTTGAAGATCACCGCCGACAGGATGGCGCTGGTCGGGGACGTAAGGCGCATGAAGTTGAGCGCGGCCAGCGCCGGGTAGGTCGAAGCGAACGCGGCCGGGATGATGGCGAAGTACTTGGAGACGTCGTTGGCGATGCTGAACGTGGTGAGCGCGCCGCGCGTCATCAGTAACTGCTTGCCGATCTCCACGATCTCGATCAGCTTGGTCGGGTTGCTGTCCAGATCCACCATGTTGGCAGCCTCGCGCGCCGGCTGCGTGCCGGTATTCATCGCCACCGCCACGTCGGCCTGGGCCAGCGCGGGCGCGTCGTTCGTGCCGTCGCCGGTCATCGCCACCAGCCGGCCGCCGGCCTGGTACTCGCGTATCAGCTTGAGTTTCGCTTCGGGCGTCGCCTGCGCCAAGAAGTCATCCACGCCCGCTTCCGCGGCAATGGCGGCGGCCGTCAGCGGGTTGTCGCCGGTGATCATGATCGTCTTGATACCGATTCGCCGTAGTTGCGCGAAACGTTCCTTCATACCGCCCTTGACGATGTCCTTCAGGTGGATGACACCCAACGCCTCGCCATTGCGGGCCACCACGAGCGGCGTGCCGCCAGTGCGTGCAATCTCGTCCACGGCGGGTCTCAGGTCGGGCGGCACCGGCCGATCGAAACCCAGGATGTATGTCAACATGGCGTCGGGCGCGCCCTTGCGAATGTGTGTCCCATCCAGATCCACGCCGCTCATGCGCGTCTGCGCCGTGAAGGGGATGAAGTGCATACCCTCAGGCGCCTCGGGTCCCGCGCCGACGGTGCGGCCGCGCAGGCCGTACTGTTCCTTCGCCAGCACGACGATACTGCGGCCCTCCGGCGTCTCGTCAGCCAGCGAGGAAAGCTGCGCCGCTTCGGCGAGGGCGCGCGGATCGGTGTGATTCACCGGGATGAACGCCACCGCCTGGCGGTTGCCGAGCGTGATCGTGCCCGTTTTGTCCAGCAGCAGCACGTCCACATCGCCGGCTGCTTCCACGGCGCGGCCCGACATGGCAATCACGTTGCGCTGGATCAAGCGGTCCATGCCGGCGATGCCGATGGCCGAGAGCAGGCCGCCGATGGTAGTCGGGATGAGGCAGACCAGCAGGGCAATCAGCACGGTGATCGTGACCGGCGTGCCCTGACCGGCCGCCGCGACGCTGTACACCGAATAGGGCAGCAGGGTTGCGCACACGACCAGGAAGATGATCGTGAAACCGGCCAGCAGGATGTTCAGGGCGATCTCGTTCGGCGTCTTCTGGCGCTTCGCGCCCTCCACCAGGCTGATCATGCGGTCGAGGAAGCCCTCGCCGGGGTCAGCGCTGACGCGCACCAGGAGCCAGTCTGAGAGCAGACGCGTCCCACCCGTGACGGCGCTGCGGTCGCCGCCGGCCTCACGGATCACGGGCGCGCTCTCACCGGTGATCGCGCTCTCGTCCACCGACGCAATGCCGGCGATCACCTCGCCGTCGGCCGGGACGGTGTCGCCGGCCTCGACCAGGACGCCATCGCCACGGTGCAGCGCGGCCGAGGAAACAGATTCACATTTATAGGAAGGACGCTCCGCAAGCGCGCCGTTCGTGGCCGCCCGCAGCTCACGGAGGATCGCATCAACAGGCTGCGACAGCTTCCTGGCCTGAGTCTCATGTCGTGTGCGGCGCAGCGCTTCGGCCTGGGCCTTGCCACGCCCTTCGGCCACGGCTTCAGCGAAGTTGGCAAACAGCACGGTGAACCACAGCCAGATCGCGACGGCGCCGATGAAGGCTGCGGGCGCTTCCCCGCGGCCGAACAGAGCCTGTATCCAGAGGAGCGTGGTGAGTACGCTGCCCACTTCCACCACGAACATGACGGGATTGCGCACCATCAAGCGCGGATTCAGTTTGACAAACGACTCCAGGATGGCGCGTTGGTACAGCTCACGCCGCATGGGAGTCTGTTTCTTGAGTTGGGTAGTCATTGCAATACCTATCTTACTAGCGGCCAAAGACCATGAGATGCTCGACAATCGGCCCAAGTCCTAGCGCCGGGATGAAGCTAAGCGCGCCGACGATCACGATGACGCCAATCAGCCACGCGATGAAGAGCGGCGTGTGCGTGGGCAACGTCCCCGCGCCCGCGGGAACTTTCTTCTTGCTCACGAGCGAGCCGGCAATCGCCAGGGCTGGGATCGCCAGCCAGTAGCGTGAGATCAGCATGACGATGCCGAGCGCCGTGTTGTAGAACGGCGTGTTCGCGCCTAAGCCGGCGAAGGCGCTGCCGTTATTACCGGCCGCCGACGAAAAGGCATAGAGCACCTCGCTGAAACCATGCGCCCCAGGGTTGAAGATGGTGGCAATGCCGCCAGGAGCCAGAACTGCCACTGCGGTGCCTATCTTCGCCGCGAGGATCGGAATCAGGAGGATGAGCGAAGCCATTTTCATTTCGTAGGCTTCAATTTTCTTGCCGAGGTATTCCGGCGTGCGGCCGACCATCAACCCGGCGACGAACACCGCGACGATGACGAACGCCAGCATTCCGTACAACCCGGAGCCGACGCCGCCATAGATGATCTCACCTAACTGCATCAGCCACATCGCCACAAGACCGCCCAACGGCATGAAGGAGTCGTGCATCGCGTTGACCGCGCCGTTCGACGCGGCTGTTGTGGCCGTCGCCCAAAGCGCAGAACTGGCAGCACCGAAACGCACCTCCTTGCCTTCCATGTTGCCGCCGGGGTTGGCAGCACTTTGCACCTGGTCAACGCCCAAGGCAGCGAGCGCCGGGTTGCCGCTCTGTTCCGCCCAGACAGCTACCGCGACCAGCACGACAAAGATGATCGTCATGGCAGCCAGCACAGCCCAGCCCTGGCGCGTGTCGCCCACCATCTTGCCGAAGGTGTAGCACAGCGCCGCCGGAATCAGCAGGATGGCAAGCATCTCCAGGAAGTTGGACAGCGGTGTGGGATTCTCGAACGGGTGCGCCGAGTTGACGTTGAAGAAGCCGCCGCCGTTGGTGCCCAGTTGCTTGATGGCGATCTGTGAAGCCGCCGGGCCGACGGCGAGCACCTGTTCCGTCACCATATTGCCATTGGCGTCTATCGCGGGCTGCAACAAGGCCACATTTTGATAGGGATTGAAGGTTTGCACCACGCCCTGCGAAACGAGCACCAGGGCGAGCAGGATCGAGAGCGGCAGCAGGATGTAGAGGGTCGAACGCGTCAGATCAACCCAGAAATTGCCGATCGTCTGCGCCGTATGACGGGCAATCCCGCGAGCCAAAGCAATCAGCACGGCCATGCCCGTCGCCGCGGAGACGAAATTCTGCACGGTCAGCGCCAGCATCTGCGTGAGGTAGCTCATCGTCGTTTCGCCGCCGTAGCCCTGCCAGTTGGTGTTGGTAGCAAAGCTGACCGCGGTGTTGAAGGATGAATCGGGCGACACCGCCGCGAGTCCCCTGCGGGTTGAACGGCAGGATACCCTGGAGCCGTTGCAGCAGATAGACAACCAGAAGACCCAGCAGGTTGAAGACCAGCATCGCCACGGCATACGTCTTCCAGGTCATCTCGGCATCGGGGTTCACCGCCGCGGCGCGATAGGAGATGCGCTCGACGGGCGCCAGCACGGGGTGAAGAAACGTCCGCTGACCGCCATACACGCGCGCCATGAACCCGCCCAGCGGCTTGACGAGCAGCAGCAGGACAACCAGATAGACAACAGGTAAGAGCCAATCCAAAGTACTCATCCGAATTTCTCCGGTTTCAACAGAGCCACGAACAGATAGACCAACAGCGACAGCGTGATCAGACCGACAGCCACAACCATCAGGCTCATGCGTCACCTCCCTTCAGCCATTCGCACATCCACACGAAAGCCCAACTGGCGGCGAAGAAAGCCAGTGCAAGGCCCACGAACGCGAGATCGCTCACCGAGACACCTCCATGATGTACCCCAACCATCCATTCACACCCAGCGCGGCTTATGCTACTCGACCTGGTAGGGTACGTCGGTCACTACGATGTTCTTCTTGAACAGCAGCGCAAATCGCAGGAAAGTCGCAGTCTGCATGTGCAGCAGGTTATGCCACCAGTGCTTCGGTACGAACTGGGGTACGACGATCGTGATGCGTTCGTTCTGCTGGCGCCGGCTGGCCACTTCTTCGATGTAAGCGAGCAGCGGTTCGTACATGACGCGGTAGGGTGAATCGAGAACCACCAGGCGGATTCCTTCACCCCAGGTCGCCCATTTGTCCTTGATGCGCTCGGTTTCGGTCGGCTCCACGGAGACATGGACGGCGGTCAAATCATGGGACAGCATGCGGGCATAGTGCAGCGCTTCAAGGGTCCCCTGGTGGACACCGCCGATGGGAAGGATGACGCGGTGACGAAACGAAGGCACGCGCGGTTGGTAGTTTTCCAGCGAAAGCTGCTTCGCCAGGCGCTTGTAGTGCGCATGGATGCGGAAAAAGATGAAGACCAGGGTGGGCGTCAGGAAGATGACGATCCAGGCGCCATCCCTGAATTTGGTGACGGCGAAGACGATGACGACGACGGCGGTGCAAAAGGCGCCGAAGGCATTGATCACCATCTTGACCTGCCAGCCCGGTTGGTAGCGCAGCACGGACCCCGGCTCGTTCACCTCCTGACCGGGAGACAAATGGCCGGCTTTCCACCACCGCCGGGCCATGCCAACCTGCGACAGCGTGAAGGAGAGGAAGACGCCGATCGCGTAGAGCGGGATCAGGGCGGTGACGCTGGCGTTGAACGCAATGATGAGCAGACTCGCAACCAGTGCAAGGGCCACGATGCCATACGAGTAAACCAACCGACTGCCTCGCAAGGTGAGCTGACGGGGCAGGAAGCCGTCGCCGGCGTGAAGGGCAGCCAACCGCGGGAAGTCGGCAAACGATGTGTTGGCGGCCAGGACCAGGATCAGGGTGGTGGCGGCGATGAGGCCCAGGTAGAGAGGGCCTTGTCCATTGAACACGGTCCGGGCCAGCTGCGAGATGACTGTCTCTCCTCCTCGGAGGGCACGGCGGCCATGACGCGCGAGAGGAAGCTGATGGCGAGGAACAACGTGGCTAGGATGGCCGCCATCCAGATCAAGGTGATGCCGGCGTTGCGGCTGCGCGGCTCGCGGAAGGCCGTGATGCCATTGGAGATCGCCTCGATGCCGGTCAGCGCGGCCGTGCCGCTGGAGAAGGCATGCAGGAGCAGGAAGGGGGTCACGACGCCCAAACCGGTTTCCAGCACCGCATGGGGGGGATTGCTCACGGTTCCCAGCGTCCCAGAGAGGGCGCGGAACAGGCCAACGCCAACCGTGGCAAACATCATCACGATGAAGAAGTAGGTGGGCAAGGCGAAGGTCGCGCCGGATTCCTTGACCCCGCGTAGATTGATCAACATGACAACAGCGACCAGGGCCACTGCGAGCGGTACGCGATAGGGAAACAGATCTGGAAACGCAGAGGCAATTTGCGCGACGCCAGATGAGACGGACACCGCCACGGTCAAAACGTAGTCGGTGAGGAGGGCCGCGCCGGCGGTCTGCGCGGGTAATTCGCCCAGGTTATCGCGCGCCACGATGTAGGCGCCGCCGCCGCCGGGGTACGCGTGAATCGTCTGCTCGTAGGACACAGTGACGATTACCAGCAGGGCGGTGATGGCGATGGCGATGGGAAAGACGTAACCGAGCGCCAGCGTGCCGGCCGCCGCCAGGATGATCAGGATTTCCTGGGTGGCATACGCGGTGGACGAAAGCGCGTCGGAGGCGAACACCGCCAGGCCCACGAGCTTGCCGACCGTCTGATGCGGCAGGTCAATGCTACGCAGGGGTTGGCCGATGAGCCGTACCCAGATGGACTTTTGCGGGGCGATGGGCGCTTCTGTGCGCTCGATGACGGTGTAGCCCTTACTCGAATCAAGTCGTTGGTTGTTTAGCATGAAAAGAAATCCTGGGATTTGTCGGAGATGACAACAGTGTACTCAGGAGCGCGTCAAAGAGGAGACAAGAAAGAGGGTGAACAGGTCAAGAAAAGGTCAATTGAATTACTGAACCCACGGATGGTGTAACGTGAACCCTTGTGCTACAATTCGTGATAGGTTGACTCAACGAGAATGGAGCTTTGATTCGATGTCTTCGGAGGCAATCCATGACCGGGAAAACTCTTCTGAAAGCTGATCCGCTCCCCTGGCTGCTGGCCGAGAATGGGCCGGGCGTGCGCTACCTGGCGCTGCGTGACCTGCTCGATCGGTCGGCCGATGACCCGCAGTTGGCGGAGGCGCCGCGCCGCACACCGCGCCAGGGCCGATTGCCGCCGTCCTCGCACAGATGGACGCGGCCCGGCTTTTGGGCCGAGCCTACCCCGGTTACTATCCCAAGTATCGCGGCCCGTCTGGGCAGTCATCTTGCTGGCGCAGTTGGGCGCTGCGAGCAGTGAAGATGAGCGCATCGGCCGGGCCTGCGCCTACCTGCTGGATCACGCGCTGACGCCCGGCGGTCAGTTCTCGGTCAACGGCGCGCCCTCCGGCACGGCCGATTGCCTGCAGGGCAACCTCTGTTGGGCGCTGCTGGAGCTGGGCTGCGCCGATTCGCGGCTGGAAGCCGCCTTCGACTGGCTGGCGCGCAGCGTCACCGGCGAGGGGATCGCACCGCTGGAGGAGAAGAATGCGCCGGTCCGCTACTACGCGGGCAAATGCGGGCCGGACTTCGCCTGCGGGTCGAACAACAAGCTGCCGTGCGCCTGGGGCGCGGTCAAGGTGATGCTGGCCCTGGGGCGCTGGCCGGCCGCCAGGCGAACACCGCCATGGAACGGGCCATCGGCCGCGGGATCGCCTTCGCTGGGCACAGACCCCGCCCTGGCCGGATACCCCAATGGCTGGGCCGAGAAGCCCAGCAGCAACTGGTGGAAGTTCGGCTTTTCCCGTTTTTACGTCACCGATCTGCTGCAAAACGTCGAAGCGCTGGTCGCATTGGGTTACGGTCACGACCGCGCCTGGCCCACGCGTTCGATGTGATCCACTCGAAGCAGGATGCCGCGGGGCGCTGGCCGTTGGAGTACGACTACGCCGGCAAGACCTGGACCGACTTCGGGGCCAAAAAGCAGCCCAACCCGTGGGTCACACTGCGTGCGCTGCGGGCGTCGAAGGCGGCGGCGCGGGGGTCAGGTCATCACGCACCGCCTGCTTGAGCAGCAGGCCGATACGATTGATGATCAGCCTGCTGGCCGAAGGGATCACACTGGATCGCCCCGGTCAGGAAGCGCTCGTCGTTGTAGACGGGGACGATCACCGACACCTGTTCAGTTGCGCGCCATTTCCCATCCTGCGATGGTGCGCTGAGCCAGGTCGAAGCGCACGCCGATCAGGTAGACCGGCTTGAGGCTGCCCAGGTACGGCTCGGCGTAGCCTTGCCGCCGGATTTGGGCCAGCGCGTCGGCCGGGGTTCCTTCCAGCTTGAACTCGAAGATGAACACCCCTTCGGCCAGCTCGACGATCGCGTGCCGGCCTGACCCCTGACTGGAGCGCAACCTCCACGCCGGTTTGCAGCCCCAACAGGCGGAACACCAGGTAAAAGACGGTCTGGTAATAGCGCTCCTGGGGCATCTGGATGTCATAGGGGATGCTGGCGAAGAAGGCGCGCAGGATGGCGAAGGCCTGATCGAAATCGGCCGCCTGCAGCGCCTCACGCAGCCGCCACAACTCCGCTAAGCCGCGCCGATGTCAGATGGTGTGAACGCAGCCAGCAGGTAGGTCAGGAAGGCGTGCTCGACTTCGTAATTGGGGTAGCCCAGGCGATAGAGGCGGCTGGTCGGATCGTAGCGCTTGATGGTCAGGTAGCCGGTCTGGTAGAGCAGCGGCACGATCGGCAGCTCGTCCAGATCGTAGGCGCTGAAGGCCAGGTCGCTTGAGTCGCGGTTGCCCAGCTCGCGCACGTCGTAGCCGCGCTGCTCGATCAACTTGATCAGGAAGGTCGGCGTGCCCGTGTCGAACCAGAAATTGCCGAATCGCTTCTGGCTGAGCATGAGCCACAAGGAGAAGGGGTTGTAGACCGATTGGCAATCGGCCGCAAAGCAGAAACCGTTGTACCAGTTGCGCACCTGCGCCAGCAGCGCATCGAAGGCAACCTGTTCCTGATCGGCCATTTGCGCCAGATAGCCGGTCGCATGGTCGAGCAGTTCCGCCTCGGTCACGCCGAGCAAGGTCGCAAAACGAGTGTCCAGGCTGATGTCCTCCAGGTTGTTCAATCCCGAAAAGACGCCGACCTTGCTGAATTTACTCACACCGGTCAACATAACGAAGCGAATGTGGGCGTCCATGCCCTTGATGACGCCATAGAAGCCGCGCAACACTTCGCGCACGCGGCGCGCCTCGGCCAGGTCGTCCAGGTGATCGAGCAGCGGCTTGTCGTACTCGTCTACCAGGATCACGACGCGGCCGTCGCCCGCCAGCCCCGACCAGCTCGCGCAAGCGCTTGAGGTGGTCGCCCGGCCCCAGCGCGATGCCGGCCCGTTCCCCCAACTCGCCCAGCATCTCGGCCAGCACGAGCTTGAGGTGCTCAGCGTTCTCGGCGCGATAGAGGCTGAGATCCATGCGGATGACCGGGAAGGGCTGCCAGTCGTAGGGCTGGTCGTCGAGCCACAGCCCGCGGAAGAGCGGTCGGTTGCCGCGGAAGATCTCCTCCAGGGTCGAGATCAGCAGGCTCTTGCCGAAGCGTCGCGGCCGCGCCAGGAAATAGACGCCCGAGGGGTTGCGGATCAGCTCGTAGATCCAGCGCGTCTTGTCCACATACAGATAGCCGCCTTCGATCAGCTTGCGAAAGCTCTGGATGCCGATGGGCAACAGTTTGAGCATCATTGCACCTCCTCCTGAACCGCGTCGAACTCGTCAATGATCAACCAGCCTCCATCTCTGCTGCCGCCTCACGAAAGAGGGTGGTCCTGCCCGTCTGCCGCGCCGCGTTGAGGGTGAGATAGCGCCCCAGGGAGATTATAGCATCTTCGCCCCGCTGCTGGCAATCAGAGCCGCGCGGTAACTGCTCAGCCAGGCAGTGAGAATGGTCTCGATAGCGCCCGGAGTGCCCCCCTGCCCCCCAATCCTGGGGGAATGCGTCTCCCCCCAAAGTTGGGGGGTCGGGGGGCAGGTCAAGGCGGGCTGATCCATGTTGTACCGTGGACAGCCAACGCCGCGTCCAGGGCCTGGCTTCCCTGCGCCAGGTATGCCAGGGGCAACACGGTGACGCGCTCGGCCAGGGGATAGGGGCGCTCACCGGGATAGAGGACGATCAGGTGATCGAGCGCCAGGTCCGTCAGCGCGCTGCGCATGGAAGGGGTGAGCCGCGGCGTCCATGCGCTTGCACTCGACGCCCACGCGACGGCCACCAGTGAACAGCAGCAGATCAAGCTCTGCGCCGGAGTGCGTGGCCCAGAAGTAGGCCTCGTCCGGATCAACCGCCTTGATGACCTCTTCGATCACATAGCCCTCCCACGAGGCGCCGCTCTTGGGATGCAGCCAGAGATCACGTTCCTCGCGCAGGCCCAACATCTGGTGCAGGATGCCGGTATCCCGAAAATAGAGTTTGGGTGACTTGATCTGCCTCTTGCCCAGGTTGACGAACCAGGGCCGCAGCTGGCGCACCATGAAGGCGCCCTCGAGCAGATCGAGGTAGCGCCGCACCGTGGACTCGCTGACCTCGAAATTGCGCGCGGTTTCGGCGGCATTCCAGACCTGGCCGTGGTAATGGGCCAGCATGTTCCAAAAACGAAACATGCTGGCCGCGGAAATGCTCACGCCCAACTGTGGCAAGTCTCGTTCCAGAAAGGTTTGGATGAAGTTCCGGCGCCAGGCCAGGCTGTCAGCGTCCGATGCAGCCAGGAAAGAGAGGGGGAAACCGCCGCGCTGCCAGTGGCGCATTTGCATCTCGACGCCGACCTCGGCCAGGCTGAAACCGGCCATGCGGATGATCTCCAGCCGGCCGGCCAGTGTTTCTGATGATTGGCGCAGCATGGCGGGCGAGGCGCTGCCCAGGATCAGGAACGCGCCGGGAGGGGCGTGCGATCGCAGAGCACGCGCAACAGTGGAAAAAGCTCGGGCCGGCGTTGGATTTCGTCAATCACCACCAATCCGGTCAAACCCTGCAAGGCGGTCATGGGCTGGTCGAGCCGGGCCAGGCTGATCGGGTCTTCCAGGTCAAAGTAGTTCATTGAGTCCGCGGGGACGAACTCGCGGGCCAGGGTCGTCTTGCCGCATTGGCGCGGTCCGATGAGCGCGACGACCCGGCTGCGCGTCAGCGCATGTGTGATATCTTGCTGTAATTGTGGTCGTGGAAAAATCATGGCGTCATTATACCCTGAAAATCCGTCTTGTCAAGGCGGATTTTCAGGGTGTTTCTCTGATCTCACTCGTACCGGAAGCGCGCCACCCCTACCGCGAAGAAGATGGCGGCAAAGCCGAGCAGGACGCCCACCTCCGGCAGCACCCCCATCACGCCCTGCCCACGCAGCAGCAGATCGGTCATGCCCTGCATGGCCCAGGTGGTGGGCAGCACCTTGACGGCCGTGCGCACCGTTTCTGGGAACAGCTCGATGGGATACCAGCACCCGCCCAACAGGGCCATGACCATGCCCAGCATGATGCTCAGGCCGTTGGCCTGGCTGGCTGTCTTGACGAAGGCGCCGAGCATGGCGCCCAGCGCGGCCGCGGCCAGCGTCGAGGCGATCATCACCAGCGCCAGCCCGGCCGGCTGATCCGCCCAATTCACGCGCAGGACAACGACACCGAACAGGATCAGCAGGGTCATCTGCACCAACGCCCAGAAGACGTTGCCCAGGATGGAGCCGAGCAGGAAGGCGCCCTTGCCGGTCGGCGTGGTCAGCAGACGGCGCAGGGTGCCGGTCTGCCGCTCGAACGCGAACGCGGCCGAGATGCCGATGAGCGGGATGAAGACCCAGGTGATCAACTGCCCGGCCGAGGAGTTGGCGGCCGGGTCGTACTTGACCGGGTCCGCGGTGCTGGCCAGGACCGGTTCGAGGCGGTCCGGCGCCTGCGCCATCAGATCCTGGGCCGCGACCAGGGCCGCGTCGAAAAAGGCGCTGCGACCGGCCTCGTCTGCGAAGGGCCGCAGGCGCTCCGCCTCCGCCACGGCCTGGCGACCAATGCTGACCGCGCTGCCCAGCCGGTAGAGCACGGCCTGCACCGAGCGGCCGGCCGCCGCGCCGTTGAGATTGTTGGGCAGTTGGCGCAGGTCGAGGACGATCTCGCCCGTCTCCAGGGCGGCCAGGTCGCAGTTGGCCGGGATGACCAGCAGGGCCGAGGCGGCGCGATCTGCGAACGCGGCCTCCCCCTCCGCCAGGGTCACCACTTCAGGCCGCACCGACTCCGATTTCGCCAGCTCCGCGATGATCTGCTGCGAAAGGGGCGACCCGGCCTGGTCGGCCACCAACAGGTGGATGCGGTTGTCGGCCGGCGCGCCCGTGCCGCCGGCCAGAATGAAAGTGAAGACGATGGGCAGGATGAGGAAAAAAAGCAGTTCCGACCTGCTCGCAAAGCGCAGCAAGGTGTCTTTCCAGATGATGCTCAAAATTTTCATGACGACTCCCAACTCATTTGCTTCTCACCTCAGGCTTGCAGCAGCGAGCGGCGGTTGAACAGGGCGATGGCCGCGGCGGCCAGGACGAGGCCCATCACCAGCAGCCCCAGCAGGGGCCGGCCCAGATCGGCCAGGGTGCCGCCCAGGCCCAGGGTGGTGAAGCCATCCAGCCCCCAGGCGTTGGGCGTGACCCTGCTGAGCCATTGGAACCACGATGGCATGATGTTGGTCTGCACGAAGCTGCCGCCCAGGATGCCGAAGGTGAGCATGACAGCCGTGCCGACGGCGGAAACCTGGCCCGGCGTCTGCGCCAGCGCGGTGATGAGCATGCCCCAGCCCAGCGCGCCGAACACCGCGGCCAGGATGAGCACCAGCAGGCCCAGCGGGTCGCCCCAGCGCAGGCCGAACAACAGCGAACCGGTGAGGATCAGGATGAGCATCTGCAAGACGCCGGTCAGATAGGCGCCGAACAGTTTGCCGAGCAGCGCCTGGGCGCCGGTAGTGGGCGAGATGAGCAGCCGCGCCAGCGTGCCCTGCGCCTTTTCGGCCAGGAGCGAGCGGCCGCCGTTGGTGACGGTGAACATGAGGAACAGGAGCGCCATACTCGGCGCCATGTAGGCCATCGGGTTGAAGGGCTGCTGTTCCTCGCCGCTGGCAGAGAACTGCAGCCGGATGAGCGGCTCGGCTGCAGACGCTGCGGTCTGGCGCTGGCCTACGGCCACGGCGAAATCCTGCGCCTGGTCGGGCGCGATCAGACCGGCGGTCAGCGCCTGCACGACGATCACCTGGCCGGCCACGCGGCCCGTCTCCACGCGACTGATGAACCCTTCGACGATGGCCTGGATCACCCCGGCGCTCACCGGCCGGCCGGGGTTTTTATAGACTTCGATTTTCACCGCCTGCCCGGACGGCGTCTGACCGCTGCGGGGAATGATGCTGTCGCTGAAGCCCGCGGGTACGATGACCGCCGCGGCCGCCTGGTCCGCATCCACCTGGCCGCGAGCTGCGGTCGCATCCGCCGCCAGCGTGGGCAGCAGCAGCCCGGCCAGATCTTCAGATCGGAGCAGGTCTGCCAGGGCCTGGCCCAACTGGCCGTCGTCCTGGTTGACGACCAGCACCGGGATGGCCGCCAGCCCGCTGGTGCTGCTGCGACCCATCTGGCCGGTGACGAAGCCCAGGCCGATGGTCAGCAGAAAGGGCGCGAGGAGCATAAAGGTGAGCGCGGCGCGGTCGCGGAAGATCAGTTTGACATCTTTGAGACCGATGAGGATGAGCTTTTTCATGATCTGGCTCCCTGGTCAATCGCGCAGGCCGCGGCCGGTTAGCTGGAGGAACACCGCTTCCAGGTTCGGCTCGCGCATGTCAATGGAATGAATCTTGATGCCGCGGTCGTTGGCGCGCGTCACCACCGGCGCCAGGATTTCCTCCGCCTGGTGTGTAGTCAGCGCGATCTCGTGATCGGTGACGTTGACCTGCAAAACGCCTGCAATGGGGCGCAGCGACTGCGCCAGCGCCTCGGCGTCTTCGTCCGCGCCGACGTGCAGGACCAGGGTCTCGTTCTCGCCCACCTGGCGGGTCAGCTCGGCCTGGCTGCCCAGGGCGATCAGTTCGCCGTGGTCCATGATGCCAACCCGGTGCGAAAGCTCCTGGGCCTCCTCCATGTAGTGGGTGGTGTAGAGGATGGTCATGCCCTGGCGGTTCAGCTCCTTGACCGAGTCGAGGATGGCGCGGCGGGACTGCGGGTCAATACCGACGGTCGGCTCGTCCATGAAGAGCAGCCGGGGCTTGTGCAGCAGGCCAACGCCGATGTTGACGCGGCGTTTCATGCCGCCGGAGTAGGTCTTGACGCGCTCTTTGGCGCGCCCGGTCAGGCCGATCTGCGCCAGCACCTCGTCCACGCGAGCGGCCAGCGCCTTGCCGGCCAGGCCGTACATCTGGCCCCAGAAGACCAAGTTTTCGCGGGCGGTCAGGTCGTCGTAAAGGGCCAGTTCCTGCGGCACAACGCCGATAGCCCGGCGCACATCCATCGGACTGCGGGTCACGGAATGGCCGGCGATGACTGCATCCCCGCGGGTGGGTGCGTAGAGGGTGGAAAGCACCGAGATGGTGGTGGTCTTGCCTGCGCCGTTGGGGCCGAGCAGGCTGAAGATCTCACCCTCCTGGACCGCGAAGGAAATGCCTTTCACCGCGGTGAAGTTGCCGTACTGCTTGACCAGTTCATAAACTTCGAGAATTGGAGACATATGTATCCCGTCCTTCACGTCGAAGACGTTGTTCCTGCCTTGTTGAACGCCGCCGCGACGATCTCCTGCGCCTCGCTGAAGATCAGCTTGAGGTGCTGCGCGCCGCGGAAGCTCTCCGCATAGATTTTGTAGATGTCCTCCGTGCCCGACGGCCGGGCCGCAAACCAGCCGTTCTCAGTGACCACCTTCAAACCGCCGATTGGCGCCTGGTTGAAGGGCGCACGGGTCAGCCTGGCAACGATCCGCTCGCCTGCCAGGTCCTGCGCGGCGACCATGTCTGGCGACAGCCGTTCCAGCGCGGCCTTTTGGGCCGGCGTGGCGACGACATCGGCGCGTTCATAGACCGGGCTGCCGAATTGCGCGGTCAGGTTCCGGTAATGCTCGCCCGGATCGCGGCCTGTCACCGCGGTGATCTCGGCCGCCAACAGGTCGAGGATGATGCCATCCTTGTCGGTGGTCCACACGGCGCCATCCTGACGCAGGAAGGACGCGCCCGCGCTCTCTTCGCCGCCGAAGCCAAAGGAGCCGTCCACCAGGCCATCCACGAACCACTTGAAGCCCACGGGCACCTCACACAACCGTCGGCCCAGGGAGGCTGCCACGCGGTCAATCATAGAACTGGACACCAGCGTCTTGCCCACGGCCGCGTCCGCTCGCCAGCCGGGCCGGTTCTGGAACAGATACCAGATGGCAACGGCCAGGTAGTGGTTTGGATTCATCAGCCCGACGCTGGGCGTGACAATGCCATGCCGGTCCGCGTCCGTGTCGTTGCCGAAAGCGATGTCGAAACGGTCCTTCAGCCCGATCAGGCTCGCCATGGCATAGGGCGACGAGCAGTCCATGCGAATTTTGCCGTCCTTGTCCACGGTCATGAAGGAGAAGGTAGGATCTATTCTTGGATTGACCACGGTCAGGTTCAAGCCGTAGGTCTCCGCAATCGGCTCCCAATAGGCCACACTGGCGCCGCCCATAGGATCAGCCCCGATCCGAAGGCCAGACGCGACGATGGCCGGGAAGTTGATGACGTGGCGCAGGTCCGCCACGTAGGGGGTGATGAAATCGTAGAGGTGCGTGGTCCCGGCTTTCAGGGCGCGAGCCAGCGGCATGCGCTTGACGGCGCGCGCTGTGTCCTGCAGGATCAGGATCATTCTGCAGAATCTCATTGGCGCGGGTCTGTATCGCCTTCGTGACGGTGGTGTCGGCCGGGCCGCCGCTCGGTGGGTTATACTTGAAGCCGCCGTCGTCCGGGGGATTGTGCGAGGGTGTGATGACCACGCCGTCGGCCAGTCCGCTCGTCCGGCCGCGGTTGTGGGTGAGGATGGCATGGGAGATGACCGGCGTTGGGGTGTAGCCGCGGTCCGCATCAATCATGATCTCCTGCTCGTTGGCGGCAAACACCTCGATCGCGCTCATCAGCGCCGGCTCCGACAGGGCGTGCGAGTCCATGCCGATGAAGAGGGGGCCGGTGATGCCCTGCGCCCGGCGATACTCACAGATGGCCTGCGAGATCGCCAGGATGTGGCTTTCGTTGAAACTGCCCTTGAGGGACGAGCCGCGGTGCCCGGAGGTGCCGAAGGCCACGCGCTGCGCCGGGTTGGCCGGATCCGGCTCCCCGGTGTAGTAGGCCGAAATCAGGCGCGGCACATTGACAAGGGTCTCGGGGGGGGCCGGCTTGCCCGCCAGCAGGTGTAAGCTCATAGCGAAGCTCCTTTCTCGCTTAGAAATAGAGTCAACAGGTTCATCCCTTCTCTCCGGGAATCGAATCTTCAACTTCCAACCCGAAACCGCTTGATCGCGTTGATCAAGCCATTGGTGGAAGCATCGTGGGTGCATACATCGCCCTCGGCCTGAAGCTCCGGCAAGATGGCCGTGGCGAGCTGCTTGCCCAACTCAACGCCCCACTGATCGAAGGAGTTGATATCCCAGATCGCGCCCTGCGTGAAGATCTTGTGCTCGTACAGCGCGATGAGTACACCGAGAACGGTCGGCGTCAGCTTCGGATAGAGCAAGGAGTTGGTCGGCCGGTTGCCGGTGAAGGTCTTGTGGATCGCCAGCCTGTCCAGCTCTGGCCCGGGCTGCCGGCCCGCGGCTATCAGCTCGGCGCGGGCCTCCGCCGTCGTTTTGCCCTTCATCAGCGCTTCGGTCTGGGCCAGGTAGTTCGAGAGCAGGATGGAATGATGATCGCCCCGCGGGTTGTGGCTTTGGGCCGCGGCCAGGAAGTCGCACGGGATGAGTTTGGCGCCCTGGTGGATCAACTGGTAAAAGGCATGCTGACCGTTGGTGCCGGGCTGCCCCCAGATGATCGGGCCGGTCGTGTAGTCCACCCACTCGGCATTGCGGGTGACGCCCTTGCCGTTGCTCTCCATGTCGCCCTGCTGGAAGTAGGACGGAAAATGCACCAGGTATTGGTCGTAGGGCAGAATGGCGTGCGACTGGGCGTCGAAGAAGTTGTTGTACCAGATGCCGAGCACGCCCAGGATCACAGGCAGGTTCTGGCCGAACGGGGCCGACCGGAAATGTTCGTCCACCGCGTGCGCGCCGGCCAGCAGCGCCTCGAAGTTGTCCATCCCCAGGTAGAGCGCAATCGAGAGGCCGATCGCCGACCACAGCGAGTAGCGGCCGCCCACCCAGTCCCAGAACTCGAACATGTTCTTCGGGTCAATGCCGAACTTCGTCACCGCGGCCGTGTTGGTGGACATGGCCGCGAAATGCCTGGCCACCGCGGCTTCGGCCTGGGCGGGTGCAAGACCTGCCCCTACGGCCGCGGCCAGGAACCAGGCCCGCGCGGTCCCCGCGTTGGTCATCGTTTCCTGGGTGGTGAAAGTCTTGGAAGCCACCAGGAACAGCACGGTCTCCGGGTTGACGAGTTTCAGGGTTTCGACCAGGTCGGTGCTGTCTACGTTGGAAACGAAATGGACGCGCAGAGGCGGGCCTGACGACCGCCCGCCGTAGGGCTTCAGCGCCTCACAGACCATCTTAGGCCCCAAATCCGAGCCGCCGATGCCGATGTTGACGATATCGGTGATGGCCTGGCCGCTGTAGCCGCGCCACGCGCCCGACCGCACCGCCTGGCTGAACTCGCGCATGTGCGCCAGCACCCGATTGACCGCAGGCATGACGTCCACGCCATCCACCAGGATCGGCCGGTTGGCGCGATTGCGCAGGGCAATGTGAAGCACCGCGCGCTTTTCCGTGTTGTTGTATTTTTCACCGGAGAACATCGCTTCGATCTTCGCTTGCAGGCCGGCCTGGCGTGCGAGATCGAGCAACAGCGCCATCGTTTTTTCGGTGATGCGATTCTTGGAGTAATCGAGCAGGATGTCGCCCAGCCGCAGCGAGAAACGCTCGCAGCGCTGCGGATCCTGGGCAAAGAGGTCCCGCATGTGACGATCGGCCATCTCCCTTTGATGCGCAGCCAATGCCTGCCAGGCAGGCAATTCTTTGAGTACAGGCATACTTGCCACCTTTACATCCTGAGCAGTTACGCTCTACAGCAGTCCTTCCGCGATCTTCACCACGTTTTCCACCGTGAAGCCGAATTTCTCGAAGACCGTGGCCGCGGGGGCCGAGGCGCCAAAGCGGTCAATGCCCAGCACACGGCCCTGTGAGCCAACCCAACGATGCCAGCCCATCGTCACACCGGCTTCCACCGCCAGCCGCGCCGTGATCTCCGGCGGCAGCACCGCGTTCTGATAGGCGGCGTCCTGCTCGCCGAACAGCTCCCAACTGGGGAACGAAACCAGGCGAACTGTGACGCCCTGTGCAGCCAGGCGCTGTCCGGCCTCGACGATCAGGCTCACCTCCGAACCGCTCGCCATCAGGATGATCTGTGGTTGGCCCTCTCCCAGGTCGGCCAGCACGTAAGCGCCCCTGCGCACACCCGCGGCCGGCGCGACGACGGACCGATCCAGCGTAGGCAGGTTCTGTCGGGTCAGCACCAGGGCCGTGGGGCGGTGGCGATTTTCGATGGCGATCTTCCAGGCCTCGCGCGCCTCGTTGGCGTCCGCGGGGCGCAGGGCCGTCAGGTTGGGGATGGCCCGCAGCGCGGCCATCTGCTCCACCGGCTGGTGGGTGGGGCCATCCTCGCCCACGCCGATGCTGTCATGGGTAAAAATGAAGATGGCGCCCAGGTGCGAAAGCGCAGCCATGCGCAGCGCGGGGCGCATGTAATCGGAGAAGACCATGAACGTCGCGCCGAAGGGAATGACGCCGCCGTGGTAGGCCATGCCATTGACCACCGCGCCCATGCCGTGCTCGCGCACGCCGAAATGCAGGTTGCGTCCTTCGCGGCAATCAGGGGCAAACGCAGGGCTGTTGTTCATCCAGGTGACGGTCGAGGGCGCCAGGTCGGCCGAGCCGCCCACCAGGTCAGGAAGGCGGTCGGCCAGGGCGTTGAGCACCTTGCCAGATGAGGCGCGCGAGGCGAGTCCTTTGGCATCGGGCGGGAAGACGGGCAGGGTGTCGGCCCAACCATCCGGCAGTTGGCCGGCCAGGCGGCGCTCGAGTTCAGCGGCCAGTTCGGGGAACGCGGCGCGGTAGGCTGCAAACTTCTGCTGCCACGCCTGTTCCAGCTCGGCGCCGCGTGCCGCGGCCTGGCGGAAGAAGGCCAGGGCCTCATCGGGTACGTAGAAGCGGGGTTCCTGGGGCCAGCCCAGGTTGTCCCTGGCCGCATTCAGTTCTTTGTCGCCTGGCGGCTCGCCATGCGCCTTGGCGGTGCCCTGGCGGGTGGGCAGCCCGTAGCCGATGATGTTGCGCACCACGATGAGCGAGGGCCGCGGGTCCGCTTTGGCTGCCTGGATGGCCCGGTCAATGGTCTCCACATCCAGCCCGTCGGCCACAGCCTGGACATGCCAGCCGTAGGCCTCGAAGCGCTTGCCGCGGTCTTCGGTGAACGCGATCTCCGTGGAGCCTTCGATGGAAATGCGGTTGTCGTCGTAGAGGTAGATGAGCTTGCCCAGGCCCAGGTGACCGGCCAGCGACGCGGCCTCCGCGGCGACGCCTTCCATCAGATCGCCATCGGTGACGATGGCGTAGGTGTAATGATCAATGATTTCATATCCCGGCCGGTTATAGACCTTGGCCAGGTGCGCCTCGGCGATAGCCATGCCAACGCCGTTGCTCAGGCCCTGCCCCAGAGGGCCGGTGGTGGCATCCACGCCGGGCGTCAGGCCGTACTCCGGGTGGCCGGGCGTCAGGCTGTCCCACTGGCGGAAGCGCTTCAATTCGTCCAGCGGCAGATCATAGCCGGTCAGGTAGATCAGGCTGTACAGGAGCATGGAGCCATGCCCGCCGGACAGGATGAAGCGGTCGCGGTTGGCCCAGGCCGGGTTGGCCGGGTTGTGGCGCAGGTGGCGGGTCCAGACTGCGTAGGCCATGGGCGCCGCGCCCATGGGCAAGCCCGGATGTCCCGAATTGGCCTGCTGAATGCCGTCCGCAGAAAGGAAGCGAATGGTATTGATAGCTAATGCTTGAAGTTCTTTGGTTTCCTGCATGACAATCCTCACGAATTTAGATATCGCTCCCATTATCGCACGGGGATGCCTGACAGTCAAAGCGCCTGCATTCACCTTTGTCATCGTCGGCAGGAAACAGGATCTTCAGAAAACGCCCCTGCCCATCTCCGCCTTCGGCGCAGATGGGCAGGGGCGAGGAGTCTGCGTCAAAATTAACGGTGGACGAGATGGATCACCCGGCGCAGGCCAGCGCCTCCAGCACGGGCAGGCCGAAGCCTTCGTAGAGCGATGGGAAGACGAACACCTCGGCCAGGCTGTAGAGCGCCGGTTTGTCGGCTTCATCCACCCAGCCGGTGAAGATGACGCGGCCCGCGATCCCCAGCTCGGCGGCCAGGGGTCGCGGGTCGGGCGCAAACGCGCGGTCGTGCGCCGGCAAGCGCCCCGCAATCACCAGCATCACGTCGGCGGGCAGCGCGGGCAGCGCCTGGGCAAACGCGGCCAGCACTGCGCCGACGTTCTTGCGCGTGTCGAAGCCGCCCATGTAGAGCACGAAGCGCAAGGGCAGCCCGTAGCGGGCGCGCACCGCAGCCAGCCGGGCCGAGTCGCTGATGCGCCGGAAGTCCGCGCCGGGCGCCAGGTAGGTCACGCGCACGCGCGCCGGCGGGATGTGCAAGTGTTCGATGATGTCCTGTCGCGAGGCTTGTGAATCGGTCAGCACCAGGCGGGCGCGGCGCGCACTGCGGCTGACCAGCCAGGTGTAGAGCCGCTGCCGCGGGCCGCCGCGGTAGGCCGGCAGCCGCAGTGGGATCAGATCATGGATGGTGACAACTAGCGGGCACGGCGTCCACAGCGGCGCGGCCCAGTAGGGCACGTGCGCCAGCGTCGCCTGCCATTGACGGCACGCGCGGGGAAAGCCGATCTGCTCGAACCAGAGCTTGGCTAAATTTTCGCCGCGCAACCAGGACGGCGGCGCGGCCACGATCACCTGCCAGCCGGGCGGCGCGGTCAGCGGCCGCGGCGCGGCCAATCCCCAGGCGGCAGCCGGCGCGACCTGGGGAAGCTGCTGCGCCAACTGCTGCACATACTGCCCGCTGCCGGTCGTTTCCTGGCCCCAAAACCAGGCATTGAGCAGCACGCGCGCCGGGCCGATTTGCCCGTCACCTGCGCTGCTCATGGCGCGGCCGGCGCAAGGGCCGGGTCTGCGGCCAGGTCAATCCAGGTTGCGCCGGTCACGGCCTGCAGCTCAGCCGGCGTCAGGCACAGCATGGTGCGGTCGTCGCCGCCCCCGCCGTAAACCACATCCCAGCGCGCCACCGCGCGGTCGAGTAGAACCGGCACGCGGCTGATGTGGCCGAAGGGCGGCACCCCGCCGACCGGATAGCCCAGGACGCGCAGCACCGTGGCCGCTTCTGCCAGCTTGATCTGCTTCTTGCCCACGCCGAAGTGCGCGGCCAGCGCGCGGCGGTCCACCAGGTCATCCCCGCTGGCAATGACCAGCCACGCCGCGCCCTGCACCTCGAACAAGAGCGATTTGATGATCTGGCCGGCTGCGACGCCCAGCGCCGCGGCCGCGGCCGGGACGGTGGGTGTATCCACGGCCATGGGAATCAACTCAGCGGCCAGGCCCGCGTCCCGGATGAACGCGGCCAGGTCGAGCGGTGTAAGATACGGGTGAATCATAGGACCAGATCCAAGACCTCCGAAGTATGCGTTTGCGGCCTGCACAGTCTGCAAGGTGAGACTTCCGAAGTTTGCGCGACTGCGGAAGTCTATCAGACTTCAGATGTGCGCGCCACTTTCGACCCAGGCATCGGCCATGCGGCGGTCGTCTTCCAGGCGCAGCGCCTGCGCCACGCCTTCCAGGGTCACGACACGGGCGGCCAGTTCGCGCAGCAGTTCCATGGTCGGGTCGGGCAGGCGGTTGTGCTGCAGGTCCTCGTGCGCGGGTTCGGGCAGGGGGTCGCCGTTACGCCCGCGCACGCGTCCGGGCACGCCGGAAACCACGGAGCCGGGCGGCACATCCTTGACGACGACCGCGTTGGCGCCGACGCGGCTGTGCGCGCCGATGCGAATTGGCCCCAGGATTTGCGCGCCGGCGCCGACCACCACGTGATCCTCCAGGGTGGGATGGCGTTTGATCTTCTCCCAGCTCACGCCGCCCAGGGTGACGTTGTGGTAGAGGGTGACATGGGCGCCGATCTCGGCCGTTTCGCCGATGACGGTGCCCATGCCGTGGTCAATGAAGAAGCCCGGGCCGATCTGCGCGCCCGGGTGAATCTCGATGCCGGTTACCGCGCGCGCCACGTGGCTGACCCCGCGGGCCAGCAGCCGACGCTTGCGCTGCCAGAGCCAGTGCGCCACGCGATGCAGCCACACCGCATGGAGACCGGGGTAGAACAGCACCACTTCGGTCACGCTGCGCGCGGCCGGGTCACGGGCAAAGATCACCTGAATGTCCTGACGAAGTGTTTCGAGCATGTTCTTTTTCCTCATCCCCCCCCTACCCCCCTTCTCCTCTCCGCGGTGCGGAGAGGAGAAGGGGCCGGGGGTTGAGGAGAGGCCGCGTTACTGCAGGTCGGCATACAGCACCGAGCTGAGATAGCGCTCGCCGTAGGAGGCGACCACGGCCAGGATGCGCTTGCCGGCGTTTTCCGGGCGCTGCGCCAGGCTGACCGCGGCATGCACGGCCGCGCCCGAGCTGATGCCGACGAGCAGTCCTTCTTCCTGCGGCAGGCGGCGGGCCATCGCAATCGCTTCGTCATTGGTCACGCGCACGATCTCATCAATCAGGTCGGTCTGCAGCACACTGGGCACGAAGCCGGCGCCGATGCCCTGAATCTTGTGACTGCCGGCCTTGCCGCCGGAGAGGACCGGGGAGGCGTCTGGCTCGACCGCCACGATGCGCAGATGCGGCAAGCGCGGCTTGAGCGCCTGACCCACGCCGGTCAATGTGCCGCCGGTGCCGACGCCGGAGACGAAGATGTCCAACTGACCGTCGGTGTCGCGCCAGATCTCCTCGGCCGTGGTCAGCCGGTGAACCTCCGGGTTGGCGGGGTTGTCGAACTGCTGCAGCATCAGGTAGCGTGGGTTAGAATCCAGGATTTCCTGCGCCTTGCGGATCGCGCCGGGCATCCCCTCCGCGCCCGGGGTCAGGATCAGCTCCGCGCCAAACGCGCGCAACAGCTTGCGCCGTTCGATACTCATCGTGTCCGGCATCACCAACAGGCACTTGTAGCCTTTGGCCGCGGCCACCAGCGCCAGGCCGATGCCGGTGTTGCCGCTGGTTGGCTCCACCAGGATGGTGTCCGGGCCGATCTTGCCGGCCTTTTCCGCCGCGGCGATCATGCTCTTGGCGATGCGGTCTTTGACGCTGGCGCCGGGGCTGAAGAACTCCAGCTTGACCAGCACTTCGGCCGCCGCGCCGCCCGTCACCCGGTGCAGGCGCAGCAGGGGGGTGTTCCCGATCAAATCGGTTACGTTGTTGGCAATGTTCGACATCGTTCGATCTCCTCTGGCTTGGAAGTTTCTGAAAAACAGGCTTGGAAATAAAAAGGACTCATCCCGGCGCCAGGCCGTGCGGATGAGTCCTTTTTCGTCGCCAGACGGGTCGCCGCCCCAGAAGGGCGTCAGTCCGTCAAGCGACTGTCATATGATATGAAAATGTCAGCGCCGTCCTCGCGCCTCACGACTCATCGCTCGCACGCAATAATAGCGGGGTGCCCGGCCGAGACCGGTACACGCCCGCTTGCAACACGAGCAAGTGGAGAACCAAAACAGAAAATGCGGCTTGGACGTTCGCGTAAACATGGGGCAAAGTGTAACCAAGCATGGCTGATTTGTCAAATCGTCTTGACGGCTGACGGCCGTTCGATACAGAGGGCGATTTTCTCTGGTATGCCTGTTCGTGTTACAATGAGATAAGAGTCGAGATGATCGTTCAGATAGGGTAGGAGATTAGGCATCCGATGTCAGCGGTATCCCAAACCATCCAAACCGAGACTGCAGCCCCACCCATGACGGCGAGACACGCCAACGGCAACAGCAGACCAGGCGCCCGGTCCGTAGCGCAGATTCGCGCTCTCTTGCAGGCGCATCGGGTGAGATTGGCGCAACATTACCACGTGTCATCCATCGGGATATTTGGCTCATATGCATTCGGGCAAGCGAACACCCAAAGCGACCTGGACATTCTGGTCGAGTTCTCGCAAACGCCGAATCTTTTTCAGATGATGGACCTGGAAGATGATTTGTCCAATTTATTGGGTATCCCAATAGACCTTGTGACTCGCAGATCACTCAGGGGCGAGATCGGGAGACGAATCCTGGCGGAGGTTGTTCCGGTATGACTGCTCACGAGGGGGGGGGCGCCGGGAGGGGGGGGGGGGGGGGGGGGGGGGCGGCGGGGGAAGGCGGGGGGGGGCGGGGGGGGGGGGGGGGGGGGGACCGGGGGGAGGGGGGGGGGGGGGGGGGGGGGGGGGGGGGGGGGGGGGGGGGGGGGCTCCGCGGGGGCGAGGGGAGTTTCCGCCGGATGAATGTAGGAGATTGATGTATGATTCAGCCGATTACAGAGCTGACCGCCGCGCAGTTGCGCCGTCGAATGCAATTGACCAGCCTGCCCTTCACCACCACGGCGGACGCGCCTGAGCTCAACGAGATCATCGGCCAGGAACGCGCCACCCGCGCGATCGAGTTCGGCATCGAAATCCCTTACCAGGGCTACAACATCTTTGCCATGGGGCCGGTGGGCGCGGGCAAGACCACGATCATCACCGGATTTTTGCAGCGCAAAGCCCAAACACGGCCTGTACCCCACGATTGGGGCTACGTTCACAACTTCAACGACCCAGACCGTCCTCACGCCCTGCGTTTGCCCCCGCGCGGCGGCGCCGGTGTGCGCGCTGAGGTTGACCAGCTTCTCAACCAAGTGGCCGAAACGCTGAGCAAGGCCTTCACCAGCGAACAGTACGCGGAACACCGCGGCGCCCTGGTGCATCAGTTGGACCAACAGCGGGCCGACCGCCTGCGCCAGCTCGATCAGTTCGCGCGCGAGCAAGGCTTCGTGTTAGTACGCCTGCCTATGGGGTTGATGGTTTCACCGCTCAAAGACGGCCAGGCGATGTCGCAGGAGCAGTTCGAAGCCCTGAGCGAGGAAGAGAAGCAGGTCTTTCACACACGCGAACCGATAATCCAGGATGCCCTGGAGCGCACGATGCGCCAGGTGCGCGAAATCAACGACGAGGCAGAGGTGCGCCTGACCAACCTGGACCGCGAGATTGCAGCAGTGACCACCAAGCCGCTGTTCGACCGCGTCGAGGCCGCCTACGCGGACTGGCCCGATATCACCGAATTCCTGAGCAGCGTCCATACCCACATCAGTGAGCACACCGACGACCTCAGGCGCCCGGCTGAGGCAGAAGAAGAGTCGGAGGGCGCGCAGGGCGGCGCAGAGGGCGAAAGCGCCCAGCCCTCGCTCTGGTTTCGCCCGGCCGCCGGGTCGCCGTATGATCGCTACCGCCTGAATGTCATCGTGGATAACAGCGCGCTCACCAACGCGCCGGTCGTCCTGGAGACCAACCCCACGTATCTCAACCTGATCGGCCGCGTGGAGATGCGGGCCGAATATGGCGCGCTGGTCACCGATTTTCGCCATATCAAGGCTGGGGCGTTGCATCGGGCCAACGGCGGCTACCTGGTGCTCGATGCGCGCAGTCTGCTGCGCCAACCGCTGGCCTGGGAGGCGCTCAAGCAGGCGCTGCGCAATCAGTGCATCCGCATCGAAGAGATGGGCCAGCAGATGGGCGTCCTGGCGACCGCCAGCCTGGCGCCCGAACCGATTCCGTTGGATGTCAAAGTGGTGCTCATCGGCGACCCCTCCACGTATTACCTGCTGTACGAGTACGATGAGCAGTTCGAGAAACTGTTCAAGGTGCGCGCCGATTTTGCCGTGGAAATGGCGTGGACCGCGGAGAACGAGCAGAAGATCGCCCAATTCATCCGCAGCCGCTGCGAGGAAGAACATCTGCCGCACTTCGACATCAGCGGGGTGGCAAAGGTGATGGAGTACAGTGGCCGCCTGGTGGAGGATCAGCGCAAGCTCACCACCCGCTTTGCGCATGTGACCGACATTGTGCGCGAAGCGGCCTTCTGGGCGCAGCGCGCCGGTCACACCCTGGTGACGGCCGCCGATGTGGATAAGGCGATTGACGAGCGGGTCTATCGCTCCAACCAGTTCGAAGAACGCCTGCGCGAGATGATCGCCGACGGCAAGATCATGATCGCCACGCAGGGCGCCATTGTCGGGCAGATCAACGGCCTGGCCGTGCTGCAGTTGGGCGATTACAGTTTTGGGCGGCCCAGCCGCATCACCGCACGCACCTATGAGGGGCGGTCGGGCATTGTGAGCATCGAACGTGAGGCGCGGCTCAGCGGCCGCATTCACGACAAGGGCACGCTCATCATCACAGGGCTGTTGGGCGGCCGCTATGCGCAGGACAAACCGCTGAGCCTCAACGCCAGCATCACCTTCGAGCAGGCCTATGACAGCATTGATGGCGACAGCGCCTCCGCGGCCGAGTTGATTGCGCTGCTCTCCAGCCTGGCCGACGCGCCGATCAAACAGTCCCTGGCTGTCACCGGCTCGATCAACCAGCACGGCGAAATCCAGGCCATCGGCGGGGTCAGTGACAAGATCGAGGGCTTTTTCGAAGCCTGCAAGGCGATGCCTCCCGGTCTCAGCGGCGAGCAGGGCGTGGTCATCCCCGCCAGCAACGTATCGAACCTGATGCTCAAAGAAGATGTGGTGACCGCGGTGGCCGCCGGGCAATTCCACATCTACCCGGTGCGCACCCTGGATGAGGCGATCGAGCTGCTGACTGACGTACCCGCCGGTGAGCGCGGGGCCGAGGGCGCCTACCCGCCAGACACCATCAATGGCCGTGTGGACCGTCGCCTGCGCCAGTTGGCCGAGCAGTTGCAGCGCTTTGGACGCCCGCCGGCCAAAGAGGGCCATTCGAAATCGGCGCGCGAGCCGGAAAAACAACCTCCGCACGAGCCTGAGCTGCCAACGGATGAACCGGAACCGCCGCGGCCGCAAACGACCGCGCGGCGGCGCCACCAACCGCGACCGCCCTGGGCGATGACCCCATGAATCGCGCGGATGACGAACCCCGCCATCAGGCGCGATTTCAATCGCTACTCGTCATCGAACACGCGACGGTCATGACCCCGTGGCTGCGGCTCGACGACCACAGCGTCTGGCTGCAAGGCGGTCGCATCACCGCGCTGGCGCCAACCGCTGAACTGCCGCCGCCGGCCAACGCCACATGCATTGCGGCCGAGGGCCTGATAGCAACCCCCGGCTGGCTGGACCTGCAGTGCAACGGCGGCTGCGGCCATGACTTTACGCACGACCCCTCTTCCCTGTGGACGGTGGCCGCCCGGCTGCCGACCCATGGTGTGACCGCCTTCCTGCCCACCATCATCACCGCGGCTCCGGAGGTCGTGACCCACGCGCTGGCGATCTGGCGCTCTGGGCCGCCGTCCGGTTGGCGCGGGGCGCGGCCACTCGGACTTCACCTGGAAGGGCCATTCCTGAATCCGGGCAAGAAAGGCGCCCATGATCCCGCGTTCATGCGCCAGCCCAGCCTGGACGCCATCGCCGGTTGGACACCGGCCAACGGGGTGCGCCTGGTGACGCTGGCGCCCGAACTGCCGGGCGCACTGGCGGTCACCGCGGCGCTGCGCGACCGCGGGATCGTCGTCAGCGCCGGCCATTCGCTGGCCAGCTTCGACGAGGCGCAGGCTGGCTTCCAGGCCGGCGTCAACATGGGCACCCATCTCTTCAACGCCATGCCCACCCTGCAATCGCGCGCGCCTGGCCTGGCCGGCGCCCTGTTGACCACCGCGGGTGTTGTGACCGGCCTGATCGCTGATGGCATCCATGTGCATCCGGCCCTGGTGCGCCTGGCCTGGCAGTGCAAAGGCAGCCAGGATCTGGCCCTGGTCACCGATGCCATGGCGGCCCTGGGTATGCCGGACGGCGTCTATCACCTGGGCGGTTACGAGGTCACGGTCGCGCAGCAGACGGCGCGCCTGGCCGATGGCACCCTGGCCGGCAGCGTCCTCGCCCTGGATGTGGCCCTGCGCAACCTGGCGGCCTTCAGCGGTTGTTCGCTGCACGAGGCGCTGCCCACCATCACCAGCACGCCGGCCCGGCTGCTTGGCCTGGACAGGCCGGAGGCGAGCGCCGCGGCCGGTCTGCCCGGCACCCTGGGGAGCATTCGAGCGGGCGCCGCGGCCGACCTGACCCTGGTCACGCCACAGGGCGAGGTAGTCATGACCATCGTCGGCGGTGAAATTTTCAAGGCCGCCGAATGAATTCGGGGCGAAGGGAGCCGCCGAATGAATTCGGGGCGAAGGGGCGTTCCGCCGCAAGGTCGGCCTGCGCCGACCAGCATCGCGTCCACGCAGGTGGACGCCCGGCGGCACGCCCTTTAGGCGCGATTTCAATCGCTCTGGCACTCTGGCACGGAGGCACGTATGAGCCTGCACAGTGAGATTTGCGAGCAGCCGCAGCGCCTGGCGGACCTGTTGGTCGGGCAGCGCGGCCAGGTCGAACGGATCGCGGCCGCCATTCGCGACAGGGATGTGCGCTTTGCCTTTCTGGCCGCCCGCGGCACGTCAGACAACGCCGGGCGCTATGCGATGTATCTGTGGGGCGCACGCAACGGGCTGCCGCTGGCCCTGGCCGCGCCCTCGCTGTTCACCTTTTACCAACAGCCGCCGCGTCTGCGTGATGCCCTGGTCGTTGGCGTGTCGCAGTCGGGCCAATCGCCCGACATCGTGCAGGTGCTGGCGGAGGGGCGGCGGCAGGGCTGCCTGACGCTGGCAATCACCAACGCGCCGGCGTCGCCGCTGGCGCAGACGGCCGATTTTGTGCTCGACATCCAGGCCGGGCCAGAGCACGCGGTGGCCGCGACCAAGACCTACACCGCCGAGCTGATGAGCATCGCTATGCTGTCGGCCGCGCTGAGCGATGATGCGGCCGCCTGGCAGGAGCTGAGGGCGGTTCCGAGCTGGATAGAAACGGTTTTGCAGCAGGATGAGACGCTGCGTGATCTGGCGCGGCGCTATCGTTTCTTGCAGCAGTGCGTGGTGATCGGCCGCGGCTATAACTACGCCACCGCGTTCGAATGGTCATTGAAGCTCAAGGAGTTGACCTACGTGCAGGCGGAGCCTTATTCGGCGGCCGATTTTCAGCACGGGCCGATGGCGATGATCGAGCCGGGCTTTCCGGTGCTGGCGGTGGCGCCCAGCGGTCGCATGGCCGCGTCGCTGCTGGAATTCATCACCTACCTGCGCCGCCAGCAGCAGGCCGATTTGATGGTGCTGTCGGATCAAGCGTCCAGCCTGGCCCTGGCGCAGGCGCCGGTCAGCCTGCCGGCGGGCATCCCCGAATGGCTCAGCCCCTTGGTCAGCATCGTGCCGGCGCAGCTCTTTTGCTATCACCTGACGCGCGGCAAGGGATTCGATACCGAACAGCCGCGCAGCATCCATAAAATCACGGAAACGCGCTAAGAAACCACCGCCCGGGGGAGCGGCGGCCGGTCGGCGTCAGGCCGACCTTGCGGCGGGACGCCCCTTCGCCCCGAATTCATTCGGCGGCGCCGGCCGGTCGGCGTCAGGCCGACCTTGCGGCGGGACGCCCCTTCGCCCCGAATTCATTCGGCGGCGGCGGTTGCCTGCAGAGTTTCCAGACGAGGAGTTCATCATGCAGCTCGAGCGAATTGCATTGCTGCCACTGCCGCCATCGCGGCTCTCACCCGCAGAGCAGTTGCGCGTGGCCGGTCATCGGGTGACGCCGCAGCGGGTGCTCTTGTTGCGCCTGCTCGAAGAGGCCAACGAGCACCTGGATGCCGAGTCGTTGTACCAGCGCGCCAGCGCGGAGGATGCCTCCATCAGCCTGGCCACGGTTTACCGCACGTTGGCGGTGTTCAAGAAACTGGGGCTGGTAGAACAACGCTATTTTGCGCGTGCTCACAGCAAAGAATACTACGAGCCAACCCGGCGCAGCGAGCACTATCACTTCACCTGCACCAACTGCGGCCGCGTGATCGAGTTCAGCACCCCGCTGATTGCGGAGGTCAGCCGCGCGGTGGGCGAGCGCCACGGGCTAAGGGTGACGCACGCCTGCGTCTGCTTCGAAGGGCTGTGCGACGCCTGTCAGGGCTGAACCGGCGCCGGTTGGCGCGGCGCGCATCAGGCGCGATTTCAATCGCCGGCCGTATCTTCTCAATTTGTAGGGGCGCACCCTTGCGGTCGCCCACGCGGGCAGGCGCAAGGCCATGCCCCTACCCCGGATTATTGAGAAGACACCGCCGGTCCGCCATCAGGGATAAGCCCTGTGATACATGGCGCGTGTGGCCGTCACCCGGAAACCCACCCCCTCGTACAGACGCACCGCGCCGGTCAGATTGGCCGCATCAACGTGCAGCCCCAGGCCGGGATGGCCCAACGCCGCGCCGGCCTGCAAGGAGGCGATGAGCAGGCCGCGGCCCAGGCCCTGCTGGCGCCAGGGTCGGCGCACCGAGAGCATACTGATCCAGCCGTGCTGATTTCCCCGCCGCGCCGCGGCGTCTGGCCCCATGTCGTTGATGGCGACGCCTGCCACCTCATCTCCGTCCCACACCACGAAACTGGCATCCGCATTGGCCCGGCCCTGCGCCTGCCGGTGCATGAACTCCGCGAATGGCATCTCAGCATGGTTCCAATGATCGGCAAAGGCTTCGTTGAGCGCCCGCCAGATCGCCTCATCGGCCCGTCGTTCGCTCCAGGTGCGCAGGGTCAAATGGGCCGGCAGCTCCAGCGCCGGCAGTGGTTCGGCCAGCGACCGCCGCATCTCGAAGAAGTAGCGCAGCGGCGTCATGTCAAACCCGCTGAACAGCGCCTCGACGCCCGTTTGCGTGGGGAACGCGCGGCCCGCCATGATCACCGGGCGGTTCAGTCCGGCTGAAACGGCCTGCACCCGCTGCCAATGCTGCTGCAGCAAGGCGCGGCCAATCCCGCGGCGGCGCCAGGCCGGATGAACCGCGCCGTCGGTCAGGTAGAAGTAGCCCTCGCTCCCGTCGCGCTGCATGGCAAGGACAAAGGCCACCACGCCCGCCCCTGGCATGACGGCCACGAATTGATCCTCCGGTCGCCGGACCGGGTCCGCCAGGTGAAAGCGCAGATCGGCCGCGGTCGTGTGCTCCGGCGTGCTGTCGGCCACCTCGGCCGCCTGCATGGCCCGCAGCGCCTCCTCGAAATCAGGCTCGACAAACGGGCGGATGACAAAAGGCATTGTTTGACTCATGGTCGGTTACACCATCTTCTGATAGAGATCGAACTGTTTGCTAACGGCCATGCCGGCGCGTTCGTAGAGCCGGGTAGCGCCGGTCGGATTGCTGGCGTCCACGCCCAGCCCCACCCAGGGGCGGCCCCGGCGGTAGAACTCGCCGAATGCCTGCTGCAAGAGCGCCTGGCCCAATCCCAGGCGGCGCCACGGGCGTCGCACCGAGAGAAGGCGCACCCAGCCCCCATCAAGTTCAGGAAAACAGAGCGCCGCGCCCGCGATTTCGGCGCCATCCTGGGCCAGAAACCAGAGCGTGGGGTCCAGGTTGCTGCGCTCCAGGTTCCAGGCGGCCCATTCCTCGAAAGGCGAGTAGGCGTGTTCCCAGTGATCTGCGAACGCATCTTCGACGGCCGCATGTACGGCGCGGGCATCGGCCGCAAGATCGAAGGGGCGCAGGGTGATGTTGGCCGGCCAGGCGGGCGGGGCCGGCGGCGCGGTCAGACCGATTTCCATGCGCCAGAAGTGGCGCACCACCTCGAAACCGTTCGTTTCCAGCAGGCGCTGCATGAACGGCTCCTCGTCATGCACGATCCCCTGCCTGAGCTTGATCGCCGCGCCCGGCGGCGCGGCCGCCACATGCCCGGCCACGCGGGCCTGGGCGCGATCGAAGAGGGCCAGGCCGACCGCCTGCTGTTCCGGCTCGTCCAGGGCCGGATGCACATACATGTCGGAATCGAGACGGCTGTGTGGTTCGCGCAACCAAACCTCGCCATAGCCCACCAGGCGGCCATCGGCCAGCGTGGCAACCCAGGCATCGGTTGCCGGGTTGAAGCGGGGCTGCTGCCAGTTGGTACGCAGATCGTCTTCGGTGGTATCGGGAACACCGAGCACGGCCACATCGAAGGCGATGATGAGATCAAGCACCGCCTGAAAATCGCTTGGCTGCACGGGGCGCAGTTGAAACTCGTGGTTGTTCATGATTCAATCCTGACTCGCTGCTTCGTTCATGATCAGCGTATAACTGCGATAACGTCCTTCGGTGATGGCGCCGGTACTCAGCGCAGCCTTGACCGCGCAGCCCGGTTCGCTGAGGTGAACACAACTGTTGCCGAATTGACACTGGCCCAGGAACGGGCGCATCTCCGGGAACAGAAAGTCCAGTTCCACATCGTACTCATCCAGACCCCACAGGCCGAACTCTTTGACTCCTGGCGTGTCCACCACCCGGCTGTCATGATCGAGGTCGAAGATCTCCAAGTGGGTCGTCGTGTGGCGTCCCTTGCCGGTGCTCTCGCTGATCTCGTTGACGCGCAGGCCCAGGCCCGGCTGCAGCACGTTGAGCAGGCTGGTTTTGCCCACGCCCGACTTGCCCACGAAGACCGAGAGTTTACCCTGCAGCGCGGCGCGCAGATCGTCCATCCCCACACCCTGGCGTGCGCTGGTAATCACCACCGGGTAGCCCAGGCGTCGGTAGACATCCACATCGGCCAGCAGGGTATCGGTTTCCATCAAGTCCGCCTTGGTGATGCAAATGAGCGGCCGTAACCCTTCGGCCTCCGCCACGATCAGGTAGCGGTCGAGCAGGTGCCAGGTGGGGTGGGGCTGCGCGGCCGCGAAGATCATCACTACCTGGTCCAGGTTAGCCGCGATGACCTGCGCCTGCTCCTTGCTGCCGGCCGCCGGGCGCACGAACTTGTTGCGCCGCGGCAGCACCTCGACGATCATGCCTCTGCCGTTGCCGGCATCCTCGAAGCGCACCACATCGCCGACCGCGACCGGGTCGAGTTCGCGAATATCCTTGACCTCCTGCACACTGCGGTGCCCCAGGGACGAGCGATCGGCCGTGGGGTAGACCAGGCGCTTACGCAGCTTGGACGACAGCGTGCAGGAGACGATCTGATCGTCTACTTGCAGGTAGTAGGCGCCCAGTTTTTTCTTGAAGACGACGCCGGTGAGCGGCGAGGCGTCCTGGGGGAGGCGCAGATCTGTGTGCGCTTTTGGTTTTGGCATAGGACTCCATTCAGCAACGGGCATCGGGTTACCCATTGCGGTGCAGCTTACCGGTGCGCTTGGCGTAATGCTCGGCCCAGCGGAAGATGCGCAGACCGGCGGGGATGGTCAGCAGGCCGATGACGAGCAGCGGCCAGATGTAGGGCCACAGGCTGCCGGTGGCCGCGCCATCCAGCAACGTGGCGCGCACGCCGTCCAGCACGTAGGTGGCCGGCGAGAACTTCGACGCCACCTGCAGCCAGGCCGGCAGCACATCCACCGGGTAGTATACACCGGAGACAAGCAGAAGCAAGGCGATGATGACATGCGTCATCTGCGAGCCGCGCTCCGGGAAGAGCAGCGGCAGCACCGCGCCCACAATGCTGATTCCGATGAACGAGAGGCTGCCTGCCATCAACATCACCGCAGCGCCCGCCAGGTTGGCGTTGGCCAGGCGAATGTCAAAGAAGAGCAGCGTCGCACCCAGGATGACGGCCGTGTGAAACAGGCTGTAGACCACCGCGAAGGCGGTCTGGCCGAGCATGTGGGTGACGCGCCGAATCGGCGCCATCAACGTATACTCGATCGTGCCCTCCCAACGCTCCATACCGACCACGTCGGTGACCCAGTAGAAGACCGACGAGAGATAGCGCCAGACCAGGGTCCCGATCGCCAGGTAGACGACCAGGAAGTGGCTGTCAATGCCTTGCCCGCCCAGCTTCTCCATGCCAAAGCCGATGTAGCTTACGGACAGAGAATTGACAATGGAATAGACCAGCCAAACCAATTCCCAGGCCCAGTAGCGTCTGACAATAAAGAAATTGCGCTCGATAAAGGCATAACTGGCCTTTACTTCAAAAGCGAGTGTGCTCATGTGATACCTCCTCCAGGTGCAGTCGCCTGCCACTCGTCGCGCAGGATGCCCATGAAGACTTCATCCCAGCGCCGGCCTTCACGCAGGAGGGCGGCGCGACCAATCCCCTCGACCGCGAACCCGGTCTTTTCGTACGACCGCCGGGCGCGTGCGTTGTAGGCAAACACGCTCAGGGTGAGACGCTGCAAGTTCAGCTCGGTGAACGCATAGCGTTGCATGATGCGCATCGCATCGCTGCCGTAACCTTGCCCCCAACAATCCGCTTCACCGATGCCGATGCTCACCCAGCCGGTGCCATGCATCCACTGGATGCCGTTGACGCTGACGAAGCCGATCGGGCGGTCGTCAGCCAAACGATAGATCATGAACCAGTATTCGTCGAGCGACCTGCGCTGTGCGTCGCGCAGTTGATCCTTTACCAGGTCCTCCTTGACCACGCCGGTCAGCCAGGGCCGCACCGGGTCAGCATCGAGCAGACGCCGATACTCGGCCTGGCGTGACCAGGCGGCGAAGAGGGGGGCGACCACTTCGGGGGTAATGGGGCCTAAGCGCACCTTATCGCCCTCGAACAGACGCGTGCTCTGCAGCGCGGGCAGCCGGGGAATGTCCGCGCCGGGCGCATCAATCCGCGCCACCCCGCCGACATCGGGCAGTCCGCGGCGCCACTCGTCTTGCAAAATGCCGTAGTGCAACCGATCGTAACGCCGGCCGCCGCGGTTGAACGCGTCGCGCAGGCGCACATCCAGGCTAAAGGCCGCTTGGGTGAGCAGGCGCTGCGCAGCCACATTGTCCCCCGGCGCCATCGCCGCCAACCGCTGCAGGTTCAACTCATTGAACGCGTAGTGCAGCGTCAGGCGCAACGCTTCGCGACCATAGCCGCGCCCGCGGTCCGCGGCATCACCGATGCCCAACTGCAAGGCAGCGCTCTGTTGCGACCACTCGATCCAGATGAGCTTGCTGAAACCAATCAGCCGATCATCGGCGCGGGCGTGGATCGTGAACCAAAACTCGCGATCCCCTTGCTTGCGCGACTCCTCGTACCTCTGCTTGATCTGCCCCGGCGTCAGCGGATAGGCCGACTCGGAGCCTAACAGGTGCATGTAGTCAGCATCCTGTGTCCAACGTGCCTCCACCTCCGCATCCCTGTCTGGGTCCGGCACGGCCAGGTAAATCAGTTCGCCATCAAAAAGCGCTTGATTCATGGTTGATCGTCTTCCTTTCTGTCTGTTCTCTGTCTGTTCGTATCTTTCCCAACGTTTGCCATCCCGCCAAGCAGGCGCGCATGGCGCTCAGGCGGCTTGGCTCTCAGCGGCGCCGTGCAGAGCAGCGAGCAACGCCGAACGCGGGGATTGCCCTTCAGCGCAGGGGGGAGTCCAGGGCGTTGGGCCTGCGCGATCAGTCGGTCGCACCGCGGTCGCGCAGGCCCCCCACAGTCTCATGATGACATCCCCCTCACAGGGCGCCGTGGACAGACAAACACTACAAAACGTACTGGGCATCATGCGACTTGATCCTCCGTCACGAGCTTCTTGCCGGTCAACTGCAAGAAGACTTCCTCCAGGCTCGGCACATGACCGTTGGTCTGCGGGATTCGCTGCTTGAGATTAGCCGGCGTATCCAACGCCACGATGTTGCCGCCGTCAATGATGGCGATGCGATCACACAGGATATCCGCTTCCATCATGTCGTGCGTCGTCAACAGGATCGTGGCGTCGTGCGTGTCGCGCAGTTCACGCACAAAGGCCTGCACTTCCCGCTTCGAACGGGGGTCGAGGCCGGTCGTTGGTTCATCCAACAGCAGCAGGATCGGGTGCGTCAGGAATGCCCGTGCAATCGCGACCTTCTGCTGCATACCGCGTGACATCTCTTCCATCGGCTGGAAGATGGCCTTCTCCTCCAGGCCCAGGCGCAGCAGGATACTCTTGGCCTGGGCGCGGGCAGTACTGGCTCCTACGCCATAGAGCCGCGCACCGTAGAGCAGGTTCTCCATCGGCGAAAGCTTCTTGAAGAAGCTGGCTTCCACCGAGACCCGGTTGAGCAGGCGCTGCGCCGCCATCGGGTCTTTGACCACATCATGTCCAAAGACATTGATCTGGCCGCCGTCAGGGATGAGCAGCGTGGCAATCAGGCGAATCAGGGTGGACTTGCCGCTGCCGTTTGGCCCCAGCACCCCAAAGATCTCTCCCCGCGGCACACTGAAGCTGACTCGGTTGACCGCCACCGTCTGCTTCGATTTGCCATCGAGATGCCCGTTGGTTGCACCGCTGCTTGTGGCCTGGCCGTTGGAACGTTTCCTGAACGGGAGCGCAAAACCGGACCCTTGTTTGCCAAACGTCTTCAGGGCGCCGTCAACCTGTAAAGCTGGTTCGAAACTCATAAGTTCCTCCTCGTATCTCAAGGGCGCACACCTAAGCCCCTCCACCGCACCATTTTGTTGAACCACAAGCCGCTCTCGACCGGGCAATAAGAGAGCCGTGGAGATGACCCCACGGCTCTGGTCGCGCTGATGCGCGGGCATCAGCCAACAAAAAAGCCGTGGAGCGAGACGTTCGCCCACGGCCTGGATGTACTTAACACGAATCTTGTGTTATGTCAACCTGACAGAGGGCGCACGTCGAACGCGCAGAGCAACATCACCGTCACCGGTGATACGGACACGATAAACGATCGTGCGGACGATAGTCATGCGACTCATCAACGTACACTGCCCCTTTCGTTAAGATGACTGTTCAGGAAATTGGTGATTTTATTTTCCAGAACCGTAAGAGAGATTCTAGCATAACCGCCCGCAGGTTGTCAAACTGGACACGGTGAAAAATTCGTGGGGCATGCGTGTTCTTGCGCTTGCCTCTCACGAAGCGTGCGCGTAACGGGCGGCATGACCCCGTCGTCAGACAGGCTGGCGACGGGGTCATGCCGTTGCATGCGTGCTGCGCGCCCCATGTCAAACACCCGGTTTGCACCCAGTAGCATAAGCCCCCCCATGAAACATCTTTCCACCGAAGGGCGCCCACGGTAGGCACCCGCCGAAAAGAGATAGAAAGTTATCCACTCATGGCAGCGTGGCCGCTTATTATCGCTTTGCGTGAATCTCGAATCTCAGGAGAATACGACTATGTTTCCAGTACGCACATTGCAGGCCCGCAGAGTCTGCACCATTTGCTTTGTTTTCGCCTTGCTGATAACGGCCCTTCCGGCCGGGCAGGCGCTTCCGGCCGCGGCCGCGACAGGGGTGATTTCTTCAGCGCCGTCTGGCGGCGATCCAGAAACGCCCATTCATGCCAGGTTGTTCCTCCAGGCGCCAGCCACGCTCGGTCAACCGGCCACACTGACCTGCCAGGTTTCCAGCACGCAGGACGCCCCCGGAACCACGGCACAGATTGAGTTGCCTGGTAACGTCACGCGGAGCGTGGGTAGCCTGACCTGGCAAGGTGATCTGACCGCCAATCAACCGGTTGAGATCGCAGTCACCGTTGTCTTCACCGCGCCGGGCGATACCGCCATTCTGTGCCGCGCCCTGCACACGGTGGATGCCAGGAACAGTTGGGGAGACCTGGCCGCGCTCTATCTCTCCGTCAGCGCGGACGAGATCAAGGCGGGCTTTGCGCCGATCCCGGTGAGCGAGCGCGTGCATAACGGCGGCCTGCAGCGCGCGGGCGATGGTCGCCTTCTGGCAGATACGCCGGCATCCTATCCGGATCCCAATCGGATCGTCGCGCCGCCGCCGGCCAACAACCCTTTGCCGCCGCCGGCCGCACCCGCCGCACCCGCTGCACCGGCGCCTTCGCCAAATCCCAAAGATCAACCACAGTCACCGCCCGCAGCGCCCGCGGCGCCGCCAGTCCTGCCCGCAGCGCCGGTCAGTCCAGAAGCGGCCCTGGTTCCGAACTCCTTGACCGTGACCGGCAATTGGGCCTATTACGACCGGGACGACAACTACGTCGGCGCGCTGGAGATGCTGGTCGAGCTGGTGCGCGGCGATAACGGCGGGCACCTGGCCTATTGTTTCACCGACCTGAGTGGCAATTACGCGTGTGGGCCGGTGAGCAACCCCGGTGGGGTGGGTGTGCGCACCCTGCTGCGCTCCTGGACTAATTACAACCCCAACGGCGACATTCTGGCCGTCGTCAACCCCGACTATGGCACTACCAATGCCATCGGCTTCACCTTTCCGACGCAGAGCGGCGTCGTCGTTTTCCCTGACGGCACGCATGACATTGGCGCCTGGTTTGTCTTCAACGGCAGCAACTACGAGCGTGCCTACTGGACACAGCGCGACCTGAACGAAACCTGGCGTTTTGTCTATTTCACCGGTGGCGGGGGCACTTCCGGCCCAACCACTGTGCAATGGAAGATTGACAGCACCGACGGCACCTACTACAACCCCGGCGGCAACGTTCACCTGATGGGGGTTGATCCACTGTCACCCCTGGGCGTGGTCGCCAAGCACGAGTACGGACACAACATCATGTACAACATCTATGGCAACTACATGCCGCCCAACCCGAACTGCAATCCGCACACGATCCCGGCTGCCCTCAGCGCTGGCTGCGGTTGGACGGAAGGCTGGGCCGAGTTCCTGACGTCGGCCGTCAACAACAGCCCCACGTTCTACTGGCCGAGCGGCGCCAGTCTCGACCTGGAATACCCGACCTGGGGAACGTTTGGATGGGACAACGGCGACTGGCCTGAAGGTCGCGTCGCCGGCGCGCTGTGGGACATCTACGACGCCAACAACGACGGCGATGACACCTATTCCGATGGCGCCTTTGTGAATCTGTGGGACGTCTCGTACAACGCCAACGACAACGTGATGGCCGACTTCTGGTATCACTGGTTGGTGCGTGGGCACAGCAACGTAAGCTGGGGGCCGATCATGGACCTCTACCAGAACACGATCAACTACCGCGGCGGCCCCTTCAACGACGATTTTGCTTCGGCGTGGGGCATCGGCTCGGTGCCCTTTGCTTGGAATGGGTGGAATACGATCAATGCGACGACACAAGGCAACGACCCACCGACCACGTGTGCGTCGGGCTCGTATCCCAGGCAATCGCGCAGCGACTGGTACAGCTACACACCGCCCATCACCGGCAACTACAACATCAACACGATCGGCAGCAACTACGATACCGTTGTCGCGGCATGGACCGGGTCGTGGGGTTTCCTCACCAGCCAGGGCTGTGACGACGACGCTGGCGGGAATTGGACCTCGTCATTGAACGTCACGCTCTACGGCGGCGCCACCTACTATATTGAAATCATGTCGTATGGCAACACCACTGGAGGCTTGCAAAACCTGTCTGTCACACTGCTCCCGCCGCCGAACGACGACTTCGACTATGCCTTCGCGGCCGGTGACTCCTATGTGGACTACGAAAACACGGGCAATGCCACGACCACCGACGACGATCCGTCGTTCACCTGCGGTAACTACTTCAATGGTCAGGGTTCGCACAGCGTCTGGTACACGATCACGTCGCCTTACAGCCGCGTTTTAACGGCGAGCACGCTAACCAGCAACTACGACACCGTGCTCGGCATCTGGACCGGCAGCCGAGGCGCGCTCAGCCTGGCCGCATGCAACGATGACACCGGCGGCGGCTACCAGTCGCAAACGCAGGTGGCCATGCAGGCCGGCACGACCTATTCCATCGAAGCGTTGGGTTACGGCGCCGGCAACGGTGCACTGAACTTTGCCACCAGCTTAGGCCCGATCTGCCCGGACTTCACCGCCCCGGCCGGCGTTGGCGTCGAGGACGTCGCGCTGATCTCCAGCTTGTGGGGACAAGCCGCCGGCCCGCCCTACGATTATGACGGCGACGGCATGATCACCATCTACGACATCACCCAGGTCACGCCGCTGTGGGACCAGGACTGCCTGGGAGTGGTCGCCCCGCCCGAAGCCTCCCCCAAACCGTAGGTCACGCCTCCGGCGTGACAACGCTGTCTGCGCCGGAGCACACTTCCCTGCGCCTGTAACGCAAGCCTCTGGCTTGCGTTACAGGCGCACGTCTTCTGATTTGGCGCACATCCAATCAAGGAGCGCGGCGATACATCGAAGCCTAACGCAATTTATGATTCCTTTGCGGTGAAAAATACGGTTGGGGCTGCAATTGTCGTGCTCGGTTCCCCAGGCTTTCCCATCATTATACTTTCAAGTATAATACTTGAAAGTATAATCTGTCACACGGAAAACAGGTATGATCGGTAACCGATTCGTTGGCCGCGAGCAAGAACTGGGTCTTTTCGATGCGCAGTGGCGGGCTGCCGGGCCGCGGTTCCTGGTGCTTTACGGCCGGCGGCGCGTGGGGAAGACATCGCTCATCTCCACCTGGCTTGAGCGCAGCGGCGCGCGTGCCCTCTACTGGGTCGCCTCACCCACCTCGGCCGCGGCCCAACTGCGTTCCTTCTCCCAGGTGGTGTATGAGTTCGCCAATCCGAATGTGCCGTTCGGCAGCGATTTCACGTACAGCACCTGGGAGCAGGCCTGGCGTGAAGCGGCCAATCTGACGCGTGCAGGCCGTCTATTCCTGGTCATTGACGAATTCACCTATTTGCTGGAAGTGACGCCGGGCATCGCCGGGCAGCTGCAAAATTTCTGGGATCAGGTGCTCAGCAAAACCGATTTGCTCCTGTGCCTTTCTGGCTCGCATCTCGGCATGATGAAGCACGAATTCCTTTCCTACCAGGCGCCGCTGTATGGTCGTGCAACCATGCAGATTCACCTGCAGCCTCTGCCCTTTGGCTTGACCAGGGACTATTTCCCGAGTTACAGCGCCGTGGACCGCGTGGCGATCTACGCCATCTTCGGCGGCATCCCTGCTTACTGGGAACGCATTGATCCGAACCAGTCAGTCTCACAGAACATCAAAACCCAACTGCTGACCCCCAACAACCTGATGCAGGCCGAGCCGGCCCTGCTCCTGCACGATTTTGTCTCCGATCTGCACAACTACGCGGCAATCCTGACTGCCATCGCCAACGGCGCACGCACGCCCAAAGAGATTGCCGACCTGACCGGTCTGCCAAACGTGCAGGCGCCCAAATACCTGGGTGTGCTGGCCGAAGCGGGATTCGTCGAACGGCGCGTGTCGGTCACCGCACCAACTGCGTCACGCACGGGACGCCATCACATCACAGACCCGTACCTGCGTTTCTACTTTCGTTTCCTGGCGACCCGGCAGCATCAGTTCGCATTGAAAATTCAAGATCAGGCATTGGCCGAGATCAGCCGCCATCTGATTGACTTTATCGGTACTTACACCTGGGAAGAATTGTGTCGTGAGTGGACGCTACGCGCGGGCGCACGCGGAGTGCTGCCGTTCATGCCCGATGAGGTCGGCAGCGCCTGGAATCGCACGGTGCAGGTGGATGTGGTCGGCATCAACACCATGCACAAGACGTTGATCCTGGGAGAATCGAAATGGACGCTCGAAGCCGCGTCGCGCAAGGTGATGACCGAACTGGTCGAGGAAAAGGCAGATCGGGTAGTGCCAGAGCAGGGGAGTTGGAGAGTGTTTTTCGTTGGCTTTTCGCGCAGCGGCTGGACGGACGCGGCGCAGGCATACGCCGCAGAGCTTCAGGACAGGCCGCCCGCAGGCAGAAATTGGACCTGCGCCGGAATGCGCCTGCTCGATCTGACGCAGGTGGATGACGACCTGACCGCCTGGTCAGAGTAGCATGAATCCGGCGTGCGGGGCGCCGGATTCATGCACAGCCTATGTTACGCTCGCCCCAGCGCGGCCAGCATCTCGGCCACGCTGGTGAACTTCACACGCGGGCGACCTTGTTCCTGGCCGCGGCGCAATTCCATCTCGTTCAGGCGCTGCCAGTCCGCGTAGGAGAAATAGTTCGACTGCCGCGCCTTGACCAGGTCAGCCAGGGCCGCGACATCGGGCCGGGCCGGCGTGAGGGTCTGGCCGTGCGCCAAATCCTCGAGCATACACATCACCGTTTCGACCGCATCCGGTTTGTTGGTGCCAATCACGCCATTGGGGCCGCGCTTGATCCAGCCCGCGGTGTATTCGCCCACCTGCGGCTGCTGCGTTTCCGGGTTCAACACACGTCCCTTTTGATTCAAGATCACGCCCCAACTTTCTTTGAAGGGCACACCCGGCACCGGCACCCCGCGGTAGCCAACCGAGCGAAAGACCAGGCCAACCGGAATCTCCTCGGTCTCCCCGGTCGCTTTCGGGCGCAGCGTGCCGGTGTCCGTGGCCACCAGCTTGTTGTGTGCCAGGCGCATCGTCTTGACATGCCCGGTCTCATCGCCTTCGAGCGCCGTGGGCGAGACCAGGAAGCGGAAGATCAGGCGGCGTGACTTGCCGGTTGGCTCGTGTCGCCCATACTCCTGCAAAATCTCGACCTTCCTGAACAGGGTGCGGTCGTTGTTGCGATCAAGCTCGGCCTGACTCAACGGATCCAGCGTCACCTCGGCGGGCGGTACGATGACATCTACGTCGGCCATCTCGCCAACCTCCCTGATCTCCGGGTTGCTGAAGGCAGCCTGCACCGGGCCGCGGCGCCCCAACACGTAAACGGTGCGCACACGGCTGTGGCGCAAAGCCTCCAGCGCGTAATCGGCAATGTCCGACTTGAGCAGTTCATCAGGCGTGCGGCATAAAATACGGGCCACATCAATCGCCACGTTGCCAATGCCCACGACCGCGGCCACCTCCTGTGAAAGGTCGAACTGCAGGTCGCGGTAGTCAGGATGGCCGTTGTACCAGGCCACGAAGTCGGTGGCCGGGTGGCTGCCGGCCAAATCCTCGCCCGGAATGTCCATGCGGCGGTCGGTCTGCGCGCCGGTGGTATAAACGATCTGATGGTAGTGCATCTTCAGTTCGTCCACCGTCAGATGCTTGCCGATCTCGACGTTGCCATAAAAACGAACATGCGGATGGGTCGCGGTCTTGTCGAAGACTGCGGTCACGGTCTTGATCTTCAGGTGGTCGGGCGCCACTCCTGCGCGCACCAGGCCAAAGGGCGTGGGTACGCGATCGAACAGGTCAATCTCAACGCTGAGATTGGTTTGCTTGAGTAAATGCTCGGCGGTGTAGAAGCCGGTCGGGCCAGCGCCGATGATGGCCACGCGTAGGGGATTGCCGGCTGTACCTGGTTGTGTCATTCGATGCTCCTTTGCCTCGAACTCTGGGTGAATGATTGCCATCAGACCTGTGCGCACACCGGCGTCTCAGGCCTAGCTGCCCATCATTTCGATTTGCAGGCGATCCACCTCGCCCATGTACGTGTCGCGCTCGGCCTTCAGAATGTCGCCAATGGAAACGATGCCCACCAACTCGCCATCTTCCAGGATGGGCACATGGCGGGTGCGCGTCTCGGTCATCGTGTGCACCAACATGCGCAAATCATCATGCGGCGAACCGATCACCATGTCCTTCTTCATCACCTCGCCCACGCGGCGCTCGAAAATGGCCTCATCGCTGGCCGCGCGGCGGATGATGTCGTGCTCTTCCAGAATGCCAACCGGGCGGCGGTTGTCATCCACCACCACCAGCGACCCAATGTTGTGCATCGCCAGGACCCCGATCGCGTCCCTGATGGTGAGTTCGGGGTGAATCGTTGCCACATTCGGCCCTTTTTTTGCCAGAACCAGACTGGTTTTCATCGTTACCTGCTCCTTTCACTGCTCTGCGTCTCACTGCCTGTCACAGCATTCATTCTATCACTTTGTGGGCAGTTTTGCCACTTGGGGGGAATGGAGATTGGGGAGTGATGAGTGCAAAGTGATGAGTGCAAAGTGCAAAGTGATGAGTGCAAAGTGATGAGTGCAAAGTGCAAAGTGATGAGTGCAAAATGCAGAGTGCGTGGGACATTCTGCGTTTTGTACTTTGCACTTTGCACTTTGTACTATTCAGCCTCCCTCGCTCAGCGCGCCAATGACGGCGAATACAGGCTGAGGGCCAGGGATTGGCCTGTTTCGATGATTGACTGTGATACCGAGTCAACCGACCCGATTTCCAATACACCCGCATCCACACCCCCGTGTCCCCCGGCCGTTGCTACCAGGGTCAGATAGAACGAGTAGGTCTGCTGGCTTTTCATGGTTCCGAACCAGTAATACACGCCCTCTCTATAACTGGAGAATCTGAGGGCGGCCGCCAGGGCGGTGTCTTCTACCTCTACGCGCGGCTCGCTCGATTGCAGGCCGCCGATGGAAGTCACGATGCCAACCGATGCGTGCTGCAAATCCACCAACGGCGTCACTTCGTAGACCACGGTCACCGGTTGGTTCAAGGCCAGTGTGCCCGACAGATACAGCCGGTTCTGGATCAACCCAGGTTGAAGCCCCGGTCCTCCTCCTGGGACGCTTGCGTGCGCCGACTCCCAATGATTGGGCGGCGGGTCATGGCTGACCCAGGTGTCTTCGCCTTCTACCAGGAGGTACAGGGCATCTGGACCAGGGAAAGAACTTCCATAGGGAGTGTCTTTGCGACCAAGCCCTACGATCTTGTAGTATCCATTTTCCAATACCCGAGCAGTTGCGGTGAAGACATAGGTTTGGTCTGCCTCCATGTTCTCGATCCGCCATTCGCCGGGTGTGTCCAGCAATTCGACGCCCGCCGGCAAGACGAAGCTCACCGCCACATCGGTGAAGGCCATCGAGGTGCGCAGTTCCAGTCGCAGCATGAAAGGTTCGCCCAGGGCGGGTCTTCCCTCCAGCGCTAACGATCCTGTCATGGGTGAGCTGGGCGCCGTACATGCAACCAGCAGCAGCAGCATACACAGCCCCACGGCCACGGTCGCGGCCGTGATCCAATGTCGTGCCTGCACGATCCGCAGGTCCTTGTTCCACAACGTTATCATGAGATCCTCCTTGTATCTGACATCGAGTAGCGGGCAGGCCTTGCACCTGCCCGCCTGGGCGACCGCAAGGGTGCGCCCCTACGGACAGGAGATGGCATCGGGGTTGATCTTGAACTTGCTGGCAGACACCAGGCAGAAGTAGAAACCGGGATGGTTGTCGGTCTCCTGCACCACGTTGCCCCAAGGGGCCCACGTTCCCTGCCTGAACTCGAGTTCCTGGAATGTCGTGCCTGACTGGTCGCAGGTGTTGCGGGCGCGTCCCAGGGCGAGGGGGTACAGATTCGTCAGGTTCAGCGTCGTAGCCGCTGCCGGCAGCCCGGCCACGTCCACCCCATCCACCCGGTAATGCCACACCCCGCCTTCCTGGACGATCTCGAAACGAGGCGTCGTTCCCACGGCCAGGGGGGCGCCCACATAGCGCGCAGGGATAGGAGTGGCAAGTGGCGAATCAAACAGCCCTGACCCAAGAACCACACCAAGTGGGGACTGAGCAAGGAGAACGGCGGCCAGCACGGCCAACGCCAACACTAGAGCCATAGAGAACACTCTGCGAGAAAGGGATTCGTTGCGCATCCTTACACTGTCGTTATGGAATATTGTGCGAAACCGAAGCAATTACAGTCCCGTTTACAACTACGTTGAACGTGGCATCCCCATCCCAGGTACCCACCTTCTGCACCTGAACCAAATGATAGGGTGAGGTTACTATGTCATTTTTCTTCCTATCAGGTGGGGGTTCTTGAAGCCGGACGAAGACGGTGACTTTGTCTCTCAGGTGAGTGATACGCTCGACCTGAATATCGTAACCATCGGTTGGTTTCCAACCCTGGAACACTGCAAGGACGAAATCTGCATCGTAATTCAGACTCTGTAGTCGTGCCTGGGCCTCGGGCGTAACCCGGGCGTCTAGGTTAGCCACCTCTTCCAGCGTGGTAATAACTATTAAGCCAGGTTGCTTGTCCTGGTAAATTTGCCTGGTGCCAGAAGCATCGCGCTGCTCGATAGTCTCGAAAGACAGATCGGTTTCCTGAGGTTGACAGGCGTTCAGCCCGGCCAAGGCAAAAAGAAGGCAAAGCATAGATATAGTCTTGTACTTCATTTCAAAACTCTCCATTCGTCAAGGCAAATCACTTGATGAAACGCCTCCTTCTTGGGGTAGCCTAACGCGAATTAGCGTCCAAAGTTCGCGCGCCCGCTGCTGCGATGTCAGCCGACCTGGGCGCAGCTGGCTTAGGCCGCGCCACCGTCAAATCCCTTGCGGTAAATAGCCAATGCCAGTAAAATGGGTCGTCTCGATTCTGTGTTCAGGAGTCTGCCCTTGTCTATTGCTGCTTTCATCGAGGCCATGCCCAAGGCCGAGCTGCACATTCACCTGGAAGGGGCCATTGCGCCGGCCACCCTTCTGCGCCTGGCCGAACGTCACGGCCGGCCGCTGCCTGCGGACGATGTGAAGGGCCTGCAGGCGTGGTACCATTTCACCACCTTTCGCCATTTCATCGAAGTCTACCTGATGGGCCAGGCCTGCCTGCGCCAGGCCGACGACTTCGCCTTGATCGCGTATGAGCTGGGCGCGGACCGCAGCCGCCAGGCCATCCGCTACTCCGAGGTGACGGTCACGCCCTACACCCACATCTGGCAGCAGAAGGGCATCCGGCCCGAGGAGATCATCGAAGGGCTGGAGGATGGCCGGGCGCGGGCGCGGCGTGATTTTGGCGTGGAGATGCGCTGGGTGTTCGACATCCCGCGCAACCTGCCTGAACCGGCCGGCGCCTGGACCGCCGATTTTGCCATCCAGCATATGGACAAGGGCGTCGTGGGGTTTGGCCTGGGCGGCGACGAGTCCAAAGCGCCGCCAGAGCTGTGGATCGCCCCGTTCCAGCGCGCCATCGCGGCCGGCCTCTACAGCGTTCCTCATGCCGGTGAAGTGGCCGGCCCGGTCAGCGTGTGGGGCGCGCTGCGCCATCTCGGCGCGCGGCGCCTGGGGCACGGCGTGCGCAGCAGCGAAGACCCGGCCCTGGTGGCCTACCTGGTGGAGCACCAGGTTCCCCTGGAGGTCAACCCCACCAGCAACCTGCGCCTCAACGTCTACCCCGATTTTGCCCACCATCCGCTGCGCCGCCTGTGGGACGCGGGCGTCTACCTGACGGTCAACTCCGACGATCCGCCGATGTTCGACACCACCCTGACCGCGGAATACGGCGTGCTGGCTGCGCATTTTGACTTCACGCCCGCGGAACTGGAGCAAATCAGCCTGAACGCCGTGGCCGCGGCCGCGCCCCTGGGCCTGGACGCGGCCGGCCGGCGCCAGATGCAGGGTGAATTTCGCGGCCGCTGCGCCGACCTGCGCCAGGCGCTGCACATGCCGGCCGCGGAGGCGCCCCATGCCTGAGGTGCGCCTGACCGCGGCAGATTACCTGCCCCTGACCGCGCTGACCGCGCTGCTCAACGCGGTCTATGCCGATTACGCGCTGCCGGTGCAGCGCTCCAGCCAGCAGGTGGCGATCCACCATGCGGTGTGGGATATCGAGCCGGCGCTGTCGGTCATCGCGTGGATGGAGAACGAGCCAGTGGGCGTGGCGCTGCTGGGTCGCCGCGGGCAGGCCGGTTGGATCGGCAGCATGGGCGTGCTGCCTGCCTGGCGCCGGCAGGGGATCGGCCTGCACATGCTGCACCAGGTTCAAGCCAATGCCCGGCGTGCGGGCCTGAGTCACGTTGATCTGGAGGTTCTTACCCGCAACACGCAGGCGCAGGCGCTGTACGAAGTCGCCGGGTTCCAGGTGCAGCGGGAGCTGCTCACCTGGCAGCGCCGCGTGGAACAGGGCGCGCTGCCGGATCCGTACTTCAAACTGCAGCCGACCAGCGTAGCCTGGGCCTTGCAGCAGGCGTCCGCCTGGCACACCACACCGCCCTGCTGGCAGCGCAGCGTTGGCTCGCTCCTGCACATGACCGATCTCAGGGCGTTCACCGTGACCGATCAGAGCGGAGAAACGCCGGTCTACCTGCTCATGCGGCATCTGATGCAGGGTCAAATTCGCCTGGCCGATATCGGCATCGCGTCCGGCCACGAGCCGCGAGGCCTGGGACGCGAACTCCTGCAAGGCTTTCATCTGCGTCACTTCGACGCGACCGTCATCCTGGGCAATGAGCCGGTGGAGAGTCCCTGGAACCGGGTCTTTGTGGCCCTGGGCTACTACGTCATCGAACGCCAGCATGAGATGCGCTGGCTGGTGACCTGAAAGCGGTCAGGAATTACAGCATGGCCCAAAAACCAACAGAACCGACCGACTATCGGCGTTACCGTCGCGAAACCGACCGCAAGCTGCTGATCGCGGTGCTGGCCCTCCTCGTGGTGGGCGGCGGCGCCTTGATCGGCCTCATCTACGGCGGCTGGGCCGCGGCCACCGCGCTGATCTGCCTCCTGGCCGGCGCCGGCGTCATCCTCGTCCTCTGGCTGCTGCTGAGCCTGCTCGAACGCTGGATCAACGAATCGGAATGAGCAGCCGGGCGCCTACCGCAGCACCGCGCTGCAATCGTAGGGCGCGGCATCGAGCGGCCCAAAACTCACGCAGGGAATGCACAGACCGCTGCCGGTGAGGGCAACGGCGGTCAACGGCTGTCGGACGCGCACAGCAAACAGGCGCTTGACAGCCGGGTTATCGGTGTCAATTTCGCTACCGCGAGCCACCTGTGCGCCATCGGCGCCATAACCGGCCATTTGCACCGGGTTGTCCTGCGGCGCGCCGGTGGCGGCGACCGAGTTGAAGGATACGATGGACACCTGACGCATCTGACACTTCAGGCTGCTGAACTCCATGCGCAGGGTGGCGCCGTAGAGCGCGGGCAGCGGGAAATTGCCGCCGCAGTAGGCGCCCGCGTACTGTCCTTCGCCCAGGGTGAAGACCACGTATCCCTCGCCCGTAGGCGCCGGCATACGGAACTTGCTCCAGTCGTCGGTCTGTGCGTCCTGAAAATTGAGCACGAAATTGCAGTCTGGCGCCGCACTGCCCGTTGCGCCCGGCATCCCATCCGGAAAAACGGCCTCCTGCACATCTTGCACCGTGCTCCCGGCGCTGGCGCTCCGGTACCAGGCCAGCAACCGCGCCCACCGCTCCTCGCCCAGCGTCACCGGTTCGTTGGCCGGGCCGCTGGGATCGGTCCAGGAGGCCTGCCCCGCGCCGACGCTCCACTCGACCTGCGGCTCGTTCCAGGAATGCACGCGCACGCTGTCCTTGAACCCAAACACCCAATCGCGACCGCTGCCGGCTTCACTCACCACCAGGAACTCGGTGCCGGTGGAGACCACCTCCAACAGATTGGTCTGCACACTGACGCGGGACGTGGCCGCGGCTTGATCCACGCGGCCAAACAGCGCGCCGAAGCTCAACAGTACCGTTACCACCGGATCGCTATCGCGTACCGGCACGCTCTTGAGCGCCAGGTCGCCATCGCGAAACACCTCCAGGGTGATCGCGTCGCCAAAACGCAGCAGCGCCCGCCCGCTGGCGCTGACATCCAACTGATCGCCCGTGCGCAGATCGGTCGTTGCGCTCGTCGCCAGAGGCTGAAAAGCGCGATTACCGCCGGTGCGCACGGTTACCGCGTCCAGCTCCGCCTCCGCCTTGACCGTCTCCGACCGGCGGCCGCCGCAGCCGGCCAACAGCAGGCCGATGCAAAGCATCATCGTGCCAACGCGTAACATGCGAGACGCCATGATTCCCTCCCCTTCAATCTTTAGAAAAAGCGCCGAGCGCCCACGCCAGGCTGGCGCCGATCACAGCGCCGGTCAAACCGGCCTCCAGATCGAGAAAATCCAGGGCCAGGCCAAAGCGATTCGCCAGGATCATCCCCGCCGCGCCGGCCGCCAGGGCCGTGATGATCCGCAGGCGAAAATTGCCCGACGCCAGGCCCACCCCCAACAGGAGCGCCAGGCCCAGGCTGCTGACCAGCCACAGGGGCGGCGCCTGCGCGGCGATCAGGCCGACCGCGCCCAGGATCAGGCTGAAGGCCAGGCTGCCGCCCACGGCCCCGCCCAGCGCCGCGCCGGCCCACGGCCTTTCCTGCCAGATGACCTGGCCCAACGCCCGCGCCGCGCTGACCAGAGCGCCCCCGCCCGCGCCCAGCAGCCCCATGACGACGGCCACCACGAAAATTGCCGCCGGCGCCATCGTCTCGGTCAGCGTCTGGCGCCGGTCGTAATAGAGCAGGGCCAGCAGGCCAAAACCGAGGCCAAAGCCCAGCGCGCCGCCGACGACGCCGGCGATCGTTTGCCGGCGAACGAAGGCCGCCGCGCGCTGATAGCGCCGCCGGCTGGTCAGCCAGAACGCGGCGCGCTGATCGGCCGCGGGCAGGCCGGCCAGCGCGCGGGGGTTGACATCCCGCGCCGCGCCCAGGGCCAGGAGGGCGGCCGGGCGCTGCGCCGGGTCGGCCAGGGCCGCGGCCAGGGATGGCTCGCGCGCGTCGCCGGCCAGGCGGCCAAAGGCCTCCGCGGCCGCGGTGCGCACCGCCGGCTCCGCGTCGGTCAGCGCTGCCTGCACCAGCGCGGGGAGAATGGCGGGCGTCATGGCATCCGGCGCGCTGACGCCCAGGCGCGCGGCGGCTTGCATGCGGCCCTCCGCCTCGCGGTGCGTCAGCAGGTCGAGCAGCACCTGCGTGCGCAGGCCGGCGTCGGGCGTCAGCGCCAGCCAGGCATCCACCTGGCGGTTGTAGCGCACCGCGCAGCGCAGCAAGAAGGCGGCGGCTTCCGGCGTCAGGCGCAGGCGGCCGCGCTGCGCGTCGAGCAGATCGAAATCGCCCTGCGAGGCGAACGAGCGCCGCGCCTGCCAATCGGCCAGCAGCCGCGCCAGCAGTTCCTGCGCCTGTTTGAGCGCCACCTCTTGGGCGTCCAGCCAGCCGGCAATGCGCGCAGCCAGGTAATCATGCGCCAGCTCGAAGCGATCATCGTCCAGGCGGCGCAGCAGGCGCTGACCGAGCAGGCGATTCAGCAGGGCCGCGGCAATGGGGACCGGCAGACCGCTGGCCGCGGCGACTTCGTCCACGCTCAGCACCGCCTTCGTCTGGTTGGATGTCACCAGGCTGGCGAGCACCGCCTGCACCTGCGGTCGTTCCTCATCGCTGTACGCGGCCAGCGCGTCGCTGAGATACGCGGCCAGAATGCCCGCGGCGCCGCTCACCTGCTGGTAGTCGGCCAGGGTGATGGCCGCGCCGGGCCGGCCAAACTGGCGGTAGAGGCGGTCGCACACCAGTTGCAATTGCGGCGGCGCCACGCCGTCCTGCCACAGATCGCGCAGCAGGCGCTCTACCAGCGCCGGCTCGAAGGTCACGCCAAAACGAGCGGCCGGGCCGCTGATGGCCTCGCCCGCGCCTTCCCACGACAGGCGGTCCAGCCAGTAGCGGCGGTCGAACAGGCCGGGCAGTTGCCTTTCCAGGCCGGCCAACTGCGGCAAGAAATCGCTGCGCAGGGCCAGCACCACCCGCCAATCGCGGCCGCGGTCGGCCAGGGCGGCCATCAACGCCTGCGCAAAGGCCGGGCGCCGGGCCTCGCCCCACAGCAGCACCATTTCCTCGGCCTGGTCCAGGATCAACACCGCCGCAGGGGGCAGATCGGGCAGGGCGCCGGCGCTTGCCTCCAGGTCTCGCACCCGCAGCAGGCGGACGTGAAAGCCGGCGCGGACCAGCCGCGGGGTTACGCCGGCGGCCAGCAGGGAAGTTTTGCCGCTGCCCGATTCGCCGTAGAGCACGACCAGGGGATTGGCCAGGATCTTGTTTGCCAGCCGCGCGCTGTCCTCCTCGCGGCCAAAGAAGATGGCCGCGTCGCCGGCCGCGAACGCGTCCAGGCCCTTGTAGGGCGAAGCGGGCAGGGGCGCGTCCGGCGCAGGTTCGACCGCGGCCGCGACCGCCATCGCCGCTGGCGAGGTCAGCGCCTGGATGTCGGCCAGCAACCGCTGCAAGAACTGCGCCGCGTTTTCGGACAGCAGCATCACCCCTTTTTGCGCCCAGTACTGCTGATCGGCCGGCGTGAGCGGCTGTTCGATGACCGCGTAGGCCTGGCGCCGGTGCTGGCGCACGCTGCGCGTCACCTGGGCAAAGAGGCGTCTGAAGGCCGGGGAACTGAGATCATAGCCCAGGAAGATCAGCGTTTTGGTGGCGAAGAAGGCGCGCATCAGGTCGGACAGGGTGGGCAGCCGGGCCAGGAATTCATCGAAGTCGTCTTCGGTGATGACCAGGGAGTCAGGCTGGCTGAGATCGCCCTGCATTTTGATGACGACCACTTTGCTCTCATCGAAGTAGGGCACGTCCGCGTCGCGCACGATGAGGACATAGGATTTACCGGCCATGCGCAGCGCCTCTTCGAGCAGGGCGTCATAGGCGGTGGTGATGATCTTGGAAGAAGGGAGCACGGCTTGGGCCAACAGTTCGTGCAGCGCGGAAGGTTGCAGGGCCAGGCTGTGCAGCGCATCGCGCAGGGCCTGCACCAGGGGTTGGCGCCCGCGCAGGGCTTCGAAGTCACGCGCCACCGCGGCCAGCGAACGATCCGGCCGGTCGTAGCCGATCTGCTGGGCCAGCAACTCGGTGATTTGCGTCAGCGGCAGGGGCGCGGCGTCCCCGCGCAGACTGTCGCCCACGAAGAGCAGTGCGTTGTCGGCCGCCAGCTCGGCGGCCAGGTCACGTGTCAGGGTCATTGGCTGTGCTCGCACCAGTGTAAGGCAGAGGGGATTTACCGGCCGGGAACATTCGTCGAACTGATTGTACCACCAAACAACGGGTCACGAAAAGTTGCACGCATACCCAATTTGCGTTATGCTTGTGCGAATCGCTGGCTTGTAATTGAGGGAAAAATGTTCCATCAGTTATATCAGGTTGTAGATTTCGACATCTTGCATGACTACGTCATTTGGATCAGATTCAACGATGACGCGGAGCAGGTTATTGATTTCGAGCCGATGCTTCACGGAGAAATCTGGGGTCCTTTGCGCGACAAGGACATGTTCAACCAGGCGATGATTGACCCAATTGCACGCACACTGTGCTGGCCGACTGGCGCCGATTTTGATCCCGAGACTCTGCGACACTGGCCGATCTATCAGGATGAATTGGTAGTGCGAGCACGGCAATGGGACGCTGTTTTGGCTTAGGCAGATAACAGATCACGAACAATTGCACATATATCCTATTTGCGTATGCTTGTGTTTCGTTAGTATTGGAGGAGCGATGACAACTGCGATTCTGACCAGACCAGCACCAACTCGATATGAGCATGTTTCACTGGATGACCAACGGGTGCCGTGGATTGCCGGAACCACCATGAAGGTCATCGAGCTTGTCCTGGATTATCAGACGCATGGCTGGAGTCCTGAGGAACTGCGTTTTCAGCATCCCTACTTGACGCTTGGTCAAATCCATTCGGCTCTGGCCTACTATTGGGATCATCAGGAACAACTCGATGACGACATTCAGCGACGCCTGCGAAAAGTCGAACGGCTGCGGCGTCAGGCGCGAGTCTCATCATTGCAGGCTCGCTTGAGAAGTGAGCAAATCCAGTGACGCTTGCACTGTTTCTTCCGCTTTAGCGCGAACATCCCTGAACATTGTGATAAGAAGAGGTTTGAGTACACGATGGCAAATTTCACCCATAACCAGTATGGCTCGCGCGCGGTGCTCGAAACCGCGGGCGGGCCTGTTCATTATTATCGGCTGGCGGCCCTGGAAGAGGCCGGCCTGGCCGCGGTCTCGCGTCTGCCGTTTTCGATCAAAATCCTGCTCGAAACCGCGCTGCGCAACTGGGACGACTTCCTGGTGACAGAGAAGGACATCCTCAACCTGGCGACCTGGAACCCGCAGGCGCCGGCGCAGGTGGAGATTCCGTTCATGACCGGGCGCGTCATCATGCAGGACTTCACCGGCGTGCCGGCCGTGGTTGACCTGGCCGCGCTGCGCGCCGCGATGGCGCGGCTGGGCGGCGATCCGCAGCGCATCAACCCACTGATTCCGGCCGACCTGGTGATTGACCATTCGGTGCAGGTGGATAACTTCGCCACCAGCACCGCCCTGCTCTTCAACGCCGAGCGCGAGTTCGAACGTAACCGCGAGCGCTACGAGTTCCTGCGCTGGGGTCAGCAGTCCTTCAGCAATTTCCGCGTCGTGCCGCCCGCCACCGGCATCGTTCACCAGGTCAACCTGGAATACCTGGCCTCGGTGGTGCGCACAGAAACCACCGCGCAGGGGGACATCGTGGCCTTCCCCGATACCCTGGTGGGCACCGATTCGCACACCACCATGATCAACGGCCTGGGCGTGCTCGGTTGGGGCGTGGGCGGCATCGAGGCCGAGGCTGCCATGCTCGGCCAGCCGATGTACATGCTGCTGCCCGAAGTGATCGGCGTCAAAATCACAGGCCAACTGCCGCAGGGCGCCACCGCCACCGACCTGGCCCTGCGCGTGACGCAGATCCTGCGCGCCCGCGGGGTTGTGGGCAAGTTCGTCGAGTTCTACGGCGATGGCGTGGGCCGCATGAGCCTGGCCGACCGCGCCACGATTGCCAACATGGCGCCCGAATACGGCGCGACCATGGGCTTCTTCCCGGTGGATGCCGAAACGCTGCGCTACCTGGCCGGCACCGGCCGCAGCGCCGGGCTGGTGGACCTGGTCGAACGCTACTGCCGGGCGCAGGGCCTTTTCCGCACCGATGGCATGGCCGAGCCGCAGTTCACCGACACGCTGACGCTTGACCTGGCGACGATCGAGCCGAGCCTGGCCGGGCCGAAGCGGCCGCAGGACCGCGTGGCCCTGGCCAACGCCAAGCAGTCGTTCGAGGCGGCGCTGACCGCGCCGATTGCCCAACGCGGCTTCGCGCTCAGTCCGGAGTCCACCGGCGCCGCGGCCACCGTCAGCTACGAACACGAAACGATTGATCTGCGCCACGGTTCGGTGGTCATCGCGGCCATCACGAGCTGCACCAACACCTCCAACCCATCGGTCATGATCGGCGCCGGGCTGGTGGCGAAAAAGGCCGTGGAACGCGGGCTGCGCGTTGCGCCCTACGTCAAGACCAGCCTGGCGCCCGGTTCGCGGGTCGTCACCGATTACCTGGCCGAGGCTGGTCTGACGCCCTACCTGGAGGCGCTGGGCTTCCACACCGTGGGCTACGGCTGCACCACCTGCATCGGCAACAGCGGCCCGGTGCCCGACGTCGTGGCCGATGCGATCAGGGAGGAGAACCTGGTTGCCGTGGCCGTGTTGAGCGGCAACCGCAACTTCGAGGGACGCATCAGCCCCTCGGTGCGCGCCAATTATCTGACCTCGCCGCCGCTGGTGGTGGCCTTTGCCCTGGCCGGACGGATAGACGTGGATCTGACCACAGAGCCGGTCGGTACGGACCGCAACGGCAATCCGGTCTTCCTGCACGAAATCTGGCCGAGCCAGGCAGAGGTGCAGGCGACTGTCGCCAGGGCGCTCAAGCCGGAGATGTACGAAAGACAGTATGGCAACGTCTTTGGCGCGAACGAAACCTGGAACGCGATCAAGATTCCCGAAGGCAAGCTGTACGACTGGGACGCCGCTTCCACCTACATCCAGGAACCGACTTTCTTCGAGGCGCTCTCGCCTGAACCGGGAGCGATGGAGAACATTCTGGGTGCGCGCGTGCTGGTCATGGTGGGCGATTCGGTCACCACCGATCACATCTCGCCCGCGGGCAACATCGCGAAGAACAGCCCGGCCGGACGCTATCTGATGTCGCTGGGCGTGCAGCCGGCCGATTTCAACTCCTACGGCGCGCGCCGCGGCAACCATGAGGTGATGATGCGCGGCACCTTTGCCAACATCCGCCTCAAGAACCTGATGCTGAACGGCGTCGAGGGCGGTTACACGCTCTACCTGCCGACCGGCGAACAGATGAGCATCTACGACGCGGCCATGCAGTACAAGGCCGACGGCACGCCGCTGGTTATCCTGGCCGGCAAGGAGTACGGCTCCGGCAGTTCACGCGACTGGGCGGCCAAGGGCGCCATGCTCCTGGGCGTCAGGGCGGTCATCGTGGAGAGCTTCGAGCGCATCCATCGCAGCAACCTGGTGGGCATGGGCGTCCTGCCGCTGCAGTTCCTGCCCGGCGAAAATGTCCAGACCCTGGGACTGAGCGGCCAGGAGACCTTCGACATCAGCGGCGTGGATGACGCCATGCAGCCCGGCCAGACCCTGACCGTGCGTGCCACGCGCCCCGATGGCGCGGTGATCCGATTCCAGGCGCTGTCGCGCATTGACACGCCGGTCGAGGTGGAATACTACCGCCACGGAGGGATCTTGCAGTTCGTCCTGCGCAAGATGTTGAGAGGATAACGCCAGGATCCGAAGGCATGGCTCATGTCAATTGGAATTCCTGCATCTATGGGGTTACGTTCATGTCGCTAAATCGGGCGGTAGATCGCGGGGTTGCAGCAGCAGGTTGATGCCGGCAATGATCTCGCGCACGCGCGTGGGTGACAAAGCGCCGATGACCTCATCCAATTGGTCGCGATCCACGGTGAAGACCTGCGAGATATTGACCACACTGCGCTTGGACAGATTGCCTTCGTTCGCATCCAACAGCACATTGCCGGGCGCGTTGGCCCGCTTCAGGTTCGACGTCAGTGCGCAAACCACGACGGTCCGAATCTGGCTGCGATTGAACAGATTATTCTGCACGACCACGTGCGGATGCCGATAGCCCGGCTCGGATCCTGAGGGTTCACCCAGTTCAACCCAGTAGATGTCGCCCTGGCTGATTACCATTCGCCCTCCACGGTGCGGCGGTGAGTGCGCCGCGCAGCCTGACGCAGTGTATCTTCGGCCGGGTTCGGTTCATCGGCATACGCCGCATTGATCTTGGCGAGCAGTTCCCTGTTCTGCTGGCGATGGATGTAATCTTCCAACGCAAGGACGAACAGGCGGCTGCGCGAAATATGCAGTTGCCGCGCCAGGATATCTGCTTGATCGAAGAGCGCCTTGGGTAATGAAATGGTCGTCTTGACGTTTTGCATGATTGGTTATACCTTTCTTTCTAAATCCGCGGCCAATGTTGATTGACCGGCGGCGTCATGGTACAATTCTATCGTTGGAGTGTATCCGATCTGTGCGCCACAGAATGTGAAGGAAAACGCCGATGCGATTTTTCAATACCGAAGGCCCGGTCAACTGCCAGTATCATTATTGCCTGCCGCCGTTGGACCGCATCGGCCTCGACGAATTGCTGACGCTGATCGAGCGCCAGAAGTACTTTCTGCTCCATGCGCCGCGGCAAACCGGCAAGACCACCTATCTGTTGGCTTTGACCGAGTACCTGAACCAGGGCGGCCGCTACCAGGCGGTCTACGCCAATCTGGAGGATGTTCAGGCCGCGCGTGAAGATGTCGAAGCCGGGATGAAAGCCGCGGTGCAGTTGATTGCCCGTCGTGCAGCTCAATATTTTCCGGATAGCGAGGCCGAGCAACTGGCGCAGGCGGTCTTGCGCCAGCAATCGGGTTATGTGGCACTGGGCGCGTTCCTGACCGCCTGGTGCAAGCGCTCGCCCAAGCCGGTCGTTCTGTTGCTCGATGAGGTGGACTCCTTGATCGGCGATACCCTCATCTCACTCCTGCGCCAATTGCGCAGTGGCTATGACACGCGTCCGGCGCTCTTTCCCCAGAGCGTCATGTTGTGCGGAGTGCGGGACATCCAGGACTATCGCATTCACTCAAGCATCGAGAAAGCGATCATCACCGGCGGCAGCGCGTTCAACATCAAGGCCAAATCGCTGCGCCTGGGAGATTTCAACCAGGAAGAAATCTTCCTTCTGCTCGGCCAGCATGAGCAGGAAACCGGTCAACCCTTCACACCAGAAGCCCTTGCACTGATCTGGCAATTCACCAACGGCCAGCCCTGGCTGGTCAACGCGCTCGCCTACGAAGCCTGCTTCGAGATGAAGGTCGGTCGCATTCGAACGCAGCCGATCACCGCTGAGTTGATCCAGGAAGCGAAAGAGCGCCTCATCTTGCGCCGGGTCACGCACCTTCATCAGCTCTCGGACAAACTCAAGGAACCACGCGTGCGGCGTGTGATCGAGCCGATGCTGCGCGGGGATGAGTTGACGCCTGACATCAGCGAGGACGATGTCCAGTACACCCTGGACCTGGGGCTGGTGCGGCGCGGGCCGAACGGACTCGAGGTGGCTAATCGGATCTACGCGGAAGTCATTCCGCGTGAACTGACCGTCGTACAACAGATCAAGCTGGAGACGATCGAGCGACCGGCCTGGTACATCGAGGCGGATGGTCAACTGAACATGCCGAAGCTCCTGGCAGCCTTCCAACAGTTCTTCCGAGAAAACTCAGAGTTCTGGCTGGAGCGGTATGAGTACCGCGAGGCGGGGCCGCATTTGCTGTTGCAGGCGTTCTTGCAGCGCATCGTCAACGGCGGCGGTCGCGTGGATCGTGAATACGGCCTGGGGCGCCGGCGCACCGATTTGCTCGTCATCTGGCCGCATGCGGGCGGCGTTCAGCGCGTGGTGATCGAGATCAAACTGCTGCGCAAAGCGCCTGACGCCATTCTGCGCGAAAGCCTGGCGCAGACGGCAGATTATGCGGACAAAGTCGGCGCCACCGACGCCCACCTTCTCCTGTTCGACATTCGCCCCAACCGGCCATGGGACGAGAGAATCTTTCACCGCCAAGAGTCACACCAGGGCCGCACGATCACCGTTTGGGGGATGTGAGGGGGCGCATGGGCCAGGGTGAGGCGACTTCACCCATAGCGCCCGGTCACGTAATCCTCGGTGCGCTGATCTTGCGGTCGTGAGAAGATGACCGGCGTGGCGTCAATCTCGATGATGGTGCCGGATTTGCGATCTTCGGTCAGCATCATCATCGCGGTCAGATCCGACACGCGGGCCGCCTGCTGCATGTTGTGGGTCACGATCACGATGGCGTAGTCCTGCGCCAGCTCCCGCATCAGGTCTTCGACCTTCAACGTCGCAATCGGATCCAGCGCAGAGCACGGTTCATCCATCAGGATCACTTCGGGCTTGACCGCAATCCCGCGCGCGATGCACAGCCGCTGCTGTTGGCCGAGCGAAAGCCCCAACGCATCCCCGCGCAGGTTATCCTTGACCTCATCCCACAGATGGGCGCTGCGCAGACTGGCCTCGACGATGTCCGCCAGCTCGCCTCCCCGCGCCATGCCCAGCACGGTGGGTCCAAACGCCACGTTGGCAAAGATGGACTGCGGGAAAGGGTTGGGCCGCTGAAAGATCATGCCGACCCGGCGCCGCAGCGCAACCACGTCCGCGCCCGGCGCGTAGATGTCCACATCATCCAGCAGCACCTTGCCCACCACCCGCGTGCCCGCAATGGTATCGTTCATGCGGTTGAGGCAGCGCAGAAACGTGGATTTGCCGCAGCCCGACGGCCCAATCAGCGCCGTGATCTTCCGATCGGGTACGTTGATGGCCACATCGGTCAGGGCGCGCTTGGCCCCGTAATAGAAGCCCAGTTGGTCAACGGTGATTTTGTTCATCAGGATCGCTCATCCAAACCTGCCGGTGATGTAGTCTTCGGTGCGTTGATCGGTCGGCGCCACGAACATCTCCTTGCCGCGGCGGTATTCGATCAGTTCACCCATGAGCAAGAAGGCGCTGTAATCCGCGACGCGCGCAGCCTGCTGAACGCTGTGCGGGACGATCACGATCGTGTACTGGCGTTTCAACTGGTACAGCGAATCCTCGACCTTGGCGGTCGAGATGGGGTCCAGCCCAGAGGTTGGCTCGTCCAGCAGCAGCACTTCCGGCTCCAGCGCCAGGCTGCGCGCAATGCACAGCCGCTGCTGTTGGCCGCCTGACAAAGCGCTGGCCGGCGCATCCAGGCGATCCTTGACCTCATCCCACAGCGCGGCCTGCGTCAGGCTGCGCACGACGATCTCCTCCAGCCGCGACCGATCGCGCTCGCCCGCCAGCTTCGGCCCGTAGACGATGTTCTCACGGATGGTCCCCGGCAGCGGCAGCGGCAGGGCGAAGACCATGCCGACGCGGCGGCGCAGGGCCGACACATCAACGCCGGGCGCGTAGATGTCCTGCCCGTCAATCAGCACCTTGCCCGTCATCTTCGTGTTGTCCACCAGGTCGTTCAGGCGGTTGATGAGCCGCAGCAGGGTGCTCTTGCCGCTGCCGGCCGGCCCAAAGAGCGCGGTGACCGCGTGTTCGGGGATTTCCAGGGTGATATCGCGCAAGACCGCTTGGTCGGCATACGCGTAGGTGATGTGATCCAGGTAGATTTTAGGCGGTGTTGTCGTTCGAGCAAGCATGGATTGACCGTGTTTTACCATTGTCTCTGCCGCCGGAAGCGGCTGCGGATCAGGGTGGCGACCAGGTTGAGCGAGAGAACCAGGACCAACAGCACCAGCGCAGTGCCGTACTGGATCTCGGCCGGCATACCGGGCACCTGGGTGACGATGACGTAGAGATGATAGGGCAACGCCATCGTTTGATCGAGGGGCGAGGCGGGCAGCTGCGGCAGGTAGAAGGCGGCCACGGTGAAGAGGATCGGCGCGGTTTCGCCGGCCGCGCGCAGCAGGCCAAGGATCACGCCGGTGATGATGCCGGGCAGCGCCTGCGGCAGCACGACCGTGCGCGTGGCCTGCCAGCGCGTGCCGCCCAGGCTGGCGCTGACCGTGCGAAATTCGACCGGCACCGCGCGCAGCGCCTCTTCGGACGTGCTGATGATGACCGGCAGCGTCATGATCGCCAGGGTCAGCGAGCCGGCCAGGATCGAAGTGCCGAACTGCAAGAAGAGCACGAACAGCCCCAACCCGAACAGCCCATACACGACCGACGGAATGCCGGCCAGGTTGATCACCGCCAGGCGGATCGCGCGCGTCAGCCAGGTGTCGCGGGCATACTCGGCCAAGTAGATGGCGCCGGCCACGCCGACAGGAATGGCGGCCAGCGCCGTGCCCAGGGTGAGCAGCAGGGTGCCAACGATCGCCGGGAAGATGCCGCCAGCCTTCATGCCATCCCTGGGCATGGCGGTTAGAAACTCCCAGTTGATGGCGCTGATGCCGCGCACCAGGATAGCGACGATGACCAACAGGATCGGCAACACGACCAGCAGCGCGGCCACGGCGAGCAGTGCGAAGCCGGCGCGTTCAACCTGCTGGCGACGAATGGGGTTTGTCATCATCGCAGCCCTCCCCGCCGGCGCTTCTGGAACATGGTCGAGGCGGCTGCCAGGTTGATCGCAAAGGTCAGTAGAAACAGGATGATGCCGATGCCGAAGAGGATGTGATAGTGCGTGCTGCCCTGGGCTACCTCGCCCATCTCCGCGGCGATGGTCGCGGTCATCGTGCGCACGGGGCGAAAGAGCGAGTCGAGCGAGAGCGGCAGCCGCGCCGCGTTGCCGGTGACCATCATCACCGCCATCGTTTCGCCGATGGCCCGGCCCATCCCCAGCATCGCCGCGGTCAAGATGCCGGAGCGGGCGGCCGGCACCACCACGCGCCAGATCGTCTGCCAACGAGTCGCACCCATCGCGAGCGCCGCGTCGCGATAGCTCTTAGGCACCGCGTCCAGCGCGTCTTCAGCCACGCTGATCATGGTGGGCAGCGCCATGTAGGCCAAAATCAGTGCGCCGGTAAAAGCGGTCAGCCCGGTCGGCGCGCCAAGCACCTGACGGACGAGCGGCGCCAGCACGATGATGCCGAAAAAGCCCAGCACCACCGACGGGATGCCCGCCAACACCTCGATCATCGGCTTGAGCAGATCGCGCGCCCAGCCCGGCGCCACCTCGCGCACGAAGACCGCCGTCGCCAGTCCCAATGGCAGCGCGATGGCAATCGCCGTCACCGTCACCACGACTGAGCCGAGAATCAGCGGCAGCGTACCAAACAGGTCGAAAGTGGGATACCAGCGGGCGCCGAAGAGGTTGGCCGCATCCACCGTGAAAAACGCCGGCAACCCTTCGCGCAGCAGAAAGAGAAAGATCAGCAGGACAAAGGCAACGGTCGAAAAGCCTAAGACGCGAATCAGCGTTTCGACAGCAAATTCACCCCAACGAGCGTACAAGGACCTGAACATGAACACCTACCTCAGCGGAACGAACCCCAACTCCACGACCAGCGCCTGACCGTCGCGCAGGATCCAATCCAGGTAATCCTTCACCTGGCCCGTGGGCTGACCGGCCGTAATCATGAAGAGGGGACGCGAGACGGGATAGGAGCCGTCATTGACAGTAGCAACGGACGGCTTGACGTAAGGTCCGTCGGGGTCCTGGGCCACGGCGATCACCTTTTGGTCAGAGGTCACATATCCCAGGCCATCGTAGCCGATGGCGTTCGGATTCTGCCGCACTTCGGCGCTGATTCCTTCGGAGGACGGCATCAGGAGCGTATCCGGCGAGAAGAGGATGTCGCTCTTCTGGCCCAGCCGCAGTACGTTTTCCAGGAAGTAAACGTAAGTGCCGGAGTTCGATTCGCGTGACAGCAGCACGATGGGCCGATCCTCGCCGCCCACCTGCCGCCAGTTGGTGATCTTGCCCTGATAGATGTCGGAGATCTGCGCCAGGGTCAGCCCGTTGACGGGGTTGGAGGGATTGACTACGACCGCAATCGCATCCCGCGCCACGGCGAATTCTATTGGCGTGATGCCGTTCTTCCGGGCCGCGTCGAACTCCTCCTGCTTCATGGCTCGCGACGCGTTGGCAATGTCGGTCGTGCCATTGATCAACGCCGCGATCCCGGTGCCCGACCCGCCCCCGGTCACAGAAATCCGCACGCCGGGGTGCGCGGGCATGTAACGCTCGGCCCAGGCCAGCGCCAGGTTGACCAACGTGTCGGAGCCGGTATTTTGGATCACGCTGGCGACCGTGGTCGTCGTTTCGCCCGCCGCCGCGGGGCGCGACGCACATCCGGGCAGCAGCGCGAGTAGGCCTAGCCCGAGCAGAGCCAGCCCAACCCAAGTTCCTTTTCTGGACATCCAACCTCCGGTGAAAGGGTAAAAAGTCGCCATGACGAGGTCTGTCTTCGGCATATCTCTATTATAACCGCTCTGACCGTTCGCGCTAGTACGGCCTCAACGGTTGCATGGCTGCCAGGTGTTTTGGGCACATGAAACCTGGTTCTCCCGCACTGCGCGTGGTTATCGCCAGATTTGACATATTCCCATATCGAAATATGATGTCGGCATGGCACGCTTAGCAACAACTTCAGACGCCTTCAACGCGGTGGCGGAACCACAACGCCGCCACATCCTCGACCTGCTCGCGCAAGGCGAGCGATCGGTGAATGAGATCGCCGCCTTGCTCGAGCTCAAGCAGCCGCAAGTTTCCAACCACCTGCGGGTCTTACGCGAGGTCGAACTGGTCAGCGTGCGTGAGTTGGGACAGCAGCGGCTGTATCGGCTGCAAGGCGAAGGTCTGAAGCCCGTCCACGATTGGGTTAAGCCATTCGAGCACTTATGGCGCGAGCGTTTTGATCGCCTGGCCGACTATCTCAAAGAATGGCAGACACAAGGAGACCGTATGCAGAAAATCACCCCATTCCTGTGGTTCGACGACAATGCCGAAGAGGCGGCGAACTTCTATGTCTCAGTCTTCAAAAATTCGAAGATCCTAAGCGTTACTCGACAGCAGAAAGACGGGCCACATCCAGAGGGAGCGACTTTTACTGTGTCGTTCCAGCTCGATGGGCAAGAATTTACCGCACTTAACGGCGGCCCGCACTTCATCTTCACGGAGGCCATCTCGCTTTTCGTGAACTGTGAGACGCAGGAAGAAGTGGACGAGCTGTGGGAAAAGCTGACGGAAGGCGGAGAAGAATCAAGGTGCGGCTGGTTAAGAGATAAATATGGACTGTCGTGGCAAATCATTCCCACCATTTTGGGCGAGTTGCTGCAAGACAAAGACCCTACGAAGTCAGGAAGGGTCATGCAGGCCATGCTGCAAATGAGCAAAATTGACATCAAAGCGTTGCAACAAGCCTATGACGCGGCCTAAGCAAGCGCACAACCATCGAATTGCACTTGCTCGGCTGGCAAATCAAGGCATCGCCCACCCCACATTTGCCGAGGCTGGCGATGTCGTAGCCTGGTTGGGCGCACTGCAGGCCCAGGATTATGGCGGGACACTGTGGGCGATTGGGCTGCGCATGGCTGGCGCGACCGAGCAAGGCATCGAACAGACGATAGCCGAGCGAACCATCGTGCGCACCTGGCCGATGCGCGGCACGCTGCATTTTGTCGCCGCAAACGATGTGCGTTGGATGCTTGCGCTGCTCGCCCCGCGGGTGATTGCCGGGAGTGTCGGCCGCTCTCGCCAGCTTGAATTGGACGAAGCGACCTTTGCGCGCAGCAAAGAGGTGTTTGCCAAAGCCCTTCAGGGCGGCAAGCAGCTCACCCGCGACGAAATGCTTCAAGCGCTGGAGCAAGCCACTATCTCCACGACCGGCCAGCGTGGCTACCATCTCCTCGCGCGGTCGGCGCAGGATGGGCTGATCTGCTTTGGATCGAGACGTGGAAAACAGCATACGTTTGCGCTACTCGACGATTGGGTTCCACAGACCAGGCCCCTGGCGCGCGACGAGGCGTTGGCTGAGCTGACCAGGCGTTATTTCAGCGGACATGGGCCGGCCACGGTGCAAGATTTGATGCGGTGGGCAGGGCTTACGGCGGCAGAGGCGAAAATAGGCTTGGAGGCAGCCGGGAAGGATCTGATCCACGAAACCATCGCGGAACGCGTTTATTGGCTGGCGCGCGACCTGCCAGACTTGATTAATGGAATCAAAACTACTTATTTGCTGCCTGGCTTTGACGAATATGTGCTTGGCTATGGTGATCGCAGCGCCGTGCTCGATCCGGCCAACGCCCAAAGCATCTGCCCCGGCAGCAACGGCATGTTCATCCCAACCCTGGTGATAGATGGCGAGGTTACAGGGACATGGAAACGCACCTTCAAGAAGAACGCCGTCGTCATCGAAGTAGCGCCCTTCCGACCTTTGACCCCAGCGGAGAATCATGCGATAGACGCCGAGGCCGAGCGGTATGGTGAGTTTCTCGATCTGCCAGTCGTGTTGCCTCACACAAGCAGTCCCTAACCGGGCTAGACAGAACCATTTGACAAAATAGAACAAACATTCTATAATCCGTAACACTTTGTAATCTGCGATACTTAATGACGTGCGGGAGAACCATGTCCACTCACATTCAGACCGATCATGGTGCCATTGAAAGGTGAAAGGGATGAACCTCTCAGATAGTCAGCGTTCGTTCTTGGAGAGCAATCAGTCGGCGGCGATGATAACCATAGGTGATGACGGCGCACCTCGGGCAGTACGTGTCGGCGTTGCGCTGGTTGACGGAAAGCTGTGGAGCAGCGGAACGCAGGATCGTGTACGCACTGCGAGGTTGCGTCGTGACCCTCGCTGCACGCTGTTCGTGTTCGATGCCCGTTGGGGGTGGTTGACTCTGGACACGACTGTGCGTATTCTTGAAGGGGCGGATGCACCCAAGATGAATCTGCGTCTCTTCCAGCAAATGCAGAATCGCCCGACTGGGAATCTTAATTGGTTCGGAAGGGAGCTGAGCCTCGAGGAGTTTCTGCATGTGATGGTTGAGGAAAATCGGCTGATTTACGAGTTCGAAGTCATTCGCGGCTACGGATTGATGTAGTTCAGGAGCAGACACGATGACAAACCGTGCCGCTGGGACTCTCGAGGTTGTCATGCAACCACTTGAAAGGAGTAACTTATGAGCAGCGTACGTGTACTGGTTGGGACGCGCAAGGGCGCGTTCATTCTGACGTCGGACGAACGGCGCAAAGAATGGGACGTCGCCGGGCCTCACTTTGCGGGCTGGGAAATTTACCACATTCAGGGGTCACCCGCTGACCCGAATCGGCTGTATGCGTCGCAATCCACCGGTTGGTTCGGGCAGTTGATCCAGCGCTCCGATGATGGCGGCGCGACCTGGGAGCCGGTGGGCAATGAGTTCGTCTACCAGGGCGTTCCCGGTACGCACCAGTGGTACGACGGCACCCCGCATCCGTGGGAGTTCAAGCGCGTCTGGCGCCTGGAACCATCGCTGACGGATCCGGACACGGTCTACGCGGGAGTGGAAGACGCGGCCATGTTCAAGTCAAGCGACGGCGGGAAGACGTGGCAGGAGCTGGCCGGTCTGCGCAGCGTCAAGGGGAACCTGTGGGCGCCCGGCGCGGGCGGGATGTGTCTGCACACGATTGTGCTGGACCCAAGCGATCCGCAGCGCATGTTCATCGCGATCTCGGCGGCGGGCGCGTTCCGCACCGACGATGGCGGCGAGACCTGGCGGCCGATCAACCGCGGCCTGGTGTCCAACTACGAAATGCCCGACCCTCATGCTGAGGTGGGGCACTGTGTTCACAGTATCGCCATGCATCCGGCGCGTCCGGGTGTGTTGTTCATGCAGAAGCATTGGGATGTGATGCGCAGCGATGACGCCGGCGAGATGTGGCGCGAGGTCAGCGGCAATCTGCCGAGTGACTTTGGCTTTCCAATCGCCATGCATGCGCATGAGCCGGAGACCGTCTATGTCGTGCCGATCAAAAGCGACTCGGAGCATTACCCGCCCGATGGCAAGCTGCGCGTCTACCGCAGCCGCACGGGCGGGAACGAGTGGGAGGCGCTGACCAACGGGCTGCCGCAGAGCAACTGCTACGTCAACGTGCTGCGCAGCGCGCTGGCCGTTGATCGCCTCGACGCGTGCGGCGTCTACTTTGGCACGACCGGCGGGCAGGTGTACGCATCGGCCGATGCTGGCGACAACTGGGCGCCCATCGTGCGTGATCTTCCGGCTGTCCTGTCTATCGCGGTGCAAACCCTGCCATGATACGCATCGTGCTCCCCTTCCATCTGCGCAGGCTGGCGAACGTTCGCCAAGAGGTGGAGCTTCAGGTCGCCGGGCCGGTGACGCAGCGTTCGATCCTGGACGCGTTGGAGGCGCAGTACCCGATGCTGCGCGGGACCCTCCGCGATCACGTCAGTCAGCGGCGACGAGCGCTGGTCCGCTTCTTCGCCTGCGGCCAGGATGTGTCGCATGAGGCGCCGGATGCCCCGCTGCCCGCTGCAATCGCGACGGGCGCCGAGCCTTTTCTGATCATCGGGGCGATTGCGGGCGGCTGATGGAGTCAGGCGAAAAGCCGGCAGGCACAAGAGGACTTGCTGCACGCGATGGGAGAAGATGGGTGGCTGAAGGGTTGACACAAGTCATGATGCGTTATATGATACCCCCAGAGAGATCATAAATGAGGCAACCCATGTCACGCTATCCTTTGAACCTACCGCAACAACTCAAGCAAGAAGCGGAAGTCTGGGCACTGAAGCAGGGCGTTTCGCTCAACCAGTTCATTCTCTGGGCTACCGCGGAGAAAATCGGCGCCCTCAATCAACAGTTGGACGATCCTCGCTTTCCACAAGTGACCTATCGTCGCGGAGCCAGTGGCATCCCGACGCCGGTATTGCGGGGAACCGGCATCCGCGTGCAGGCTGCTGCCATTGCTGGCGAGCAGTGGGGCATGACGCCGGCTGAACTTGCCAAAGAATACGGCGTACCTGTGCAACAGATCGAGGAGGCGCTTGCCTTTGCTCGCGTCCATCGCCAGGAAATCGAGACGCATTTGACACTGGAAGCGCGTATGAGCGCGGCGGAGGCGCATGGCTAAGCCCCGACTCCATCTCGACGCTGACGCATCGTACCGCACTTTGCAGAAAGTGTTGGGGGAGCGGGGACACAACGTCACGCGCACGCCCTGCGAGTGGATGCTGTTGGATGCCAGCGACGAGCAGCAACTGCTGGGCGCTACCGCCCAGGGACGCTGCATCTTCACGTTCAATATCGCCGACTTCATGCGACTGGCCCGAAAATATCCGGGGCACGGCGGCATCGTGTTAGCCAACCAGCAGGACTGGACGCTTTCGGATTTGATTGCAGCCCTTGACGACATGCTTTCGAACACCCGCGCTGCGGACTGGCCCGGACAGGTGCGCTGGCTCAACCAGTGGCGCAACACGAATACACGATTGTGAGACCGCGCAGGCGGGCAAGATCTTCGGGCAGTTGGCGTAGACTTCCGCAGTCTTGAAGACTGCGGAAGTCTGGCGCCTAACCTTTCAACGCCGCGTCCACCTCATCCAGGTGCTCGTTACGATGTAATGCACGCACGACCCAGCGCTGATTGTACACGTTGATTTCATCGAGCAAGGCTGGCGGATAACCTTCCAGCCGTGCGTCCAGCGCCTCTGCGGTTTCGATAGCAATCTGCGCCGCGGCGCGCGGCGGGATGGCGGCCCACAGGGGCAGCGACAGGTCGTTCACGAAGATGTCAATCTCCGGGACGAACAGCGTGCCCTCGCGTTCGGTCCTGTCCAGGACATACAGCACGCGCCGATCCCAGAAGGCCAGGTGCGCCAGCGCAATCGCCACGGTCCAGTGTTCGCCCACCGGGTGCTGCATTTCCGCATCGCTCAAGCGCGCGGCCAGCGCGCGGATGCGGTCGGTTGACGCGCGGTTGCGTTCGACAAAAAAGCGGTCCAGTGTCATATGAGAATCTCCCTTCACGAAACAAATGAATACAGCCAGAGCATGGCCGCGCCTGCGGTAGCGCGCATGCCTTCCGTCGTCCATGTGAGCGGTATTTTACGACAGCGCGGGGGGCAAAGCAAAGAATGCAGACAGCGGCGTACCGAAGCCTCACCCCTGGGGTTGACATTCGCAATAGCTTTGCAGTAAGATATGTATCAGGATTTGTATTCTACCACTAAGTGAGGTCTGCGAATTATGCAAAAAATCATTGGCGTCACCGACCTGCAAAGAAACTTCCGATCTGTGTTCGATGAGGTGACCAAGGACCACATGCCCTACGTGCTGACGCGAGGCAGCCGGCCAGAAGCCGCCATCGTCCCCTACGAGGAGTTCACCCGCTTTCTGGCCTGGAAAGAGCAGGAGATCGTGGCTGAATTCGACCGCGCGATGATGCGGCTGGCGGAGCAAAACGCCGTCTACGGCGACGACGAAATCGCGGCGGATGTGGACGCGGCTATGGCCGAGGTGCGCGCAGCGCCAGGTCAACAACAATGAGGGCTGTCGTTGACACGAACATCCTTGTGCGGGCCGTGATCAAGCCTCAAGGGAGTGTAGGCCCCGTGCTGTATCGGCTACGCCGGCGCGACTACACGCTGCTGCAGAGCCGCGCAACGCTGGATGAGATCGTGGAGGTTCTCCATCGCCCGCGGTTACGGACTAAGTATCAGTTGAGCGATGGTGTGCTGCGCGCGACGATTCGGCTCATCGTCGCGCGCAGCGAGTTGGTGCATCCCGACGTGCAGATAGCTGCCTGCCGCGATCCCAAGGATGACAAGTTTCTGGAGGTTGCGGTCACCGGCCAGGCCGATGTCATTGTCAGTGGGGACGAGGATTTGCTCACGCTCACGCCTTTCGCCAACATCCCGATTGTGTCTCCCGCTCGATTTCTAGCCTTGTTGGATCGCGCAGAATGAGCCTTCAAATGAGGCTCTCTATCTGTTCCTATTTGCCATAGACCTCGATTTCAGCAAATCCCAGTCCATAGAAATTTGCGGTGCGAAGGCTTCTTATAGGTGATAACAACACGATCCTGATACGATCGGCCTCTGTTTGCACAAGAGGAAAGTAAGACCAGCCCGTTTTCTGCAGTTGGGCGGGCGTTAGGTGCAGTTTCTGGGCTGTATCGTTCGAAAAAATCAGCATAGCATCTTGGAAGGCAGGGACACAGCCATCACAAACCAAAAACTTGATTCCCGTAATGGTATATACACGATCCAGCTTGAGCTCAATCCATGGCTTGTCCAGATCGGCTGTGTCCGCAGGCCACACTGTCGCATTGTTGGAATCAATAGCTTTGTCCGGTGTGTAGATCGGCTTCTCGTTTTGGTCTAGAACATACAGTGTCGAGGAGGCGGTTGCCCCCTCAATGGCCAACTTGCTATCAACGGGAATTCCCTCTTGGGCCAACACGGTAGGGAGTGTCAGCGGTTCTGGCGTGCCATACGCCTGAATCGTCTTTTCCAGGTCCACGACACGGTTTCGAAGAGCCTCCAAGTCACCCGCAGACACAAGGGGTCCCGGTAATGGCGTGGGCGATGGACGTGCGTTGAGGGCTGCCACTTGCTGTTCCAGGGTCGAAATCTGCTCCGTCAGTTTTTTTAGATCGGCCAATTCGATCCCCGGCTGCGGTGTCCCCGTTGATGAAGGTGACGTGCTATACGCTTCAACAGTTGAGCGAATCTGATTAACTCGGTCAACAAGACGGTTCACCTCTTGGGATAACGTAGATGTGTCATTCTTCTGCAGTTCAGCGTTACGATTGGTCGCGTTCCAAACCACCAATGGGCCAACTACCGACATAATCACAGCCACCGCAATTGCCACCCAAGCAGGCTGATTCGTGCTTGATCCGTAATCATTGGCAGGCTTCATTGTCATTACACTCCTACAGAATCGAAGACCGTTCCGTTGCATGTCTCATAAATCAAGCATAACCTATCTTTTCGGTTTCGGCAAGTCCATCTTGCTGGTGCCCGGACGTTCACGGATAAAATGCTTTCGGTCCACGGGTTCAATTTCCAGGATGATCCATCACCAGCGCCTCTGCCGCAACCAGGCGCACATTCTCGTCCGCCGCGCGGGCGACCAGCGCGGGCGTGAAACCGGACTTGGCAAAGAGCGCATAGGAAACAGCCGGCCAGCGGCCCTGGGGATCCACCAGGTGCGCCTTGCGTTGGAGATCATCCAGGATGTCCGTGCCTACCGGGTTAACTGACCACTTGCACTCGCCCAGCAGCAGCGCGCCATCTGCCTCGCTGACCGCGACAACGTCCACCTCGCCCGTGCTGTCCCACCAGGAGCCAACCCGTTCAGGCAAGAAGGTGAGCTGCCCCGCGCGCGCCAGGCGCGCGACGTAAGCCCGTGCCGCTTCTTCGAAGGCATAACCGACGAACTGATCGAATGTCGGCCGCAGGCGCTGCGCCAGCACCGCGTCCGCCAGGCCCAGGTCAAGCGATCCCTGGTTGGGATGCACATATACGAATCGCGATTATTATAATCGTGATTCGTATAATAACAACTCCAGACCAAGCGCGAGCAAAAGGCTTGACATCGCTCTCAGCTTGTGATACTAAGGATATGCCCATGCAACCGGAATGAGCAGTCGTTTCAGAAAGGCGGTTTCACAAACCAAAATGGTAGAGCCATCGAGTTTGCAGAACCAGGTTTGCCTGGTCACCGGCGCCACGGCCGGCCTGGGCAAGGCGGCCGCCGTGCAACTGGCGCAGCGCGGCGCAACCGTCGTGATCGTCGCGCGCACCCAAGCCAAGGGCGATGCCGCTGTGGCCGAGATCAAGGCCAAGACCGACAGCGCGGCCGTCAGCGCGCTGACCGGAGACCTCTCCTCGCTGGCCGCGGTGCGCCGCGTGGCCGCGCAGTTCCGTGAGCAGCACGATCGGCTGCACGTCCTGATCAACAACGCGGCTGTCTTCAAGCAGCAGCGAATCTTGACCGGCGAAGGGCTGGAGCTGATGTTTGCCACCAATCACCTGGCGCCCTTCCTGCTCACCAACCTGCTGCTCGACATGCTGCAGGCTGGTACCCCATCCACGATCATCACCGTTAGCGCGCCCTCCACGAGCAAACTGAGCTTCGATGACCTGCAGGGTGTGCGCAGCTTCTCCGCCCTCAACGCGTTCGGCGCTTCCAAGGCGGCCAATCTGCTCTTCACCTGCGCGCTGGCGCGACGGTTGGCAGGTAAGCGCGTCACGGCCAATGCCTACCATCCTGGCATCGTGCGCACCAGTCTCATGCGCGAGGCGCCCGCGCCGATGCGCCTGCTTCTCAGTCTCTTCAGCTTTATGGCGCAGCCGCCCGAGAAAGCCGCCGAAGGTTTGGTCTGGCTGGCAGAAACACAGGCCGGCGGAGCCAATGGGCAGCTTTTCCGCGGCCAGAAGCCCATGGCGACCAGCGACTACGTGCGCGACGAGGCCGTACAGGAACACCTTTGGGCGGAGAGCGCACGCCTGGCAGGATCGGGCGAGGAGGATGCAGGATGACACCGCCTTTCGGCGCGCTGCGCTTTCTCTACGTCGGCACGACCGACTTCGACCATGACCTGGCGTTCTATCTGGATCAATTAGGCGCGGAGCGCGTCTGGCAGTTTGCTCGTTTTGGCGCGCTGGTGGCGGCGCTGCGCCTGGGTGACGGCCCACTGCTGCTGTTGGCCGATCACCGTCCCGCGCCCAGCTGCCTTCCCGTCTACGAGGTTGCCGATCTGGGAGCGACGATCCGGGAGCTGCGGGCGCGCGGCTGGCAGCCGCAGGGCGCCCGCTTCGAGATCCCCAACGGCCCCTGCCAGACCTTTGCCGATCCCAGCGGCAATCAGTTTGCCATCTTCGAGGACGTTCGGCCGGGCGCAATGGAAGGCGCCTACGCCGATCCCGCCAATCTTCACGCGGTTCGGAAGTGAGATTTCGAGCTCGTCAACAAATTGAACAGAATGAAAGCAAACGGGGAGAGTCATGCGACTCTCCCCGCTCTCTTCAGATCATGCGCAAGGGTATTACCAATCCAGATTCCAAAACGGAGAGGGGACGCTAATGGTCAGGTCCTTACTGGCTACCTCAGATTGGTGTCGTTGTACAATCAACGTACGTAGCTCAACTTCTGACGTGTCCACCAAATAAATGCGAGGATCGGCAAGAAGGCTGGCCAGACCTGCGGCGTCAGCCACCGTGCCATGGATCACCATGACGCCTTCAAGAACGAGTTGTTCGCCATTGACACCCGCCGGATCCATGCTCTGTGTCCCTGGAATGGTCCGGTCAAGCCCGCCAAATTCCCAATGCCCGCCGCGCTTGCTGTGATTCAGGGATGATCTACCAACAAAAGCGAAACTGTCCACCTGAACATGAGCCTCTGAGACCAGGATTCGCGCATCTTGCAGCGAGACAGGCGTTGCGAAGGTGATTTGCAGAGGCAATGGGTACATCGCGTATCGTGAAAGCAGCGTTTGGCCGCGCTGCCGATTCGCATCGAGGTAACCCTGGTGAGCGATCGGGTTATCGAAATCAACGCTTATTGTCACGTAGTAACTTCCGTTCGATTGGCCTTGACCCGCGTAGCGAAACGAACTGGTTTCTCCTTCGAAATAGGGAGAAGCAACCAGGGCCGCTCGAGTCTGCGCTACAAAGGCAAGAGCGAGGACAACGACAATCAAGCATAAACTCCACAGCCAACGAGATGAGACACGCATAGTTGTTTCCTTTCACAAAACTCAGTTTGAAGGGTTCTAGTTGACCATGCCTTGGGGGTCGCTATATTTCCAGTGAAAACACCTGGCAATGACAATTTTGCCCAGCCAACTGTCACTCGATGTGTGATTATGAGAAAATGAGTAATTCACCTGACCTTCGCCGTACAAAGTGCTACATTGCGCGGGGTTGATCTCATCAGTCGTACAATGCCTTTCAAGCCTTAAACCCGTATCACAGGCTGGTAACAGTATTGCGTCATTTGTGTATCAGAGTGACAGACGCGACGGGGGACCCGTCGCGTCGTCTGTTATGATGATGCTATGACCGATAGGTGCATGCCCAGCACCTATGGCATTATCTGGAGAAGCGCTTCGAACTCTGTTGCGGCATTGCTCAGGCTGCCGATCTGTTTGCTCAAACTAAACTCATCCCACTGCGCATCGGGCAGGTCATCCATGAACCAACACAGCGCCACGACCTGAGGTTCAACATTGATTTCCGCTAATGCATGAGTCAACCAACCATCTGGGTAGTTTCGAGCTGGTCGAACATTCGTGTCGGTCGTAAAAGTATTGGTGGATGTAATAAAAACTGGCAATCCGCGCGTGGCCGGGTGTGCATTGATGATCGCAAGCCAATCTCGGTATACACGAAAGCCAGACTGGGCGCCGTTCCAGGCTGGTTGACGCAGATCGGTTACTGGTTCCAAGGCCCGGCCTTTGCCTGTAAGTTCCAATGCCTCTGGCCGACCGGGAGCTTGCACAGCAAAGCCATCCGGGCTGGCGAAAGGTATGCCGGCAGCAGCCTTCTCTTGTGCTGTCTGGCTTATTGCGTAAACAAGCGTGTTCATGTAATTCAGCCAGGGGGCATCACTCGACCATGCCAATTCTCCATCTTGATCGGTGTTCCAGGGGCGCACTGGGCCAACCAGGATGCGAGCGCTCGAATGCTCCTGGCGTATGATCTGCACAACATTGTCTGTGCGAGTCATCGCGACACCATGCCCATTGAAAACGCGCGCATACCAATCAGGGGTCACCTCGTAGCCGGTCGTCAGTTCATTACTACCCTGTTCGTTATAACCACTGCCAATGATGAACGCATAGACGTTGCGCAAACGAGCATCACGCGCTAAACGACGAACGTAAACCAAGTATTCAGCCAATGCGGCCTCATTCTCACGTGGGGGAATGCTCTGCCCTTTCTGGTAGTCAACACGTACGAGCACGCGCAGCCCTTGTTCGTTTGCACGTTGGATACGAGTTGCCAATTCGTCAATCGTATAGCCGGGGTTTGTCTGGGCGACGAAGGTCAACTCCACATCCCATCCGCTGCGCTGATGCCAGTTTCGCAGTGGGTTGGCAAAAACGACACCGAGTTTCGTTGGTCCTGACATGGGCACCGGTGTCGGCGTCACCCTGGCAGACGGAAATGATAGACGGGTCCATTCCACACAGCCTGTATGACAATCATGGTAGAAGACCAATTGATAGTCTCGTTCCGAAGGAACGGTAGTGCGCCAAATCCAGGTCCAACTTTCCAAACCAGGGTTCTCGTGCCAGGCGTCAATTACCAATGGACGATCATTGAGAGTAAGCAATACATTGGACCACGGAACAATATCGGAAATAATAATCTGGAGAGATGAAGGCGCATTAGTTGATTCTGCAACGAGTGATACGCGCGGCCATGCCAATTGGTCAATCGAAGATGACGGCGCGATCATGACATAACCCGGGGTATGCGCCATGAAAAGAATAACGCTACAAAATCCAATGAAAATCAATCCATACACAACACGTCGAGTTTTCATGATGTCATCCCCCGGTGCAAATTTACGAATCCACGGCGGGCATCAAGACGAAGCGAACGGTGGTGCCAGTCGTAGGCCCGTCTGTCTGGCTCTGAATATCCAGGCTACTCTGATGCTTGTGCAATATCTCCTGGGCAAGCGCGAGGCCAAGCCCGCTTCCATCCATATCGTGGCGACCACGATACAGTCGTTGACAAACAAAAGGCAAATGCTCTGTAGCAATGCCAGGCCCTGTATCGCTGATCGCACAGACAATTCCAGTTTCATTGCGGCTCAAAACAACATCCACCCGATCACCCGGACGGCTGTACTTCACAGCATTGTCGAGAACATTCACGAAAACACGCATGAGCTGATCCGCATCGCCCAGAGTCCGCGGTAAGGGTGTGGCAACACGAAACGATAATTCGATTTCGCGTTGCTCTGCCAGGGGAATCATCTGGGCAACCGCTCCTTCAGCCAACACAACCAGGTCTATCGGCTGTTGGGTCAGGTCGGTCGTCATCTCCAAACGAATGAGTTCGACAGCTCCCTGTATCAGCCGCATCAGTCGCCTGGTTTCTCGTTGAATGACCTTTCTGGAAGCTTCGCGACCGGAAGGAGGTATTTCCGCATCATCCAAAAGATCGGAGTGAGCTAAAATAGAGGTCAGAGGGGTCCGTAACTCATGCGCCAGGCTGTTGACAAAAGCATGATAGGTTTGTCTCACTTGCCAAGTAACGTTGACATCCGTGACAAACACAACGCATCCTTCAGCATATCGTTGTATCTCCCATTGAATACGACGGATTGATGGCAACGTAAGCTGACGCGTGGAACCTCTGGAATTTGGTGAGTGAAGGGTTTCCAACACATCGTGACGCAGCAGTGCCATCCAGGATGCACCGTCCGGGTTCGTTAGTGCAAAGGGCGTCGTTGGAAGTTCTAGCAGGCGATGGGCAGCAGCATTGACATAGTGACAATCCTCCGAAGTTCGGAACAAGAGAATACCGACAGGCGCGAGGTCGAATATCGTGTTGGGCAAGGTTTGTGTTATGTGACCAGGGGTCAGATATTTGTGCCGCCACCATATGCCCGCACATACTGCCAGGGCAAGAACCAGTAACAGCAGGAAAAGCGCAGTTCTCAACTCAAGCAAGATTATCACGGGGAGAATCCCAGCGATCCGTTTTTTTCCAGTTCCTCGGGAGTGACCAGGCGATACCCAAACCCTCGTACAGTACGAATGAGCTCGGGTTGTGCAGGATCGGTCTCCACTTTGGCGCGCAGACGCTGAACATGAACATCTACGGTGCGCGAATCGCCATCGTACGCGTAGCCCCAAACCTGCCGCAACAGTGTTTCTCGACCGAAGGCGCGTCCCGGATCACGCAATAAACACAGAAGCAGTTCTTGTTCGGTGGGAGTCAGGTCGAGTGGTTGATTGTGTAGTTCGATACGCCGTTGCGAAGGCCAGGCTGTCAATGGTCCACAAACCAGGGGTAACTCTCGCACGTTGCGACGGTCATGGGCATGCTCCAGTAGGCGGAAGAGCGCCTTGATATGAGCAAGCAACTCACGCGGCTCAAAAGGCTTGGTTAAATAAACATCAGCGCCAGCCTCGATACCAATCAGTTTGTCAGTCAATTCATCGCGCGCCGTCAACATCACCACCGGAACATACTGCTCGGCATTCCGTACACGACGACAGATTTCTAGCCCATCCATGCCGGAGAGCATGATATCAAGAACAACCAGATCAACCTGCTGCATAGTCAATACGGCCAAAGATTCCTGCCCGTTCTGTGCAGATACCACAACGTAACCCGCTCTTGTCAATAGAACAGACAGAACGTGAATAATGGCTTGGTCATCGTCAACAATGAGGATCTTTTTCGGCATCATCGGTCAGAACCATTCGATTATAGCAGGAGAGCAGAACCGTACAAAAAAAACACCGTGGATAACGTCACACCCTGGGACAGTGGGCATCTCGCCCGCTGTCCATGTTCCCAATATGTTACGCTCACTACCGGGCGCCCATGCGGTGCCCATGCAATAGAACAAGTCTATCTCTCGATCCTTAATACTTTGTCACAGTCTTGTAACAGACGAAAGCAAACGGGGAGAGTCGAACGACTCTCCCCGTTGTGATTGCGAACACGCAGGCTGCAACCAGCCCGCGCCCTACCGACTATTACTTCTTCTTCCCGCCCTTGTGCTCCACGGCCGCGGTGGCGGCGGCGAAGTTGCCGCCCTTGCGGCTGCGCTGCACGGCCCAGCCGATGATCAGCAGGCCGATGACGATGATCAGTCCGGTGGTCAGAGTCAGTTCTTTGTACTGAACGATGATCGGCGCAATGATCAGGCTAACCAGGTTGATCACCTTGATCATCGGGTTGAGCGCCGGGCCGGCGGTGTCCTTCAGTGGATCGCCGACGGTGTCGCCGACCACGCTGGCCTTGTGACGTTCAGACCCCTTACCGGTGTTCTTGGCCAGGTTGCGCGGCTCATCTTCGATCGTCTTCTTGGCATTGTCCCAGGCGCCGCCGGCGCTGGCCATGAAGACGGCCAGCAGTTGACCGGATAAGATGATGCCGGCCAGGAAGCCACCCAGGGCCTCAACTTGCAGCGCCAGACCAACCACCACCGGCGTGACGATGGCGAGCAGCGCCAGGTTGACCAGTTCGCTCTGCGCAGCCACCGTGGAGATGGTCACAGCCTGGCGATAGTCTGGCTTGACCTTGCCTTCCATCAGACCCGGAATCTTGAACTGGCGACGGACCTCTTCCACAATCAGGCCGGCGGCGCGCGCCACCGCCTTGATCGCGAGCGCGGAGAAGAGCCACGGTACCGCGCCGCCGATCATGAAGCCGATGAAGACGTTCGGCTCTGAGACACGGATGCCATTGGCCAGGGCGAGGGGATCAATCTTGGAAACGTCGGTGATGTAAGAGCCAAAGAGCGAGACCGCCGCGATGACGGCCGAACCGATGGCGATACCCTTGGTGATAGCCTTGGTCGTGTTACCCACGCCGTCCAGGTCGGCCATGATCTGGCGGGCGTCCTTGTCCAGGCCGGCCATTTCACCGATGCCGTTGGCATTGTCGGAGATGGGGCCGAAGGAGTCCATCGCGACGTTGTTGCCGGTCAGGGTCAACATACCGATGCCGGTCAGGGCCACGCCGTAGAGGATGTACGCCACGCCCATGCCAGAGTAGATCAAAACTGAAGCCAGGATGGTGAGCGCAATCACGAGGGCTGCCCACACACTGGACTCATAACCGACAGCCAGGCCGGATAGGATCGTGGTGGCCGGGCCGCCGCTGGTTGAGGCGCGAATCTCACGCACAGGCGTCGCTTCGGTGCCGGTAAAATAATCGGTCAGCCGGTCAAGCACGATTGCCAGCAGAACGCCGGCACTGGTCGAGAGGAACGGTCGCCACCAACCACCGGGAACATCCCGCATATAGAAGAAGGCGACAATCATGAAGAGCACGGTGGAGATGGCGGCTGAGGTCAGGAAGCCGCGGAAGATGGCGGCCATCGCATCGCCCGACTTTCCGGGGCCGGCCTTGACCAGGTAAGTGCCGATGATCGAGGAGACGACACCAATGCCGCGCACCAGCAGCGGGTAGATGATCCAGTTGATCTGGTCGGTGGCGGCGACCAGGGTCAAGCCCAAGATCAGGGCGGAAACGATGGTGACTTCATACGACTCGAAGATGTCGGCGGCCATACCGGCGCAGTCACCGACGTTGTCACCCACCAAGTCGGCGATCACGGCGGCGTTGCGTGGGTCATCTTCGGGGATGTCTTGCTCCACCTTGCCGACCAGGTCGGCGCCGACGTCAGCCGCCTTGGTGAAGATACCGCCGCCCACGCGCATGAAGAGCGCCAGCAGGGTGCCGCCAAAACCGAAGCCCAGCAGGGCATCCGGCGCCGCGACGCCAAAGATCATGAAGATGATGGTGCCGCCGAACAGGCCCAGGCCATCGGTCAACATGCCGGTGATGGTGCCGGCACGGTAGGCAATCTGCAGGGCGCCGGCAAAACTCTTACGTGATTCGGCTGCCACGCGCACGTTGGCCTCGACCGCCATGCGCATGCCGATCTGACCGACCGCCAGACTGAAACCGGCGCCCATGATAAAGGCGATGGCGCGACCGAAACCGATCAGCAGTTTCAACGAATTCTCATCCATGCCAGGGAAGCGTTGCAAAGCCTCACGCGACGGCGGCACGATGTATACGCTCAAGAAGAGCGCAATGGTCAGCAGGCCAATAAATGGCAGAATGCTGCGTAACTGGCGACTAAGATAGGCATCGGCGCCCTGCTTGATCGCTTCCCACACTTCCTGCATCTTGGCGGTGCCCTTGTCTGCAGCCAACACCTGACGGCGTAGGAAGAGGGCGTAGACCAAGCCCAAGACGGCGACGACCAGAACGCCCCACAGCGAGAACGCTTCAAATGTCGTCAGGTTCAAATGTTGCAACATGCTCTTTCCTTTCTCCTTGCATTTTCTTCGCGCAAAACGAGATGAGAGATAACGAACCGAGCGGTAGGTGGGTCTGACAGATGTCGAGTCGGAACAAGAAAAAAGCCCCCCTGCGTAACCTGGCGGTACGCCAAAGAGGCCCTGGAAACGCAACAGACCACTGAAGGACACAAACGCGGCGAGTAACGAATGCCCACAGGGGCACATTCGGAAGAAGGCCTCTTTGCCGCTAACAGAATCATTGTAAAGGCGATGACGCGAAATGTCAAAACAAAAAACCGCAGCCGATGAGCGCACAGCGGCGGTCCCCATGCACCGAAACGCCTTGCTCTGTGCCCGAAGTTGTGTTACACTTGTCGTCGCATGACGCCAGTAAAAGGAGCATTATCTTGAGTGTTCGACCTCAGGTTCAATCCGCAGAAGGTGCTTTGCCGCGGGTTGCGTTAGAATCCACTGTGATTGCACACGGTCTGCCCTATCCGCACAATCTGAGATTGGCGCGCCGTCTGGAAGCGCATGTCCGCGAGCACGGCGCCGAACCGGCCACTATTGCTATCTTACACGGCGAATTGCGCGCCGGACTGACCGATTCGGAGCTGCATTACCTGGCAACCGCGACGACGGTGCGCAAGGTCAGCCGGCGAGATTTGCCTATCGTTGTCGCGCAGAAGCTGGATGGCGCCACGACCGTGGCCAGCACGATGTTCATCGCGCACCGCTTCGGCATCGAAGTGTTCGCCACGGGCGGCATTGGCGGCGTCCACCGGGGCACCGTGTTCGATGTGTCGGCTGATCTACCGGAACTGGCGCAAACCCCGGTCACCGTGGTCTGCGCCGGCGCGAAGGCCATTCTCGACCTGCCGGCCACCCTGGAATGGCTGGAGACGCACGGCGTCACGGTGCTTGGCTATGGCACAGACCAATTCCCGGCTTTCTACAGCCGGGAAAGCGGTCTGACGGTAGATGCGCGCGTGGATTCACCGGCTGAGGTGGCTGCCATTGTAAGGGCAAAGCGGCAATTGGGGATGACGAGCGGGCTGTTGGTGTGCGTGCCGGTGCCGGCGGCCGCCGAACTACCAGCGCTGGCGGTCGAACCGTTTATTCAGCAGGCGCTGAGTGAGGCGGATCAACGCGGTATCCGCGGCAAGGCGATCACCCCGTTCCTCCTGGCGCGTGTCAGCGAGTTAACCGGAGAGGCCAGTCTGCGCACCAACCTGGCGTTACTGGAGAACAATGCGCGCGTCGCGGCACAGATTGCCGTGGCCCTGACCGAGCGTTAGCGATTCATCGCGACGCGCAGCAGGGAGAGAGTGTCCGGACAAAAAAGAACCAGGGCAGAAGTCCCCCGCTCCTCTGCCCTGGCCGCAAACTCCCGAAAGAGCTTACATTGTTAGCATATACGCACTCGCACAAAAAGTCAATCAGGATTGCATAACAAACCCATAACAAATCGCCTGTTTTGGAGCCATTGTTACAGGTTTATTGCACGGCATCAGACGCTGGCAGCCGGTATGAACTGTGAAAGATCCACCGCGATCGGCTGCTCAGGCTGCTTGCTGAAAATCAGATCATCGCCGCCCGTCGTATCCACATCTACGTAGACCACATCACCGGTCTTGAATTCGCCTTTCAACAGGCTCTTGCTCAAGGGGCTTTCCACATAGCGTTGCAAAGCCCGGCGCAGCGGCCGCGCCCCAAACTGCGCGTCGAAGCCCTTCTCGGCCAACCAGCGCCGCGCGGCCAGGCTGAGATCAATGGTCAGGCCCTGTTCCACGAGGCGGGAGGCGATATCCTTGACCTGGATGTCCACAATGCGGATCACGTGCTCCAGCTTCAACGGCTCGAAGATGATCACTTCATCAATACGATTCAGAAATTCGGGGCGGAAGGTCTGCTTCAGGCCGCGCTCGATCTGGTTGTGCAGTTCGCGCGTTTCGTTGGCATCGCCGGCTTCGCCGCCCGACCGGATGAAGCCTAAAGCGCCGCCCTTCTTGGCATACGCCGTACCGATGTTGGAGGTCATGATGATGACCGTGTTGCGGAAGTCCACCGTGCGGCCCTGGCCGTCGGTCAAGCGCCCATCCTCCAGGATCTGCAGCAGCGCGTTCCAAACCTCCGGGTGCGCCTTCTCGATTTCATCGAAGAGAATAACCCGGTAAGGACGCCGGCGCACTGCCTCTGTCAACTGCCCGCCTTCGTCGTACCCCACATAACCGGGCGGCGCGCCAAGCAAGCGGCTGACCGTATGCGCCTCGCGATACTCGCTCATGTCAATGCGCAGCAGAGCATCTTCGTCATCGAACATGAAGGCCGCCAACGCCTTGGCCAGTTCCGTCTTGCCCACACCGCTGGTACCCAGGAAGATGAAAGAACCAATCGGCCGGCGCGGGTCTTTGAGACCGCTGCGCGCACGCCGAATCGCATCAGCCACCGCGTTGATCGCTTCGTCCTGACCGATGATGCGCTCGTGCAGCACCTCTTCCATGCGCAACAGTTTTTGAGCCTCGGTTTCCAGCATTTGCGTCAACGGAATGCCAGTCCAACTGGCAATCACCTGTGCAATGTCCTCATCGCTGACCACCTCATCCAGGCCCGTCTCAGACCGCCAGGTGGCGCGCTCAACGGTAAACTCCTGCTCCAACTTCAGACGCTCGGCTTTATACGTGGCCGCGCGCTCGTAATCGCGGGCTGCCCAGGCGGCCTCTTCATCGGCGGTCAGCTTTTGCAGGCTGCCCTTCCTCTCTTTGAGGCCGTCCGGCATGGTGTACAGTGCCACCCGCAGTTTGGCTGCCGCCTCATCCATCAGGTCAATGGCCTTGTCCGGCAGTTTGCGGTCGGCCACGTAACGATGCGACAGCCGCGCGGCTGCAACCAGGGCTTTGTCGTCAATGGTTACTTTGTGGTGCGCCTCGTAGCGATCACGCAGGCCGTGCAGGATGCTGATCGTATCCTCGACGCTCGGTTCTTCGACCCAAATGGGGGAGAAACGCCGTTCCAGGGCGCTATCCTTCTCGATGTACTGGCGGTACTCGTCTGGCGTCGTGGCGCCGACGCAGCGCAATTCACCGCGAGCCAGGGCCGGCTTCATCATGTTGCTGGCATCCATCGCACCCGACGCGGCGCCCGCACCCACCACGGTGTGGATTTCGTCAATGAACAGGATGATTTCACCTTCGGCGCGCTGCACTTCTTCGATCGTCGCCTTCAGGCGCTCCTCGAACTCGCCGCGAAAACGAGTCCCGGCCACCATGGCGCCCAGGTCAAGCGAAAGCACGCGCTTGCCCATGAGAATTTCTGGCACCTCATCGGTGGCGATCTTCTGTGCCAGGCCTTCGACAATGGCGGTTTTACCCACGCCGGCCTCACCGATGAGCACGGGGTTGTTCTTGGTGCGGCGGCTGAGCACCTGAATCACGCGCAGAATTTCGGCATCGCGCCCGATCACAGGATCGAGCTTACCCTCAGTAGCCAGCTTGGTCAGGTCGCGGCTGAATTTCTCCAACGTGCGATAACGGCTATCGGTGGCCTGGCTGGTGATCCGTTGTCCCCCGCGCAGTTGCTCAACCGCCTGGCTGATCCTGTCCCTGGTGATACCATGTTCTTTCAGGATGCGAGCCGTCGGCGTATTGCGCTCGGCCGAGATGGCCAGGAAGAGGTGTTCCGTTGAAACAAACTCGTCCTTCATCCGGCTGGCCTCTTCATTGGCTGTATCGGTCACCCGCTTGAGTCGCGGGGTGATGAACACCTGTGAGACTCCCCCGCCATAGGGCGCGTTCGTCAGCCGGGGCGCTGTTTGCAGCACTTCGTCCAGCTTGGCCGCAACCACGCTGGGCGGCACCGCCAGGCGATCCAAAATCTGCGGCACCATGCCGTTGGCCTGCTCGACCAGGGCCAGGAAGAGGTGCTCGGTGTCTACCTGGGTGTGTTGATAGCGCTGCAGAATTTCATACGCACGCATCGCCGCATCCTGCGCGCGGTCGGTAAAACGATCGAATCGCATCATATGTCTAAAACCACAAGCCTCTGTTTCTTAATTTGTCAGCGTTATCGCGCCGCGATGAAAAACGCTGTGTAGCGCGTGTTCCCATCGTCTCCATCTCTAACGGAACGCTAACACAGGGTTGTTGACAGCAGAGACACAAAGAACACAGGGCCGAAATCAGCTCGCATTCTTTGTGCCTCTGCCGAGCGGGCAATCAGTCGGGCCGTGCCCAGGTCATGGCTGACCTGGGGCGGCCGTCATCAGTTAGGGCGGTCAATAGCGCAACAGCGCGCCGATGTTTCCGAGGAGAGAGAGATCGGGAGAATCGTCGCCGCTGACAACCACCACACTATTGCCAGCCTCCAGGGTGCGACGCACCAGGGTGTTGATGACATCAGGCACCGGCAGCATGGGGCCGCCACAGAAGTCGCACGTGGCGGCTGTGACTATCGAGATGTAACTGCAATTCTGACACCGATAGGCCGGCGCCTCGTAGCCCTCCGTCATCACCAACTGCATCACCCGGCCATCCTGCAGCGCAGTCACCGTGTCCGCCAGCCCCATGACGGCCGGGCCGCCCTTGCTGGCGGTGGTCACAACCTGTTCGACCAGGGCACGCTCGCGCTCCACGGCCACCTGGCGAGCCACATTCAGAGCCAACTCGCCGATTTCGGCCGCGCTGGCGTTCGCGTCCACATTGAACGTGCCCACCACGCGCTCTTGCCACGACCGGGGCAGTTGGCTGCGGAACAGCGACACATTATCGTCGGTCCCGGCCACCATGATGCGTTTGCAGCTACTCTCGAAGAAATGGATGGCCTCCTCGACGGCATCCTTGACATTGCGCTCGACCGTTTCTTCGGCGGCGCGCTGGAAACGCGCGGCGGAGCGACCACCGGCCCGATGATGCTTGACGTCCTCGCCCAACATACCGCTGACATCTTCCAGGGTTCCCATGTAAAACAGGAAGAGACGCACACCCTCATGGTCCACAACGGCCACACCGTGACGGGCATAGTTGTCCACAAGATTGCTCAGGGGTTTGATGTACGGACGAGGGTTGACGAATACACTGTCCTCGATTGGCACAAAGAGTGGGTAGGCCCGCCAGAAACCATCGGCCTGACAACTGAAGCAGGCGACCCCGCGGCCGTGCCAGTTGTACTCAAAGTCAAAGTAGCGCAGCACACGCTGCAGGTCAGCGCTGCTTGCCTGATCGTCCACAGAGGCAAGCAAACGCCGCAGCGCCAACTTATACTTCTCGACGGTGCGACGGTGCGGGTCCACATTGAGGTAGAGGCTCAGGACCGGCCCCTTCTTTCCCATCATCTCAACCAATTCTTGCAGTTCAGTATCGCGAATCATATATTCCCTCGATTCTGTCGTGCGCGCCTTCGCCATCCCTACGGAATGACCAGGCGCTGACCTTCGTAGATCTTGCTGGCGTCACTGATCCCATTGGCTTGGGCAATGGCGGCGGTGCTCACACCATAACGGGCGGCGATCTGTGAAAGGGTGTCGCCACGGCGCACTATGTAGATGCGCTCGCCGCCACTGCTGCCACCACTGCTGCTACTGCCGCCGGAGCTGCCGGGAACCTTGATGACCTGGCCGGGATGAATGAGGTTCGGGTTGGAAATACTGTTGATGCGCTGCAACTCGGCCACGGTCGTGTTATAGCGGGCCGCAATCGAACCGAGCGTTTCGCCCCGCTGCACGGTGTGCGTGCCATACGGCTGCGTGCTCACATCGGCCGGCTGCTTGCCCGGAATCTTGATCACCTGACCGGCGCGAATGTCACCCGCATCCTTGAGATTGTTGAGGGCCATCAGGGTGTTGACTTCGGTGCCAAATCGTGTAGCAATGTCGGTCAGGGTGTCGCCGTCCTTGATCACATACGACCAGGTGTCGGCCGGGGCGGGGAGGGTGGCGATGACCGAGGGTGGCGGTGTAACCACGGCCACACCGCCATCAGGCGCAGGCTGCGTGGCAGGTACCGCGGCCTGACCGCCGGTCGTTCCGCCAAGGGGACTGGTGTTGGGTGCGGGCTGCAGACCGCCCACGGACGGCGTCTGCGTCCAGGTTGCTTCCTGATTGGCCACGGGCCGGTCACGCGTGCAACCGAGCAGCGCGGCAGCCATGAGCAGCAAGCTCAGCGCCACCAATAGTGTCAAGCGAAGTCGTTGTGGATGCATCATGTTTCCTCATTCTCCCTTCAATGGGTGCCTTCTCCCGATTCGTCCACGGTGGACAGTTCCGCTCTTGCCATTCTCCCTGAGAATGGCTGTGCAAACCACTGTCCGAGCCTGCACCGGAGATTACCACGCCTTGGGGACAGCGTCAAGTCACTTCGGCGGCGGATCAGATGACGCCGAGCTGCTTGCCAACCGTGCCGAAAATATCCAGCGCCTGCACCAGGTCGGCCTGGCTGTGGCTGGCGCTGATCATGACGCGGATGCGCGCCTGGCCACGCGCCACGGTGGGAAAGCCGATGGCCATGGCAAACAGGCCATGTGCGAAGAGCGTGCGACTGAACTGCTGTGCTAACGGCGCCTCGCCCAGCATGACGGGCGTGATGGGGGTCTGGCTGCGGCCGGTATCGAAGCCCAGGCGTTGCATCTCGGCCTTGAAGAAGCGCGCATTGCTCCACAGACGGTCCACCAGCTCGGTGGATTGCTCAAGCAGGTCCACAGCAGCCAGGCAGGCCGCGGTGTCGGCCGGCGTGACCGCACTGGAAAAGAGGAACGGTCGCGCCTTCTGGCGCACAAAGTCAATGACGGTCTTCTTGCCGGCAATCACGCCGCCTACGACGCCAAAAGCCTTGGACAAAGTTCCCACTTCGACATCGAGTCTGCCATGCAGGCCGAAATGATCCACGATGCCGCGCCCGCCGCGCCCCAAAACCCCTTCGCCGTGCGCGTCGTCCACCATCGTCATCACGCCCTGGCGCGCGGCCACGGCGTAGAGATCAGCGAGCGGGGCAATGTCGCCATCCATGGAAAAGACGCCATCGCTGATCAACAGGCCGCGGCGAAAGTTGGGCAAGTTTTCCTGGATGACACGTTCGGCATCTGCCGCGTCGCCATGGGCATAGGGCACGATCTTGGCGCCCGACAAACGGCAGCCATCAATGATAGAGGCGTGATTGAGGCGATCGGAGAAAATGACATCCTCCTTGCCCACCAGCGGCGCGATGACCGCTTGATTGGCGCAGAAGCCAGACTGCACGTAGAGCGCATCTTCCACGCCTTTGAACTGGGCCAGGCGTTTTTCTAACTGCACATGCAGCGCCGTGGTGCCGGCAATCGAGCGCACCGCGGCCGGGCCGACACCCCACTCGGCTATGGCGGCCTGCGCCGCCTGGCGCAGCGCCGCATGATTGGCCAGCCCCAGGTAGTCATTGGTACACATATTGAGCACGCGCTGACCATCCACCACCATCCACGGCCCCACAGCGGAGCCAATGGTGCGCAAATTGATCAACAACCCCTGCCGTTCGAGACTCGCAACCTCTTCGGCAATCCAAGCCAATTGCTCGGCCATGGTCTATTCCTCCTTATTCATTATCAGGTCGTCATCAGGCCGTCCGGGAACATGATCACCTTGCCGCTCTGCCCGCTCTGCATGACGCTTAGTGCATCCTGGAAATCATCCAGGGCAAAACGATGGGTGATAATGGGCGCCAGATCCACCGCGCCGGACCGCAACAAGCCACGCATCTGGTACCAGGTTTGCCAGAGCCGGCGGCCCACAATGCCGTAGACGGTGGCCCCCTTGAAGATGATGTGGTTATTGAGGTCGAAGCCGATGGCCGCCGGCGCCAGCCCCAACAGGGCCGCCTCGCCGCCATCACGCAGCGCATGGAAGCCCTGATCCAGTGCGGACGCGGCCCCTGACATTTCCAGCAACACGTCCACGCCTTCGCCGTCGGTCAGGGCCATGATCGCAGCTACCGGGTCGGTTTCGCTGACATTGTAAGCCTCGTGCGCGCCCATGCGCAGTGCCAGGCGCAGGCGATAGGGGGAGATGTCGGTGGCGAAAATCTGGCGGGCGCCGGCCGCTTTGCACACCGCGATCGTCATCAGGCCCACCGGCCCGCAGCCGGAGACGAGCACCTTGCGCGCCGTCACATCGGTGGCAAACGCGGTGTGGACAGCGTTGCCAAAGTTCTCCTGCAAGCTGGCAATTTCCACCGGCATGTCTGGTGGGTTCAGCCACAGGTTGAACTCCGGCATGGCGATGTATTCAGCCCAGCAGCCATCGCGACCGACGCCAATGATCCGGGTGTTTTTGCAGATATGTCCGTTGCCAGTGCGACACTGCGCGCAGGTCTGACAGGTGATATGGCTTTCGGCCGAGACAAAATCGCCCACCTTCACCTGGGTCACTTCACTGCCCACCTCCACTACTTCGCCGCAAAATTCGTGGCCAACCACGATGGGCGGGTTGATATGCGCCCGCGCCCAGGGGTCCCACTTGAAGATGTGCAGATCGGTGCCACAGATAGATGTGGCCTTGACTTGGATGAGGGCGTCATGGGGACCGATCCGGGGAATGTCAACCAGGGCCATCTCCAAACCAGGGGAACGTTCGGGTTTGATCACGGCCCGCATCTTGCCACTGTGGGTCATAGAAAGCCTCTCCTTTGAGGTTAGTCAGGGCGAAGTTGGCTCCGCCAGGTGAATCTTACTGCTTCTGATTACTACGGACTGTCAGCACGGCTTGGGAGATCGTTCATCCTTGTGCTACTGAAATCATAACACGGGTTATGCCGTCCGTCAAGGGTCGTCATAACCGCCAGGCGCACCGCGCCATCTTCGTGTAATCTTCATGATTTTCACATCCAATCTTGATAGGTGTTATGATATAATGAACGCAGAGTAGATATTACCCTCAACAGGAGCGCCGCACCATGAACCGTCGAATTCTGATTGTAGACGACGACAAGAAAACCGTTGACCTGATTCGAATGTACCTGGAAAAAGACGGCTACCGTGTGCTGACGGCCAACGACGGGCAGCAGGCACTGCTCGCCGCACGGCACAAACGGCCCAATCTCGTCATCCTCGACCTGATGCTGCCCACCGTGGATGGCCTGGACGTGTGCCGCATCTTGCGCAGCGAATCGAAAGTCCCCATCATTATGCTCACCGCCAAATCCACCGAACACGACAAGCTGGTCGGGCTTGACCTGGGCGCCGATGATTATGTCACCAAGCCGTTCAGTCCGCGTGAATTGTTGGCGCGGGTGCGTGCGGTTCTGCGCCGCTTGAGCGAAAACGAAGCACGTGAGGTAGATGAAGTGCGCTTCGGCGACCTGCTGGTCAACTTCGTGCGCCATGAGGTGCGCCTGCGGGGAGAGCTTATTCGCCTGACACCCAAAGAGTTCAAGGTGCTGGAGATACTCATCATGGAGCCAGGGCGCGCCTTCAGTCGCCTGGAGCTGCTGGAGCAGGCCTTTGGCTACGATTACGATGGCCTGGAACGCACCGTAGATGTACACGTCATGAACTTGCGCCGCAAGATCGAAGCAAATCTGGAACAGCCCATCTACGTGCAGACCGTGTACGGAATTGGCTATAAGTTCGCCTTCGCGGGAGGTAACGATGTCCAATAGTCTGCGCTTGCGCTTGCCGCCGCACACTCTGCCGCCAGGCAATGCCCCGCTCGTTTCGATGTTCAACAGTCTGCGCTTTCGTCTGCTCCTGATGCTGGCTGTGGTCGTGGTGGTGACGATCGGCATCGCCGCGCTGGTCGGCGGTTGGGCCATTACCAACCAGTTCGAGAGCTATGTCAACATGGGCGGCACGATGAGCATACGCTGTTTCGATGTGGCCGTCGCCGCCGGTACGCGTGTCGGTGAGGATGTCTTCATCCGCTCGGTCAATCGCACCCTGCTCACAGCCATCGTGGCCGCCGGCGTCATGGCCGTCCTTCTCACCCTGGCCTTTACGCGCCGCATCCTGGGGCCTGTCAGCGCGCTGACTAAAGCGGTACGTCGCCTGGAGGCCGGCGATTTGCGCCAACGCGTGAAGGTGGAGAGTACGGACGAACTGGGCGCGCTGGCGCATGCCTTCAACGCGATGGCCGACGGACTGGCGCGCACCGAGCAACTGCGGCGCCACCTGGTGACCGATGTCGCACATGAGCTGCGCACGCCGCTGACCAACATTCGGGGTTACATCGAAGCCCTGCAGGATGGCGTGGCCGATCCAAGCCCGATCGTGCTCGACTCCATCCATGAAGAGGCCATGCTCCTCAATCGCCTGGTGGAGGATTTGCAGGAACTGGCCCTGGTGGAGGCCGGCCAACTTAAGTTGGTGTGCCAGGCCGTAGCGCCAGACGATCTCATTCTGCGCGCGGTCACTTCCGTGCAACCGGCCGCCGTCGCCAAGCAGATCAAGATCGCGGCGGACCTGCCGGAGACCTTGCCGCCCGTCTACGCCGATCGCGAACGGATTGGGCAGGTGCTGCATAACCTGCTGGACAACGCCATCACCCACACCACCGCGCAGGGAGAGGTCACCGTCAGCGCGCGCGTCAGTGGCCCGGAGATAGAGATTGATGTGCGTGATACCGGCGCGGGAATTGCTTATCAGGACCTACCCAATGTTTTCGAGCGTTTCTATCGAGCCGATCGTTCACGGGCGCGCGACACGGGTGGCTTTGGACTGGGTCTGGCCATCGTCAAACAGTTGGTGGAGGCCCATGGTGGCCGTGTCTGGGTGCGCAGCACAGTGGGCGTTGGTTCCACGTTTCTCTTTACCTTGCCCATCGCCTCGTCAGTCGAAACGGGTTGACACTGGCCGGTTGGCTGCGGCTTCCTACGGTGCACATGAGGCTCCGTGACGAATATCGGGGCGTTGGCGTCCAAGTGTCTGAAATTGAAAATTCAGATAGCCAGTAGGGAGAAACATTCATGAAAAATAAATGGTTGATGGGGATTATTGTGGCGGCGGTCGTCATTGGGAGCGGCGTCGTGATCCTGGGACGCGGCGCCGGGCAACAGACGCCGTCCCTGGAAGCCGCGCCCATCGCTCAACAGACGACGAGCGCCATTGTGGCCGAGGGCCGCGTCGTGCCGGTGCAGTCTGCCGGGCTGAGTTTCGCCGCGAGTGGGATTGTGGCCGAGGTGTTGGTAAAGGAGGGCGACGTGGTGTCAGCCAATCAGGCGCTGCTACGGCTGAACGGAGCGCGGGCGCAGGCCAACGTCGCGCAGGCCCAGGCCAGCTTGAGCCGGGCCGAGGCACGTTTGGCCGAATTGAAGGCCGGCCCCCGCGCACCGGAAATTGCGTCGGTGGCCGCGGCGCTGGACGCGGCGAGCGCGCAGTTAGCGCGCATTCAGGCGCCGGCGCGCGCAGAAGACCTGGCCGCCGCGCAGGCCGAACTGACGGCTGCGCGCGCCACCCTGCAGAAGGTTCTGGAAGGGTCGAGTCAAAAGCAACTGATTGCAGCCGCAGCAGAACTGGCCAATGCAGAAGCGGCCGTGCGTCAGGCGCAAGCAGCCTATGATCGGGTGCAGGGCGATCCCAACATCGGCGCACGACCGGAAGCGTTGCAGCTTCAACAGGCGACTAATAATTACAACGCGGCCGCGGCGCGCTATGAAGATTTGAAGCAGGGCGCCAGCGCCGCGGACATTGCCCAGGCGCGCGCCCAGATGCAGCGGGCGCAGGCAACGTTGGACAAAGTAAAGGTGCCGGCGCGAGCCGAGGACATTGCCGCAGCCCAGGCCGATGTGCGGCGGGCGCAGGCGCAGCTTGACTTGATCGAAGCGGGGACGCGGCCAGAGGTCGTGGCTGCGGCGGCCGCCGATGTGGAAGCCGCCCGCGCCGGGCTTGACCAAGCCCAGGCCGCGCTGGCCGACACCGAACTGCGGGCGCCGTTTGCCGGCGCCGTGGCGGTGTTGAGCGCCAAAGTGGGCGAGAATGTCGCGCCTGGCGTGGTGGCCGTGCAACTGGCCGACCTGAGCGCCTGGCAGATCGAGACCGAAGACCTGACCGAGATCGCGGTGGTCAAGGTGAGCGCGGGCGACACGGTCAAGCTAACCTTCGATGCCATTCCTGACCTGGAAATGACGGGTAAGGTGTTGACGATCGGCGCGCTTGGCGTCAGCAAACAGGGCGACATCACTTACAAGGTGGTCGTTGCGCCAGAGAAGAGCGATTCCCGCCTGCGCTGGAACATGACCGCGTCAGTCACGCTGAGCAAGTAATCTCCTGAAGGAATTCTCACACAAGACACAAAGATACAAAGAAGACAATTTGCATCTCGATGTCTCTATGTTCCTGTGTGAGACATTCGATCCGGAATGTCCAGATTCTTGGTAACTGCTCACCCTGCAGACCGATTTGGACAGGATGAACAGGATGTACAGGATTCTTGCTCTGTGGTGTGCAAAACTATCGGCACAAGAGTGTAACTGCTCACCCTGCAAGTTGATTTGACCAGGATGAACAGGATTCTTGCTCTGTGGCGTGCAAAACTACCGCCACGAGAGTTCGAATATCCTGTCAATCCTGTGAATCCTGTCTGAATTCCAGGCAGGCTGAGCAGTTACGATTCTTGCAGGAATCTACGAAACGCCGATCGTCTCGCCACGCTCGCTCACAAGCACCTTGTCCACGCGCCGGCCATCCATATCAACCACTTCGAACTCGCAGTTTTCCCAGGTAAAGCGGTCGCCGGCGCTGGGGATATGACCGAGCTGGCGCATGATGAAACCGGCCACGGTCAGGTAATCGCCGGCGCCGGGCAGATCATCCAGGTCGAGCAGTTCCTGCATCTCGTCCACCGGCAGCGCGCCGTCGAGGAGCCAGGAGCCATCCAGCCGGCGCACCGCCTCGGTTGGTTGGGCCTCGTCCGAAATGTCGCCCACGATGGCCTGCAGGATATCTTCGAGGGTCACCAGGCCGGACACGCCGCCGTACTCATCCAGAATCAGCGCCATCTGGCTGCGCGCCCGCTTGAGGATTTCCAGGACACGCAGCGCGGGGGTGCTTTCAGGCACCAGCAGCGGCGGCTGCAGCACCGATTCGAGCGACAGACTGTCACCGCGGCCCGCGCTGGTCAGCAGGTCACGGGCGCGCACCACGCCGGCGATGGCATCGAGCGCGCCGCGGGCCACGGGAAAACGCGTGAAGGTAGTCGTAGTGATCTTGCGCCAGACCTCTGCCGGGTCGTCGTCGAGGTCCAGCCAGACGATGTCCGGCCGCGGGGTCATCAGCGTGGCTGCGGTGCGGTCGCCCAGGCGCAGGGTGCGGCGCATGATGTTCTGCTCGGCCGCGTCAAAAACGCCGGCCGCGGTGCCTTGTGCGATCAGCACTTTGAGTTCATCCTCGGTGACAGGCGCATCCTTGATGTCAGTTATGCCAAACAGGCGCAGGACCAGGGAAGCAGAGAAACTCAAGAAACGCACGGCCGGAGAGGCCCATCGCGACAGCACGCGCATCGGTGGCGCCACCAGGCTGGCCAGGCGCTCTGGATTGTAGAGCGCCAGACGCTTGGGCGCCAGTTCGCCCAACACCAGCGAAATGTAAGCCACGATGATGACCACAATCACCAGGCTCAGCGCCTGGCTGTAGGGCGCTAGGAGCGGCGCCCGTTCCAGAAGAGTCACCAACTGGCCGGCCAGGGTTGCCTCGCCAAAAGCGCCGGCCAGGATGCCCACCAGGGTGATGCCAATCTGCACGGTGGAGAGAAAGGCCATCGGTTCGTTGGCTAACTCAAGCGCGATTTGGGCCGCTTTGTCGCCATCATCGGCCAGGCTCTGCAGCCGCGCCTTGCGCGCGGACATCAGCGCGGCTTCGGCCAGGGCCAAGACGCCGTTGAGTAGAATGAGAAAGAATAAGACAGCGACGTTGGTCATGAATGATCCTCTTCACGGCCAGGGGCGACCGGGCGTCCCGACCAGGTTCGGGACGCCGAACCGTTACGGATCGAGCAGCACGGCCGCGCTGTACGGCGGCAGGGTGACGCTGGTCACAGCCTGATAGGTGAGGCTGCCGGTTGGAATCCCATTGGCGGGCAGCGTTCCTCCCCCGCTGGCAACGGCGCGCTGAAAGCTGCCGCCCAGGTTGATCGTCACCGTGATGCCGCTGCCATCCCAGGGGTTGGTGGGGTTGACCAGGACAAAGCCGTTGTTGAAATTGCGTCGGTAGACCTGGTTGTTTGCATCATACAGGTTGGCAATGCTGACGCCGGCGCTCTGCGTCGGTGCGCCAATGGGAATATCATACTCCGGCCACCACTCCGGTTCCAAATCCAGGTCAACGTTCATAAAAGTGCGATTGCCCTTGATGAGCAAGTAGGAACCCAGGGCAAACATCCGCTCCTGAACACCCCCCACATAGGTTTGACCCAGAATCGCCTGCCCGCGGTTGACCGCGCCCAGGATACGGTTCATCTGGAGCTGCCAGTCATCATAGGCATAGGGGCTGGCGTCGGCCTCCAGGCCGAAGCCTTCGATCATCAGCCCATCGGCCGCGGCGTAACCGGTGGTCTCACGGCTGGTGATCCAACTGCCGACATTGGGCACCAGGTAGTAGGCGCCCAACGGCTGCGTCTGCAGCCAGGTCAGCCAGGCATCGAGGCGGCCGGCCCAGGCGCTTTCGAATGTTTCATCCACGACGGGTAAAGGCGGGCTATAGTGGTCGGCGCCCAGGTAATTGGGCACGCTCAGGCTATCCATGAAGAGGCCGTCGTCAGCATTGGCCTGCAGTTGGCGCAGCACCTCGGCTTGCCAGTAGGAACGCCAGGCGCTGTTGTTCAATTCCACCAGGTACCAACCCCAGTCGCAGTTGAGAACGCGTGGGCCGCCCGTCTCCGGCCAGTGAAAGAACCAGGGTTCCTGCACCACGCCGTTGCCCGGCCATTCCTGCACCCAGGCGTTGCCTTCGATGATGTGCAACCAGCCGCCGGTGGGCTGGCAGCCGTTCTGAACGGCGCGGTAGCCCAGGCCGTGACCCAGCCGGTAGTGCAGGATGAGGAAATTGGGGTTGACCGCGCGCAGGCGATCGGCTTCGGAGCGGATCATCTTCTGCGTGCCGGCGTAGTGCGTGGCGATGAACTGAACCTGCGCCTGCGTCATGCCCTGGCTCAACTGGTCGTTGAACACATGCACGCCGCTGCTGGTATCCGGCCAGGCGCGTGGCGCGCCGCCACCCGGTGTGACGGTGGGGGTGGGCGTGGCGGTTGATCCCGCTGTCGGAGTGGCCGTGAGCGTCCGCGTCGCGGTGACCGTGGGCGTCCGCGTCGCGGTGGCCGTGGGCGTCCGCGTCGCGGTGGCCGTAGGCAATGGCGAGGCGGTGGACGTTGCGGTCGTCCAGGGCTGCTGCCAGCGGCTGGCAACGAGCACGATGAAGCTGTGGCAGGACGGACTGACCGTCGCGGCCATGATGTCGAGAATGTCAACCACGCCATTGCCATTGGCATCAGTGACGCACTGGCCCTGGCCGGGCGTGGGCGTCGCGGTGGGGGTGGGCGTCGGCGTCGGCGTGGGACCGGTTGGCGCCAGAAGGAGGCGATTACCGGCCGCGCTGACGGCGAAACCGCTGACGGTGACGAGGCCCTGACCGGTGGCGACCACGGTTCCACTGGCGACGAGTCCGTTGTCGTTGACGCGGCGGTTCTGCCAGGCATAGGTGGCGCCCGGCATGATCGTGAAGGTCTGCAAGCGCCGGGGCGTGATATCCACGGTTTGGTTGGAGCTGTCCGTGGTGCGCAGGCTGATGCGCCACTGGCCGGCCGTGTCGAGCGGCGCGCCGTCCCAGGGGTTCCAACTGGCGGACCAATCGAGGGTTTGATTGTAGCCGCCGGTGGGGCCGGGCGGGTTGGGCGGAGGCAGCGCCAGATCGCCGCTGGCGTTGCTCAAGCCGGGCACGCTTTCGTTGAGCAGCGCCTGCAGAGCAAAGAAGGGAACCAACGAGGAATCGGGCGCGAGGGTGGGCGGCAGGCCGTTGAAGCCCAACCAGGTGTGCCCGGCATCCACCACGACGCCGCCCCAGGCGCGGCGCCCGGCGTTGAACGGGACATAGGCCGGGCGGCCCTGCGTGGCCCATTCGATGGTATCGTCCAGGCGCCCGTGGCCAACCCCAAAGGGCGCCATCTCATCGGCCAGGCGATTCTGCACCTGCGCCTGGTGATTCTGCCAATCCCAGACGCCCGTGCCGTTGTAGCCCTGCAGATGGTCGGCCCAGGCGCCCGGGCCGCGGATCAACACCGGCAGATTGAGCGCCGGCGCGCCCCACTTGGGCGTCAGATCAGGGCGCCAATCCAGACCGCCGCCATCGCCCGCCGTGGCGTAGTTGGTCATCGGCTCACTGGCGTAGGCGGCGGCAAAAACATTGGGGTAGCGCAGCGCAAACGCCAGCGTGCCACTGCCGCCCATCGAGGTGCCGTAGATGTAGAGGCGGTTGCGGTCCACCTTCGGCCCCAGGGTTGGATGGCGCAGCAGGTCGTAGAGCATACGCAGGATGCGCTGCTCGGTGTAGTTGACAATGGTGTCGCCGGCCAGCGGTGTGGTGGTCAGGCGGTAGTCTCGATCCTGGTCGAAGCCAAAGTACCAGGTTTGGCTGACATCCACCGGGTAAACGTTGAACGAGCACCAGTAGGGGTCGGGATGACTGCTGGGCGGGTCGTAGGCATTGTCACCCCAGCCGTGCAATGACACGAGGAGGGGCGCCTGTGCGGGCACGCTGCCGTCACACAGGCTGGCGATCGGCTCATAAACGACATAGTCATAGGCATATTGAAGGGCGCCCGCGATGGCCGGCGCATTGGCATCCAGGCCGTAGTAGGCGTTGGTGGGATTGGGCGCATGAAACGTGGGGTTCCACTGCTGCAGATCCATGTACTGAATGAAGACATGCCCGCCGGCGCCCACGTTCGCGTTGATCGCGACCGGCAACGGGTCGTTGACTGTTTCGGGCAGCGGCCCAATGCTGTTGGCGCTGGCAAAATCGCTGCGATTCTCCTGACCCTGGCCATCCACCGTGGTGACGGCGTAGTAGCCCGCGCCAGAGGTGAAGCCGCCCAATTCGGCGGTGTGCAGTTGCCAGACCAGGAGACCCACGCCGGCCGCCAGCGGCGCGGCCTGATCGCTGATGACAAAGCGGTCAACGTAGCGCGGCTGCCAGGTACCGCCGCCGCCCACATTGTAACGGTTGGCGTAGAAGCGGCTGGAATCCTCGGCCACCTCGAACAGGGGACGCGCCAGCGACAGGTTTGCGGCGTTGATCGGCAGATAGTGGCGATAGATGCGATAATGCTCGCCGGTCAGGTCGCCGCGCTCGCTCCAGGTGATGAAGGTTTGGCCGCTGCGGTGCATGGCGGTGACGTTGGTGGGCTGCGGCGGCGAGGCGCTGACGCCTTCGACAGGCGCACAGCCGAACCAAAGCAGGGTGACGAATAGCAAGGGAAAAAGTTTCAGGTGATGTCTCGACATGGTGTCCTCCAAATTGGCTGACGAGGGTCGCGTCTGCCTGTTACAAGGCGCAGGCCACGAGCAGCAGCAGTGAGGTCGTCAAGTTGGGTGCGCTGGCGAGTATCGTACATCCGTCGGGCGGCGCGGTCAAGCGTACTATCGGGTGAACAGCAGTGAAGAATCGTAACTGCTCACCCTGCAAGTTGATTTGGACAGGATGAACAGGATGAACAGGATTCTTGCTCTGTGGTGTGCAAAACTACCGCCACGAGAGTTCGAATATCCTGTCAACCCTGTGAATCCTGTCTGAATTCCAGGCAGGCTGATCAGTTACGAAGAATCCGGCTATGTTCGGAATTGCCGCCGGGTGAGTGAGCAGGCGCGAGGCGCATGTTATCGTTCGAGCCGTGAATGTGCTAAAATAGCCGCCAGGTGAGGCGATGTCAAGGGAGAACGCGCTGTCAGGAGAAAGACATGAACACGGCCGAAATTGCAACTCTGTTCGATTACAACTATTGGGCCAACGGCCGTGTGCTGAACGCGGCGTCCAGGGTGACGCCGGCGCAGTTCGTCGCGCCGGCCGGGCTGAGTCACGGCAGCGTGCGTGGCGCGCTGGTGCATGTGCTCAGCGCGGAGGTCGTCTGGCGCCTGCGCTGTCAGGAAGGCATCTCGCCGCCGGCCATGCTGCTGGAGACCGGCTTCCCAACGCTTGATTCCCTGCGCGAGTTCTGGAATGAAGAAGAACAAGCGATGCGCGCCTACCTCGCCGGGCTGACCGATGATGACATCAACGGCACAGTCCGATACAAGACGACCAAGCGGGTGTCGCATCAAAACCCGCTGTGGCACCTGCTGGCGCATGTGGTCAATCATGGCACCCAATTTCGCGGCGAGGCAGCCGTGGCGTTGACCGCCTACGGTCAATCGCCGGGCGACTTGGATTTGATCTTCTTCCTCAGGGCGATGCCGGCCATTCCCGCGCCGCCAGCCTGATTTGCGCTCGCATCCATGGAATAGCAATTCCTAATGTAACACACACTTGACCACATAGAACGCATAGAACGCATAGAACGCATAGAACGCATAGAACGCATAGAACGCATAGAACGCAAAGAACACAAAGAAACGGCAGAAGAGTCGCGGATTGGCGGCGTCTTTGTGCTCTTTGTGCTCTTTGTGCTCTATGTGGTTGAAAAATCGCTCAAACTTGGAATTCCTGTCCTATGGAAACGAGCGCTGCCAAACGCCAAAATCATGGTCGCGGCGGGAAGATACCCTGGAGAGCGATGTAGTAGCCTGTGTTCGGGATGGGCGCTTTGTTGCGCAAGTCAGGCAGCGCGAAGGTCGTCTTGCCGTCGCCGCCAAAATTAGTGCCTAACAGCGAGAACAAGGCTGTATTTTGACTGATGGGCAGCAATTGGCCCGCGCAGGGCGCCCAGTACTCGGGCGCGAAGTTATAAGGGAATAATTCGATCTGACCGATAAACGATTCCATGTGAGTCTCCTTTGCTCATGCGCTGGTGCCCATGAGCCATTTTCATCCGCAACGGTGAGCCTGTGGCTCATAGACAACTCCTGGTGGGTCGCAGGTTTCTGGGTGGTGATCTGCCACGCTACGAGCGAGATGGGAAAATGCCGTAAATGGCGATGCAGTAGTGCGAGTCGGGGGTAGGCTCTTTACCGCGCAGGTCCGGTAGGGCGAAGGTTGTCTGTCCGTCGCCGCCAAAGGTGGTTCCGATCAACGAGTAGAGGGCTTCGTTTTCGCTGATCTGCAGCAGCTGGCCCTCGCACAGCGCCCAGTTTTGCGGGGCAAAGGTGAAGGGCAGCAATTCGATCTGACCAATATATGGTCGGTACATGGGTAACTCCTTTCGGTTGAACGGTTCTTAACAGAACTACTTTCCGTCAATTCCTGCTCGGGAAAATTCCCTGCAGGGCGATGCAATACTGGGTGGATGACACGGGTTTTTTGCCGCGCAAATCCGGCAGGGCGAAGGTCGTACGGCCATCGCCCCCAAAATTGGTGCCGAGAAGCGCGAACAAGGCCGGGTTCTGGTTGACGGGCAGCAGTTGACCTGCACAAGGCGCCCAATAGAGCGGGGCAAAGTCGAAGGCGAACAACGTGATCTGACCGAGGAACGGTTCCATGAATGTCTCCTTGGAATCAATGGGATGTTTCGATGCCGGATCAGTATAGCTATGCTGATGGTTGGAAGTAAAGTGGTAAATCTTCCGAATTCAAGAACATAAAACTACTCCGAATCGAGACCCACTCACCCCCGTCGCAGCGCAACCATCGGCCGCGGCCGTCAGCCGCTGACCGACGGTGCCGCCGGCCAATTGTGGCACGCGCGGGCCGAACGTCGCGGCCAGGTCCGGGCTCATATCGGGGTTGATGTAGAGCGGGATGGGCATGACACTCACGGGTTGATTGTGCTGCGCCTGCTTGCCCAGCGCCGGGCAGCCCCAGGCTTCCTCGTCCGTCGCGCGGCGCTGTTCCTTGAACTGACCCAGGATGCCGCAGCTAAAGCAGTGATCCCTGCAGTCGTCAATCACCGCGCCGACCTGGCTGTGGCGATACTCCTGAATCAGGAATTCCTTGTTCAGGCCCAGACTGATGTGATCCCAGGGCAGCACTTCATCCGTGCTGCGTTCGCGTCGCGCATACCAATCCGGGTCCAGCCCCTGCTCGGCAAAGGCCTGCATCCAGACGTCGTCGCGGAACTGATCGCCCCAGGCATCGAACTTGGCGCCGAGCTGCCAGGCGCGCTCGATGACATCGGCCAGGCGCCGGTCGCCGCGGCTGAGGTAGGCTTCCATGAGGGTTTCGCGCGGATTGTTCCAGTTGAAATGAAAACCAACGCCGCGCAGGCTGTCCTGCAAATAGGCGATCTGGCGGCGCACCGTCTCCTCGGCCTCTAACGGCACCCACTGGAAGGGCGTGTGCGGCTTGGGCACCAGCGTGCTGACGCCCACGCGCACCTTCGCCTTGCGGCCGATCAGGCGGCGGCCCACGCGCATCACCGCCCAGGCCAGGTCGGCAATGGCCTTCACATCTTCATCGGTCTGCGTCGGATGGCCGATCATGAAGTACATCTTGATCGTGGTCCAGCCGCGGCTGAACACCTCTTCAGCCGTCTGGAGCAGTTCGTCGGTGGCAATCGGCTTGTTGATGACATCGCGCAGGCGGTCGGTCGCGGCTTCGGGCGCAAAGGTGAAGCCGCTGCGCCGGCGCCCTTTTTCCAGCAGGTTCATCAAGTCCACGGAGAACGATTCGATGCGCAGGCTGGGCAGGCCGATGCTCAGCTTGTCCGCGCCGTGCTTGTCTACCACCGCTTTGACCAGCTCACTAATGTGGGTGTAATCGCTGGAGCTAAGCGAGAGGAACGAGACTTCCTCGAAGCCACAGCTCGCAATCATCTTGTCCACCGCCTCCAACACTTCCTGCACTGGCCGCTCGCGCACCGGGCGATAGGCCATGCCCGCGTGGCAGAAACGGCAGCCGCGCGTGCAGCCGCGCTGAATTTCAATCGCGGCGCGGTTATGCACCACATCCAGGTAGGGCACGATGAAATCGGTGGTGGGCGGCGGCAGCGTCGCCACGATGCGCTTGGTCACCACCGGCGGCGCCACATCGGCAAATTCTGGCCGCAGCGTGGTGGCGATCAGCGCGCCGTCGGGGTGATAGGTGGCTTCGTAAAACGAAGGAATGTACACGCCGGGGATGCGCGCCACGCGGCGCAGCAGGTCGGTGCGCGTGACGGCGGCGGGGTTGACCTGGCGTGCGCGTTTCCAGGTCTGCTGGGCGCGCATGATCTCCAGGATGACCTCTTCGCCCTCGCCGATCAGAAACGCGTCTATGAACGGCCACATCGGCTCCGGGTTGGTGCCCGCGCTGCCGCCCGCCAGGATCAACGGATCGTCCGCGCTGCGATCGGCGGTGCGCAGCGGGATGCCGGCCAGGTCCAGGCAGTTGAGCGTATTGGTGAACAGTTGCTCATAAGGCAGGCCAAAGCCGATCATGTCGAAATCGCGCAGGGGGTGGCGCGTCTCCAGGCTGAAGAGCGGCATGGACTTCCTGGCGCATGAGCGCTTCCATGTCCACCCAGGGCGCGTACGCTCGTTCGGCCAGCATATCAGGCTGGCGGTTGACGATGTCGTAGAGCAGCATCAGGCCCAGGTTGGACATGCCCAGTTCGTAGGTGTCAGGGAAAGGTCAGGGCCAGGCGCATAGGGATCGCGTCCCAGTCTTTGATCACGCTGTTGTGCTCGCCGCCGGTGTAGCGGGGCGGCTTTTGCACCTTCCAGAGGATACGATCGAGGCGCGCGCTGATGCGCGCCGGAGTCCAGGTGTTCATGTTATTTTCTCCTACGTCTGCCCGGTCAAGCCGGGGCGGGGTTGGTACCCGCTGCAATCGAGGGTTGGTTCAAGATGCAGATGGCTGCGGCGCTGATTCTACCACAATCAGGCATGTCTAACCAATAGCGGAGCACGAAGGCACGTAGCGTTTGGAGCACGAAGTCGCGAAGCAGCGCGAAGGGCGCGAAGCGCGAAGGGCGCGAAGCGCGAAGGGGTCGCGCTATGTCTTGCCACGCGGCAGCAGGCGATGTACAATCCACCTGGGTGGGTATGACGATGAAGGATAACGGAGGCAAACTACCATGTCAGACACAGACAAGATCACCTGGATCATCGGCGACATTCACGGCATGTATGACCCTTTAGCCGCGCTGGTGAGCCACTTGGATAACGAACGACTCGCTAAATTTGTGTTCGTCGGTGACTACATTGATCACGGGCCATCCTCCAAAGAGGTCTTGGACCTGGTCATGGGGCTGGGAGACCGCGCCATTCCACTGATGGGTAATCATGAGCACTTGCTGCTGCAAACACTCTATGATGCACGCCATCGGGAACACTTCGGCAAGCGAATCTGGCTGGAGAATGGCGCCCAAAGCACGATAACCTCGTTTGGCTGCAAGAGTTTTGAAGAATTCGAGGCCAAGATTGATGAAAAATACACCGGGTTCTTACGCGGCCTGAAGTTGTTTCACGTCGAGCCTCTGCTCAGTGGAGAGGCCAACCTGAACGTCTTGATTACCCATGCCGGTGTGATGCTCCGCGTGTCGCTCGCGGAACAACTGGCCGCCAACAACTATGCCGATTTCAACCAACTTATCACGAAAGAGCGCATCTGGATCGAGGATTCGTCGGTCTGGATCAGAGAAGATTTCTTCGGGGGTAATCCGGACCACTGGAAAGGCCACCTCATCATCCACGGGCACACGCCGACCCACCTGCTCAACCATTTTGCCAAAGACTTTCCGATTGACGCTGAACGCCACTTCCTCTTCCTGAGAAAGCATCCCAAAAACGAAACTGTCGTCTCGATCGGACTGGACACGGGGGCAGCTTTTGGCAATCGTTTGACGGCACTGGGCGTAGCTCAGGATCAGCTTCGAGGGGACACCTTGCCCAAGCTGACCCTCTACGTGGCTCAACTCGACATCAAGCGCGGGTATTATCGCCAGCAGCCGATCACCCTGAGCACGCTGACGGTACCGTGTAACGTGGCTTGAAACCTAAAAGTGAAATCCAACGATGGCCGGCGGGCAAGCGCGTGACCCGCGGAATGGGGCGCCGAAACGATCGCGGCGCCGAGGTGCTTGGAGCACGTAGCGTTTGGAGCACGAAGTCGCGAAGCAGAGCGAATGGCGCGAAGCGCGAAGGGCACGAAGGGGTTGCGCTATGTCTTGCCTCGCGGCGGCAGGCGATGTAGAATCTGCGGCACTGGCAGAACCACGAGGGGATGACCCTTAAAATGGGGTGAATGAAGAATGGTATGACGGCGTTACTCAAATTCCGTTGGACTCCAGAAACCTACCTGGCGCACGAGCGAACCGCCGCCACCAAGAGCGAGTATCTCGCGGGTGAGATTTTTGCGATGGCCGGCGCCAGTGAAGCTCACAATCTGATCGTGACGAACCTGATTGCGTGCCTGCGTCCGCAGCTGCGCGCCCGTGGCTGTAAGATATATCCGAGCGACATGCGCATCAAGATCAGCGCCACTGGTCTCTATACCTATCCCGATCTGACCATCGTTTGTGGTCCGGCTCGCTTTGATGACAAGCAGCACGATGTCTTGCTGAATCCAACCGTGCTCTGTGAGGTTCTTTCGCCGGCGACTGAAGCCTATGATCGCGGCAAGAAATTCGAGCACTATCGCCGGCTGCGCTCATTGACCGAATACCTGTTGATTGCACAGGATGTCAGCCATGTCGAGCATTACGTCCGTCAGCCGGATGATCGCTGGCTGCTCACCGAAGTGAGGGAGACGCAGGATGTCATCACCCTGTCATCAGTGGGTTGTCGCGTTGCCTTGGCTGATGTCTACGAGCAGGTTGAGATTCCCGCCGGCCGGCTTGGTAGTTGGATCCAGCACTGAATGATGACATCTATCACCAAACGTTGGCAAACCGTTATCCCTGCGCCAATTCGTAAACGTCATGCGATCCGCGAAGGGGATTACCTGGTATGGCTGGATGACGGCGAGACGATCAAGGTGATCCCCGTTCCGGCCGATCCTGTTACACTTCGGCAGTCTTGCTGATCATCTGACTCAACTTCCGAATGAGTTGGACATTCGCCGGCTCCACCAGCACCTCGCCATCAGGAAACACGATCGTGGGGACACTGCGATAACCTCAATTGAGCTGCTGCACCCATTCCGCGGCGTCCACGTCCTGGTCAATGTCTACATACTGGTAAGGAACGTTTAGTCGCTTGAACACCTGCGTCGCCCGCCAACAATCACCACACCACGCTGTCCCATACAACACAATCTGCTGCGCCGGTGCTTCGTTTCCCATTGAGTTCTCCTTTCGCTCAAATTCTATCATGAAGAAGCGCATCCGTCACAACCTGACGCCCCGGACAAGAATTGGTCAAGGTGTACGTCACATTTCGCCCCAATTGCACTGATGGACACGCGATGAATAATCGGGTATAATCTTACGTGAGCAATTCCATGCACAAGGTGAGACAGCCGTGCAAATCATTGACATCCTGTGGCTTCCGGATATCGTCGAAAAACTAGCGAGTAAGCATGGCATTGAATCGGCCGAGGTCGAAGAGTTATTTGCAGGCCGACCTCAATTTCGACGCATTCAGCGAGGTAAAATACACGGCGAAGATCTGTACTCAACAATGGGACGAACCGGGTCGGGTCGTTATGTGATCGTCTATTTCATTCGCAAGTCAAGCGGCACGGCCCTGGTCATCAGCGCCCGTGACATGGACTCGGGAGAACGAAAACAATATGGACGCAAATAAGACGATGGATCTAATCCCTGAAGAATTCGAGAGCCTGGAAGCTGCCGCTGAGTTCTGGGATACGCACAGCTTGGCCGACTATTGGGGTCAAACTGTGGCAGTGCATTTCGATGTCGAGCTACAGCGCCGTGTTTTCCTGGTGCCGCTGGAATGGAGTCTGGCCAATCGTTTGATGGCGGCCGCACGCCGGCAAGGTCTCACAGCCGAGACGTTGGCCAACCTTTGGTTGAACGAACACTTACAGCAGGTGGCGTGAGATCGTCTTTACCGCCACTCTACGGCCCTGATTCTTCCTGACACTTCCCACATGCTTCACCACGAACGCTGTCCCCAATAGGCCTGCCTGCAGCAGGGCGCCCTGACCGCCTCACGCTGATCCGCGTCATCCATCCAAACCTTCGCTGGAACGTCACAAACCCTGCATATGGAATTTGACTTAGTGTATTTTTTACACTATAATAATAGTGTAGATTTGACACTAAAAGTGTGAAGGAAACTACCGTGAACCAGGCGTTGTCCGAGTTGTTGCAGCAGTTGCGCGCGGCTACCCGCGTTCAGGAGGTCTTTGGCGCCGCGCATCTGACCTCGGCGCAGGCGCTGAAACGACGCTACCGCGCCCTGGCCGGCCAGGCTCACCCCGATCATCACCCGAATGACGCGGCGGCCGCCAACGAGGCGTTCAAGCGGCTGCAGGACTGGTACGAGATGGCGCAGCGGTATGCGGCGGCCGCTGACCCCGCCGCGCCGCTCATCGCAGCGACCAGTCGCCTGCACCGCTATCGCGGGGACCAGCCGCCGCTGAGCGGCGACCTGTGCGATCTCTATCCGGCCCTGGCCGACGGCGCGCCGGTTCTGCTCAAAGTGGCGCGGCAGCCAGCCAACCACGATCTGCTGCGCGTGGAAGCGGCGACGCTGGCGCGCCTGGCGCGGGAGCTGGACGGTCAGCCTGTCGCTGCGCACTTCCCCACGTTGATCGAACATTTCCTGCTGCGCGGCGGCGACGGCGCCTTGCGCCATGTCAACGTCCTGCGCCAGGAGGTTGGTTACGTGACTCTCGCGGCCGTGCAGGGAGCCTTTCCCGGCGGGCTCTCCCTGGCCGATGCGGCCTGGATGTTCAACCGCATCCTGGCGGCCCTGGGTGTCATCCACGGGCTGGGGCTGGTTCACGGCGCGCTGACACCTGCGCACGTGTTGGTGCGGCCGGCCGATCACAACGGGCTGCTGCTCGATTGGTGCTATTGTGTGCCGATGGGCCAGCCGATCAAGGCAATCTCTCCGGCCTATGCCGCCGATTATGCGCCGGAGATCGAAGCACGTCAGCCGGCCACCCCCGCCACCGACCTGTTCATGGCCGCGCGCTGCCTGCTGCACCTGCTGGGCGGTCAAAACAATCCTGATGACCTGCCGATTGGTGTTCCGCCGGCCATTCGCGCCTTGCTGCGCGCCTGCCTCATCCCCTCGCCCCAGCGCCGGGTCAGCGTGGCCTGGGAGCTTTTCGACGATTTCCAGGACATCTTGCAGCAGACTTACGGGGCGCGCACGTTTCGACCGTTTCACATGCCGTCAGCGTAGGGCAAACTGGCCGTTTGCCCCAACTTGCCAATAAACGGACTTGCGACAGATCGAGAAAGGATCAGAAAGGACAATCTCATGGGATACTCGAATTGGAGTGACGCCGCCTATCAGTCGCGGCAGGGCTATCGGCAACAAACACAGCAAACCGCGTTCACCTACGATCAGCAGGTGCGCGCAACAGGCATCGTGCAGATTCACGATCAGATGAACCCTTTCGGCAAGATGCGCGAGAGCCGCGACAGCGATCAGCATCCGGATTCGGTTGCCATCGCCGTCCTCTTCGACGTGACCGGTTCGATGGGCAGTGTGCCCCGCGTCCTGCAAACCAAGCTGGGCAAGCTGATGCGCGTGCTGGTGCAGCGCGGCTACGTCGCGCATCCGCAGGTCCTCTTCGGCGCAATTGGCGACGCCAACTGCGACAAGATTCCATTGCAAATCGGGCAGTTCGAGTCCGGCCTGGAGATGGATGACGACCTGGGCAAAATTTACCTGGAAGGCGGCGGCGGCGGCCAGGTGCATGAGACCTACGAGCTGGGACTGTACTTCATGGCCCGCCACACCGCCATGGACTGCTATGACCGGCGCGGCCACAAGGGCTATCTCTTCACCATCGGCGACGAGAAGCCCTATCCGGCCGTGCGGCGCAGCCAGGTGCAACATCTGATCGGCGATCACCTGCTGCTGCGCATTCCGACCGAGGCGTTGGTGGCCGAAGTACAGAAGCGTTACGAATACTTCCACATCATCCCCACCAACACGTCGCATGGCAGCAGCGCGGAGGTGCAGGCGCGCTGGCGAACGCTGCTTGGCGAGCGCGTACTGCTGTTGGACGACGAGGCGGCCGTGTGCGAAACCATCGCCCTCGCCGTCGGCCTGTGCGAAGGCACGCTGGACAGTCTCGACACGGCCGGCCAGGACATGCAGAGCGCCGGCTACGATCCCGGCGCGACCGCGGTCGCCATGACGGCGCTCACCCGTTACGCGGCGTCGCGGCCGTCAACCCCGGCCGTCATCACCGGCGTTTTACCGGCGATCAAGCACGCGCTGCCCGACGGCCGCTTGATCTAGGCAATTGAGTCGCCTGCCTGACCGGACGGCGCTAACGCAGGGGGGCGTGATCTGTCGCAGAGAGCGCCGTCACGCCGGAGGCGTGACCTACGGTTGAGGGGACGTTATTTTCGCAGCGGGAGAGATCATCATGCAGCAAGCCATTCTGACGGTGGATCTGGGCTTTGGCGATGCGGGCAAAGGCTCGATCGTAGACTACCTGACGCGGCAACACGACGCGCACACCGTGGTGCGCTACAACGGCGGCGCCCAGGCCGGCCACCGTGTGGTGACGCCAGGCGCTGCCGGCCAGGCGCACGTCTTCGCCCAGTTCGGCAGCGGCACGCTGGCCGGCGCGGCCACGCACCTGTCGCGCTTCATGCTGCTGGACCCGTTGGCGATGATGGTCGAAGCGCAGCACCTGCACGAACTGGGCGTGCCCGATCCGTTCGCTCACACCACCATCGACGCGCGCGCCCTGGTCATCACCCCGTTCCAGCGCGCCGCCAACCGCCTGAAGGAGTTGAGCCGGGGCGCGGGGCGCCACGGCAGTTGCGGCATGGGCATCGGTGAAACGCAGGCCGACGCCCTGGCTTTTGGCGAGCGTGTGCTGCGCGTGGGCGACCTGGCCCGGCCCGATGTCCTGCACGATAAACTGCAGTTTCTGCGCGCCGTCAACCTGGCGAAGGCGCCGTTCTTCAGCGACGAACGCCGCGCCGACGCACAAGTCGCCGCGGAATGGGACATGCTGACCGCGGCCGATTGGGCCGACTGGCTGCTGCCAACCTACGCCGATTTTGCGGCGACGGCGCAGATCGTGCCCGGCGGCCATCTCCACGCCATTCTGCGCCAGCCCGGCGCGGTCATCTTCGAAGGCGCGCAAGGCGTGCTGCTGGACGAATGGCGCGGCTTTCACCCGCACACCACCTGGAGCACCACCACGCTGGCAAACGCCGATCAACTGCTGGGCGAAGCCGCCTACGCCGGCCGCGTCACACGCCTGGGCATCACCCGCGCCTACGCCACGCGTCACGGCGCCGGGCCGTTGGTCAGCGGGGATGACAGCCTGACCCGCGCCCTGCCCGATGTCGCCAACGGATTTGGCGCCTGGCAGCGTGACTTTCGCAGCGGCTGGCTCGATCTGGTGATGCTGCGTTACGCGCGGGATGTGGTCGGCCCGCTCGACGCGCTGGCGGTCACCTGCCTCGATCGCCTGGCTGAGCTGCCGGCCATTCAGGTGTGCGATCATTACCGCAGCGGCGACGCCATCATCGAACGGCTGACCCCTGCGCCGGCCCCCTACGATCTCGATTATCAGGCCGCCTTGACGCAGACCCTGGCGCGCTGCCGACCCGTTCTGACGTCGGTGACAGACGGCGACGCCTTGCTGGCTTTGGCGAGCGCCGCGTTGGGCGTCCCCATCGGCCTGGTCTCATTCGGGCCTACCGCCGCAGACAAGCAAAGCGTGAGAAAGAGCGTGAGGGGGATGGGATAGACTGGCGGACTGGCTGCAGGCGAGACGCCCGCGCTCCCGGACTTCCAGCCTGTTGCGTTCTCGGTCGGTCAATTGGCGCACGCGCGCTTTTGGGCTATAATCGGCCCCATGCCAGCCAACAGACAGACCGCCGCCCGGCGGATCATTTTTCTCTTTCTCGATGGCGTCGGCCTGGGAAGCGACGACCCGGCCGTCAATCCGCTGGCACGCGCCCATCTACCCACGCTGTCCAATTTGCTCGCCGGCGCACCGCTGACCGCGTCCAGCGGGCGGGTCACCACGTCGGACGCTTCCCTGACCCCGCTCGACGCCACGCTCGGTGTGCCGGGCCGGCCGCAGAGCGCCACCGGCCAGGCTACGCTGTTGACCGGCCGCAATGTGCCCCAACTGGTCGGCGAACATTACGGCCCGCGGCCACATGCGCCCGTGCGCACCATCGTGCAGGCGGGCACCCTGCTGAGCCAGGTACGCGACGCTGGCAAACGCTTCATCTTCGTCAACGCCTATCCCCCCGGCTATTTCGAGGTGGTGAACCGGGGCAAACGCGTGCTGTCGGTCATGCCGCTGGCAGCCGTCTCGGCCGGGCAGGCGCTCTTGACGCATGAAGATTTGCTGGCCGGCCGCGGCTTCTCGGCCGATTTCACCAACGAGGGCTGGCGCACGCACCTCAGCTTCGCCGATGCTCCGCTGCTGACACCGGAACAGGCCGGACGCAACCTGGCCGCGCTGGCGCAAGCGTTCGATTTTGTTCTATTCGAGCATTGGCTGACCGATGTGCAGGGGCATAGGCAGGAGATGGACGCGGCCGTAGCCAACCTGGAGGCGTTCGATGGCTTTCTGGGTGGACTCATCGCAGCCAGTGACCTGGCGCAGACCCTGATCGTGGTCACCAGCGATCATGGCAATGTGGAAGACCTGGGCGTGCGGCAGCATACCATGAACGCCGTGCCCGGCCTATTCATCGGCGCCGACCACGCCGCCGTCGCCGCGCAGATGCATGACCTGACCGACCTGGCGCCCGCGCTGCGCCGCGCACTTGCGTTAACGGACTGAAGCACCGCCGGAGGGTGAAACCCGTCCGGCTACGAGATGCAAGCCCCAGTAAGGGCTACAAGACCGCACTTTGCACTCTGCGCTTTGCACTTCTGACAGACAGGTTGCTCTATGACAAACCAACTGAAAGTGGGCCTGCTCGTGGGCCGTGAACGTTCCTTTCCTGATGCCCTGATTGCCGAAATCAACCGGCGTAACCAGGGGGTGACGGCTGACTACGTCAGCGCCGGCGGGGTAACAATGGATGATCTGCTGGGCTATCGCGTGCTCGTGGATCGCATCTCGCACGATGTGCCATTCTACCAACCGCTACTCAAATACGCGGTCTTGCAGGGCACTTATGTCATCAACAACCCCTTCTGGCGCATCGCCGACGACAAGTTCTTCGGCACCGCGCTGGCGCACCGCCTGGGGGTCGCGGTTCCCAAGACCGTCGTCCTGCCCAATCACAGCCACAGCCCGGACGTGTCGAGTGAAAGCCTGCGCAACCTGATCTACCCGCTGGGCTGGGAACGCATCGTGAACTACGTGGGGCTACCCGCCATTCTCAAGCCTCACTGGGGCGGCGGCTGGCGCCATGTCCACCTGGTGCATGACATGGAGGAACTGTGGCGCGCGTATGACAACAGCGGCCGCCTGACCATGATCCTGCAAGAGTACATCCAGTGGGATCAGTACATTCGCTGCCTGTGCATCGGCCAGGACAACATCCTGCCGGTGCGCTGGGACCCCACCCGGCCCCATTTCGAGCGTTACGCGGGCGGCCACGAACCGTTGGCGCCGGAATTGCACGGCCGCGTGGTGGCCGATGCGCGTGCGTTGAATCAAGCCCTGGGCTATGACATGAACACGGTCGAATTTGCCGTGCGCGACGGCATCCCCTACGCGATTGACTTCATGAACTCCGCGCCCGATTTCGACATCACCTCGCTCACGGTGATCTACTTCGACTGGGTGGTCAACGCGATGGCCGACCTGATCATCGCCAAAGCCCTGGCGCCAGCCGGTGGGGCGCCCATGCGTTGGGATGCACTCCTGCGTGGCGAGAGCCGCGCCTGAGATATCGCAGGCCGCGGGCGAATTCCTCGTGGCCCCCCCAAAGCAGGAGGAAAAATGTCGCTGCAAGCAGCCATTGATTTCTGGCATGAGTTGCTGGCCGCCGATCCGCTGACGACGTGGGAACAGTTTCAATCCGCCACGCAGACCGATCGGCTCTATTTCGGCACGCGTCCCGTTTGCTCGGTCCTGCGTCCGCATTTCCTTTCCCCGCGGGCCTACAGCTACCTGGTGGAAGCGTCGCGCATCGTGCGCGGCGCGTTGGGCAAGGCCTACGACTATCTGTTGACCCACGATGCCTTGCGCGCCAGTCTGGGAGTCAGCAGCCAGGAGGATGCCCTGCTCGCCCTGGAACCGACGCGTGGGCCTGGCGACTACAGCGGGCGCCTGGACGCGTTCTATCTCGCCGACGCCGTGCCGGCAGCCGGCCAGCATCCCACGCTCAACTTCGTCGAGTACAACGCGGAAAGTCCCGGCGGCCTGGCTTTTGGCGAATCGCTCAGCGCCATTTTCCGCGGCCTTCCGCTGTTCGCCGCCTTTGCTCAGCACTACCAGGTGACCTCCTTCGCCCCGCGCCCGCGCATCCTGGCTGAACTGCTGGCCGGCTATCGTGCGTGGGGCGGCCAGGGTAAGCCGCGCATCGCCATCGTGGACTGGCGCGGCGTGCGCACCTACCGCGAGTTCGAGCTGTGCCAGGACTACTTCCGCAGCCAGGGCTACGACGTCGGCATCTTCGACCCCGACGAGTTGGAGCAAGCCCCCGACGGCCGCCTGACCGCGGGCGACTTTGCCATTGACCTGGTCTACAAGCGCGTGGTCACGTTGGAACTGCTGGCAAAGTATGGCACGGAGCATCCGCTGATGCGAGCCGTCGGCCAACACACCGTCTGCATGGTGAATTCCTTCAACGCGGTGCTGCTCTTCAACAAAGGCCTCTTCGCTCTGCTCAGCGACAGCGCCTTTCCGCTCGACCTCAGCCCGGTCGAGCGCCTGGTGATTCGACGCCATCTGCCCTGGACGCGGCTGTTGGTGGATGGCCCCACAAAGGTGGACGGCCGCACCGTGGATCTGCTCGCCTACGCCGCGGCCAATCGAGACAGCCTGGTCATCAAACCGACGAATGACTACGGCGGGCGCGGCGTCATCCTGGGCTGGGAGTGTGACCAGGCCGCCTGGGATGCCGCGCTCAGCGCCGGGCTGCAGACGCCGGCCATCGTGCAAAAGCGTGTGCCTGTGCCGCAGGCGAACTTCCCCAGCATCGTAGACGGCCGGCTTGACCTCTCCCCGCGCCTGGTGGATGTGGACCCCTACGTCTGGGGCTGTGCCGACATCGCGGGGGGCGGCGTCCGCCTCAGCACCAGTTCACTGCTCAACGTCAGCGCCGGCGACGGATCCGCCGCGCCGCTGTTTGTGATCGAGCCGGTGATGCGCGGCCTCGCCTCAACCCCCGACCCCTTCTCCTCTCCGCACAATGGAGAGGAGAAGGGGGGAAGAGGGCGGCTGTTTACCTGATCTCTGACCTCCGCTCTCCGCCCCAACAGCCATCCCCACAGCGCATACGCTCCGTACACCCGCGGATAGGCCAGCAAGGCCCACCAGCCGGCGCTGAGCTGTGGTGATTGATAAGGCCAGGGGGCGCTGAGCAGCAGGGCGGCCAGCGCCAAGAGCGCCCACTGTGACCAGGGTAAGCGCGCCGTCCACGCCCACCAGGCAGCGATGAGCAGCGCGGGCAGGATCAGCGTGTAATGATAGCCTTCGCCCAGCGGTGCGTTCGCGATCGCCAGGGATAGCAGCAGCGCCAGGCTCAGCACGCGCCCGGCGTGGTCAGTCCCCAGCATCCGTTGCCCCCGTGCGGTGATTACCAACGTGGTCATCTGCACCGTCAGTGTGAGCGCCGTGGCCAGCGCAGGCAGATGAGCCACCGGCGCCGGGCTGAAGGGCGGCGCGGCGACGAACAGATGGCCGAACAGACTGGTGATGGTCTGATAGCCGGTGGCGTAGCGATCGGGCATCGTGAAGAGCAAGGGCATCTGATTTAGATAAGCACGCCAGGGCGCAAGGCCGAGATAGAACAGGCTGAGCAATGCCACGGCCGCGGCCGTGATCCCTCCCCATAACAGAATTTGCCAGCGGCGCGCCAGCGCCAGCAGCGGCCACAGCCAGATCACGGCCGTCTTGAAAATCAACAGCAGGCCCAACATCACGCCGCCCAGCGCGTAGGCGCGTGGCCGCGCCGGCCCGGTTGCCAGCGCCCACAGCGCCAGGCACAGCCAAACCAGCAGCCAGAGGTACATCTGTCCCTGGCGTAAATTCTCATACACGGGGCGATACAACAGGCACAGAGGGGCAATCCACAGGCCTGCCCGCGCCGGCCAGCGCACGGCCCGCGCCAGCAGCATGAGGCTGACGACCAGGAAGCCCAGGTTGAGCAGCAGCCAGACCAGTCGAGCCGTGGGATAGGGCAGCCAGACCAACGGCGCCAGCAGCAGGCTGCCCGGCGGCGGCTGGTTCTTGAATACTTCGCGCACGCCGGGCGCGGTCAACAGAACCACTTGCGGTCCGTACCAGGCTTCGTCATAGGCCAACGCCAACTGCTCTGGCGTGTAGACCGCGATGTGACCGATGGTGTAGTACCCGGCAAAGCCGTCGGTATGCAATCGCGCCAGCGGCCGCACAACGGTCAGCGCAAAGAACAGCAGCGCCAGCAGAGCCAGACCTGTGGCAAGGTGTGTTAGCCAGCGATCATTCCGTTGATCGAGCATCACGCGGCCCTCTCAAGAGATCCGGGCGGTTGGGAAACGGGTTGGACGAATCAACCAGGGGCAGGGCCAGCCATAGAACCACCAGCGGTGTCACATGCGTCAGTAGGCGATCAATCGAATTGCTGACGTGCTGCCAGTAGGGCTGATAGTCCGAAAAGACAAACCCCAGGCTGACCAGGGCGATGTAGATGGCCGGCATGAGCAGCCAGAGATCAGGCCAGGCCAGCCGGCGCGCCGCGCCCGGCGCTTGTCCACGCGGCCAGATGACCCGCGCCAGCACCAGCAGCGCCGCCAGCGGCCACGCGTAGCTCCCGCGCGCGCCGGCCAGCGCGGCCCCTACCTGGCGCAGGATGGTGGGCAGGCGATGGGCGTTGGTCTGCCAGGCGGCCCAGGTCACTGGGACAAAGGCGTCGTTCAGCACGGGGTGGGCGCGCAGGAAAAGTTGCCAGGGCACATTGATAACCAACGCCGCCGCCAACAACGCGCCGACAGCCGGCCAGATCGGTCGTTGCTGTGCCTGCGCCCAACGCCCGTACAGACTCAGCAGTAACAGAACTGCAACCGACGCCAGCCACAGCAGCAATCCCTCGTTTTTTGTCCACGGCAGCAGGCCTGCGGCCAGCGCTGCAATCCAAAGCGCGCCGGCCGCCTCGCCTTGCAGCCAGGCCACCAGGTAGAGGCCGGCCACGGTGGCGAAGAGCGCCAGCGGCACATCGCTGAGCACCGCGCCGGTCCAGGTTGCCAGGTTGGGCAGCAGGGCGATGGCCGTCACAGTCGCCAGGACGATCAGGCGTGGGGCGCTCCGTCGTTGCAAGGCCGCGGCACAGAGGCCGAGCAGGGCGAGATAGTGAAGAACCGATAGCACGCCCACCAGGCGGTCATCGGCCGCGCCCAGCCAGCCGTAGAGCCAGGCCTGGCTCAGCGGCGCCAGCAGCGGATAGCCGAGCAGAGTGACGGCGCGGGAGGGGTCCGCATAGACCGCGGCCGAGACATGACCATCCAGAAAGATGATGCGTGACTTCATACCCCAGGTCACCCAACTATCCCAGATGCGCAGGGGCGCGCCGCAGGCCGCCAACACCAGCGCCGCGATTTGGAAAACCAGGAGAGCCGACAAAAAGATAGCGATGACGTGAGTCCAACGCCCGCGCGGCGGAGGGCTGTAGAGGCGCACGGCGGCTGGCCTGGCGCGCCTGGCAATCCATGCCCAGGCGCGCCAGGCCAGGATGGCAACGGCGGCCAGCGTCAGCCACTGAATTTGTCCGGCAAGGGTCACGCTCAGGCGGTCGAGCGACCACATACCGAACGAGACCGCGCCCACGCCCAGCGCCCAGGCCAGGGACAGCATCTCCAGGTCGCTGGCGCGATAGCCCAGCCAGGCTGCGGGCTGCAAGGCGCCTAATCCGAGCAACCAGATGACGGCCAGGGCCAGCGGCAGCGCGGCCAGGGAGGGGCTGCGCTGCGTCGGGCTGGCAGGCCGGCCTAGTGGATTTGGCGGGCCGGTGTCCACGCTGAGCAGATAACCTTGATCCCAGGAAGCCAGTTTATGGCCCCAGGGCAGATCGAGGGCCGGGCTGTCCATCGGTTGAAAAACCAGGATGTGCGTGGCCTGGCGATCGCGGGCGACGGCTTGCACGGCCGGCGCGGTCAGCGGCGCTGAGATCCACCAGCGCGATTCCCAGGCGCCGTCCGCGGGCGCGGGCGTCAGCCACCAGACGCTGCGCGGCGCCAGGAAGTAGAGCGCACGGTGAAACAACGTGTATTCGAGGCGACGGGCATCGCGGCCGGGGGTGACGAGTAAAACACGCGCACTGGGCGGAAGCAAAGCATCAGTCTCACGCAGCAGGTCGTAGGGTGCGTCGCCGAGCAAGGCGCGATACTGGGCGTCCGGCTGGTTCCACAAGCGCAACAGAGGAAGAACAGGGCGCACCAGCAGCTCGAATTGAGCCGGCTGCTGCAACAGGCCGCTGAGCAGGACGATCGTCAACGCCAGGCCAGACCAGGCCGCAAGCGGCATCGCCTGGATGCGCGCCAGCAAGCGCACGGTCGTCGGCCTTACTTGAATCTGCGGCTTCATGGCTGCACCCAGTAGATGTCGAGCGCGCCGTAAGTCGCATCCGCGATGGACGCGACGCGACGGCCGTGATGCTGCGCCAACCAGGCGTTCAACTCAACCTCTTGTTCAGGATGGTGCGCGAAATAGTCACGCAGATGCGCGTCGAGCAGGATGACCGTCGGCGCCGCCCGGCTGAGCGCCGCGCCAAACGTCAGCGGCGGCGAGGTGTAGACCGGATCGGCCCACAAGATGGGCACGGCAAACGAATGGTAATCGTAGTCCTCCAGGCCCAACCAATAGTTGTGCAAGCCCAGGACACGGCCCCCGGACGGGAGCCATTGGCGCACCTGTTGGATGAAGGCCGGGTAGGGCGTGGTCTGAGCCGCGGCCGTTTCCAGCGCGGCCAGCCGCGTGACCCCTTCGACGCCAACAGCGAGCAGGAGCGCGACCAGGAGCCAACGCGTGGCGCGCAGGCCAAGGCGAGCCGTTGCCAGCCTGTCCCACAAGGCCACACTGCCCCAGGCCAGCGTCAGGCACCAGACCGGCGTGAAGAGCACCAGGTAGTTGGGCAGCTTGAGGAAGATCAACAGCGCCATCAGCGCGGGCAAGAGCACCGTGGGCAGCAGAAGCGCGCGCGCGGCGAAGTCATGCCGGCGCCAGGAACGCCGCATCAGGGCCAGGGCGGCCGCCGGTAGACCGAGCAGGTGCAGCCAGGCGCCGATGCGCGCCAGGCGAGGCAGGAGATCATCCGGCAACCAGAGAGCGTAGCGCAGCGGCTCCTGGCGCAGATTGTTCAGGTACCAGCGCCAGTCGAGCAGTCGGAAGCGTTCGCCGTAGAAACTGGTTTGTGCGCGCCAGGCGGGGAGATCGGCCAAGACGTAGGGCAGGTAGAGCAGCCAGGGAATGAGAAAGCCGGCCAGCAGCCAGATTGCGCGCCTCAGCCGGCCGGGTGACGGCGTCCAGAGGGTCAAGATCAAGAGCACCGGCAGCCAGAAGGCGCCGTAGAGATGGCCCAGGCTGGCGAGGGCGGTCAGCAGGCCGGCCAGCAGATAACCGAAGACCGCGCCGCGCTTTGATCCTGTAGGCCGGGCTGTGGTGCGCCAGAAGACGTACCAGGCGGCCAGGCCAAAAACCGGCACCGTCATGTCGTAGCGAGCGATGCGCGCCGTATCCAGGAGCGGAATGCCAGTGAGGCGAAATGGGCCGGCGCTATTCAGCCGCAGGAGCAGAAGCAAGATCAGCGCCAGCAGCCCCACGCGCCGATCGCGAAAGAGGGCTTGCGCCAGGGTCGCGGTGAGCGCCAGCGTCAGCAGGCCCAGGGCCACCGGTTCCAGGCGGGTTTGCAGCAGGCCAATGCCGGCCATGCGGTAGATGACGGCCAGCAGCAGGGGGTGCAGCGGCAGGTAGCCGTAGTAATGCCGATCCATGTCATAGAGACCGGCAAACAGGTCGCTGCCAAAAATACCGGTCGTCGCCAGCTTCCAGCCGGTGGAGGCCTGCCAGGGCTCGTCCTCGTAGACCGGCGGCGCCACAGTCAGATGGCGCAGTGAAATCAGCCAGAAGGCGAGCAGGAGAACGACCAGGATGGCCCGTCTCGTCCCTGGCGAGATGGCCGTGGTCATCTCGCCCCGTCGGGTTGGCGGCCTGCCCGGCGCCGGCGCAGCGATTGGTAAATGTTCAAGGCCTGGCGTCCCACCGCGGGAATGCTCAAATGGGCGTCAAAGAAGTCAGTCACGGCCGCCCGCGGAGGCTCCAGGGGGCGCTGCGCACACGAAACCAACGCCGCGGCCAGGGCGCGGCTGTCGTCAGGCGGCCAAAGCGCGCCCAACGCGCCGTTGTTGGTCAGCACACGGAATGAAGGAATGTCGGTGACGATGGGCACGACGCCGCAGGCCAGGGCGTCCAACAGCGCGTACCCCGTGCTCTCATGATGACTGCCCTGCACGAAAAAATCGGCGCTGTTGTAGTAAGGCTCGATGTCCGCGCGCGGCAGGTTGCCCAGAAGTTCGACGGTTTCTCGCAGGGCCGGGCGTTGGGCGATGCGCGCCCGCACCGCCGGCAGCAGGTCGGCGAAACGAAAGGCCATGTAGAGCCGCGCCGTGGGCAAATGGGCCAACGCCAGCTCGAAACCATCCAGGATGGTCAGCGGGTCTTTGTTGGCGTCCAGGTTGCCGGCCCAGAACAGCACGGGATCGCCGGTCAGGCCGGTGATGGCACGCGCCTCTGCTCGCGGCCGCGTGCGAAAATCGCTCGTGCCTTCCATGATCTCGAAAACGGGTTGGGTAGGGTGGATGATGCCGGCCGCCTGCCAGGGTTGGGCCAGGGCCAGGGCTGTGAAGAGGAATCCGTCGCACGACCGCAGCGCCAGGCGCTGCGCCGCGCCGCGGGGACCTGTCCACGGGCGCTCGGCATGGTGCTGAACGACCAATGGGCAGGTGCGCGGTAAGCGTTGGCGCAAGGCCCAGGTTTGCAGGGGAAACAACAGGCCGTTGACATGAACGACGTCGGGGCGCGCCTGCGTCACTGCACCGTGTAAGCGCCGCGGGATCTGCCAGGCGCGGGGATGAGGGCCAAGCCCATCGTTGACGAAGAGGTAAGTGACACCCCGGCGGTGGCGCTGCGCGTCCAGGGCGGTGGCCTGCACCACCGTGACCTGCGCGCCGGCCAGCGCCAGCCCGTCCGCCCAACTGACCAGGCTGAAGTAGCGATCGAGCAGCTCGTCCGGATTCTGCAAATCAGGCGCGCAGGCGTAGTTGACGATAACCAGGTGCGTCACAACTGCAGGCCAGGAATGCTCACGATTCCGAGAGTCGCTTCTCAGGCCGGTACAGGTTCTGCCATTCGATCAGATTTTTCGCCGTCCTCAGGCCTTGCTGCAATGCACGCAAAACATCCACATCTTCGATCTTGTAGACTTCTGGCAAAACACTCACAGCCTCGAAGCCGAACTTCAACTCCAGGCCTAACGCAATGCCTGTCAACAAGCCCTGGCGGAGGCCGATCTCTTCGCCCTGCTGAATGCCTTCCAGCCTGCCAGTCTCATAGCCGCGCTTCATGCCAATACGTTCGATACTGGTAATGTAGGTCATATGCTGTGCTTCGTCCATCGGCGCCTCGCTGAATCTATTTGGTGGTATGCACCCCTATTTTACGTCAAATGCGCACGCTGTCAAGGTCAGATTTCGAGAGGCAGCTAGAATCCCGATGTCTCCGGGCGCTGATAGCGGATGCGCCTTTGCACGGCCTCCAGTTCGAAGGGCCAGCGGTAGACGCGCAGGCTGTAGCGCCAACCGCTCAGGGCCTTGAGAACCGGACGCCAAAGGGGGCTGCGCAAACGACGGTCGGTAGTCGTCGGGTAATAGGCGTTGAGCACGGTCTCGAAGTTACGCATCAGCTCGCGATCGTTGTGCTTGAACCACGGCGTGTCTGCGCTGCGGCGCAGTTGCACGCGCACCCATTTGGGGTCCGCCCACTCGTCCAGGGTCTGCGGAAAAGCAAAGCCAGACTGCTCGGCCGCCAGCCACATCTCGCCCGCCAACGGCACGGGGTCGTAGCGGTACATGATGATCTCCACGGCCGGATTGATCTCTTTGATCTTGCGAATGAACTCGATGCCACGCTCGATATCCTTGTGCGGATCGGGCGGATTGCCCAGGATGAAGCTGAACTCCGGCACGATGTCGTACTTGGCTGCGCGTGCAGCCAGGGCCAGCGTCTTGTCCGCGGTCAGCGTGCCGCCCTTGTTCATCTTCTTGAGCGTCTCATCGTCGGCGCTCTCCGCGCCCATGAAGACCATCTTCAGACCGCTGTCGCGCAACAACCGCCAGGTGCGGTCGCTAAATTTGAGCATGGTATCAATGCGCCCTTCGCCCCACCAGGCCAGGAGCAAATCACGACGCAGCAGGTTCTCAGCGTACGCGGCGGTCCGGCTCTCGCTGGTGAAGAAGTTGTTGTCATGAAACTCCAGGGCGTTGATGTGCCATTTGTCCATAAAATACTGCGTCAACTCGCCCAGGCGCTCGGCGCTTTCTGGCAGCCACTTGCCTTCGGCCATGTTGACCACCGCGCAGAAGTTGCAGAAGAACGGGCAGCCAAAACTGCTGTGATGGCTCAGGGTGCGCGTGCCCAGGTGCGTGCGGTTGACGTAGCGCTCCACCGGAACCTTGTGGTAGGGATACCAGGGCAAGTCGTTCGGGTGATGGGGCGGCCGCGGGGGGGTATGAATCACCTGACCGTCGCGGGCAAAGGCCAGCCCGGCCACGGTGGTTGGATCGCCGCCCTGCTCCAGGGTGTCCAGCAGGGCCGGCAGCGTATCTTCGCCCGCGCTGAGCACCACGTAATCAATGGCCGGATCGTTGGCGCAGGTGTTCGGATGATTGGTGGGAAAATAGCCGCCCACAATGATGGTCAGGTCCGGACAGGCCGTCTTGATGCGCTTGATGTCCGGCACCGCCTGCTGCAGTTGCGGGCCGGGCATGATGGTCACGCCCAGGTAACGGATGCCCTCGCGGCGCACGCGTTCGATGATCTCGCCCGCGCGATCTCGTTCCTGGTCGAGATTGCCATCCACGATCTCATACGGATAGCGCCCTTCCAACAGGGTGCCCAGTTGCAGCAGGGAATGAGGCAGGCGATGATAGCCCGGCTTGGCGACTTTCGGGTTATACAGTAGGATCAGCGGTGTTTCAGATGTCATCTCGTGTTACTCCCAACGGAGGTGAATGGGCACAAAGCCCCTCTCATCAATCGCGGCTCAGCGTATGACGTGTACGCCGGCCCCACAGATACGCCAGACCGTCAGTCCACGGGCCGGCGCGCAGGCTGCGAAAAACGATCGGCCAGGTAGATGGTGCGCCGGCATGCAGTCGTTGATACCTGGCCGCGGTCATTTCCCAAAACGCCTCGGCCTCGCCAGGCAGGCCGCAGGCGACGGCGGTGTAGCGCCGCATGCGCTGCGTGCGCGCCGTACTGTAAACCTGCGACGCGTGCGCGGCGATGGCGGCCCGGTGTTGCTCCCCAACGCTTGCGGTGCTGCTTACCAGGTTCGTCAGCGCCGAACCGAGGGGAACCTGCAGGGCCATGACGCGCACCCGCGGCGTTCCCGGCCACTGCGCCAGCGCCACAGCCAGCGCATGCGCCACCTTCCAGTGTTCGGGATGAAAATCCACCCGCGACGGCGCGTAGATCACGTCTGGCTGGCCGGTTTCAAGCTCTGCCAACAGGCGCGGCGCCAGGTCCTCGATCTCCCACTCCCACTCTGGCAGGCCCAGCCAATGCCAGACCGTGACGCCCAAAACCGCCGCGGCCTGCGCCGCCTCGGCCCGGCGCCGAGCGGCCATCTCGTCAGGCGACAGGCCCAGGCTGCGAGAGCGGCGGCCATCGGTGACAACCACGATCGTCACCGCGTCGCCGGCCGCCCGATGACGCAGCAGCGCGCCGCCGCAGCCGCACGCTTCATCATCAGGATGGGGCGCGAGGGCCAGCACGCGTTGGCCGCCCGGCGTTGACCATGGCTTTACCCGCGGGCCAACCGCCCTGGTCGCTCGCCTGACCGCGCCGGCCAGCCAGAATGCCAGCCACCATCCCTGTTCGGCGATAACCGCCGCCCGGCGCTTGAACCAACGCAAAACCATTCTGCATCATCAGATCACATCGAAATCGCTGCCGGTCAGATACCAACTGGCCGGTTGGCGCAGGGTGTCCAGATCAAGCGCCTGCGCCAGCGGCCGCGCCTTGACCGTGAACGCGCCCAGGGCCGGTCGCAGCCCGGCCTGCGCCAGGCTGCCATGCAGCGGCGTGGCCGGCACTGCCAGGGCGGCCGCTTTTTCCACGCCCAGGTCGTAGAACAGGCGCAGCGCGTGCGCCAAGAGCGTTCGCCGCGCCGGCTCATCGGCCGGGGCCGACCACAGATCGGCGATGAACGCCGTGGCGTGACCGGCCTCATCCTGCACGCGATAGGCCAGGTAGCCCACCGGCTCGTCGCCGCGCTGAGCCAGCAAGAGTTGATAGCGCCAGCGCGGCTCCGCGGCCGGCGCGGAGAGAAAGCGCCATTCGACCCAATGCCGGTCGCGCTGCACGCAGAAGCCGTGCGCCGGCTGGCTGGTCTGCCACAGGCGATCGAAGCGGCCATCGGCCTGGGCGACCGGCTGCACGACGATGCCGGCCGCGTCCGGCGTTTGCCAACGGCGCTGCCACAAGCGGCCGATGATCGCCGCCCGCGCCAGGAACGGCAGGCGCAAGCGGCGGGCGATGAGCGCCTCCGGGCGCAGGGGCCGGATCAGCCAGGCCAGGGGCAGCAGCGGCTGCCAGCCCAGGTGATCCGCGCGCGATCCCCAGCGCTCGTTGGGCAGCCCAACTGTACACGGCAGCCCGGCCTGGCTCCAGGTTTCATAGATCTGCGGCGCGTACGCGGTGAGCAGCCCGCGACGCCGCTGATCGGGCGTGGTCATCAGATCTGCGCCGGTCATCAGGATGGCCGGGCCGTCCGGCGTCCGGTACGGGGTTGGGATGCTGGCGTAGTGAAAGATCGGTCTGTCTTGCTCCCAGGCCGTCCACACATTGGGCGTCGGCGTGGACAGGCCGGTCAGTTTCCAGCGGTAGAGCGCCTCGGACAGCGGGTGGCCGTAGGCTGCGGCAAAAAGGGCAGTCAACGCGGCTTCGTCCCCGGCCTGGTAAGGGCGCAGCGCGGGGAGCCTGGCGTCCGGCTGCGGTTGATCTGCGCTCACCCGATCACCTCCTGATAAATGGCCTCGAACGCGGCGGCGGTCCAATCGGCGTCGAACGCCTGCGCCCAGGCCTGCGCGGCGCGGCCGCGGCGGTCGCGCTCCGCAGGATCGGCCAGCAAGGTCAGGATGCCTGCGGCCAGCCCGGCCGCATCGCCGACCGGTGCGGCCCAGGCGGCTTGCGGCGCCAGTTCCGCCACCAGCCCCACGGCCGTGCCGACGGTGGGCGCGCCCGCGGCCGCGGCTTCGCACACCGCCACCCCCTGGCTCTCGTGCCGGGACGACTGCACGTACAGGTGCGCCTGGCGAAAATAGGGCGCCAGCACGTCGCTTGGCTGCACACCATGCAGGGTGACGTGGCGCTCCAAACCAAGCGCAGATACCTGCCGTTGCAACTCGCCGCCCAGGGTATCCCCGCCAAACCAGTCCAAATGCACCTCCGCGGCCTGATCCGCCAGCAGACGCAGCGCCTGCAGGAGCGTGGCCTGATCCTTGACGCGGTTGATGCTGGCCGCGTGCAGCAGGCGCCAGGGCGGGCCGGGCGGCCGGGCGACGGCCGGCAGGTCGCCGGCGACGCGGCGCACATCCACGCCCAGCGGGACCAGGCGCGCATCGGGCCGAATGGGCAAGACGGGCGCCAGCACGAAGCGGCTGCCGCCGGTGATCGCCTGGGCAAATCGCAGCGCCAGCCTGACCTGCTGCCGATGGCGCCAGGAACCGGCTCCGCCATAGCCGATGTCGGGCAGCCAGGTCAACTCACCGCCGCCGATACTGGCAACCACCGGAATGTTGCGCCAGCGGCCAACGCCCAGGGCCAGGGTGCTGGTGGCGCCCAGCCAGAAGGCGTGGATGACATCGGCCCCGCCGTGGGCCGCGAGGGCCGCCAGGCTTTGGCGCAAACGCTGCCCAAACCCGAATCCGGGCAGCCGGGCCGGGCTGCGCCCCAGGTTGATCACCTGCGCGCCCAAAAGCTCGTAGCTGGCAGGCGCTGCTTCCTGCTCCAGCGCAATCACCAGCAGGCGATGCCGGGCCGCCAGGCGCTCGATCAAGCAGAGCAGCGCGGGAATCACCCGCTCGCGGCCGCTGCGATCTACGCCACCGGGCACAATCAGGGCGATTCTCATGGCCGCGCCCCGCTACCGCGTGATCAGGTACGCGGTCAGGATTTCGTTGATCAAATCCTGCCGCGCCGCCACCTGCTGTTCAAACCCGGCCGCCTGCAGACTAGCGAGCAGCTCGTCGCCCGCGCCGTCCGAAGACAGGATCAACAGCGCCTGCCCGCCCGGCTTGAGATGCGCGGCCAGGCCGGCCGTGAAACGCTCGAAAACATCTTCCCCGCGCCAGGCATGGTCGAGCGGGCGGCGGGGACGGCCGCGGTAGAACGGGGGATTGAACAGGATCAGGTCGAAGCGCGCCGCGGCCACCGGCGCGAACAGGTCGCCCTGACGCGCTTCGATGGCGTGCTCCAGGTGATTGAGCAGCGCGTTGATCCGCGCGCAACGCACCGCCTCCGGGTTGATGTCCACGGCGATCACGGATGCGCCGGCCCGCGCTGCGAAGATGGCCCCTACGCCCGAACCCGCGCCCAGGTCGAGCACCTCAGCCCCCGCCGGCAGCGGCAGGGTCGTCACGGTGCGCGCCAGGAACGCGCCGGTGCGCAGCAGCACCGGATTGAAGACCTGCGGCAGAACCACCAACGGCACGCCGTCAATCTCCTCCAGCACCAGGCGGCCATAGCGACGGCTCAGCACACGGTAACGCAGCGCCAACCACCCCCGCGCGACAACCGCCAACAGCCGGCGATTGAAATCGCACCTAAAGGGCGTACCGCCGGGCGTCCACCTTCGTGGACGCAAAGCCCGGTCGGCGTAGGCCGACCTCGTGGCGGAACACCCCTTCGCCCCGAATTCATTCGGCGGCGATCGGCCTGCGATTTTCAATCTCCACTCCCCACTCTCCACTCTCCCCCGACGCATCATCGCCCTCCCGTGACCCAATCTCAGGTCTCCGATCTCTGCTCTCCCCCTCACGACAACCTCTGCGCCGGCCAGAGCCAGCGGCTGACCACCTGTTCCAGCGGCAAGGCGTACAGGTCGCGTTGACAGCGCCACTGCGCCAGCACCTGGAATGGGCGCTTCAACGGGGTGGGATGGTCCCACGCCAGTTGCGCGTAGAACTTGAATCGCTCCACCTGCCGGTAGCGCTGCGGGCTGACCCAGGGCCCGGCCGAGCCGATGAAATCAAAATCAGCCCATTCGTCCAGCGTGACCGGCAGTTGATAGCCCTGGCGCACCGCTTCGTCGGTGATGGGGGAGCCGGGATAGGGCTTGAAGAAGAAAATCGGCGTCTCGAAGTCGGGGCTGAGGCGACGCAGCCGCTTGATGACATCGAGCGAGGCCTGCACGCTCTCGTCGGTCTCGTTGGGAAAACCCACGATGAACGGAAAGATCACCCGGATGCCGTGGCGCAGGCATTTCTCGGCGCTGATGAAAACCTGCTCCAATTGAATGTCCTTGCGAATCCAATCCATCATGGCCTGCGAGCCGGATTCCACGCCAATGATGACGCGGCGCAGGCCCGACTGCTTGCAGCGCTGCAAGACCCGGTCGGGCAGGCGGTCGCCCTGATCCGCGCGCATGGTGCCGGCCCAGGTGATGGGCAGCCGCCGGCGGATGAACTCCTCGGCGATGGCCTCGACGCGATCGGCGCGTGTGAAGAAGGTTTCATCTTGCAGCGACAGGTCATCGAAGCGGTAGCGCTGCCAGAGCGCATCCACCTCGGCGGCCACGCGCGACGGCTCGAACCCGACCCACTTGCGCTTGTAGACAAACGGGTCGGCGCAGAAGGCGCAGCGGAAGTTACAGCCTTGCGATGAGATGTAGTCGAGCTGGCGCTTGCCCTTGAGCTGATAGTAGCGTTCGACCGGCAGCAAGCCGTAATTGTGCGTCCGAAACGTGTTGATGTTGCGCAGCGGCCGCGGGGGATTGACCTGTATTTCGCCGGCGGGGGTGCGGTAGGTGCAGCCCAGGCAGCCCTCCAGGCTCTCGTGGTTGACCAGGCGCCGCACGATCTCGCGCAGGGTCTCCTCACCCTGCGCTTGAACGGTGATGTCAACCGCCGCTTCTGCCAGGCACGCCGCGCCAAACAGCGACGGGTGCCAGCCGCCCCAAATCACCGGCAGGTCGGACCGGCGCGCTTTGGCGGCCCGCGAGATGCGAATGGCATCCCGAATGGGCGCGCCGGTCAACACGCTGACTCCCAGGCAGAGCGCATCATCCACGTGCGCCAGCACCGCGGCCACCGGGTCGCGCTCCAGGCGGCCATCAATGATGACCACCTCGACCTGCTCCGGGTCCAGGTCAGAGCCGACGGCCAGCAGGCCCAGGGGCATGGTGAAGAAAACGGCCTGCGGGTTGTAGAGGACGACTTTGTGGCGGCGCATCAGGTTCATGAGGCACGCAGAGCAAGAGAGCAGACGCACTTGCGGCAGATGGCGTCACGGTGGGTATCGAGGCCCTGGCGCCAGGCCACGGCCGCGGGCGCGTTGAGCAGGCTGGTCAGACTGGGCGCCTGGTAGATGTTGCCCAGGGGCGGCTGGAAGAAACAGGGGCGCACCGTGCCGTCTGCTTCGATGACCGTGGAAACCCAGGGCGCGTTGCACGACACGGGCGGGAATTCGCCCTGGCCGAGCAGGGCCGTGTAGTAGTGCAGGATGCGCCGGCGCAGCTTGGCCGGCGACTCGGCGATGAAACCGGCGGCAAAATCGGCCGCAAAATCGGCTTCCAGCGCGTCCAGTTCCTGCGCCAGGCGGGGCAGATCATCGGCCGCCAGCGCCACCTGCATGACCCGTTCGTCATCCCAACCGAGCGGCCGGTTGAAGGCGTCTGTGCTGACATCGGCCGCCAGGAAGCTGATGCGATCCAGACCCAGCTCGTGCGCCGCGGTCACCACGTCACGCAAATGGTGATAGTTTGCGCGCTGCACGGTGCAGCGGGCCGCAGCGGTCGTGCGGGGATCGGCGGCCTTGACCGCGGCCACCCCTGCCGCCAGCTTTTCGTAGGCGCGGGGAATGTTGCGAACCCGGTTGTGGATCGCGGCCGGGCCATCGAGGCTGACGATCACCTCGTCGCAATAGGTCACCACCTGCGCGGCGTGCCTGGCCAGCAGCAAACCGGTGGTGAGCAGGGTGATGCTGATGTCGGCCCGCCGCAGATGGGCGCACAGTTCCCACAGGTGCGAGTGCATCAGGGCCTCGCCGCCGCTCAACACCACCTGGCGCACGCCCAACTGCTGCCATTCGTCCAGCCAGCGCGCCACAGCGGCCGCGGGCACCTCGTCACGCGTGGTCGCGCGCCAGATGTCGCACATCAGGCAGCGGCAGTTGCAGTGACTGTGCGGGAACAGGATCAGGATGGGCAGCTGCGTGATCGGGTCCACGCGCGGCAGCGGCAAAACCGCTTCCCGGCGAGGGCCAGACAGTGACTGGGGTTGCGACGTTGTCATATCAGTGAAGCACCATTTCGATCAAGTAGTGGTCCGCCAGCCAGGGCAGCGGCCAGGCTGTTTCCAACCGGCGCTCGATGCGATTCAGCCGGGCCAGCAGGGCTGGATGGCGAGCCGCCCACGGTTCGACGTATGATGGTGGCAGCAGGGCGCCGATGGCGCTGACGCGCTGCACCGTAAACATGGGGGCAAACGCTCGCCGCAGCGCAGCAATGGACGGATAGCGAATCGTCAGCCCGCGCCAGGGAACGCCGTCACGCCGCAGACGCCTGAACGCCTTGCCCGCCTGCCCCTGGCGCAAATACCAAGCCCATTCCCAGGGCGCCAACGGCCCCATGATGCACAGAATCGCCCGGCCCCCCGGCTTGAGCAATCCGGCCAGCGCCTGCGCCACCCCAGCCAGGTCAGCAACGCAGTTCAGCCCGCCGAAGTTCGACAAGACGCCGTCGAAAGAAGAGAATGGAGACCGGAGACCGGAGATTGGGTCACGGGAGGGCGACGAGTCATTGTCTTGCGATCTCTGATCTCTGGTCTCTGATCTCAGTGAACTCCCCCATGCGGCCAAATCGGCGATGTCCAATTTTGCCACCTGAACCAATTCCTCCATCCCAGCCTGCGCCACCTTGCGGCGGGTCACGGCCAGCATCGCCTCTGAAATGTCCGTCGCCAGCACGTGGACGCCGCGCTGCGCCAGGTGGATGGCGTCGGCGCCGGTGCCGCAGTTGAGCTCCAGCACGCGATCGCCGGCGCGGAACTGCGCATCCAGCCGTCGCCAGACCGCGGCGCGCAGCAGGCGACCGATGGTGCTCTCCGTAAACGCGTCATCGTAGGTCGCGGCCGAGTCATCGAAGGCGGCGGCGCTCAACATTCCTGTTCTGCTGCCGTCGCCAGCAAACCGGATCGCGCTTCCTGTGCCAGGGTCTGCAGGCGCAGGGCCTCGCCGGCATCCTGACCGTTCAAACGATGGGCCGCGACCTCGTTGCGCAGCCACTGGTCTGCAAAGCGGTAATACTGACGCGTGTGCCGTCCGCGCACCACGTAATCGCGGTCGGTGGCCTCCACCCAGTCACGATCCAGGCGCAGCGTGTCCTTGATGGTCTCATAGTATGGCGTGTTCTTGATTGGGTAGGCCACGGTGGTGAAGAAGATGTTGGGATTGGCCTTCTTCACATGCTCGATCGTAGCCTCGATATCCTCGATCTCTTCGCCGTCATAGCCCCACATCAGAAACATGCCCACCTCGATACCGTGCCGCTGGGCCGCCTGGGTTGCCCATTGCACCTGCTCCACGGTGACGCCGCGCTGCATCGCGTCCAGGATGCGCTGGCTGCCGCTTTCGGAGCCAATCCAGATGCGGTAGCAGCCCATCTCGGCCAGGGTGGCGAGCACATCCTCTTTCAGCAGGCGGTCCGCGCGAGAGATCGTCTCGAAGGGCAGGCGCAGATTGCGCCGCTTCAACTCGGCGGCATATTCGTACAGCCAGCGGTGGTTGATCGTAAACACATCGTCCGCGTACCAGACCTGATCTGGCTTGTAGGTCTCCACGATGTGCTGCACTTCGGCCGCGCAGTCGAGGTAGCTGCGGCGGCGGTGTGAATAGCCGAAGACCGCGTGCGAACACCATTTGCACTTGTAGGGGCAGCCGCGGGCCGTGATCAGATTGACGCTGCCCATGCCGTGGTGCGTGCGCCAGACATCCACATACTGGCTGATGTTGATCTGCTCCCGGTCCGGCCAGGGCAGGCTGTCAATGTCCGCGATCTGTGCGCGCTCGGCGTTGCGGACAATTTGCCCTTCTTCATCCAAAAAGACAGTGCCGGCAATCCCGTGCAGACGATGCGGCCCCTGCTGCGCTAAGGCGGGCAACAGTTCCGCCAGGGTGACTTCCCCTTCGCCGACCACCACCACATCGGCGCCCTGGGCGATATACTCGTGCGTGTAGTTGGCCGACTCCGGCCCGCCACAAATGACCGTCCAGCCGTGGCGCTTGGCTTCGCCGATGATCCAGACCACCTGGCCGCGTGTCACCAGGTTGGTGTAGATGCCGAGCACGCCGCCGGGCGTCTGCGCCAGGCGTGCGGCCAGGTCGGCCTTGCTGCTGAAGGTCGTGTCGAAAATCTCCACATCGAAGCCGGCGCGGCGCAGATAGGCCGAGTTGTACAGAAGCCCCAGGGTCGGGTAAGGCTTCATGATCTGCCGCTCTTTTTCGTCCTCCCACAGGAAGTAGCCATGGGTCAGTAATAGGTCAGGCATCTTGACTATGCATGCAGCCCCCTTTTTCATGTTCAACCTGGCGGCGCCAGGCTGGTTCAATTCCAATCGCGGCTGAGATCGGGTGCGGCCAACTCACCGTACGGTTTCACGATCGTGGTGGGGGCATCGCTGCGATGCAGCACTTCCAGGCGCCCCAAGTCAAGCCACTCATGACTGAGGTGATCGAGCGAGGCCAGCAACGCCACGTCATCAACGGGACCGTGGCCGTTGGTAGAAAGCTGGGACAGGCGCTGGCGCAGTTCCAGATCACGGTGCAGCACCCGGTGCAGCTTGCGATAGAAAGGAGACTGATAGGAACCCTGGAACATCATTGCCAGGTCGTTGCTGTCTACCCAATTCGTCTTTGGCCCCAACTGCTCCTTGACCAGGTCGTGGAACTTGGTGCCCGGCAGGGGATAGCTCACGCTGATGCCAATGTTGTCAGGCAAGGTCTCGCGCACCAGTTGGACAGTTGACATGATGTCCTCGAAGGTCTCGCCGGGATAGCCAAACTGGATGAAGAAGCAGGCCTTGATACCCGCGTGTTTCAGGCGCTGGCGGGCGAGCTTGATCTGGCTGACCTGCGTGCCCTTGTCCATGGCATCGAGAATCTTCTGGCTACCGCTCTCCGCGCCCATCCACACCTCGACGCAGCCCGCCTGCTTGAGGCCGGCCACCGCGTCCTCGGTCATCAGGTCCACGCGCGACTGAATCATGAAGGGGATGGCCGCATCGCGCTGCGCCACCTCACGCCCCAGCTCGGCGACCCAGGCGGGGCGCAGGCCAAAAATGTCATCGGCAAACCAGATGTGATCGGGCCGCAGGTGCTGCTTGATCCAGGCCATCTCCGCGGCCACATTGGCGGGCGAGCGCATGGCGTAGCGCTGGCCCCAGATCGGCTTGGCGCACCAGTTGCAGTGAAAAGGGCAGCCGCGCGTGCTGACCATGTTCAGGCTGAAGAAGCCGTGCGCCTGCATCCACGCGGCGCGATAGCGTTCGACATCGAGCAAATCCCAGGCGGGGAAGGGGAAAACATCCGGGTAACGTTCGGGATTGCGCCTGGCGGTGTGGTGCAAACCGCCGGGCGCCTGCGGGTCAGGCAAAATCAGGCCGGGGATGAGCGAGGCGCGCGCCGGTTGACCGGCGCGCAAGGCATCGAGCAGTTCGCGCAAGGTGTGCTCTGGTTCGCCGAGGATGACATACTGCGTGCCGTGCTGCAGATAAATCTCTGGATGATCGGTGACATCGGAGCCAGAGGCAATGACGGTGGCGCCGCGGCGATGGGCGGCCTGGCTCATGGTGCAGGCCGCCTCGCGCATGCGGGTCAGGCACATCTTACTGAGGAAATTGAAATTGTCTTCGTACAACACGACAAAGCGCGGTGCGTATGTCGCCAGGGCGGCTTCGAATTCGTGCTCACCGGTGGCCAGCATCGCATCGAAGAGCGCAACCGAGTAACCGACGCTGCGCAGATAGCTGGCTGCATACAGCGTGGCCAGTGGCGGGTAAGGCCGCATCTTCTCAACCTGCTTTTGGTCGTAGCGCAAGAAATAGGAATGGGCAAGTAGCACATCAAGCATGTTTCGTTTCTCCGCCTGAAACGGGTACGCATGTGGGGCAATTCACCAGACCGTGCCAGGTTGCAGGGCACGGGCCGGCGAAAAGGAATGCTGCGCAAGTCGTGGCACAAGGGCCGAATCACACAGGGGTCAGATGGGCGGCTATCATACGCGCTTTGCGGGCGGCTGTCAAGTTTGCAATAAAGTCAACAGATGTTAGAAAAATTCGGGCGACGGCGATCAGCGATTGAAATCGCCCCTGAGGGGCGTACCAGCGCCGCGTCCACTTGCGTGGGTGCGGCGCCGGTCGCTGCAGGCCAACCTTGTGGCGGAACGCCCCTTCACCCCGAATTCATTGGGCGGCGGCCGCCTATTTCTGTTTGCGCGGTGTCGGATCACCCAAGATTCCGGCATGAATAAAATGATCCATGGGGATCATGAAGATCAACCCGACGAAGAAAGTCGTTCCGATCAGAAAACTGATTCCAAAGCGTTCGGCCGGAATGCCCAGCAGCGCAATGATCAGATAGGCCGCGATCAAACCGGCCAACATGGAAGCGACCCACACGGCAATTTTTTTGCTCATACGTCCTTTTGTCCTCCTGAAACAATGCAGGGCGGGTGTGCCGCCCGACCCGGTTGGGGGTGATGCGAGAGAAATTCATGTTTACTCAGGGCTTGTCAGGGAACGCCTGCCTATTCTGGTGCGCATCTCGCTCAAGAAAAGCGGGAGCCTGTTCTTTGACCAGCCCCTGCAGCCTGTCGGAGAGGCATGTCTAGGCGCAACTTTGTGGCTGCATGTAGTGTTCGTATCTCTAATGCATACTACATACAGGGTGACAAGGTGTTCTCTCCGACAGGCTGCTAGGATGCGATTTGGGCATCATGCCAGGTGGCGTGCAGCAAGGCCGGCAACACCTGTCCGGCCGATCCCGTCAAGGCATACATGACATGCTCAGTCAGAGCCGTGGCCGATGGGTTCACCTCTACCGTGATGGCGCCATGCTCCAGGGCCTCATATGGCAGGGATGCAGCCGGCTGCACAATCGCCGATGTGCCCACGCTCAGGAAAACATCGCAATCACGAGCCGCGTCCAGCGCCGCCTGCAGGGCGCGGAACGGCAGGCTCTCGCCAAACCAGACCACATCCGGGCGCAACAGGGCCTGGCACTGCGGGCAGCGGGGCGGTACATCGTCCGTCTCCACCCAGGAGGTCGCAACCTGGTGATCGCGTGAGCAGACAATGCGCTGCAAGTTGCCGTGCAGCTCGATCACATCGCTGCTGCCAGCCCGCTGATGCAGGCCGTCCACATTCTGGGTGATGAGGGTCAGGCGGGGAACCAGCGTCTCCAGCGCCGCCAACGCTCGATGGGCAGCGTTAGGCTCGGCCGCGGCCACCAGGCGGCGGCGCCAGGCGTACCACTCCCACACCAGCGCGGGCTGACGGCGGAAAGCCTCCGGCGTCGCCAGGTCTTCGGGATTGTACTGGCTCCAGAGTCCGGTCTGTGCCTCGCGGAAGGTGGGCACGCCGCTTTCGGCCGAAACGCCCGCGCCTGTCAACACGGCCACATGTTGGGCGCTGCGCAGGGCGTGAATCAAACCGAGGGGAATATCAAGTGAAATGGTATGCATGGTGTCGTTCGATCGTTGCGTAAACGTAGCCTGTGCAGCCTTGCAATCGGCATAGGCTCAGGGCTATTTTACTCTGAGACGGTTTATTGGGCAACCCGCGGCCCTATGGTAAAATCGTCCTTGAAGCAGACCGCTTCAACCGAACCTTCCGTGGATGAGATGCATGAGATCACACATCCCGGAATCAAGAGCTGGTGCAACCATGGCTGAGAACATACTTGTCTGTGTCGCCTGGCCCTACGTCAACGGGCTACAACATATCGGGCACATTGCCGGCGCCTACCTGCCGCCGGACATCTTTGCGCGCTATCATCGCCTGCGGGGTAACAACGTCCTCATGGTATCCGGCTCCGATACGCACGGGACGCCCATCACCGTGCGCGCCGACCAGGAGAAGGTGACGCCCGCGGAGATCGTCGAACGCTTTCATCCCCTGATGATCCAATGCTATCTCAAGCTCGGCTTGACGTTCGACCTGTTCACGCACACCGACACGGCCAACCATTGGGCTGTGACCCAGGACATGTTCCTGACCCATCTGCGCAAAGGGTATATTTACCGGGACACACAGAAGCAGATCTACAGCCTGAGCGATCAGCGCTGGCTGCCGGACCGCTATGTGGAAGGCACCTGCCCGGTGTGCGGTTACACCGAGGCGCGCGGGGATCAGTGCGATAACTGCGGCAGCACCTATGACGCGACCGAACTGAAGAATCCGCGCAGTAAGATCAGCGGCAGCACGGACCTCGAAGCGCGCGATACGGAGCATTTCTTCCTGGACCTCGCGCGGCTCAACCCCGCGCTGGAGGCCTGGATCAACGATGGCCGTAAGGCCCACTGGCGCGCCAGCGTCCTCAACTTCAGCAAGGCGCAAATCGAGAGCCATGAGCTGCGCGGCCGGCCCATCACGCGCGATATTGACTGGGGTGTGGAAATCCCCGTGCCGGGGTTCGAGACTAAGCGCATCTACGTCTGGTACGACGCGGTGATCGGCTATCTGTCCGCGACGCAGGAATGGGCGCAGATCAGCGGTCAACCGGACGCCTGGCACGCCTGGTGGGATGCAGGCGTGGATGTGCGCATCTACAACTTCATCGGCAAGGACAACATCCCCTTCCACACCATCATCTGGCCGGCGATGCTGCTGGGCTATGGCGGTCTGGGGACGCCGTACGATGTGCCGGCCAATGAGTATCTGACGATGTCGGGCAGCAAGTTCAGCAAGAGCCGCGGCCGCGTCATTGCCATTCTCGATGTGCTGGAGCGGTATGATCCTGATCCGTGGCGCTACGTGCTAACCGCGATGGCGCCGGAGAGCAACGATAGCGATTTCACCTGGGAAGAGTTCGTGGCGAGGATCAACAACGAGCTGTTAGCCAACTGGGGTAACCTGGTCAACCGCATGCTCAGCTTTGCCTACAAGCGCTATGAGCAGCGCGTGCCCGCGCCCGCGGCCCTGGACGCCAGCGATGAGGCGCTGCTCGCCACCGTGCGCAGCGGCTTCGAGTCGGTGGGCAGTCTCTACGCCGCGTGCAAGTTCAAGGCTGCCCTGGCCGAGACGCAGCGCCTGTCGCAGGAGGTCAACCGCTATCTGAACGACAAGGAACCCTGGAAGACGATCAAGACCGACGCCCAGGCCGCGGCCACCAGCGTGTACGTGGCCCTGCAGGCGATTGACTGGCTGAAGACGCTCTACAGCCCGGTGCTGCCCCACACGTCGCAGTTGGTGCATGAGTACCTGGGCTATGACGGGCAACTGTTTGGCCGCCAGGTCACCGAAACCGTCAGCGACGCCCGCGGCGCGCACCAGGTGCTGCGTTACGACGGCAGCCCGGCGATCGGCCGCTGGGAGCCGGGCAGCCTGCCCGTGGGCCAGGCGCTGCGCGAACCCGCGGCGCTGTACAAGAAACTGGACGAGAGCGTGGTCGCCAACGAAATTGGGGTGTGAGCGCGGTCGAACCGGCAACGAATCACCACAAAGCCCGACCGGAACTGGTCGGGCTTTGTAGTTGACAGCGATGTCGGGTTATCTGGCCCAGCTTGCGCCGGGGCGGGCGCGGCCGCTCAGCAGTACAGCGGGCCAACCTCTGGATGTAGCAACCCGCAAATAGCGCTGCTCCCTGATCACCAGCAGGTCAACATCAATCAGCCAGCGCAGATAATCCTGGACGCTCGATGGTTTGCGATGCAGCCGACTTGCCGCTTGGGTCAATGTCAGCCCGTCCTCCTCGGCAAGGATCTGGAGCAGCGCCTTGAGAGCGGCATACCGCGCTGGCGAGATCCAAATAGCGGCAATAATTGTAGATCTGTCCGCGGGCGTCGAGCGTTTCTAGCACGAAAGCCTGTGCGACCTGCTCCGGGCTGATTGCCTCCGGCTCATCCGGCGCCAGCTCACGCAGGCGCTCGGCTATCGCCGTCACGTAAAACGGATGGCCGGCCGTATGCACGTACACTTCGGCCTGGGCAGCGGAGTTCAGCGGCCGGCCGATGATCTTTGTGGTCAAGGCCTGCGTGTCTTCGGCGGTGAGCGGTGGCAGTTCAATCGCGCGCAACTGCAAGAAGAGGGGAGACTTGTGGTCGCGCACCATCTGCTCCATGGCTGTGATGGCGGAGCCGGTCACCACGTAGCTTACGTGGGCGTGCTGCTGCATCGCCGAGCGGAAGAGCTTGTACGGATTGCCGACCTGCGGGAACTTCGCCAGGGCCGACAATTCGGTGAATTCGTCCAGGAAGCACATGATGGGCCGTTCCAGGGCGATTGCCAGGCGATCTGGAAAGTCGAAGGCCAGGTGCAGCAGCACGCCAGGGTCGGTCACTTCGCGTCCCAGTGCAGTAATCAGAAAGCGAATAGCTTCCAGGACAACAGGGACGGCCGCAGCCGGGGTCTGGAGCAGATCCACGACGCGCAGGTACGGTTCAACACTGCCCTGTCCGCCGGCCACAGCCCAGAAGCAGGCCAGGCCAATGTAGCGCTGGACGAACAACTCCGGGGAGGTGCAGATGCCTTCGAGGTTCATGTAGACAGGGATCACCCGCCCCTGCGCAGCCAGGTGGCGCATCTGTTCCTGGCAGAGCAGCGTTTTGCCGATACGGCGCAAGCCAAACAAGGCAATGTGGCGTGGCCGGCCGCGCTCCAAATCCGCGGCCGCCTGCGCCAGGATATCCAGCTCGTGGACACGATTGGTGAATACTTCCAGGGAGGGACTTGCCCGCCAGCCGTTCATGATGTGCTCCTTTCGGTCATTTAACCTATCGGGCGATTGACCGAATCATAGCATAGAACCGCCTGGTAGACAAAAAAACAGAACCATTCGTCTCCTCAGGGAGTGAGTATTTGCTCAATCAATCTGTATGCGCGGCCACTACGGCGGCCGGCCATCGCGCGCAGTTGTTCTTGCGTGGTCAGTGTACGTCGCAGCGCCTCCAGGACGGCTTGCCAGATCAATTCTTCGGGCAGCCCGCTGGCAGCGAGATCGCTGATCGTGCGCGCAACGGTCGTGACGGGTAAACCTGCATAAGTAGTGACGTCGCCAGGTTCTAGCCGATTGGTGTGCAGGCGCAGGCCAGGATGGCGGCGTGAAGCGGTACGTGATACAGTCAAATGAATCTCACTGGGCAGCAGGTCCGAGAGGTCATAGAGCGCCAACGCGCTATCGTGCGATATGACAGCATTCTGGCCAGCGCGCAACCAAGCGACAAAGAGGTCCTCATGAGTCGAGGACGGAAAACGTTTCAAGCGATAGATGCCCGGGTAGATGCGCTCGAAGAGGTCTGCTCGCACATGGTGCGACAGCAAGGCGTGACTGAATCCGGCCTGCCTGGCCTGGGCGGCAGTGAAGTAACCGGCCTGGGCTTCGGCGCTTTGATAAAGCTGATCGTGATCGGGTGAAGAGGCGTTCTTGTTCATGTGTGTAAAAAACAAAATGAAACTTTACAATTTGCACACATTATCCTCAGAAAGAAAGAACGTGTCAAATTAGACAAGCGATTCCTGTTGAAAACCCTTCTTGACGCCAAGGGCTATCTCCCCACGAGAGTACACACGTCCATCGCCCCCCCATCCACCAGGTTCCGATTATCCGGATGCGCCAACGTGTAGACCGGCTTGCCCCAGCCGATCACCTCGGTCGCCAGGGCCTCGGTGCGGCCGCCGGGCGCGGCGTGGATGAAGATCACGCGCGCCGCCAGCGCGGCGACGAAGCGGTTGCGCGCGGCCGCCAGCTCGGCCGTGACGCGGCGCTCGCTTTCGGCGAACGGCGAGAGCAAGAGCAGCCGGCCGGCCGCCAACGGCTGGCGAAATTCAGCAGGAATCGTCTTGACCATCCCCCGCGCGGGACAGACGATGAGCGGTCCGGCGCCGGCCAGCAGAATCTCCAGGCAGGCGCGCTCCACCGGCGTGTGGAAGCCGCCGATGACGGCCGCGCCGCGGTCGGCCAGCGCGTGGGCCAGGTCGGTGGCCTGCACGATGAGGCTGCCGGGACAGCGCGCTGAGCAGAAGAGCGCCAGCGGTGGGCTGTCGAACAGGGCCGGGTCGCCCAGCGCGGAGACGACCGCAGGGGCCGTCTGGCCGAGAAAAGCCCTGAGCGCCGCGGGATAGCGGGCATCGGCGCTCACCAGAGACAGCAGTGATTTTCCTGTCTGATGTAAAAAACCCATTGACATTTGGCTTCCGTGTGCTATAATAAAATTAGCTCATCTACCATGAGTAGAAGGAGTAACGATGTCGGCCTTCGGGCCGGCATCGGCTATTTCTGGAAGTCACCGAATCTGCGAGATCTGCCAAGGCAAGCGCCGAGACTCAGGCATAGGCAAAAACATCGGCGCACAGATCTGACGGGAGGCGTTTGGCCGTGGACCATGCGCCGAATCCGTTCGGTCGTCACGCGGCTGAACGTTGCGTCGCCGCAACGCGCACAAACAACTGCGGGGATATCCTCGACCAACACCGGCAGTCCGTCAACCAGAAACACTTCGCTCACTACCTCAGAACGAGCCTCAGTGCTGCCGCACACCTGACAACGAAACATGCTCACCTCCGTTCGACGTAATTATACCACTCGGCAGGGTCCGGCTCATAAAGCGTGATGATGCGGACCAGTTCGGCGTCGGCGCGAGAGACCTGTAGATGTAAGGGGCGCTCCGCGTCGGTGAATCCGAGCAGCAGACAACTCGGCGTGTACTTGTCATCGGCATAGTCCTCGATGATCCGGGCGCGCCTTCCAGCCTGCCGGATTTCGGCCTCGCTGATGTTGCGTTCCACCGCGCGCCGGAGGGCGTGCCGGCTGAACTCGAATTGCCCGGCCACCAGTCGGGCGCGAATTTCAGCTAACGTTTCCATGCGTTACCGCCATTTGTAGATTCGCCCATCCGTTCATCCGTTTCCTCCAGCGTCAGTACCCGGGGGGCGAGCCTTGTCTGATTTGCCATCGCGCCTCCAACTTCTTCAGAGGAACGGTCGGATGTCGCTCAAGGCGCTGGCTCTGGCAAAGCGCCGACATCCTTCAGGTATCGCTCCATACGCGCCACGAACTCCTCGGCTTCGGCCAAAATAAGGAGCTTGGTGTCCTCGTCCATAATTCGACTCCCTCCCGTTGGACATTTCCGTACAACGGCTCCCCCAATCGGCGCATTAGGTTGTAGTGTGCTGGACCTACCAACATCATGCCCAAAATAAGGTCGTATTTCAATTCGATGTCCGAGGCAATCAAGTACATGTTCGCGTAGGCCTGCCGGTTGTCCTGCTCCACCCGCACCAACAGATCGAGATCGGAATCTTCGTGATGATCTCCCCGCGCTTTGGAGCCATAGAGCTTGATAGAGAGCACTTCGCTGCCGAATACCTGTCGCAGCCGCAGCAGGTATTCCCGCAGGGCCAGCTTCTCCTTGGCCGTCAGATGACGCAACTGATCATGAGTCATTGCCTACCTCCCATGGGATCCTGACAGCGCAATACGGCAAAATTTCACTGGTCGTTAGTATACAGCGAGCATCTATTTGGGTCAATCGAAAGTCTGCGCAGAAGTTAGGTTGTCATTCGTCTTGTAGATGATGATAAGTTAGTTGTAGTAGTAGGGGCTGTGGATTTGTGGATAAGGGGGTCGTCTGCTGGTCTTTACCACAAGGGATTGGGGTGACAAGGCGCTGGGGCACTACATCTTGTGGCCTGCTGCGGGGGCCTGTTCTGGATAGATTGTGGATTCAAGTAGAATAACTGACCGGCCAAATTTCACCCTCGTGGCCTGGTGCAACCGTGGTACAAATCGTTGACCACTAGATGTAGTGGCGCGCGGGGTGTGCAAGGCACATATCTAGGGCTGCCGGCGGTTGGGATAGGGTTGGGAAAAAGATGCACTTATCCCCAGTATCCACGACGCGGTAGGGGTTTTTCCCCAAAGTTATCCACATCTCGTGGCTGTTATCCCAAATGCGATCAGCAGACGGATTTCTCTACGGTTTCTCCCAATTCCCGGGGTCAGTGGGATCAATGGCTGCTTTGAGCTGCTTGATCAGCGCACGCAGGGCCAGGATGGGGTCGGTGGTTGGCTGGCTGCCGGTGTATTCCGTGACCAGGAGGGCCACCTGGTCACGCCAGATATCGGCTTGCTCGCGCAGGTCAGCGCGCTCCACGTCGAACTGCTCCTGCAGCGCGGCCACGCGGCGCGTCAGTTGCTCGCGCTGCTGTTTCTCGTTGCTCCAGGCCGTGCGGTACCAGCCCAGCGGCTGCGTGTCGCCAGGCAGCACCAGCGCCAGGCAGGTCTGTGGCGTCTGTTCACCGGGGAGTTGCTGCGTACCGGCCAGGTAAGGCTCAGGGTCGCTGAAGCCGCCCCAGCCATCCTTGCGCGAGTAGGGATTGATGCGAACTCCAAAGTGCAGGTGCGGCCCGGTGGAGGCGCCCGTGTTGTCCGAGATGCCGATGACTGCGCCTGCTGTGAATCTGTCCGCCTCTTTGGCCGTCGTACTTTCCAGGTGCGCATACAGGCTCTCGCCCCAACGGTGCTGCAGTTTGACGTAGTTGCCGAAGCCGTTGGCCTCGAAGCCTGTTTCGATCACGTCGCCGTCGTCCACCGCCACGATTGCGGTGCCGTTAGGCATGCCATAATCGAGTCCATTGTGGCCTTTCAGGGGCACGCCGTCGTACGAGAATTGGCCATAGAAAGCGGGGTTACCGCCAAACTTCTGGCTCATGTGAAAAGTGCCGTTGAAGGGAAAACGAATGGGCATGAGTCCTCCTGCCTTGCCGAGCGTTTGTTTCAGGCCGTATCTTCGGTCTCTGCTGCCGGCGCGTCGGCGTTTGACTGCGCAGGGACAGCGGCACGCGCCAGGCGCTGTTGCAACCCTTGCCAGGCGCTGGTCAGCCGCTGCCGCCAGCCAGGCGGCGTCCCCGCGCTTGGCGCGTCAGGCGCGGGGAAGGGCGGCAGATCGAGCAGCTTGGCGTACATGTAACCGGCCACCACGCGCAGGGTGGCCAGCACCGGCGCGGCCAGAAAGGCTCCCAGGATGCCGGCCTGGGTGGCGCCGACGATAACGCCAACCAGCACCACCAACGGGTGCAGATTGACGCTCTGGCCGATGATGCGCGGCACCAGGATGTTGTTCTCGGCCTGCTGAATCAACACGTAGACCCCCACGGTCAAGAGGGCAAATGAGGTATTTGACATCTCGATCGTGATCGAGCCTTGCAGCAGGGCGACCAGCAGCGCGGGGACCATGGCGATGATGGGGCCGAGGTTGGGGATGATCTCCAGGATGCCGGCCAACAGGCCGAGCAGGATGGCGCCGGGCATGCCGATGATGGCCAGGGCCAGGGTGGTGACGGTGCCGATGGTCAAACAGAGCACGAGCTGCCCACGAAAGAACGATTGCCAGATGCGTCCCAGGCGCTGCATCAGCTCTTGCATCTCTGGCTGGTAGGTGGCGGGGAACAAGCCCTCAACCCAGGCGCGCATGCGAGGCGCGTCCTTGACCATGTAGAACGAATAGAGCAGCGTGAGGAGGAAGGCCAGCAGTGATGTGAAGATCCCGACGACCACATTTGAGGCCACGCCGGTCGCCACGCCCACCACGGTGGAGGCAGAACGCAGCGCCTGGGAGATGTAATTGATGACCGTTTCCGGGCTGAAGATCTGGTCAATCTGAAATTGTGAAAATCCGTTGTTGATGCGCTGGTACCAGGGGCCGAGATCGAATTCGAAGCCCAACAAACGCAGGGACGGGTGGGTCAGGGGGAAGTCCTCGAACCATTTCAGGAACCCGACGTATAGATCGTTCCAGGGGATCTGAATGGTGCTGATCTGCTCGATGAGCACCGGGATCAGAATGATGGGGACGAAGATCAGCAGCAAAACGACGAACAGGTAGACCAGGCCGGTCACGAGGCCGCGCGGCAGGCGCAGGTGCATCAACCGGTTAACCATCGGATGAATGAGGTAAGCCAGGATGGCGGCCATGATCAGCGTGGCAATCACGGCCCGGCTCAGGTAGATCAGCAGCAGGCCGGTGAGGATCATGCCAACGGCCACGTTGCGCTTGAAGTTGCGATCCCAGCGCGTCAGCGGTGCATGCACCGGCGCGGCGTTGTTGATTGGGGTTTCATCGTTCATGCTCAATGTCCAGTTCGATTTTTTCAAGGGTTGACCAGACGGCCAACCAGGTGTGTACGACGCATGACTTCGTTCGCTCAATCGGAGGGCGATAATGTCTTGCTATGCTGCAAGCGGGAATAGACTTCACTTTTTCGCCTAAGGAAACAGACGCAATTCGTGCCCGCTTGCAGTATAACTTTAACCCAACATGCATACGGTGTCAAGAGCGGAGTTGCAATGTTGCCAAAAGGTTGGCAACTCAGGCGTGCCCGTGATACGTTGGGGACATGAGCGGCGGGCGAGACGCCCGCACTCCCCGGCGGTGACGCTCTCTCAGGCTCTTTTCCGTGATCGCGGTGAAGATGGTATAATGCGAGTATAATGCGAGTGAGCGGGCATGGCCTTGCACCTGCCCGCGTGGGCGACCGCAAGGGTGCGCCCCTATAAATTGAGAAGATACCCTTACTCAACGAGTTGACCATGACCCAATACCAAGTTGTCATCGGCATGGAAGTCCACGCCCAACTACAAACAGCGTCGAAGATGTTCTGCGCGTGCGATGCGGCCGTCTTTGGCGCGCCGCCCAACTCACACGTCTGTCCGGTCTGCCTGGGCATGCCGGGCGTGCTGCCGGTCATCAACCGCCGCGCGGTGGAGCAGACCATTCGCACCGGCCTGGCCCTCGCTGCTGAGATTGCCGAAACAGCCGTTTTTGCGCGCAAGAACTACAACTACCCCGACCTGCCCAAAGGCTATCAGATCAGTCAATATGAGCTGCCATTGTGCCTGGGCGGCAGTCTGACGATCACCGGCGATGACGGCCGGCCGAAGGTGATTCGCGTACGGCGCGCGCACCTGGAGGAAGATACCGGCAAGTCCAAGCACATGAACCAGAATGGCGTCACCTACAGCTTGCTCGACTACAATCGGTCGGGCATGCCGCTGTTGGAGATCGTGACCGAAGCGGATCTCAACAGCGCGCAGGAGGCGTATGACTACCTGACCAAGCTGCGCACGATTCTGCGCTACATCGGCGCCAGCAGCGGCGACATGGAGAAGGGCGCCATGCGCTGCGAGGCGAACGTTTCGGTGCGTACGCTGTTGCAGGCCGCCCAGGGTGAATACGGCGTCAAGGTGGAGATCAAGAACTTGAACTCCTTCAGCGCGGTGCGCGGCGCGGTGGAGTACGAAGTCAAGCGCCACATCGAGACGATCGAGCGGGGCGGCACGCTGCAGCAGGTGACGCTGGGGTGGAATGAGGCGGAAGGACGCACGTTTGTGCAGCGCAGCAAGGAATCGGCGCATGATTATCGCTATTTCCCGGAGCCAGACCTGCCACCGTTGCGTATTACGCGGGAGTTGGTGGAGCAGTTGCGCGCGACCCTGCCCGAACTGCCCGACGCCAAGCAGGCGCGCTTCATGGCGCAGTATGGACTCAATCTCAACGATGCAGCAACCCTGGTCGCGACGCAGGCGGTAGCCGCGTACTTCGAAGCGACGGTTGCTGCCTATGGCGGCGCGGGTCGTGAGGTCTGCAACTGGATCACTGGGCCTCTCTTCAGCGCCATGTCCAGTGCGAACCAGGACATCAGGTCGCTCAAGGTAACGCCCGACAACCTGGCGGCGCTGCTGACCCTGCTTGATCGCGGCATCATCAACCGCAACATCGGGCAACGGGTCATCGCGACCATGCTGGAAACCGGCCAGGCGGCCGCGGACATTGTGGAGACGGAAGGCCTTGCCCAGGTGAGCGATAGCGATGCGCTGCACGCGATCGTACGCGAGGTCATCGTGGCTAACCCCACGGAGGCAACCAAGTATCGGGCGGGCAACCTCAATCTGCTCAACTTTCTGATCGGCCAGGTGATGAGGGCCACGCGCGGCAAGGCCAATCAAACGGTGGTGCGCCAGTTGCTGGAACAAGCGCTGGCTGAGTAAACTTTTCGACACGGAGTGAAGCGTATGTCAAAGACAATCATCTCGACCCCGCACGCGCCCGCGGCGCTCGGTCCCTATTCGCAAGGGGTGAAAGTGGGACACCTGATCTACACCGCCGGGCAGTTGGGCCTGGACCCGGCAACGGGCAAGCTGGTGGATGGCCTGGAAGCACAGACCGAGCAGGCGCTCAGGAACCTGGCCGCGATTCTGGAGGCCGCCGGCAGCCGCATGGAAAATGTCGTCAAGACCACCTGTTTCCTGGCCGACATCGCCGATTTCAAAGCCTTCAACGGCGTGTACGCGCGCTTTTTTGCTTCCAACCCGCCCGCGCGTTCCACCATTCAGGCGGGGGCGCTGCCGGCTGATGCGCGTGTGGAGATCGAAGTTGTGGCGTTTGTGGAGTGAATCGGAAAGCGATTGAAATCGCGCCTGGGGGGGGGGGGGGGGGGGGCCCCCCCGGGGGGGGGCAATGTCGGTCGGCGTAGGATGCCTGAATAGTTACATCTGAAAGAAAATGGAGACGCCCTTGACGCCCAACGTGCGTGTACCCAGTGGTTGGCGGCGCTTGATTCTGCCCCTCGCCTGGTCGAAGCCCGGTTCCTGGTTGTTTGCCCGGCTGATGCATCGCCTGGATCGGCCGGTTCTGCGTTGGACACAGGGCCGCGCCTCTTTCACCAGTCTGCTGGCCGGGTTGCCCATCATCTCGCTGACGACGACCGGCGCCAAGAGCGGTCAACCGCGCACCGTGCCGTTGGTGGCCGTCGAAGATGGCGAACGCCTGGTGGTTTTTGCCTCTAACTTCGGTCAGGCGCACTACCCGGCCTGGTATCACAACCTGCGCGCCCATCCGCAGGCCCGCGTCTTGCTGCGCGGGCAGGAGCGCGTCTACCTCGCGCGGGAGACCGAGGGCGCGGAACGCGACGCCTATTGGGCGGCCGCGGTCAAGCTCTATCCCGGTTATCAGGCCTACAAGGTGCGCACCGGCGGGCGACCCATCCCGGTCATCGTGCTGACACCTGTTACCTCAACGGTTTAGGCGCAGATAGAGATCGAAGAAATCGGCAATCCGACGATTGACCTCGTCAATGCTGGGACTGAGTTCGCCGCCCTCGGGCACGAGGCCGTGTGCGGCATTCTTGACCAGAATCAGCTCCGTGGGCACGCCGGCGGCTTTCAACTGATCGTAGAAACGTTGTGATTGCTGCAAGGGTACGGTTGTATCCTGTTCACCATGCACGATGAGGGTGGGCGGGTCATCGGGCGTGACCTGAAACAGGGGGCTGGCGCGCCACAGCAAGTCTGACGTGGAGTCGGTCAGTCCAAACACCTGTTGGATCATGCGCTTGAATTCCGGTTTCTCGGTGATTTCGGGTGCAGTCAGGTCGGTGGGGCCGTACATGTCCACGGCCACTTGGACCCGGCTGGACTGCTCGGCATAGCCGCCGGCGCCGTCGAAGCCGGCGCGTTCATCGGTGACGGCTGCCAGGGCGGCCAGGTGCCCGCCCGCGCTGTTGCCCAGGATGCCGAAGCGGGTCGGATCGAGATTGTACTCCGCGGCGTGCGCACGCAAGAAGCGGATGTTGCATTTGATGTCTTCGATCATGGCCGGGAATTTGGCCTCTGGCGCCAGGCGATAGGTGATGGCGATGAAGGAGTAGCCGCGCACGACCAACTGCGGCATCACCGATAGTCCATAACCGCCCTTTTTGCTGCCATTCATCCACGCACCGCCATGAATGTAGATGATCGTCGGGGTCGGGCCTTTGACTTCGGGCAGGCGGTAGAGGTCAATGCGCAGGGTGACGCCGTCCACGACGCAGGTGGGCAGGTTCTTCTGTTTGATGTTGCGCGTGGACTTGTCCAGGGCGGCCGGGTCGAGCGTGGGCCGGGCGGTCGGTTCGACTGTGGGCGTTTCTGTTGGCGGCGCCGGTGTTGCCGTCGGCGCTGTGGTTGGTTCAGATGTCCGCGTGGCCGCAGGTTCGCTGGTGGCCGTGGCGACCGCTGGCGGCGTAACCGGCGATGCGGTGGGGGGCGCAACCTGGTTGCACGCGGCGAGAGATAGGATCAGCAGCAGCATGAGCATGGGTCTCATCTTAATCTTTTTGATCTTCTTGATCGTCTTGATCGTCTTGATCGTCTTCAATTCGTCTGTTGTCTCCTGAACTGACTGTGTCTGCCCGCCCGGCAGAACGGGCCTATTGTAACATAGAGCGTGCGATTCGCGAAGCAAGCCCCAAAAAGAAAGATGGTCAAGGACGTGGGCCTTGACCATCTTTTTGTTGTTGGTTCGCCGCGGGACGGCGCCGCGTTAGCGGGTCTTGACGAAAACGACCGCGAAGGAGTTATGGAACAGGGTGTTGCCGCCTTCGCCAGGGGCGCATTCGGCTTCGTCAATGAAGTTGGAGTGCATCGGGCGGGCGATGTCGCTACCGCTGGGGCTTTGCCCGTCGTTGGTGGCAAAGACCGCGTACTGCGCGCCCTTCCACATAACGAATTCGAACTTGCCCGGCCCCTTGGAGCCGCTGACGTTCTTGTCCAGAACCTCGCCCGGGTTATCGCCCGGCGTCTGAATGAAGGTGATGCCGTCAATGGGGTTGCCGGCCGCATCAATGACCAGGCCGAAGATGTTGTGGTTGCCCTTGTTCTCGCACGGGGTCAGACGGCGCATTTCCTTCAGCACGTACTGATTGCCAGATTTTGGCGCTTCGGACTGGGGGGCCGCCTTTTGCTGCGCCGGCGCCACGCGTGCGGCCGCGGGCGCAGGGCGTGCCGTGGCGGTAGGGGCCGGCGTGTTGGTCGGCGTTGCGGTCGGCAGGGGTGTCGTGGTGGGCAGCGGTGTCTCCGTGGGGGTCGCGGTCGGCAGCGGCGTCTCCGTTGGAATCAGCGTTTCGGTGGGGGCCGGCGTCCAGGTGGGGGTTGTCGGCAGGCTGGGGAGTGCGGGCGCCAGGGCGATGGTCTGGCCGCTCTTGAGCGCCAACGCCGGCGCGGATGAACCGACGGTGTTGCGCCAGCTCCGCTGCGTCAGCGCCACCAGGTTGGCCGCGCCCAAGCTGGCGTTGCGCTGGCTGATGGCATTGAACAGACTGAGCGGCGCTGCAATGCCACACAGCCAGATGAAGAGCAGAATGACAGCCACCAGGCGCAGTTTGGTGCCGGTGGTGCGTGACTGGAACCAGATGGAGAGATTGTTGGCCGACTGTCCCAGGCCCCAGATCGCGCCAAAGAGGCCGGCCGGCGCTTGCGATGCGGCGGCCGACGCCATTGGCGCAGGGCGGCGCGATGGCGCCGCTGGCATGGGCGCCGTCGCGCGGGGCGCCATGAGCGGGTGTGCCGGTGCGACCGGCAGCGACGCCGTGACGGTTGTCTGCGCCTGGCGCACCTGCATGGGGCGGTTTTCGCTCTGGTGCAGGCGCCGCGTCAGGGCACGGCTGATATTCAGGGCCAGGCTTGGATAGTGCTGCACCAGGGACTCGAAGTCCTCGCGGCCCAGCGTCCATAAATCCACATCGGTCTGCGCCACGACGGAGGTGGTGTGTGAGTCCCCGGTGAGCAAGGATCGCTCGCCGAAGAAATCGCCGCTGTGCAGCGTGGGCAGTTCGTACTCTTGCCCGCCGTCCACAGTGGTCAGGCTGACGCGACCGGTTTCGATCAGATACAGCGTGTGGCCCGGCTCGCCTTGCACAAAGATCGTCTCGCCGCGACGGAAGCGCTCCGGCGTCAAATGAGAGGCCACGTCGTCCAACTGCTGACTGGACAGGCCGGCAAACAGCGGCAGTCTCTGCAGGTGCCGATCAACGAAACGTTCGTCGGCATCGGCCAGGCGTGCGGCCAGGGCACGGCTGATGGCCATGCTCAGCGCAGGATACTGACCGGTCAGTTCCTCGAAGTCCTTGCGGTAGAGAACCCAGAGATTGGTTTCGTTGACGGCACGTGCGTTGACCGCGCTGGGGCGGCCGGTGAGCAGAGACATTTCGCCAAAAAAGCCGCCCACGCCCACGCGTGCCAGCACATCGTCCGGGCTTTCCAGGGACGATGTCAGCTCGATGTCGCCATTTTCTACCAGGTAGAGGGCTTCGCCTGCGCTGCCCTGGCGGAAGATGATCTGGCGTGCGGGCACGTGCTGCAGCAGCATCCGCCGCGCGATGGCCCGCAGGACCTCGTCAGACACACCGGCGAAGAGGGGCATCGTGCGCAGTTGATTGACGGCGCTGGTTTGATCGGCCGCGGACAGTGTGCTGCGCAGGTTGCGGCTGAGGACGGTGCGTAGTTCAGGAATGACTGTGGTGAGGGCGCTGAAGTCATTGCGGGGCAGGAACCACAGCAGGGTCTCTTCCACCGCGCGGGCATCCTGCGTATGCGGCTTGTCGGCCAAGAGCGCCATTTCACCGGCGATTTGGCCGGGCATCAGTTCTACGAAGCTGTCACCGCTGCCAATCTGCAGGGCGCCCTGTTCGATGATGTACAGGCCCTTGCTCTTCTCGCCGCGTTGGAAAACGCTGCGGCCCTGTGCGATGGTTTGCGACCGCAGATGGTGTACCACCTGCGCCAGTTGGTCGCTGCGCAGGTCGCCGAAGCCGGGGAGATCGCTCAAGCGCTGGGCCAGATAGCTTTCCATCTGCGCCAGGTTGCCCCCAAAGGCCTGGCTGAGGCGCACACCCATCTGTGGGTTGCGCTCCAGCAAGGCGCTCAGGTCTCTGCTGTGCAGAACAAAGGCTTCGATGTTGGCCACGGCCAGGGCGGATGTGCTGCGCGTGCGCCCCAGGAACACATCGGCTTCGCCGAAGACACTGCCCGGCCCGAGGCTGGCCAGGGCCGCGCCTTCGGGACCGACAATGCGCACCCAGCCTGACTGGATCAGATACAGGTGCTCTGCCGGGTCTCCTTGTTCGAAGATCGGCGCGCCACGTGCAAACTGCTCTGGATACAGCCGTTCGCAGATGGCCTCCTGCTCTGCCGCCGTCAGGTCGGCAAAGAGTGGGGTGTTTCGGATCAAGTCTTGTTTCAAAGTTGCTACCCTCCCGTCGTGCTGATTTCTGTAGCGGGATGATGGCGCGACCTGCGGGTTGAGTCGCTGATATTGATTGCGTGACCGGCGGGGCAAGGTCACACGTCGGTATTGTCTGCCCTTACCAGGTTCGCTGGAATATGACTTCGTAGGAGTAGTGGAAGCGGCAGAGATGGTTTTCAGCCACCAACTGTGTACATTCCGCTTCAGAACTACAATAGCCGGCGCCGATGAGTTCAGGAATCGGGATTTCCTCATCGCGAACACCCATCGCGCGCGTGACTTCGCTGGCTACTTCGCCTTTGGACGGGTCAGCGATCACTTTCAGTTGATCGCCGTTCTTGTAGATGTCGAATTGTCCCCAGCCCTGGTCCTGCGTGCCAAGCATCCAGGGGGAGTCTTTGCTGCCCGCAACGCTGGTTTCGCCAGAGTAGATGCGCAGCACAACCGCGCCGTTGACCGGCGCCCCGTTGACATCAATGACCTGGAAGTAGAAGTTATGGTTGCCTTCACAACCATGATTTTCATCTTTGGATAACAGCCGGGCCTTGATGACACGATAATCTACCGACGGTTTCGGGGTAGCCGTGGGGGGCCGCGGCGTAGACGTCGCCCTCACCACGGTTGGTTTTGGCGGCGCCTTCGTTGCCGTGGGCGCGGCGGTCGGCGTTTCGGTTGGTAAAGGTGTCGCAGTGGCCGTCGCGGTGGGGGACGCTGTGGGCGAAGGCGTTGGTGTGGCCGTCGGCAGCGGCGTCGGTGAGTGAGTCGGTGTGGGCGTGGCGACAAAGAGCGCCATGCGTGTGCTGCCACTGCCCAGGGCCTGGGCGAGTAAGACCAGCGCACGGGTTTGCTCACGGTCGCGCTGCTCGCCGATGTACTTCTCGGCCACCAGCGCCACCCACTGCGCGCTATTGGGTAAGCGCAGATCTGTCAGGCTCGATTTCGCCTTGTCTACATTCTGATCGGCCACATACTCCTGGGCAATCTGGAGCGCACGCGCTTCTTTGTCATCCAGGCTGAGATTCGCGGCATTGGATGCGATCTGCGGCAGCGCACACCCCGTCAGCAGCGCGGTTATGACCACGAGCATGAGCACGGGGCCGCACACTGACACAAACCAGGCCAAGTGTCGCTGGTGTAAGTCCATAAAATAAAGGGCTGCTTGGTCTGGTGGGCAACAACACCGCACCGGAGCCGGGCCAGCCCCTTCATTCCTCCAAAAAGGTTTAGCGTCTTTCGTAAACACCTGGTATAATCCGATGCCGAAGGTGGGACTCGAACCCACACGAGGTTCGCACCTCAACGGTTTTTGAGACCGTCGCGTCTGCCTATTCCGCCACTTCGGCGTGCTGGAGGCAGGTGTTTACGAAAGCGCTGTAAGACTATAGTGCAGTATAGTGCAAGATGAACGTTTCGTCAAGTAGACTAAAACGCCAGGCGGCGCCAGCAGGCAAGCTGACGTCGGCCGGCACCAGGCCAACCGACTATGGATGAACAAGCCTTGATAGCCGCCGCTGTGCGCGGCGAACTGCGAGCCTTCAACCAACTGCTTCAACATCACCAGGCATTGGCCTACAATGTGGCCTATCGCATGTTGGATGACACCGACGCGGCCGCGGATGCCGTGCAGGAAGCCGCGATCAAGGCCTTTCGGGGGTTGAAGACCTACCGCGGCGGCTCGTTCAAGGCGTGGTTCCTGCGCATCGTCACCAATAATTGCTACGATTGGCTGCGGGCGCGAGGCCGTCACGGCGTCAGTTCGTTGGACGACCTGGCCGAAGACCCGGACTACGCGGAGGCGTTGGTTCATCCCGGTGAAGGCCCGGAGGCGCGCGCCCTGCGCGAGGAACTGAGCGCCTTCATCAGCCGCAGCGTCAACAGCCTGCCGCCCGATCAACGCCTGACCCTCGTGTTGGCCGACATCGAGGGCGTTCCCTACCAGGAAGTGGCCGACATTTGCAATGTGCCCCTGGGGACTGTCAAATCGCGCCTCAGTCGCGCCCGCGCGCGTCTGCGCGATCTGCTGATGCAGCGTGCGGAACTATTGCCCCAGCGTTACCGTCTGGAAAATGACATTGATGGCCGGTGACCGCCCGCGCACAGCCCGGTGTCGAATGTGATACGCCATGAACAGCAATCATCTTGATCGCCAACCCCAACTGAAGATCGCCGACGAACTGCTTTCGGCCTACCTCGACGGCGAGGTGACCGCGCAGGAGCGCGCCCAGGTCGAACGCGCGCTTGCGCAAGACTCAGAGACCGCCTGGCGCCTGGCCTCCTTGCAGCAGACCGTGACCCTGGTCAAGGCGCTGCCGCGCGCGAGTTTGCCGCGTTCGTTCACCCTGCGTGAGGTGGATGTCATGCCGACGCGGGGAGCGGGTGACGCGGCCGCGCCCTGGTGGCGCACGCTGTTCTCCCCCGCCCTGCTGCGCAATGGCATGGCCATCGCCGCGCTGCTATTCATCGTGCTTTCTGTGGGTGACCTGACGCTGAGTCGGACGATGCCTTCGGCCAGCGCGCCCATGGCGCTCAAGGCGTCTGAGACGGTGGTGGTTGAAATGGTTCCAGCGGCCACGCCGGCCATTGCGGCGGCCAAAGAAGCAATCCCGTCGCCGACTGCTGCCACAGAGATTGTCGTCGCGGCCGCCGCGCAGGCGACGACGACGCCGACGGCCACCACGGTTGTGATGGCGTCGCGCGCACCGGGCACTGAAGTTGCTACAACCATGCCCCCACCCGCACCATCCGCCGGCGCGTCGGGTGCGCTGGTCACCACGGTGCCCGCGACCGGCGCCCCCATCATCGAACTGATGGCGCCGCCGGCTGACCGCGCGGTCACGGCGCAAGATTCATCGGCGCATACCCCCGCGGCTCCCGCCGGCCCCAACTTGCTGCGCAGCGCACAGGTTCTCCTGGCGCTGCTGACGACCGGCTTGTTCGTGGCCTGGAGACGCAGCCTGCTGCGGGCGCGCTAGCCCGCAGAAAGTGCAGTGAAACACACTCGTGTCTGTTGCCATTGTCCATGATTGGCTCAACCAGGTTGGGGGCGCTGAAAACGTGCTGGAAGCGCTGACCCAATTCTGGCCGCGCCCGCCCATCTACACCAGCATCTACTGGTCGGCCCTGGCCCGGCAGCGTCCCGCGTTTGCCACCTGGGACATTCACACCTCGTTCATGCAGCGCCTGCCTGGCGTCTTCACCCATCATCAGACCTATCTGCCGCTCTATCCGCTGGCCTTCGAGCAGTTCGATCTGAGTCGCTACGAATTGGTCGTCAGCAACAAGAGCGGTTTTTGCCACGGCGTCATCACCGGTCCGGAAACCCTGCACCTCTGCTACTGCCTGACCCCCACCCGCTTCATTTGGAACTTCGATTCGTATGCGCAGCGCGAGGGCGGCCTCTCCCGCCTGGCTAATCTGGCCCTACGCCCGCTACTCAGCTATTTTCGCCTGTGGGATCGGCTGGCGGCTGATCGGGTGGACCATTTCATCGCCATCTCGCGCGCGGTGCAGCGGCGCATTGAAAAATACTACGGCCGCGCCAGCACCATCATCTACCCGCCGGTGGACACCGAGCGCTTCGTCCCCTCTGGCCGGCCGCCGGGCGATTACTACCTGGCCGGCGGCCGGCTGATTCCTTACAAACGGGTTGACCTGGCCGTGCGCGCCTTCACCCAGCTTGGACTCCCCCTGCTGGTCTATGGTGAAGGCCGCGACCTCGACAGCCTGCGCGCCATTGCCGGGCCGAACGTCACCTTCCTGGGCCGGGTCTCCTGGGCGCGCCTGGTCGAGCTTTTTCAGAACTGTCGCGCCTTCATCTTTCCTGGCCTGGAAGATTTTGGCATTGCCCCGCTGGAAGCGCAGGCGTGCGGCCGCCCGGTCATCGCCTTTGCCGGCGGCGGCTCGTTCGACACCGTTGTGGATGGCGAAACCGGCATCCTTTTCAGTGAACAGCGCGTCGAGTCATTGCAGGCGGCCGTGCGTCGCTTCGAATCGCTGACTCTTGATCCTGACCAGATTCGGCGCCATGCTGAACGTTTCAGCGCCGCGCGCTTCCGTCGCGACATGGAAACCATCATCGCCCAAAAGCTGGACGCGCATCGCGCGGCCCTGCGCCAGGCGACCCGCCCCCTACGCGACGCCGCGCCCTGACGCTACCGCGTCCGCCTGCGTCAGGCAGGCTTCGCAATCGTCAGCCTGCGTCAGGCAGGCTTCGCAATCGTTGCTGCGGTTTCAACCGCCGAACCTATCGAGGCGATCTTACGAGGCGATCTTACTATGGAATTACGTCACTATTGGAACATCATCTTACGCCGCTGGTGGTTGCCGCTGGCCCTGGTTGTGCTGGTCGCCCTGTTCAGCCTGATCACGCTGCGTCCCTGGCAAGCGCCGCCCCCTATCTACACGGCGTCCATGCGCTACAACGTTGGTTTGCAGCCAGAGCCGCGGCCGGCCAGCGTTTACACCTACGACCGCTACTACACCTGGTTGGGCAGCGAGTACCTGATTGACGACCTGAGCGAGATTGTCAAGGGCAGCGCATTTGCTGCGGCCGTCAGCCGTCACCTCGCGGACAGCGGATTGGCCCTCTCCCCTGGCGCCATTCAAGGCAGCACCCAGACCGGCAAACTGCACCGCATTCTGACCCTCAGCGTCAGCCGGGGCCATGCCGGGGAACTGAATCAGATCATGGTCGCCATCAGCCAGACGATGCAGGCCGACCTGGGCGCCTTCTACGCGGGCCTGCTCAATCGCGACGCCGAGCCGGTGCCGATCGCGGCCATCTTGATTGACGGCCCCCAGGTGAGCGCGGCCGGGCCGGGCCTGCGCGCGCAGCTCGAATTACCACTGCGCCTGGCCCTGGCGCTGCTGGTCGGGCTGGCGTTGTGCTTCTTCCTGGATTACCTGGATACCTGCGTGCGCGACCGCGCCGACCTTGAAGCCCTGGGGCTGGCGGTGCTTGCTGAGATTCCCCGGCGCTAACGGCCCTGATTGCTGGGGATTGGGGCTTTTTCATTCGTGTGGTAGAATCACAGACGCCCCCCATTACCCAAACGGAGATCAGACGTTTGGCTTGCACAGCCAGATAACGGAAGCGAGACGTCGGCAAGGCTCATGGAACTACAAGATTATCTGAATATCCTGCGTAAACGCGGCTGGATCATCATCGCCCTGGCGCTGCTGGCGGCCGCGGCCGCGTTTGGCTTCAGCCTGACGCAGACCAAAATTTACCGCGCCAGCGCCAAGGTGAGCGTGGTGCCAGGCACGCCAGATTGGGGCCTGGGGAATACCGCGAAGGACCTGCTGCGCAATTTCGTCATCAACATTGACACCCATGACATGGCGCAGAAGGTCATTGACCGCGCACAGTTGGACATGACCACCTACGATCTGCTGGAGCGCACGGAGGTCAGCTCCGACTCCTCGAATTTCACCATCCAGATTGATGCCAAAGATGAACGCCCGGATGTGGCCCGGCAGATTGCCCTGACCCTGTCCGACATCTTTGTGGAGGAACGCACTGCATACTACAACCAACAGGACAAGCGTGACCGCATCGAGGTCAAGGTGATTGACCATGTCATTGATGCGCCGCTGTTCCGGCCCAATCCCACCCTGAACGGCGCGGCCGGCTTGGTGTTGGGCGCGGTTCTGGGCACGATCCTGATCTTGTGGCTGGAGTGGCTGGATGCCGATGTGCTGCGCACCCCGCAGGCGGTTGAAAAGCACCTGGGGCTGCCGGTGCTCGGCGCCATTCCCGCGCAGGCCGACTAGCGAGCGAGAGGGAAACGAATCATGACAACGAAAGACCTGGTGACCCTGCAAGACCCGCGGTCACCCATTGCCGAAGCGTATCGTGGCCTGCGCACCAATCTCACCTTCTCCAGCCTTGACCGGCCCTTGCGCACCATGCTCATCACCTCAGCCGGGCCAGAAGAGGGCAAATCCACCGTGCTGGCTAACCTGGCCGTGACCGAGGCGCAGGCGGGGCGCCGGGTTATCATTGTGGATGCCGACTTACGCCGCCCGCGCCAGCACGAGCTGTTTGGCATCAGTAATGCCACCGGGTTGACCACGGCGCTGGCAGATGAAAAGGGCCTGCAGAACCTCTCTCTGCAAGCGACCGTTTTGCAGGCGACGGAGGTGCCAGGGCTGCGCGTGTTGACCAGCGGCCCCCTGCCGCCCAACCCCACCGAACTGCTGGCGTCGCAGCGCATGGCCGCGCTGCTGACCGCGCTCAGCGCGCTGTCCGATCTGGTCCTCTTCGATGCACCGCCGGTGGTGGTGGTGACCGATGCGGCTATTCTGGCCTCGCAGGTGGATGGGGTGCTCCTGGTTGTCAATGCCAACGGGACGCGGCGGGAGCATGCACAGCGCGCCCAGCAACTGCTCGCCAAGGTCAACGCGCGCATCGTGGGCAGCGTGTTGAACAATGCCGCGCCTGACCGCAGCTTGCGGCCATATTACAGGTGAAATCAATTGGGAAGCCCTGACAGAGAGGTAGTTTTGTGAAAGGACTCATTTTGAGCGGCGGCAAAGGCTCGCGCCTCTATCCGCTGACATACACGAACGCCAAGCAGTTGGTGCCGGTCGCCAACAAACCGGTCCTGTTCCGGGTGATCGAAGCCATTCGCGATGCCGGTATTCAAGACATCGGCATCGTGGTGGGCGTGGATGACAACGCGCGCCAGGTGCGCGAGGCGGTGGGCAACGGCAGCCGCTGGGGCGTGAAGACGACGTTCATTGCGCAGGAGGTTCCGGCGGGCCTGGCGCACGCGGTCAAGATCAGCCAGGAGTTCCTGGGCGATGATCGCTTCGTCATGTTCCTGGGCGACAATGTCATCGAAGGCGGCATCAGTCCCTTGATCCGCGAGTTTGCCTCCAGCGCGTGGAACAGCCAGATTGTGCTGACGCCGGTGGCCGAGCCGCAGCACTTTGGCGTGGCCGAACTGGACGAGACCCAGCGCATCGTGCGCCTGGTGGAAAAGCCGCGCAACCCGCGCTCCAACCTGGCGCTGGTCGGCATCTACATGTTCGATCATCACGTCTTCGAAGCGGTCAACGGCATCCAGCCATCGTGGCGCGGCGAGTTGGAAATCACCGATGCCATTCAGTGGCTGGTAGATAACGCCTACCAGGTTCATCCCTACGTCCACCGCGGCTGGTGGATTGACACCGGCAAACCGATTGACATGCTGGAAGCCAACAGCCGTGTGTTGGACGAGATCGAACATGTCATGCTTGGCTATGTGGATCGCGATTCGCAGATTGGCGGCAAAGTGACGGTCGAGCGAGGCGCGGAGATCATCAACAGCGTGATTCGCGGCCCGGCCATCATCGGTGAGAACACGCGTATCATCAACAGCTACATCGGACCGTTCACCTCCATCTACCATCACTGCGTGATCGAGGATAGCGAAATCGAGCACAGCATCGTGTTGGAACACAGCCGTATCGTGGGCATTGCGAGCCGCATCGAGGACAGCCTGGTCGGCCGTTACGTCGAGGTGGCACGCTCGCCCATCAAGCCGAAGGCGCTCAAGCTGACCCTGGGCGATCACAGCCGTATCGGCATCCTGTAAAGAGCCGCCGCGGGCAAAAAAGAGAAGATGAAGAGGAATGACTGACTGTGCGTAACTATCTGATTACCGGGGGCGCGGGCTTCATTGGCGCCAACTTCACCCACTACCTGCTGCGTAAATATGCAGACATCAAGGTGGTGGTGTACGACAAGCTGACTTACGCCGGCAACCTGGACAACCTGCTCGACGCGGACGACGATCCGAGCTACGCCTTTGTTCTGGGCGATATTGCTGACGCTGACACGGTGGCCGCGGCTATTCGAGACCATCAGATTGACACCATCGTCAATTTTGCCGCCGAGTCGCACGTAGATCGTTCGATCATGAATCCCGACGCGTTCGTCAAGACCGATGTCTATGGCACGTATGTTTTGCTGGAGGCGGCGCGGCGCTTCAACCTGGAGCGCTACCACCAGATTTCTACCGATGAGGTGTACGGCCATGTACCCGTTGGCTCATCGCGCGAAACCGACCCGCTGGAGCCGCGCTCGCCCTACGCGGCCAGCAAGGCCAGTGCTGATCTGATGGTCAACGCGTACCACATCACCTACGGCCTGCCGGTGACGATTACGCGCGGCTCCAACAACATCGGGCCTTATCAGTACCCGGAGAAGGTCATTCCGCTCTTTGTCACCAACGCAATGGATGACGTACCGCTGCCGCTGTACGGCGACGGCCTGCAGATGCGCGATTACCAGTACGTCGAAGATCACTGCGAAGGCATTGATGCCGTTTTGCAGCACGGTCAGATCGGCGAGGTTTACAATGTGGGTACCGGCAGCGAACTGCGCAATCTGGAGATGACCCACCTGGTGCTCGACACCCTGGGCAAGCCATCCAGCCTGATTCAGCCGGTGACGGACCGCCCCGGGCATGATCGCCGCTATTCCCTGGATGTGAGCAAGCTCAAGGCTTTGGGCTGGCAGCCGCGCCATTCGTGCGCGGAGGCGGTGGTCAAAACGGTGCGCTGGTACCAGGCCAATGAATGGTGGTGGCGCAAGATCAAGAGCGGCGAGCATTACCGCGAGTTCTACCAGCGCCTTTACGCGGGGCGCGAGGTATCGAAATAGGTTTGGGCAGTCTGCCGTAGGTCACGCCTCCGGCGTGACGACACCCTCTCTCGCAGAGCTTGCTTCTCTCATCCAACGTCGTCCGGCCAGGAGGCCGGACCTACGGGAACGGGGAACCGTAGGTCACGTCTCCGGCGTGACGGCGTCGTCTGTCGCAGAGCTTGCTTCTCTCATCCAACGTCGTCCGGCCAGGAGGCCGGGGGGAGCGGGTACGACGCCTCCGCCGCAGAGCTTTTCCAACGTCGTCCGGCCAGGAGGCCGGACCTACGGGAACGGGGAACCGTCGGTCACGTCTCCGGCGTGACGACACCCTCTCTCGCAGAGTTTGCTTCTCTCGTCCAACGTTGTCCGGCCTCCTGGCCGGACCTACGGGAACTGCACCTTCATTCCTGTGACTTCATTCCTGTGACTTCATTACTATTGCCTCTCGTATGATGACCTGATAGACTGATTTCCGGTTATGGTTACTGCTGATCCCATTGTCAGCCTGTAGATTCATTGACGGAGAGGATTATGATTGTCTTGCGTGCCTGGTTTTTCATTATTCTTTCATTGCCGCCATTGCTGCTTCCCGGCGTGCGCGCTGCCCGCGAACCGGCGCTGCCAACCGTTGTGCGCACCGTGTGTCCCGTGGGATGCGCCTATGCCAGCATTCAGGCGGCCATCAACGCCTCGGCCGCGGGCGATCTGGTGGATGTGTTGGCGGGTGTTTACGTCGAGAACGTCATGCTCAAGGCGGGGGTTTCGGTGCAGGGCGCCGACCCCGCGACCACGATCATTGATGGCAATCAGGCCGATCATGTCATCACGTCGCTCGATGCCGCCCTGGGGCCGGATACGGTGGTCAGCGGGTTTACCGTGCGCAATGGCCGATCGGTCGAGGGCGGCGGCGTCGAGTTGTACCGGGCCTCGCCCACGCTGCGCAACCTGATCATCGAGGATAACTTCGCCGGCAACAACTTTGGCGGCGGTATTGCCGTCATCTCCGGCGCCAAACCGATCGTAGAGAACTGCATCATTCGTCACAACACGGCCCTGCGCGGTGGCGGCATCGGCGTGTACGACGCCAACAGCTCGATCACCCTGCGCAACACCACGATCATCAGCAATACGGCCAGCGAAAGCGGGGGCGGTCTGTTCCTCTTTCAGTTGGCAACCGCGACGCTCAGCCAGGTTGTCATCGAGGGGAACCGCGCGACCCGGCGCGGGGGTGGTGCCACTGTTGCGAATCAGAGCACGATGTGGCTCGATCAAGTCACGGTGCGCGGCAACGAATCGGTCACTGGGAGTGCAGGTGGGATCGCGGTTGATCTTGCCTCGCAGGTGACGCTGGAGCGCACGACGGTCATCAGCAACACAGCCCTGTTGGACGGCGCGGGCATCCAGGTGGATCGCTCCACGTTGGTAGTGCGCAACCAGTGTACGTTCGATGGCAATGTGGCCGGCCGCAATGGCGGCGCCCTGGCCACCAGCGGCACGGCAACCGCTGCCAGCCCGGTGACGTTGCAGGACACCATCTGGCGCGCGAATCGGGCGGCCAACCTTGGGGGGGCGGCGCTTTTCAATCCGAACACCAACCTGGTTTTCAGCGGCAACCGCCTGGAAGAGAACCGCGCCCTGAACGGCGGCGCCCTCTACCTGGTGACGATCAGCCCGACCCTGCAAGGCAATCAGTTTCGCCGTAATCAGGCCACGCAGTACGGCGGCGCGGTTGTGGTTGACCAGGGATCAAGCCCGACCCTCTTCGATAATGAGTTCAGCAACAATCAGGCGGCCAACCTGGGGGGGGGCGGCGCTCTGATGCTGCAAAGCGCATCCACGCCGCAGGTGATCAGCAACACCTTTACCAGCAACGTCGCGACCGCGGGCAGCGGCGGCGCGATCGTCATTCTGAACAACGCCAATGCGACGGTGAACGAAAACCGCTTCGAGAGCAATGCCGGCCTGGATGGCGGCGCCGTTTTGGTCTCCGCGGCGCAGGCGCAGATGCAGCGCAACACCTTCAGCAACAATACGGCGCAGCGCCTGGGCGGCGCGTTGGTGACGACGGCCCAGGCCAACCTGATCCTGCAGGACAACGTGTTTAGCGCCAACTCGGCGCAGACCAGCGGGGGCGCCCTGCTCATGCAGGGGAACTCCAGCGGGCTGCTGACGCGCAACCAATGGCTGAGTAACAGCGCCGTGAGCGGAGGCGCCGTCTACCTGATCGCGTCCGGCCCGACGCTGGCGGACAGCCTCTTCCGTGAGAACGTGGTTTCGCAATACGGCGGCGCATTGGTGGCCGATCAAGGCAGCCAGGTGACGCTGCGCGGCAACACCTTCGAGCTGAATGTGGCCGGGCTGAACGGCGGCGCCGCGCTTTTGCAGTCGGCCTCCACGCCGTGGGTGGAGGGCAACCGTTTCTTCACCAACACCGCGGCCTCGGGCGTTGGCGGCGCGTTGATCCTGAGCACTGGCGCCAATGGCGCCGTGCTGGAGAACGATTTCGCTGACAACCTGGGCCTGGATGGCGGCGCCCTCATGATCAGCAGCGCGACGGCGACCATCACGGGTAACCATTTTCGCACGAACACCGCGTTCCGGATGGGCGGCGCGCTGGTGGTGACCGACAATGCCAGTGCGATTGTGAGCAGCAATTGGTTTACAGCCAATACCGCGCTTTCCGATGGCGGTGCGGGGCTTGTGCAGCTTCACTCCAGCGGTCAGTTCAAGCAGAACCAGGTGCGCGACAACGTGGGGGGCGGCAAGGGCGGTGGGCTGCGCATCTTCGATGATGTCAGCATGACCGTGGATGACAACCTGTTTGCCGGTAATCAGGCGCAGGATGGCGGCGCTTTGCAGGTTGAGCAGGCGCAGGTGACGGCTGCACGCAATCGCTTCGAGGCCAACGTCGCATCCTTGCGCGGCGGGGCCGCGCAGGTTGCCGCGGCGGGAGAGCTCACCGTGCGCGCCAGCACGATCGTTTCCAACACGGCCGGCAGCCACGGCGGCGGTCTGTACGCGGCGTCCGGCGCCGTGCTGATCGTGCATGACACCCTCCTGCAGGCCAATCGCGCCACGTCAGCCGGTGGCGCCATTCGTTGGATCAGCGCCGGCGGTGAATTGCGCAACAGCCGCGTGCTTGACAACTGGGCAGGCGCCACCGGCGGCGGAGTCGCCAGCAGCGGCAGCAACCTGCTGCTTTTCGGCAATGTGATACAGACAAACAGTAGTGGTCAGTTGGGCGGGGGCGTCTACCTGCAGGGCGTCTCCCAGCCTGAGCTGCGCAATAACCTGATCGTGAAGAACAGCGCGTCTGTGCAGGGCGGCGGCATTTTTGCCATAGACGGGCCGGTTGCCAACCTGTTGTACAACACGATTACAGACAACGATCTGTCCGGGGCCGGAGAAGGGGTCGGCGTGGCCGGCGGCAGCAGACTCACCCTGCGCGGCAATATCGTCACGCATAATCAGCGCGGCATCGTGGTCAGCAGTAACAGCACAGCGACCCTGGTGCGTAACGATGTGTGGAACAATAGCCAGGCCAACTATGCCGGCATCGCTCCTGGCGCAACCGATTTGAGCGTTGATCCCCGATTTGTCACCGACGCCCTGGGCGATTATTATCTCAGTTGCCGGCGGGCCGGACGCAGCAGTGACAGCTCTCTGCTGGACGCCGGCCCGGACACGGCCGCAACCGTCGGTCTGGCGACGCTGACGACCTGTGGCTTCAATTTGCTCGACCAGGGTCAGGCTGATTTGGGGTATCATTATCCGTTGTTTGTTTATGCATGGGTTCCACGCGCCTTCTTCCCCTATGTCCGTTGATCGCGCCGCGCCGCTGTCGCTGCGTCTGCGCCGCAGTGCGCGCGGGGCCATGCATCGTTTTCCCCACGCGCTGCTCGTGGGGATCATTCTGTTGGGCGCCTGTCTGCGCTTTCTACGCCTGGACTGGCAGGACATCTGGCTGGATGAGGCCTTTTCGCTGCACATGGCGTCCTTGCCCTGGAATGCAACCCTGGCCGCCCTGCAGCAGGACGTTCATCCGCCCTTGTTCTACGCCCTGCTCCATGTCTGGCTCTCTGTGCTGGGAGACAGCGCCTACGCCCTGCGCCTCCTGTCGGTCATGACCTCTGTGCTGGCTCTGCCCGTTCTGTACACCCTGGGGCGGGCGTTGCGACTGGAACGGCCCTGGAGCCGGCTGCTCACCTTTTTGCTGGCCGTGGCCTATTTTCATGTGCGCTTCGCCCAAGAGACGCGTTCCTTCAGCCTGCTGGTGCTGTTGACGCTGCTCTCCATGCTCGGCTTCGTGCGCTGGCTCGCCCGGCGTCAGGCGCGCACACTCCTGCTGACTGCTCTCGTCAGCGCCGCGTTGGTCTACACCCACTACTATGGCCCCCTTGTACTCCTGGTGCAAAGCGCGTGGTTGGCCTGGCATGGGCGCTCCTACCGGGCATGGCTCTGGCCCTGGACGCTGGCCCTGGCCGGCGTGGGGCTGGCCTTCTGGCCCTGGCTGTCCATCGTTCAGCAGCAGGCAAGGACATTGCCCAGTCTGACGCACCAGACGCCTTTCGCGCTTGCCACCCTGGGTGATCTGCTCTACCGCTTTAGCGGCCGTAGTGGTTTGCTCGCCGCGCTGTGCTGTCTGCTGATCGGGCTGCCGAGGCTGGCGGCGCGTTGGCCCGGCGCGGCGCGCGCGCTGGGTTTGACGCGCGCGCGTCCGCCATTGCCCCTGGCGAGCCTGCTGCTGTTGTGGCTGACCCTGCCCGTTCTGCTTCCCCTGTTGTTCAGCGGCCTGGCGGCGACGTTCACCTATCGCAATGCCATCATCAGTCTGCCGGCTTTTTGGCTGTTGGTGGTCATGGGTTGGCGGCAGATTCGTGCGTGGCGCGTGCATGGGGTGTTGTTGGCCCTGGTGTTGACGCTGAGCTTGCCAGGACTCTTCCGCTACTATGTGGAGCCAGACAAAGAACAGTGGCGCGCGGCTGTGGCCTGGATAGCGCAGGTCGCGCAGCCCGGTGATCTCATTTTGTTCGACACCGGCCCCACGCGCCAGCCCTTCGAGATTGCGGCCCGCGCCACGCTCATGACGCTGCCGCGGGAGACCTTTCCCAACTTCGAGGGCGACCCTGCCGCCTTCGTGCGCCGCTACGCCCGCCAGTACCCGCGCATCTGGCTCATCGCCACGGTCTATGGCGAAGCTCGCCTCGACTGGCGCCTGGGTCTGCTGGCGCCCTACTATCGCCTGCAGGGGCTGATGCCCTTCACCGATGTCATGCCGGTCCTCCTCGAACGCCGGCCCTGATCTCGCCCCCCCTTCCCCTCTCCGTACCGCGGAGAGGAGAAGGGGTCGGGGGTTGAGGAGAGGCTCTCGTCCCCCCTTCCCCTCTCCGTACCGCGGAGAGGAGAAGGGGTCGGGGGTTGAGGAGAGGCTCTCGTCCCCCCCTTCTCCTCTCCGTACCGCGGAGAGGAGAGGCTCTCGTCCCCCCTTCTCCTCTCCGTACCGCGGAGAGGAGAGGCTCTCGTCCCCCCTTCTCCTCTCCGTACCGCGGAGAGGAGAAGGGGTCGGGGGTTGAGGAGAGGCTCTCGTCTTTCTACGTCAGGCGGTCGCGTGAATGAGCCGGTGATTGAGAAAGATGGCGGCGGCAAACAGCGTAATGGCCGTGGCCTGGTGCAGCAGCGCCAGCGGCAGCGTCACGTCGAAGAGCACCACGCTGATGCCGAGCAGAATCTGCACGCTGACGATGGCGACCAGGGTTGCCGCACCGGTTCGGGCGCTGCGCAGGCTGTCGTCGCCGGCCGCACGCCGGTAGACGACGTAGGCCAGCGTGAGCACGACAAAGGCCAGCCAGCGATGGATGAATTGCACCGTGGCCAGACTGTCCACCAGGTTACGCCACCACGGCTCGATCAGCGCCAGCAGCCCCGGCGGAACCAGGTAGCCGAACATGAGCGGCCAGGTGTTGGACACATGGCCGGCCTTAAGCCCGGCGGTCAGCCCGCCATAGGTGATTTGCAGGAGCACAACGGCGGTGAGCACCAGGCCGAGGGAGGCAAGGCGTACACGGACGCCAGGCTGAGCGGGTGTGATCCGGTAAGTGTGATTGAGCGCCGTCCACAAACAAAGGGCCAGCAGCGCGAGCGCGGTGAGCAAATGCGCAGTCAGGCGATAGTGACTGACGCTGGGGCGGTCCACCAGGCCGCTGGCAACCATGAACCAGCCCATGAAGGCCTGAAAGAGAAACAGGGCGCCGATGCCGATGTAAACGCCGGATTGACGCCAGGGGATGAAGCCGCGCAGCAGGAAGTAGGCCAGGGGTAGCGCCAGCACCAGCCCCACCAGGCGCGCAATCAGCCGGTGAACGTACTCGACATAGAAGATGGACTTGTACTCGTCCAAAGACATGCCTGCGTTGACTTTTTGATATTCGGGCGACTGCTGATACTTGGCAAATTCCTCCTGCCAGGCTTGTGCTGTCAGCGGCGGCACCACACCGGTAATGGCATTCCACTCAACAATGGAGAGGCCGGAGCGGCTCAGGCGGACGTAACCGCCGACCACCACCATCAACGCGACCATGACCGCCACGGTGTACAGCCAGGTGGTGACGATCGGGCGCGTCTGTGGTTGGGCGGCGGCGCGTGCGGTGTATGGCGCGCCGGACAAAGCAATCGAGTCTTTCATGCAAACTCCTCGAACAACATGGGTTCAGGTTGGCGCATCTTACCACGTTCTCCGCGCAGGAGAGCGTGATCTGTCGCAGAGAGCGCCGTCGCGCCTCTGGCGTGACCTACGGCAGGGTTTCTCACATCCCCCACACGGTGATCGGTCGTCCCTGGCACGATTCATCGCGGCGGAAGATTCTCTCCTCCCACGGTTTGGCCGGCGTGCGGTCGAAAATCACCAGGTGGGCCTCTTCGGCGCCGCAGCGGTCGGCGTACTCCCAGGTCTGCGCCAACCCTTCGGCCAGGGTTGCCTCCAGCGATTTGTGCAGCACTTTCAACTCGATGACGCCGCGCTGGACAGTCGTTTTGCCCTCCGCGTTTGGCGTTGCGGTCGGCCAGAGCACCAGCAGATCGGTGCGCTTGCGTCCCAGGCCGTACTCGCGCTCGACGCGGCCGCCGCCGTTGACGATGCGCTGCAGGAACGCCTGCAGGAGAAGCTGCGGCCCCGCCTCCTTGTAGTCGAACCGCTCGACCCAACTTTCCGAATGTTCGCGGAAGAACTGCTGGAAGGCGGTCAGCAGCCTGGACAAATCCAAGCGGCCGTCGGCTCGGGTGTACCAGGCGGACTGAAAGGTGCTCTCGAAGTTGAGCTGGGTGACAAAGGTTAGCTCGCGGGGGATGATCTCGCCGTAAATGGGATTGGCGATCTGTGGGCCAAAGGCTGTGGGGCGAATCAGGCCCAGGTCGGTCACGTAGCGCATGTCATCCTCGCTGACCGCACGCTCCAATTCGTACCCTTGCAGCATCGGTGCGATGACGCGACGCACGCGCGGTTCCCGCAGCTTATCGGTCAGTTGATCCAGGTGCGTTTCGCGGCGCTGGATCAGGTTCTCCTTCGCTTCCTGGACCATCTCGGCCGTGATGGGCCGGCTGCGGTCGCGGCCCTCCCGCATGGTGAAGGTGGTCTCGTAGGCCAGCGCGTTCACCAGCCAGGGCTGCCCTTGCGTCAAATGCCAGACCGTCGCCAGCGCCTCTGGCTCGAAGACCTGACCGGTCTCCGCGGTGTGCTGCAAGAGCAGGCGCTCCACTTCCGGCTGTGTGAAATCGCCCAGGCGCAGTGACACCGCCTTGATGTTGAACGCGCTGCCACCGGTGATGATCTCCTGGCTCTGGCTCGAACGGATGCGGTAGTCGCGCACGTCGCGCACCCCGCAGAGAATGATCGTCAAGGGAAAATGCGCCGGTCGCTTGTCATAGCCCGCACGCAGTTGGCGCAGCACCGAGATCAGCGTGTCACCGATCAGGGCATCCACCTCATCCAGCAACAAGATGACTGGTTGTGCGCTGTGCTCCGCCCAGCGCGTCAAAAGCTCGCCCAGGGCCGCGTGCGGTCCATTTTCCTGCAATACCTGTTGGGCAATGGCTTTGAGAAACGGCTCATTCAGAAAGTCACGCGCGCGTGAGGCGATTTCGCTGACAATGGCGCGCATCGCCGCGGCGACATCCTCGCGGGCGGCCTGCGCGCCTTCGATGTTGGCGTACAGCGCTCGATACTGCCCTGCGCGGTTGAGATGTTCCATCAGCGCCAGCAGGGCGGAGGTCTTGCCGGTTTGCCGCGGGGCATGCAGCACAAAATACTTCTCTTGGGCGATCAGATTCAGGATGTCAGGCAGATTGATCCGTTCAAGGGGAGAAAGACAATAGTGCTTTTCACAGTTGACCGGCCCGGCCGTGTTGAAGAAACGCATAGATACCTCGCTTATCAGGCAGACCTCATTATAGACCCGGAGTATAGACCCGGAGTATAGACCCAGAGTATAGACCCGGAGTATAGACCCAGAGTGGAATTCCTGCTCACGGCGGGAAGGGGATGACCTGGAGCCGATAGGGAACGAGCGGCAGGCGCAAGCGTTGGGGCGCGATTGGCACATCGCTGGCGTAGGCGCTGAGCAGCCCGCCTTCGCCATCGGCCACGTAGAGCAAATTGCCCAGCAGGTGCAGTCCGCGCGCGTAGCTGGGGGTATCCAGAGTGCTGAGCCAGATGGGCGCGGCCGGGTTACTGACATCGAGCACCTGGACGCCGGTGGTTGCGTCGGCCAGGTACGCGACCGTTCCCACCACTTCGACATGATGAGCGTCCTGGGTCTGGGTATAGGCGCCGAGCAGGGTGGGCGTCGTCGGGTCGCTGACGTCGAAAATGCGCAGGCCACCGGTGCCGTCCGCGATGTAGGCCAGGGTGGTGGTCACGGTGGCGGTGGGAGGGCCGCTGACCGAACGGGTCAACGCCAGGCCAAACGCGTAGCCCGGTGTGTCCGCCGCGCCAATGCCGGTCGGCGCGGCCGGGTTGCGAATGTCAACGATGGTCAGCCCGCTGACGCCATCGGCCAGATAGGCCAGGTTGTCCAGCAGGCGAATGGCTTCGGCGTCGCCAGGCGTGTCGAATGAGCCGATGCGGGCCGGGAACATGGGGCGATTGACATCAATCACCTGCAAACCGCCGCCGTAACCATCGGCCACAAAGGCCAGGGTGCCGGAGAGGGCCACATCTTGCGCGCTGCCCGGCGTGTCAATGGCGCCGCGCAGGGTGATGGCCGGCGCATTGCTGACATCAATGATGTGCAGCCCGCTGGTGTCGTCGGCCACATAAGCGAAACTGCCGCTCACCACCACGCTGCGCGCAATGGCCGGCGTGTTGTACGCTCCGAAGGGCCGCGGCGCGTTGAGGTCGTGAACGTCCATCACCTGCAGGCCGCTGTAACCCGCAGCCACATACACCAGTTGTGCGCGCGCGGTGACGCCGTAGGCATAGCCAGGAATGGTGTACGCGCCGAGCAGTTGCGGCGCCGGCGGGTTGGTCACATTCAACAGTTGCAGCCCGCTGGTGTGATCGGTGACGTAGGCGACCCGGCCCGACACAACGACGCTCGATGCCGAACGCTGTGTGTTGAAGAACCCGAGCAGGCTAGGGGTGATCGGATTGGCCACGTCAATCAGTTGCAGACCGGCCCGTCCGTCGGCCACGTAGGCCAGCGTTCCGCTGATGCTGAGGCCACTGGCGAAGCCTGGAGTGTCATAGGTCCCGCGCAGTTGGGGCGCGGCCGGGTTGGTCACATCTACGATCTGCAGCCCGATGTCGCCATCGGCCAGGTAGGCCAGGTTGCCGCTGATCTGTATCTCGCGCAGATTGCTTGGAAAGGGGGTGGTGTAGCGGCTGCGCATCTGTGGGCTGAAGGGGTTACTGACATCCACGATCTCCATGACCCCGCTGCAGCCAAGAAAGGTGCAGGTGCTTTCGGAGAGGTAGGCCAGGCCTCCGCTCACGACGACATTCTGAGCCGCGCTGGGAGTGGCGTAAAGGCTGAGCAGGGTGGGCGCCAGGAGATTGCTGACATCTACGATTTGCAGGGAAGAGTAATCTGCGAGGTAGGCCAGACTGCCGACTACACTGACCCCGAGGGCAAAGCCGGTGGAATTGTAGATGCCCAGGAGTTGCGGCGCGCGCGGGTTACTGGCGTCGTAAATGTAGAGGCCGCTCTCGCCCAGGGCCACGTAGACCAGGCCGCCGATCACTTGCAGGCTGCGTACGATGTCTGGCAGCAGCGGCGTTTGTCCCAGGAGCACGGGCGTCCCCGGAGTGGAGATGTCCAGGATTTGCAGACGGAAGCCGGCGCCCAGGTAGGCAAAGGGGCCTGCGACCTTGACCGTGTAGCTGGGCCCACCGATCTGACCGAGAAGGGTCAGATCGGCGGGCGCCGCGGGGAGGATCGCCGCGGGCTGCGTGGCGACAGCGTACCTCGGCGCCAGATTTGTGATCAGCAGGAGTGTCACCAGGGTGAGTCCCACTCGGACACGATTTTTCATGCCCATGATCTAGCGGCGCCTGATGGCCGGGAGGAAGGTGCGGGCGACCGGTACGCTGACCTGTATAAAGATCTGGTTGTTGTCTACATCGGCGTCGTCGGGCGCCGGCGGGATGTAGGCATAGATACGGTAGACTCCGGGCGCGACGTTGGGCCAGGCGAAGTTGGCGACGACCGGCAGGCTGGCGGCGTTCTGAGCGTTCAGGATGACGCTGCCCAGGTGGGTGCCGATGTCGGGGCGACCTTGCCAGAATTGAACTTCCAGGTCGCCGCTCACGCCGCGGCCGCCGATGTTGGAGATGTCCACGCTCAGCGGCACGGTGACGGTGACGGTTGGCGGGACGAGGGGCCAACTGCGCGGCGTCGTGTGCAGGTCGCTCAGCTTGAGGTCGAGCACGACGGGCGGCGTCACGGTCATGGTCTTGGTGTTGTCGTTTTCATGGAACTCGCGCACCATGTCGTAGGGGTCAGCCTGCGCAAAAACCGTCAGCGTCTGGCTGACGACCTGTTCCCAAGCCACCTGCACATTGCCCGGCGGGCTGTGGCGTGCGGGCAGGCCGGCGCTGAGTGCAGCTTCGCCGATGGGCGGCGCGACCTGATCAGGTGAGCCGAGGCCGAAGCGGACGGCAAAGGGGCCGGTGGCCAGGTTGCCGGTGTTGCTGACCGCCGCGTTCAGGGTGAAGCGGCTGGGCTGTTCCGCGAACACCGCCCAGGTTGCGGAGTAGGTTGGGCCGGCGCTGATCTGCAGGTCGCTGTACCAGGTGCGATGGTTGTGGCCCCAGGCGGCGAAGGCCTGGCCGATGGGGGTTAGTTGGCGGGTGCTGTGGTTGAACAGGGAGCGGACATACTGCCCTTCGAACTGCTCGCTGTCGAGCGAGAACCAGCACCAGCGCTGCAGTAGCCGATAGTCATCCTCCGGCATGCCGAGCGTGGGGTCGCGCAACGAGTTGAAGAGATCGAAGGTGCCGTTGAGAAAGCGCGTGACGCGGGCATAATCGAAGCCAAAGTTGATCGGCATCAGGATGCCGTACTCGGTGTTGATCAGGGGCTTGTTCTGCTGCCCATGATCCTTCATCCAGCGGCGGAAGCGAATGACTTGCTCTTGCACCAGGTCAACGCGGTCGTGGTCGTCAATTTCCCACAGCATGCCCTGGGTGGCGTTGACGCCGGGCGGGATCGAGGCGCCCCACGAGTTGATCTGTTCGCGCAGGACGAAGGTGTGCATGTTCCACACATCCACCGGCATGTCGCTGCCGTAGCGGGCGCGGTAGCTGTTCCACACCAGGTCAAGCCACTGCAGGCGCAGCGGCGTGCCCTGGGTGACGCCATTGATGGCGATTTGGGCCGTGGGATCGCGCTGTTTGATGAAGAAATAGGCGTCGTGATACGCGACGGCGTAATCTTGCGGCAGGACGTTGTCTTGCCAGATGTTGTCAGCCTCGTTGCCGATGATCCAGGTGCGGCCAAGGTTGTTGGCAACGCCGGCGGCCAATTCAACGCCGCTTGGGATGAAGGTGCTGCCGGTCACGCGCAGCATGGGCATGTAGATGTAGCCGGCCGGCTCGGCCGGCGCGGGTTGCACATCCCAGCGGACGAACCAGCCACCGTTGAGCAGGCTGACATCGAAGTCACTAATTTGGGTCGTGACGCCGAATCCGGCCCGCTCGTTGTCTGAGCCGATGTAGCTTGGCGGGGGCAGGGAACCCTGGTGCGTCATCGCCAGCACGATGAAGATCGGCCCGGCGATGTTCCAAAAACCTGCCGGCCAGCGCAGCCGGCGCTGTTTTGCGCGCATAATTCTCTATCTCCCGTGCCAGGTGGGGAAACGATCTACAGTCTTTTGGTTGGTCAGGCGGCGCAGGTTCGAACCGTCGCGATCCATGATGTACAGATCCCAGGTCGGGTCATCACGATCCGACGCAAAGACGATGGCCTGACCCTTGCGCGCCCAGGTTGGGGTGATGTTGTTGGCGGCCAGGTCGCTGATGCGCTGCACGTTGCTGCCGTCGGCGTTCATGACATAGATGCCGAAGTTGCCGTTACCCTCCTGATTGCTCTGAAACAGAATCTCAGAGCCGTCAGGCGACCAGCGCGGATAGAGTTCGTCGCTCTTGACGGTGGTCAAGGCGTGCTGGTTGCTGCCGTCTGCGTTCATGACATAGATGTTGCGGTCGCCGTCACGTTCGGAGACGAACGCGATCTGTTGTCCATTGGGCGACCAATCGCCGCGGCTTTCGTTGGAGGTGGTATGGGTCACGTTTTTGATGTCGCTGCCATCTACGTTGCAGGTGTACAACTGGAAGATGGCGTTTTCGTCGCGATTGGTTTGGAAGAGGATCTTCTGCCCATCGGGCGACCAGTCGGGCGACCAGCTGTGCGTGGCCTGGAAGGGCATGATGGCGCGCAGATTGCTGCCGTCCACACCCATGGCGTAGATCTGCAGGGCTTCGGGGTCCAGGCGATCGGTGACAAAGGCCACCTGACTGCCATCGGGCGACCAGGCCGGTTCGACGTTGGTGCCGATGGCCTCACCGGCGGTCAACTGGCGTTGGTTGCTGCCGTCGTCGTCCATGATCCACAGTTGCAGGTTGTCGCTGGGGCCTGCATGCCAGAGGATGCGACCAGGCTGTGGGGTAGCCGTGGGCGCCGGGGTGGCTGTGGGGGTCAGCGCGACGGTCGGCTCCTGGCTCAAGCGCGGCGCGGCAACCGTTGGGTTCAGGTAGATGAAGGCGGCGGCGCCCCAGACGATCACGGTGAACGCGGCCAGCGCCAGGCGGCGGCGGGCCTGACGCCCAAAGATGGCGCTGCCCAGGCTGCTCAATCCCAACAGAATCAGTAGGGCAATCAACAGATATCGTAACACGGCTTCACCTCACTTTGCAGTCTGTTATGTTTAGTTTAGTCTCTGGAAGCCGCGGGGCACGTGGCGTCGGCATCTCCATTCTGACGAGTCTGACGAGGTTGCATGGGTAACTTGCGGCTATTATAGCATGAGTGGGGTGCATCGTTCAAAACCTGGGGAAGCCTGGGAGTGCGGGCGCCTCGCCCGCCGCTCATCTCCCCAACGCGTGACGCTCACCCTGGGGAAGTCCAAACCAGGCAGGTCGTTGATGTTACCAATCCGTGGTCAGCAGGCGCATGACATCGGCCACGGTATGGCCGCCGCGGATGCGCACGCGCGTCAGCTCGAAGAGGTGTTCGCTGTCATGGGTGGCGCCCTGGCGGGTGGTGACAGCTCCCCAGAAATTGGCCGACTGCACCACCTGGACGGCCAGGGGGTCGTAGCGGCCGCTGGGGTAGCAGAAGGCGCGCGGGGTGAAGCCCAGGCGGCTTTCGATCATCTCGCGTGAGCCGAGCACTTGCCAGACCAGGAAATCGGCTGCGCGACCGGCCAGATCAGGATGATCGCGTGAGTGGGAGCCAATGTCCATGCCGGCGTCGTGCAACTCACGCAGCTCATCCCAGGTCATATAGCCAGGGCGGCCGGCATCTACGAAATCGGTGATGACGAAGAAGGTGGCTGTGAACCCGGCCTGCTTGAGTAACGGGAAGGCGTTGTCGAAGTTGTCCTGGTAGCCGTCGTCGAAGGTCAGCACCACGCTTTTGGGGGGCAGGAGGGGCCGGCCGGTCGCCAGGTAGCTGATGAGATCGCTCAGGCGCACGCTGACGAAGCCGGCCGCGGCCATGGCCTCGATCTGCCCGGCCAGTTGATCCGGTGTGACTGACAGATCGCGGCGGTAGATATCGGCCTCGGGCGGCGGCGCGGAGACGTAGTGGTACATCAGTATGGGCACGTTCGCACTGCGCACCTGGGCATCCGGGGTCGGGCCGGGGGTGACCGTGGACGTTGGCGTGAACGTGGGCGTCGGTGTCCTGGTGGCAGAAGGCGTCGGCGTGAGGCTTGGGGTCAGCGTCGGCGCGACGCTTGGGGTTAGCGTCGGTGTGAGGCTTGGGGTCAGCGTCGGTGTGGACGATGGCGTGGGTGTTGGCGTCCACGTGGCTGTGGGGGGGGCGATGGGAGCGCAGGCGCCCAGGGTAATCATCAGCCCGCCGACCAGGAGAAGCAGCGGCGCGACACGGGGCAGTAAGTTAGAACTCAATGTCAATGCTCTGGCGTCGGGGGACGATGACCTCTTTATTGGCGGGGGAAGCCGCGGCCGATTTGGCTGCATTGCGCTCCAGTGCATTGTCAATCAGGATGCGCCAGGCCAGCAGGAACTCACGTTCGGATGCATGCATGTGCGTCCAAAACTCATCCGGTGGGCGGAACTGTTCTGTTTCGTTGCGTAGGCCCGCGAACCCTTCGAGGAGCCATAATGCCCAGGAAAAATCAGCGGATGAATTTCGATGTGGAGCAGGCATACGCAGAAGCCTTTCACTATCGTAGAGGCTTGCGCGCCAGGCAGATGATGGATGTGCCGATGGGCAGCGCCAGGCGCCGAACCAGGGCCGCTTCGACTTTGCCCACGCCCGTCAGCACGGTGTTGACCAGGGGCGACGCCGCTTCCATTTCAACCTGGTAGGCTTCGTCATCGAAATGGGGCGACGCCAGTTTAGGCTCGGCCCGGCCGCGACGCAGCAGAATCAAGCTGGCCGCCAGCGGAAAGATGAAGAAGTTGTTGTAGCTCTTGTGCAGCACCTGGAAGTCCTGCTGTTGCAGCTTGGAGGCCAGCTCGGGCGCGGTGTAGCGCCGTTGATGGGCGTTGAGAACGTCGTTCTGGCTCCACAGCGCCATCAGCGCGGGAACGGTAATCAACAGGTGCCCGCCAGGACGCAGGACCCGGTAACATTCGGCAAAGACGCCGGTCTCGTTGGGCACATGCTCCACGGTGTCGAGCAGCGCCACCAGGCCAAAGGCGGCGTCGGCAAAGGGCAGGGCGTCGGCGCTGCCCTCGCGCACGTCCAACCCACGCGCCTGCGCCACGCGCAGCGGTTTGGGATTGGGGTCAATGCCGATGACGCGACCATAATGAGCGAGGTGATGCGCCATGTTGCCCGCGCCACAGCCCACGTCAAGCACCAGGCGTTGGGGGTCGGCCGGCAGGAAGCGGTCCAGCAGGCCCAAGATGGCCCGCGTGCGACTGGCGAACCACCAATGTTTGTCTTCTGCGAGCACGAGGTTACTATTGTCCATAAGCTCTATTGTACACCAGGCATGGCGTGACCACAAGAATATGTAGCGAGTAGGGTTTGATTCAGGACACTGCGGCGGGCAGGGCGGCCAGCACTTGCTCGACGGTGATGGCGCGCACGCAGGGATGCAGGGGCAGGTCGGCGTCCGTGAAGTCGAGCCGATTGCAGGGGATGCAGGCCCAGGCGGAGGTGATGACCCGATGACGCGCCGGATCGCCCCAGGGGCCAAAGCTGGCCGCGCTCACCGGGCCGTAGAGGTGGATGGTGGGAACGCCCAGCGCCGCGGCCAGGTGCATGGGGCCGCTGTCCAGGCCGATGACCAGGGCGCTGCGCTGCAGGAGGGCGGCTAACTGCGCCAGGCTGGTTTCACCGACCGCGGAAGGCAGAGGTTCTGGCAGGCCGGGGTTGATGGCCTGCGCCAGGGCGACCTCGCCGGCGCCGCCGGCCAGGAGCGGGGTCAGCCCTCGTGCCTGCAGGGCGGCGGCCAGCGCGGCCCAGGACTCGGCGCGCCAGAGTTTGACGGCCGCGCCCGCGCCCGGCAGCAGTGCGACGAGCGGCCGGTCAGCCAGGCTGCGGCCAGCCAGCCAGGCAGCGGCCCAGGCCGCGGCGGCCGGCGGCACGCTGAAGTGCAGCGGCCCTGGTGTGATCTCCGGCTGGCCGCTGGCCGCGGCAACCAGCGCCAGGTTTTGTTCGACCTCGTGGCGCCGCGGGACGTAGGGAACGGCGGTGGTGAGGAAGGGGGCACATTCGGGGACGGCAAAGCCGAAGCGGCGGGGGATGTGGGCACGTTGGGCCAGCCAGGCGCCCCACCAATGGTCGAAGCGCAGAATGAGCGCCAGGTCGAAATGGCCGGCGCGCAGGCGGTCAGCCTCCGCGGCAAGGAGCCGGTACGGCGCCCAGGGACTGGTGGCGGGCTGGCGCGTGAAACCGGGAAAAGGGAGGGTCAGGATCTCGTCCAGCGCCGGGTGGTCGGCCAGAATGGGCTGACCCCAGGGGCCAACCAGCGCGGTGATGTGCGCGTTGGGCCAGACCTGGCGCAGGCGCTGCAGGGCCGGCGTGGTGAAGAGCAGATCGCCCAGATGATCGGGCCGGATGAGCAGCACACGCTGCGGCGGCGCGGTCGGCGGGGCGGGTGTGGTCCAACGGCTGACGGGCGCCAGGCTGCGCAGGAGCAGCAGGCGCAGGGTTTGACGGGCGCTGCGCTGCCGGCCGGCGGTGCTTTCTGCCTGATGGCGTGCGGCCAGGGCAGCCTGTGCCGGCGCCGGCCAATTCAGGGCATCGTTCACGGCGCGTAGACCGCTTCGAGTCGGGGGACGATGCGTTCCCAGCCGTAGTTGGCCGTGGCGAAGGCGTGCGCCTGCGCGCCCAGGCGCGCGCGCTGCGCCGCGTCGGCCAGCAGGGCGACCACGACCTGGGCGAACGCTGCGGCGCTGTCGGCCAGGCGCAGCTCGTGGCCGTCACGCAGGCCGAAGCCTTCGGCGCCCAGGGTGGTGGAGACGACGGCCCGGCCCAGGGCCAGCGCTTCCAGGACTTTGAGGCGCGTGCCGCTGCCCATGCGGAAAGGCAGCACGCACACGGTCGCGCCGACCAGGAAGGGGCGCACGTCGGGCACGCGGCCGGTGAGGGTGATGTCGGGGCGGTCGGCCAGTCGGGCCAGACGGGGATGTGGCTGCTGGCCGACGATCCAGAAGTGTGCGGCGGGTTCATGGGCGCGTACGCGTGGCAGAATTTCGTCGGCAAACCAGAGCACGGCGTCCACATTGGGGCGGTAGTCCATCTTGCCGCTGAAGACCAGGGCCGGCGCGGTCATTTCCGGCGCGGGAGCGCAGCAGTCGGGCGCAAAGGTTTGCAGATCCACGCCGTTGGGCACGACGGTGACGGCGATGTCGGGCCACAGGCGGCGCAAGGCGTCGGCATCGGCTGGCGAGACGGCGACGACGCGGTCGGCCAGGCGGCAGAGGGCGGCTTCGTACGCGGCCAGTTTGCGCCATTGCACCAGGGAGTAGGCCGCGCCGGCCCAACGCGCGGGGTGGCGCAGATCGGCCAGGGCGGTGCGCTGCTGCAGGATGGTCTCGGCGTTGTGATCGTCGAAGACCAGGCGTAGATGACCGGCCTGGCGCGCGCTTGCCCACGCGGGTTGCCGTTGCAGCCAGGTGACGTAGGGCGCCATTTCGATGCCTTCGACCTGCAGCACGGCGTAGGGTGTCGTTTGCACCAGGTTGAGCAGGGTGTCCTGGAAGGCGCGCACACCGGCCAGGCGCAGCGCCATGTCGGGCAGCGGTGTGCTGATGGTGGTGAGGAGACGACGCCAGGCCGCGCGGGGCGGCGGCGCCGGCAAGGCAATCACCTGGCGGCACAGCGCGGGCAGCGGCGTTTGGGCCGGCGCCAGGTCGGTCGGCTGCATCAGGCTGAGCAGGTCAATGTCATGACGCGGGGCCAGGCGGGCAATCAGGTTGAAATTGCGGATGGTGGTGCCCTGGTGCGGAGGAAAGGGCAGTTGCGGTGTGAGAATGAGCAGGCGGGCCACCAGACGATCTCAAGGCTCCGTGCGTGGGGATGGCAGAGACACCGGGACTGCTGCACTGACGCACTGGTAGACGGCGCGGGTTTCACGTGCTGCGCGCGCCCAGGAGAAGCGCTCGGCGCGTTTGAACCCCTTCTGCTGTAATTCCAACCAGAGTTGGTCGTCGGTGAGCAGCCGCCAGAGCGCGACAGTCAGTTCCTCGGTGTCGTTGGGGGCCACCAACAGAGCGGCATCGCCGACCACTTCCGGCAGGCTGGAGACATTGGCGACGACGGTGGGGGTGCCGCAGGTCATGGCTTCCAGCGGCGGTAAGCCAAAGCCTTCGTAGAAGGATGGATAGGCCAGGCAGCGCGCGGCGTTGAAGAGGAAAACCAGGTCTTCATCATCCACCGCGCCGAGGAAGAGGCAGCGCTTGTCGAGCTTCAACTCATGCACCAGGTCGTAGGCCTCCTGCGAAAGCCAGCCCCTGGCGCCGGCCAGGACGAGGGTGACATCGAGTTTGTAGTCGTCGAGCAGGCGGCGGAAGGCTTTGAGCAGCCCTTGCACGTTCTTGCGTGGTTCGATGGTGCTGACGAACAGGATGAAATCGTCGGGCACGGGGTAGCGAGCTTGCACCTGCGCCAGGGCGTGGGCGCGATCCATGGGGCGGTAGATGGGATTGGGCGCCTCGTAGATGACGGTGATTTTCTGCTCTTCCACGCCGAGCAGGTTGACGATGTCGCGACGGGTGCTGTTGGAGACAGCGATGATGTGATCGGCGCGCTTGACCGCGTCTTCGATCTGACCGTAGTAGCGGGCGCTGGCTTTGGTCAGGAAGTGCGGATAGTGCATGAAAGCCAGGTCGTGAATGGTGATGACCGATTTGCAGCCGCGCGGTTGCCATTGGGGCGGGATGAAGTCGGTACTGTGCAGAATATCGAGTTCCAGGCCTGACCAGATCAACTCCAGGCCCAGCAGGTAGATCTCGAACCGGTTGTGGCTGGGCGTCCAGACCGCGTGGTGTTGAAAATTGCCCTGGCGCGTGAACTGGGTCCGGTCTTTACGGTGTCTGAAGATGTGGAATTCATCGGCACGGTCAAGCGCAGCCAGGGCCTGGATCAAGCGCCAGGTGTACTGGCCGATGCCGGCACGGGTGTAGTAGGCGATGCGTGCATCAATTCCGATACGCATAGAGATGTTGTTTCCCCAGTGGGATGCACGGGATTCGGGGTTCGGGATTCAGAAGAAAGGGCCGGGCGACATCTTACCATCAGGTGTTGACTCCGTCAAATGGTATCGCGGACTTCGGGAGTCTTGCGCGGTCATAGACTCATGCTATAATGGACAGCGGTAACGGGGACGGCAGACGTACAAAAAAAGAGGGTTCATGGATACAACACAATTGGCGCAGATGGTCTCCTGGTTGGACGAGGAACATCGTCGGGACCGGGGTGAAGTCACCAAGCTACAACAGCGGATCGAGAGCCTCAGCGTTGAGTTGGTGGAGCAGGCACGCCGGATCCAGGAGATGGAGGGGCGCCTGGTCAGCACCCAGTCGCAGTTGGTGCGCTTTACCCAGGTGGACGAGGCGCTGCAGCAGTTGAAGAACGAGGTTGTGCTGATGCTGCAGAAGCGCGAGGAGCAGATTGATACCGATCTGCGCGAGCGCGAGCGTCTGCGGGTGAGCGACCGCGAGACCGTGGCGCGCAATGTCAGCGAGATTCGCAAGGAACTGAACCGCTTTGGGCGCATCGAGGAAGAACTGGCGCTGCGTCGTTCGGAAGATCAGCGTTTGAGCGAGCTGGTACTCAATCTGCGCCAAAGCGTGGCGTCGCTGGGTAAGGATGTGGATGAGCGTACGCGCAGCTTGCCCTATCTGGGCGAACAGCGGGTGCAGGACAATAAACGCATCGTGCAGTTGCAGCAAGAAACTGTTGATTTGTTCAAGCGCATCGAGGAGCAGGCCAGTAAGACGCCGATGATGCAGGAGAAGCTGCAGAAGTTGGAGCGCACGGTGGTCAGTATTCAGCCCATTCCGCAGGACATCAAGCGCGAGCAGCAGCAGTTCATCGAGCAGATGCGCGTGGTGGATGTGGATCGCCAGCGTGAGATGACGAAATGGCAGGATGAATTTGTGGCGCAGCGCGAGATCATCGCCCGTCAGCGCGAGGCTATGTTGGCTTTTTCTGAGCAACTCGAAGTGAGCAAATATGCCGTTGCGGAGATCGCTGGATTCCAGGAGGCGATACGCCGCGATATGAACCAGGTGGCGGAGTTGGAGCGCCTGACCGAAGATCGCCAGCGCAGGGAGATGGAAACCTGGCAGGCGGAAAACGAAAAGCGTTGGAAGCGCCAGGTGTTGCAGTGGGAGCATGAGGTGCAGGAGCAGGACAAGATCAACCGCCAGTTGGCCGCACGCTTCCCCTCGTTGGAAGAACGCCAGCGGGTACACGACGGGCAGATTCAACGCCTGTGGCGTTTGCACGAGACACACGGCCTGTCGCGCCTGGCCGAGGCTCAGCGCTGGCTGGGGCAACTCGAAGAATCGCTCAAGGATCGCGCCGCAACGCACGGGGAGTGAGCGGAAATGCGAGTCATTGGAACGGCCGGCCATGTGGATCATGGTAAATCTACCCTGGTGATGGCCCTGACCGGGATGGATCCAGACCGGCTGCAAGAAGAAAAAGCGCGTGAGATGACGATTGACCTGGGCTTCGCCTGGATGACGCTGCCCGCGGTCAACGGACAGACCGAGCGCGTGGGCGTGGTGGATGTGCCGGGCCACATTGACTTCATCAAGAACATGCTGGCCGGCGTGGGCGGCATCGATGCGGCGCTGCTGGTCGTGGCGGCCGATGAAGGGGTCATGCCGCAGACGCGTGAGCATGTCGCCATCCTCGACCTGTTGCAGATTCCCACCAGCGTGGTCGCCCTGACCAAAATTGACATGGTTGACGATCCGGACTGGATCGAGCTGGTGCAGGAAGAGATTAAGGATTTGCTGGCCCCCACCTGCCTGGCCGGCGCGCCGATGGCGCCGGTGTCCGCGCGCAAGCGGCTGGGCCTGGAAGCCCTGCTGCAGACCCTGGCCCGCCAGTTGGCACAGGCGCCGGCGCGGCCGGACCGTGGACGGCCGCGCCTGGCCGTGGATCGTTCGTTTAGCATCGCCGGCTTCGGCACCGTGGTCACCGGCACCTTGCTCGATGGCGTGCTGCATGTCGGCGATGAGGTTGAGATTTTGCCGGCCGGCCTGAAGAGTCGCGTGCGCGGGTTGCAGACCCACAAGGAAAAAGTGGAGTCCGCGCGGCCGGGCAGCCGCGTGGCGGTCAACCTGATTGGCGTGCGACCCGATGAAGTGCCGCGCGGCCAGGTGATTTGCGTGCCGGGCAGTCTGAGCAACAGCATCCTGCTCGATGTGAGCGTGCGGCTGTTGCCCACGGTGGCGCCTCTCAAACACAATCAGTTGGTAGATGTCTTCAGCGGCGCGGCCGAGGTGCCGGCCTATGTGCGCCTGCTGGACTGTGAGATTTTGGAGCCAGGACGCCAGGGCTGGGTGCAACTTCGCCTGGAACGACCGCTGGCCCTGGCGCGGGGCGATCATTTCATCATCCGCCAGCCTTCGCCCAGCCACACCCTGGGCGGCGGGCTTGTGGTGGATGCACGTCCGGCGCGGCGCTGGCGGCGCTTCCGGCCTGAGACGATCAACCGCCTGGAAACCCTGTCGCACGGCACGCCGGCCGAAATCTGGCTGCAGGCGCTGAGCAAGGAGGAACCGGCGCCGGTGCGCAGTGTGCATGGCCGCAGCGGCCTGGCTGACCACCTGGCGCAGGCGGCCCTGCTGGAGGCCCGCGCGGCCGGCGATGTGATCGTGCTGGGCGGCGCCGCAGAGCCGGGGTCGGAGACGCTGGTCATCTCACGCAGCGGATGGGGTCAGGTCAGCGGCCGGCTGAGCGCCATCCTGGACGAGACCCATCGCGCCTTTCCCTTGCGTGGCGGGATGCCCAAAGGGGAATTGAAATCACGGCTGGACCAGGGACGCTCCGCGCCATTGGCGCCGCGGGCTTTCAACGACCTGCTGAGCTACGCCGAAGGCACGGGGCTGCTGCACGTCAGCGAGGCGGCTGTGCGGCGGGCCGGCCACGCGGTGACCTTCGACGCCAGCCAGCAGGCGCTGGTCAAGCGCCAACTGGCCGCGTTTCGGCAGCAGCCGTACACGCCGCCCGGCCTGGCCGAGGTGCGCGCGGCGCTGGGCGATGAGCTGCTGGCCGCGCTGTTGGAGCAGGGGCAGTTGGTCAAACTCAACGAGGATGTGGCCTTCAACGCGGCGACGTATCAAGAACTGCTGGCCGCGGTCAAAGAGATCATCCAGCAGGAGGGCAGCGTCACCGTCGCGCAGGTGCGCGACCGCTTCAACACCAGCCGCAAATACGCACTGGCGCTGCTCGAATACCTGGACAGCATCCGCGTCACCCGTCGCGTCGGCGACGCGCGCGTACTTCGCTAAATAATGACTGTATCGAGCGAGACGATGGACTGGCGAGCGTTTGGAGAAGGCGTGATTGCCGGCTATGGTATTGCCATACCGGTGGGCGCGATTGCCATTCTGATTGTGGATACGGCCCTGCGCGGCGGCTTTATCGCTGGTTTCATGGCCGGCGCCGGCGCGGCCTCGGCCGATCTGCTCTACGCCGCGCTGGCCGCAGTGGCCGGACAGACTCTGGCCCTGGCGCTGGCGCCGTTTGCCGTGACGCTGCGTCTGCTCAGCGCGCTGGTGCTGCTTGCCCTGGGCGGCTGGGGCTTGTGGCGCTTGCATCGCCGCACGGCCGGCGCCGCGCCAGACCCGGTCGTGGCCGCCAGCGCCTGGCGCACCTACACGCAGTTCCTGGGCCTGACCCTCCTCAACCCGCTGACCGTCGCCTACTTCGGCTCGCTGATCCTGGGCAACGGCGCCGGTCACCTGGCAACGACCGCGGGCCGCGTCGTGTTCGTCCTGGGCGCGGCCGTGGCCTCCCTCTCGTGGCAGTCGCTCCTCGCCTTGATCGGCGCGGCGGCCCATCGCCGTCTCTCGCCCCGCTTTCAGCTCCTCACCAGCCTGCTCGGCAACCTGATCGTCCTGCTGCTCGGCCTGCGCATCGCCTGGCAGGTGCTGGCCGCGTAGAGGTTGTTACGACGGCCATTGCGGAATGAGGCCCGCGAAAATAGAAGAGAAGATCCTGGGCAGACCGGCCCACGACACGATGTAACCGCGGCGTTCGAGTTGGCGCAGGAGATAGTGCTGCGTGTCCGGCACGGGGACGCCGGTCGCCAGGCTGCGCAGGACACTGCGCTCTTCAGCTTTCAGATGCTGCCAGATGTACTGGAAATGATCCTCAGTTTCGTCCGCAAATTCGATGGCAGCCCGCGTCATGTCTTGATGGCTGACGCCCTGGCCGTTGTGCCACTCGAACAACACGGCACAGGCAGTCTGCAAGAAGAAGGGATGCGTTCCGGCCCACTGCAGCAGTGTGTCGGCGTAGGGCGCCAGCGGTCGGCCGGCCGCGGCCGAGGGCTGTGCGATCAGCGCCAGCGCTTCTTCACGACTGAAGGGGCCGAGCGAAACCCGCGTAAAGATGTTGAAGAAGGGCGATTCTTTGATCTCCCCGCTGTGCCCCAACTCCTGCAGATCAATTTGCGATGAGGTGACGTAAGCCACAGCATGGCTGTTGGCAATACCGCGTAGAAAGGCCAGGAACTCGGTCACATTGGCCGCGGGAATGTTCGGGTTGCTGGCAATGGCCTCGAACTCGTCGAAGAAGATCACCAGACGCCGGCCCGAGGCTTCGATGCGCTGTACGGCCGCCTTGAAGGTGTCATAGCCGCTGCCCGCGTCGGAGGTGATCGTTTCGCCCAGGGCGCGGCTCAGTTCGGCAAAGAGCGCCTGGAAAATCTGCGCGGCCTGATAGTCCTTGCGCTCTGACAGATCCATGAAGACGCACACCAGGCTGGCTGCATCGGGAATAGATGCCTGCCGGTTGGCGGGGTGATAGGCCTGGTAGAGCAGCGACGATTTGCCGATGCGCCGTTCGCCCACCACCGCCACCGACTGCGGCCGCTGATTGCCGATGCGCGCGAGAATCTTGCGCAGCTCGCGCTCCCGGCCAAAGAACTCGGCCGGGTTCGTGATCATCTTGCGGTTGAGGTATGGGTTCGTCGTCATGGCGGATCCTTGGCGGGGCGCATGAGCAGATGCTCCTGGCTTGCCTGCACGTTCTTCAGTGTCTTCAGTGTCTTCAGTGTTCAGCCAGCGTCTGCCACAGGCTGTGATCTTCCGCAATCCAGTGACGCAAGAAATCAATCCGATAGCGGAAGCGATCGTCCTGGCGCTCCAACAGTTCCTGGCGCACCAACGCGGCCAGGGCGGTTCGCTCCTGGTCGGGCGTCAGGCCGCTGTGGTGTGGTTCCAGTTGCGCGGTCAACGCGGCCGCGCTGAGCCAGGCGTCGCCATCCGTGAGAAAAGCCGCCAACCCCGCCAGCACCAGTCGTTCCGCGCGATTAGCCTCATTCCACAGGTAGATCATGTGCGGTAACGGGTTTTCCACCAGGTCGGTCACGGCCTCCTGCAGCGCTGCGAGGCTGACGGTCGGCTGTGACTCCTGCAGCGCGGCGTCTACGATGGTGGAACAGAGGCCCTGCGTAAAATAGGGGTGGCCAGCGCCCAGGCGCAAGACCGCGGCCAGTGCAGCCTCATCGTAGGTCAGAAACGATTCGACCGGTTCCACGATCAGGCGGCGGGCGGCGTCATCGGTCAGGAAACTGATGCGCTTGTAGCGGGCCGGGCTGAAGGTGCGCGCCCAGTCCCAGTATTGGCCGCGCATTTCCTCCAGCGGCCGCGAGCCGGTGAACAGGAAGGCCAGGCGCCGCGGCTGCTCCATCAGGCTCTTGAGATAGGGGAAGATGTCGGCGCTCAGGCGGCCGCCATCCACCAGGCGCTCCAGGATTTCGTACTCGTCGAACATCAGCAAGAGGGTGCGTTGTCCCGCGGCCTGAGTCGCCTGCATCAGCAGGGCTTCGAACAGGCTGTAGGCGTTCTGTCCGCGGTCGGCCAGTGCGTCCAGACTCGCCTGCAAAGGCGCCTCCGGCAAGGCCAGGCTGATGGCGCGACCGATCTTGCCAAAAAACTCGTGCGTATCCACTTCCGCCATGACCTGCATGTCCACGTAGACCGGCGCAAAGGTCGTTCCCAGGCGCCCGCGCTGAATCTGGCGCAGCACGGAGGTCTTGCCGGTGCGCCGGCCGCCGTAGAGCACCAGGGTGACATTGTCCGCGCGCGTGGCCAGACCGCTGCGCACATAGTCGAAGACATCCTCGCGGCCAAAGAACAGCGCGCGGTCTTCCACCGGGGGGCCGACGATGTACGGGTTGCGGTGCAGTGGCGCCGGGGTGACCGCGGTTGACCTGTCGAGCAGCGGCCAGATGGGCTTCAGGGCAGCGGTGTGCGGCCGGTTGGACGCGCCCCGGGGTGCGTGTCCGCGGCGGTTTGCGTCCCTTTTTCGGCGTCTGGCTGCGGAGGTTCCACCAGGGTGTAGACGCTGCCGGCCCTGGAGGCAAAATCACCGGCGCGGGGCATGTATGGAGCGCCTGTTCTATTGAGGGGAATCGTCAAGGGGCCGAGCTTGATCGCGGTTACGGAGGACGGCAGGAGCAGATCCAGGATTCGGTTGTAACTGGTCAAGACCGTGATGAAAAGAACCAGGAGGATGCCGCCAATGGCGGTCCACGGCGAACTCGACTCTGTAGCAATGTCGGCCGACCAGGTCCAGGTGCGCAGATTGTCGAACGCAACGTGGTTGTCGGGCGGCACAGCGCCGGCAAAAGCAACCAGGCCCAGCTTGCCGCCGCTGAATGCGGCATCATCGGCCAGGCCCAGGAGGTGTCCGTTCGCATACAGCGATAGTTGCGCGCCGTTGGCAATCAGGCCGAGGGTGTTGGTCACCGCGCCGCGTTCGATGAATTCTGATGAACGCCAACTGACCAGGGTGGCATCTTGACCGGTCTGAAAGCGACTCAGGCCGTAGAAGCCGTCCTGGCGAATGACGAATTGGTAATGGTTGGTTTCGTTCTGATAGCGAAAGACCAGGCCGGCGACATGGTCCGCGCCGGCGAGCTGCGGGCTGATTTCGACCTCTGCGGCGAAATCAGCGAAGCTCCCGCTGTCAACGGCCATCCAACTATTGGCCGGTTCATGCACCACGACATGGTATTGCCCGTCGGCATAGTAGCGCTCGCGGTCATCCAAATGTTCGTTGCGCATGAAGCCGCTGGCGGGATCGTCGAAAGTCTCGGTCGCTTGCAGTCGTGCGTTCGCGGGCAGGGCATCGTTGAATGATGCGGTTTCCGGCCAGGTGAAGATGGATGCGTCGCGAAAGATCGCGTGAACCGGCGTCTGCTGTGCCACGGCCACCAGGCCCACGTAGCCCTCGCGGTAGGTGTCATCGGACACGGCGGCGACCTGTTGGCCGTTGACAAAGAGCGTAAAGCGATCGTTGTTGACGAGTGCGCTTAGCTCGTTGCGGGCCGCGTTCGCCTTGAGGAATGACGCCGCCTGTCCTTCGGCCAGGATGGAGGGGACGCCACCTCGATTCTTGCGCAACAGATAGTGACCTTGCGGAGAGAGGAGGAATTGGTAGCTATCCCCGGCAGCCGACTGGGCACGCAGGGCCAGCCCGGCGCTGCCATCGGTTGAGTTATCGGTAAACTCAACCCACACAGCGGCGGCAAAATCACGATAGAGAGTCTTTCCCCACGCACTTTGCCAATAATCCTGGGGCGCGGTCACCATGATGTGATAGTTGCCCGCGCCATAGAAGCGCTGCGAACTGGTTGTGACACCCTGGTCTAACGTGACGTCCTGGCGCAGATCAAAGGTGTCGGAAAACGCCAACGACGCGCCGACCGGCAGCTTGGGCAAAAAGACAGGGGTTGGTGTTGGCGACGGAGGCTGCGGCCAGCCCCACACCGTTGCATTTTCGAACGCCAACCGCACTGGGTCCGGGTCGCCAGATCGCACCTCCAGCATGATCTGGCCCGTGGTCAGTGCATCATCGGTTACCGCGCTCAGGAGGTGCCCGTTGGCATAAACAGAAATGCGGTTCCCATCGGCCACCACGCCCAAGCGGTTGCTGGCCACGCCTTGATTGATGAAGGGCGAGGTTCCCTCCGCCAGTGTCGTCTCCGTCTCCAATTGGCGGCGCAGGGTGAACCAGCCGTCTGCCTCGATTAGAAACAGGTAGGCATGATCGTCACGGACGCGAAAGCGCAAACCAACGCCGCTTTGACTGCCCACGGCTTGCCAGGTTGCTTCCACCTCGAACGCCATGTCGGTGTAAAACTGCGCCCAACCAGGCGAGACGCTCTGATCTTGGAGCGCCACGGTGACAATGTACTGACCATCGGCATAGGCCGTGGTGCGACGAGCATCGGTCAGCACGGGCAAACCGCCGTTGCCAGGGCCGTCGAAGGTGTCGGTGAAAATCGGCTCGGCCTGCGCGGGCAAGATCTGTGTGAACGGCAGATCTGGGACAGGGGTCGGCGTGGCGGATTGCGCCTGCGCGCCGCGCAGGCCGACGGCGACCACGCTCAGCAGCAGGCAAAGCCACAGGCTGACGCCGCCGACGCGGCGCCAAACCAGGCGTGATGATGGCAGAAGAAGCGTTGAGCGCACAGGAATACCCGACTTTCTGACCTGAGAATCTACGGCTGGGAGTGCGGGGGTCCCCGACAAGCAGATTGTACCACAGAGCACACGCGAAAGCTCAAATATCCTGTGAATTCTGGCAATCCTGTCCGCATTCCTGGCAGGCTGAGTAGCCACACAGTGACTGAGTACGCCTCGGCACAGTCATAGCCTGTATTGGCCTGTAATAAACGTGCGCCAACCAGGACTATGCCGATGGATGCCTGCAAGATGGGCAATCCGGTCATCCTGGATTACTGATGGGAGACAGTCTATGTGGTTCGATAATCCATCGAAGAAAGTGGAGCGCCTGAAGAAGGCCAATGTGCCGACGCGATCGGCCAACCAGCGCGTACCGCCGGGACAGGTGTTGTCCGAGCGCTTCCCGGTGCTGCACTACGGCAGCGTGCCGGCCTACCGGGATTTGTCCAAGTGGGACTTCCGCATCTTCGGCCTGGTCGCGGAACCGCTGCGCCTGACGTGGGATCAGTTGATGGCGCTGCCGCGCAAGACGATCACGGCCGATATCCATTGCGTGACGCGCTGGAGCAAGCTGGACACGACCTGGACCGGCGTGCCCTGGAGTGAGGTGCTGAAACTGGTGCAGGTCAAGCCCGAAGCTACCCATCTGATGGAGCACGGCGAGAATGGCTTCACCACCAACATCAGCCTGGAAATCCTGGCGGCAGACCCGGACGCCATGCTGGCCTTCGAATATGACGGCAAACCGCTGACGCCGGAGCACGGCTATCCGCTGCGCATGCTGGCGCCCACCAAATACTTTTGGAAGAGCGCCAAGTGGCTGCGCGGCCTGGAGTTCATGGCCGGCGACCGCCCCGGCTTCTGGGAGCAGAACGGCTATCACATGGAAGGCGACCCCTGGCGCGAAGAACGCTTTGGATGGTGACGATCCAAGAATTCATGCATTAGCAAAAACGGCTCCGTCATGGTAGAATTGTGATCAAGGAGCAGGAATGACGCATCCAGCAGCTACCCATCTGAGCGCCCTTCTCGACGCCGCGGCCGACCGGTGGCCCGACCGAGAAGCGATTGTTTTTCAGGACATGCGGCTCACCTGGCGGATGCTGGCGCAGCAGGTTGATCGGTTGGCCGCCGCGTTCATGGCCCTGGGCATCGAACACGGCGACTGTATCGGCCTGCAGTGTACCACGCGGCCCGAATACATCATTACCTACCTGGCGGCCATGCGCTGCGGCGCGGTCCTGGCCGGCTTCAACAGCCAGTACACGCCCCTGGAGGTCAGCCGCCTGGCCCCGCTGGCGCGACCGGTGCTCCTGGTGCTGCAGGCCGATGCGGCCGCCCGCTTGCAGCCCTTCCTGTCCACCCTGACCAGCGTGCGTCACCTGGTCATCATCGGCGATGCCATGACTCATGCGGATGGCGTTGCCGATGGCGCCCATCTGTTGACCGATCTCATGACCGCCCAGGCTCAACCCGGGTTGAGCGCCGCCCTGACCGCGCGGCAGGCGCAGCTGCAAGCCGACGATGATGCCTTGATCGTTTTCACCGGCGGCACCACCGGCGCACCCAAAGGCGCGCGGCTCAGCCATGCCAACATCATCAGCAACATCAGCGCGCAGGTCCGTCACCTCGGCTTCCGCAGCACTGACCGCATCATCCTGCACCTGCCCATGAATCATGTCAGCGGCGCGGTGCTCATCACCGTGGGCGCCATGTTCAGCGGCGCTGCCCTCATCATGCTGGAGCGCTTTCACCCCGTTGACACCCTCACCCTGGTGGCCCAGGAGCGGGTCACGATCCTGGGCCAGGTGCCGACGATGTGGATCATGGAGTTCCTGCTGCCCCATTTCGCCGATTTCGACCTGTCCTCCCTGCGCATGACCATCGTCGCGGGCGCGCCCACCCCTCCGACCGCCATGCGGCGCATTGCATCCCTGGCGCCTTTTGCCGTGCATGGCTATGGCTTGACCGAATCCGCCGGCATGGTGACTTACACCCGCCCCACCGACAACGCCGATACGCTGGTGCGCACGGCTGGCCGCGCTGCGTCTGAGTTCGACGTACGCATCGTGGACAGCGCCCGCCAAACGCTGCCGCCAGGCCAGATCGGCGAGATCGCCGTACGCGGACCCTGCGTGATGAAGGGTTATGTGCAAACTCCGCTAGACAACGATACCGCGCTCGCCGCCGACGGCTGGCTCTACACGGGCGACATCGGCCGCCTGGATGAGCAAGGCTACCTGACGGTCGTGGGGCGGAGCAAAGAGATGTTCATCACCGGCGGCTTCAACGTCTATCCGGCGGAGATCGAAGCCTACCTGGCGGAGCATCCCAAGGTCGCCTGCTGCGCGTGCCTGGGCAAGCCGGACCCGGTCATGGGTGAGGTTGGCGTGGCCTTTGTGTTGCCGCATCCCAACATGCCGTTGACCGTGCAAGAGTTGCGCGCCCATTGCCGGCATGGTCTGGCGCGCTACAAGACGCCGGCCGAGTTTCGGATCAGTGACAGCCTGCCGCTGACCGCTGCGGGCAAAGTGGACAAGGCGGCCCTGGCGCGCTTGCTGTAAGCCGCTCAACTTAGATTGAGTCACATTCATGCTCATTTTACATGCATCCTGGTTGGCTGCCGAGACGGTCGAAACATTTTTCATCTGGGGCGAGGTTGCGGCCGACGCTGAGGGGCGTAAGGGGCGCCGCCGCGCGGCCCCACGCAAGCCGGCCGGGCATCCGGCCCAGGCGCCCACATCCAGCCTGTTGACCGCGGCGCGGCTCAGCACGGGCAGCGGTGTGACCAAAAGCAGCGCCCTGGCCCGCCTGCCCACCGACGATGGACAGCCGCTGACGGCCAGGCCCTTGAGCGCGCAGGGCGACGCGCAACCGACCCTGGCCGATTGGGCGATTGATGGCTTGGCGCTCACCGCGCCGGCCGCCTTGAGTGCCCTGGTCACCTGGCCCACTGCAGCCGCGCCCGGCGTCACCCTGGGCGCCGACCTGCGCTTCTGGATTGCGGCGGCGCGCTTTGCCCTGGAACTCCTGGCCCGCCAGCGCTATATCCCCACCCTGGAGGAAGCAGGCAAAACCGTCGTTGCGCGCTGGCAACCGACCTGGGTGGATGCCGATGAGCAGGCGCGTTTCCAATGGCTGCTGAACGCGATGCCGCCGGCCTGTCGCAGCCTGCGGCCGGCCAACGCCGCCTGGCGCCCCATCGGCCCGCTGACCCTGCTCACCGCCGCGCTGACGACGTGGGTGGATCAACAGGTGCGCGCCTGGGCCGGCCCCGTGCAACGCGCGCTGCCCCGCCGCTTGGCGCCCGGCGCGGTGCGGTCGTGGATTGACGCCCTGTTCAGCCCTCAGCCACAGGTGAGCGGCGCCAGCTTTCAACTCAGCGGCTTGGTTGGGCAGATCAATCGCTGGCTGGAGGATTTGCAGCAGGCCACCACGGCCGGCTTTCGCGTCTCTTTCCAACTCGCCACCCCGCCGGCCGCGGCTTCCCCTGGCGAACGTAGTTGGGTCGTGCATTACCTGCTGCAGGCCACCGATGATCCAAGCCTGTTGGTGCCGGCCGAACAGGTGTGGCAAGAGGCCAGCAGCACGTTGACCTTGCTCAATCGCCGCCTGCTGCAGCCGCAAGAGCGTTTGCTCAGCGGTCTGGCTAAGGCTGCGCGCTTGTTTGCCCCGCTCGAACAGACCCTGCGCGCGGCGTGTCCGAGTAGCGTTGCCCTGACCACGCCCGAAGCCTACACCTTTCTGCGTGAGGCGGCCCCGCTGCTCGAACAGAGCGGCTTTGGTATCCTGACCCCGCCCTGGTGGCAAAAGCGCGCGGCCGCGTTGGGCGTGCGCCTGAAGCTCAAGCAGAAACAGACGGCCAGCGAGGCCAGCGGGCTGTTGTCGTTTGCCAAAGTGGTGGAGTATGACTGGCAACTGGCCCTGGGCGAAGACCCGCTGACACAAGAGGAGTTCGAGCGCCTGGCTGCATTGAAAAGCCCGCTGGTCAACATTCGCGGGCAATGGGTTGAATTTCGGCCCGAACAGGTGGAGGCCGCCATCCGCTTCTGGGAAAAGCGTCGCGCCCAGGGCGAGCTGGGCCTCCTGGATGCCATGCACCTTGCACTGGGCGATGGCGAGCAGGGCGCGGTGGATGGCCTACCCGTCACCCATGTCGCCCTCGACGCCTGGCTGCAGGACCTCTTTCAGAACCTCAGCCACCACGATCAACTGCAGCCACTGCCGGCGCCGTCCGGCTTCGTTGGCGCCTTGCGTCCGTATCAGGAGCGCGGGCTGGCCTGGTTGGTTTTCTTGCGTCGCGTGGGTCTCGGCGGCTGCCTGGCCGATGACATGGGTCTGGGTAAATGCCTGAGCGCAGAGACGCTCGTCACGGTCAACGGTGCGCCGCTGGCGGCCGAGACTCTTTGGGACACCTACGCCGGGGAGGCGTATTTCGATGGGGAAGGCTTCTGGGCGCAGCCGCGGGCGTCGCTGCACGCCCAGGCCCGGCAAGAGGCCGATGGACGCCTGGTGGCCGCGCCGGTGCAGCGCCTCTATCGGCAACAGGTGCAGGAGCCCCTGCGCACCATTACCCTGGCCAACGGTTGCCGCATAACCATCACCCGCCGCCATCGCCTACTCACGCCGGCCGGCTGGACCAACGATCTGCAAGTCGGTGATGCTGTGTGTGTCACGCCGCCGGCCGGGGGCGAGCCTGGGCAAGTCACCGTCTTCAGCGCCATCACGGCCATCGAACCCGTGCCGTACACCGGTTGGGTCTATGACCTGGAGATCGCCGGGCGCCACAACTTCGTCGCCAACGGCATCGTGTGCCATAACACCATCCAGACCATCGGCATGGTCTTGCACGGGCGTGAACAGAACCCGCAGCCTGACCCGGTGCTGTTGATCTGCCCCACGTCGGTGCTTGGCAACTGGGAGCGCGAGATTCAGCGCTTTGCGCCCTCGCTGCGCGTGCTGGTACACCAGGGCGCCAACCGCTTGGGCGGCGAGGAGTTCGTGACGGCCAGCCAGCAGACCGACGTGGTCGTCAGCAGCTACAGCCTGCTCGCGCGCGATCGCGAGCTGTTGGGGCAGGTGGCCTGGGGCGATGTCATCCTGGACGAGGCGCAGAATATCAAGAATCCTACGACCAAACAGGCGCAGGCCGCGCGTGGCCTGGCCGCGCGTCATCGCCTGGCGCTGACCGGCACACCGGTCGAAAACCGCCTGACCGATCTGTGGTCCATCATGGAATTCCTCAACCCGGGCTACCTGGGGTCGCAGCAATCCTTCCGCAGTAAGTTTACGTTGCCTATCGAACGCTATCACCAGCCCGAACCGGCCGCGCAACTCAAGACCCTGGTGCAGCCGCTGCTGCTGCGCCGGGTGAAATCCGACCCAACTATCATTCAGGACTTGCCTGAGAAGAACGAGATGAAGGTCTATTGCAACCTGACCGCGGAGCAGGCGACCCTGTACGAGGCGGTGGTCAAGGATTCTCTGCGGCAGATCGAGGAGTCGGAGGGGATGCAGCGTCGCGGCCTGGTTTTGTCTACGCTCATGAAGCTGAAGCAGGTCTGCAACCATCCCGCGCACTTCCTGGGCAACCGCACGACCAGCGATTTGGCCGGCCGTTCCGGCAAGCTCAACCGTCTGTCTGAGATGTTGGAAGAGGTGCTGTCGGTCAATGACAGCGCGCTGATCTTCAGCCAATTCTTCGAGATGGGCGAGATGCTGGTGCAGCACCTGACCGCATCCTTTGGCGAAGAGCCGTTGTTTTTGCACGGCGGCGTGCCGGCGCGCCAGCGCGATGAGATGGTGAAGCTGTTTCAAAGCGGCAACGGCCCGCGCCTGTTCATGCTTTCGCTCAAGGCCGGCGGTGTGGGTTTGAACCTGACGCAGGCCAACCATGTCTTTCACTTCGACCGTTGGTGGAATCCGGCCGTGGAGAATCAGGCCACCGATCGCGCGTTCCGCATCGGGCAACAGCGCAACGTGCAGGTACACAAATTCATCTGCGCGGGCACCCTGGAAGAGAAAATTGACCAGCTGATCGAGAGCAAGAAAGAGCTGGCCAACAGCATCGTGGGCGCGGGCGAATCGTGGTTGACAGAGCTTTCCACGGCGCAGTTGCGCGATCTGCTCGTGCTGCGGCAGGATGCCGTGGCGACCGAGGAGGGGGTATGAGTCCACGCCGCGCGTCCTACCGCGAGGACAACGATCACTACTTTGCGCCGTCGCGGCCATTACGGGCTGACGGCATCCGCGCTGAGCATCAAACGGGCGCGTTTGCCAAGAGTTGGTGGGCCGATCGCTGGATTGCTGCCCTGGAGCGCCTGGTGGACAGCGGCCGCCTGGCGCGCGGCCGCGCCTATGCGCGCAAGGGGCAAGTTCTGGAGATCAATATCGAGCCGGGCAAGGTGAGCGCCCGTGTGCAAGGCTCCAGACCAACTCCGTATAAGATCACCATCAACATTGGGCAGTTGACAAACCAGGAGTGGGAGCGCGTGCTGACGGCGCTGGCCGCACAAGCCATTTTTACGGCCAGCCTGCTCAACGGCGAGATGCCGCCCGATGTCGAGACCGCCTTCGACGCGGCCAAGGTCTCCCTCTTTCCCCAAACCCAGCAGGACCTGACCACCAAGTGCTCCTGCCCTGATGCGGCCAACCCGTGCAAACATCTGGCTGCGGTCTTCTATCTGCTCGGTGAGCGTTTCGACCAGGACCCCTTCCTCATCTTTCGCCTGCGCGGACGCACGCGCGAAGAGATCCTGGGTGCGCTGCGCGCCGGGAGACAAGGATATGGCGCCGAGCGACAAGGACATGGCGCTGCGGCCGCGATTGGCGCCGCGGCCGAAAAACTGACCGACGGGCGCCCACTGGAGGAACTCATTCCAACGTTTTGGCAAGAGGGTGCGCCGTTGGAGCATTTCACCGTGAGTATTGCTGCGCCTGAAGTCGGCGCTGTGCTGCTCAAACGCCTGGGCGCGCCACCGTTGGGCCAGGACGCCACCGAGGTGAGCGCCACGCTCACGCGCACCTACGCCATCGTCACCAGCCAAGCCCTCGATCTGGCCTTTGGCGGCGAGGAAGAAGATGAGCCTGCCACGGCATGAACGGGCTTTTCGTGGCAAGAATCCGCTCAGTTTTCTCTGCCACGAATTTCACTAATCTTCACGAATTCCAGGGCCTTTTCGTGTCAATTCGTGCAATTCGTGGCAAGAATCCGCCCAGCTTTTTCTGCCACGAATTTCACTAATTTGCACGAATCGAGCTTCTGTCTTCGTTTCGATTCGTGCAATTCGTGGCCAAAAACCGGGCTGATTGCGCAGCTCGTGGTAGATCACGGCGATGGCGTCGGGAGTGATGCCATGGCCGCTTGCCACCGATCATCGAGTTTGACCAACAACTCGCCCAACTCATCCTCGTCAAGGGCCAGCGGCGCCGCGGGGGCCGCGGGTGCTATCTCGGCCGAGAATCGGACGACGAACTCGCCATACCGGGCCAGCATACCACAGAGCTTAGCCTCTTTCACCTGCGGTGCATAGTAGCTGGCGCACGCCACATAGGCCTCGTCGGCGAAGTCCAGTTGCCTTGCCACCCCGGGTTTTTCCTCCCATGCGCCGTAATACCGCGCACCGGGATACCAGACGTCTAGTTGGCGATGGTACTCACGCTGCGCCGATCGCACCCGCTCATACCGATAGATCTCATGAATCACCGTACCAAATCCTTCCATAGTACGCAACATGTGTTCTACAGCGCCGTGAGAGTCGGCAGTCGGGATGATGGATCGGTTACGCCATCCTGATGGGAACAGCGTAGCATCCATCAACATGGACTCAGTAGAGAATGGTCGTTGCGGTGCAAGGCTTTCAGATGTGCAGGCGGTGATCAGGACGGGCACAACCGAACTTGCCAAGAGCAACCAGGCCACAGACCGTGCCTTTGCTGTGTTCATGGTCTTAACTCGTTTGATTGAGCAAACGCCCAGTCTGGTATCCGTACCTAAGGTTGCCCCATCGCGGGTCCGCACACCTCAGGGATTGGCCCGTCAGAGAGTCCAGGCGCCTTCGTGTTATCTATCCGTTCCACTACTTGGGTATCTAGATTGATATCAAAGTAGGTACAAAATCCGTGAAATTGGGTCAGCAGGTAGGCATAGCTTCGACTTGTCACCTCACCTGTCGGCAACTTGGACTCTTCGACGGCCACTGGAAAACCCTGCAAAGCCGTCGCAACCTCAGGGTATGTCGTCCGGTTTACGGGGAACCGTTGTTTCACGGCGTGCATGAGTTCGGTCGTCGTGACGCGTGCTCCGGCTTGACAGAATGGATCATTTATCTCCAGTTGCAGCGCCTGGCACAGCTTGGTCTTGTGTTCTTCATTGATCGCTTCGACGGTCCAGGGATAGCGCGCAGCCTGACGGGTCTCGTAACGGTGGATGTTGTCCGGAATCTGCGCTAACCCACATCCAGCCAAGCCAATGACACATAACGTGTGATGTGAAATGCTATGCGTTGACGGTGTAGGTCAGGACATCAATGGCAAAGAAGCGGCGCAAGTACAACCGAAGGATGCCACCAGCGATCTTGGCAATAATGCGAGAGCAGAGTCCCTTGACGGTATGGGCGAGCGTATGCTCAACCGAACGCCCCCCTTCTTTCAAGATGTCAAAAGCACCTTCGATGCGTTCACGGACGCTGTTCAGCAGGCGGTCGAATTCGCGGGGATTCTGGACCTTTTGGTTTTCGCGCTTGGTCGTCCAGACATGGACACCTTGCCGAGACCAGTCGGCTTGCCACTCTTCACCGATGAAGCCTTTGTCGGACCAGACGTTGCTGTCTGGTGGGAGTGAATCGAGGATTTCGTCGGCAGCCTCGCGCTCATCGGTGTTGGCGGGCACGAGTTCAAAGGCATAGGGCGTGCCATTGAGTGTGGTCAACATGACCAACTTGTAGCCGAAGTACTTCAACCGACGGGCTGCACAATAGCCGTACTCGGCTGAACCGCGAAAGTCACTGTGGCTCTTGTCCCGCCGATAGCCCATGGCGATGACGGGTGTGGTGTCGAGCAGAAAGTGCCGCTCGAACTGCACCCCCAGTTCGGTCGCCCACTCTTTGCGCAACTCGTTGAGCAAGTACTGCAGACTGCGCGCACGACGATTGTACTGGCTCTGGGTGAGCAACTTGGGAAACAACGCCAAGTGATCTGCCCGAATGAAGCAGACAAAACGTCGTTCGCTGGTGAACTCGAAAATGTCAATCGCCAGCATCAGGGTCAGCACCTCACTATCGCTGAATTCCGGCTTTGACCCGACGGTGCGACCTAGCAGACGTGCGCCTTTGCGCTGATACCAGTCGTCGACCAGACAGTAGGTAACAAGCATCAACTCTGCCGTGCAAATAGACATGGACATCAAACACCTCCTCTACCCTAGATAACGCTACTTTCATCACAGCGTTACTTTACCCAACTTTGGTAGTGGTGTCCAGTCCTCATTTCACATCACACGTACATAACAAGCTGCCGAGCGCCAATCTGACTTTGCCTCCCACTGAGATCGTTGGGGCCTTGAGATAGCGTGATCGTAGCATGGCGTGCCTCCTCAGCGGAAAAGATCAACCGCTTGCTGCATCCAGACGGACGGCCACCAACCTGTACCGGTAGATTTCCAGAAATCGTAGGCTGGTTCCACCGGCGCGCTGAGGTTGGCTTGCATCCAACTGCCAGCCTGATCCACGGTGAGTGCGCCCGAGTGCAACATCTGCCCCATCTCCAGCCCTTTCAGGGAAAGGAAGTAATCTTCCCATGAGGTCCCGCGCTCCTGGGGTGGCTTGAGTGCTTCTGACGGATCGGCCATCTCATGCACGACGTTGGCGACAAGCCCGATGCCTTCACCCAGGTTGCCGCCCTGCGCAGTCGTGTTGACGTTCGCCCAGAAGTGATAGGGTTGATTGTGCCGATCTCGATAATTGAGATGGAAGCCAGTATCCCCGAAGTTCGGCAGGTTCAATGGTGCGCCACCCAGGAATTCCTGACCTTTCAGAATGAACCCGCCCAGCAGCGTCATCGTGCCGCCGCTTCCGACCAGGGTGTAGCTGACATCTTCTGAGGTCGTGACAGCATCTTTGCCATACAAGCTCGCGAACCCCCACAAATCAGTCATGGCGTCGAGAGCCGTCATCCCATTCTTCTGCACCTGTTTTTCCAAGAAGCGCGCATACCCACGCAACGAGTGCCGCCGCGCGCCGGCCGGTTGGTCTTTGTAGCCAGCCCAACTACATTCATCCGGCGCATCACCGTAACATGGTATGTGGCCGCTGGGATCACGGTATTTGACAGGGTTATTCAGCACATTGCTGTATCTGTTAAGACTTTGTGGATTTTGGGGATTGGGGACGATGGTGTCGGCCTGCAAAAATCGCCCCAGCGCCGGGTCGTAATAGCGTGCGCCGTAGTAGTAGATGCCGGCGATGACCGGATCGTGCGTCTGCCCGGTGAAGCGTCGCGCGGTGGGCAGGTCGCCGACCACGGGGATACTCTCACCCCAAGCCTCGTAGAAGGTAGATGCCACCAACTCACCATTGGCGCCGGTGGCCGTGGTCGTGCTGCCCAGGGCATCGCTCATGAGCCAGTGCAACACGTCGCTCGCACCCGTCTGGGTGCGCATCGCCACTCGTACGCCGCCCGCAAAGTAGGTTTTGACAGTGCTGACCACACTGCCCACCGTTCGCTGCTCGAAGTGGTTGCCGGCGTACGCTACGATGGTGATGTTGGGGGCGCTGCCAAAGCTTGCCTTCACCCGTTGCCCATCGGCATCGTACACGAAGGTTGCCGCATCATCCCCGCTGATCTCCGTCAGGTGATTCTCCGCATCGTAGTCGAACCAGAAGACCTTTTCGCCCCCGATTATCTGCCGACGCAGATTGCCATTCTGGTCGTAACAGTAGGTGGTCGGCCCGTAGGTCAGCGTCACGGCTGCTACCACGGCATGCGCTTTGGCCAATGCACCCTCAGGGCAATCGGCCGCTTGTGCGCCATAGCCGTAATCGTATCCCGGCGCACCCTCCGGATAGCGGGCAACCAGGTTCCCTGACTCTGCATACGCATATGATTCAAGGAGATAAGGTGTGCCAGGACTCATCAGATTCACGCGCGTCAGACGGTTCAGAGCGTCGTACTGATAGCCACGCCCAATGGGCGCCTCGGGGTCTGGCGTCTGGTAGCTCATGCGGCTGACGTTGCCGACGACATCGTACCAGTAATGCAACGATTGAATCTCACCCATTGGTACACTCAATTTGCGGGTGTCAATGCTCCCTACGCGCCCACGCCCATTCACATCGGCCCAGCCGTAGTACCAGAAACTCGTTTCCAGGATCGGTAGGCTTCCCAGGCGACGCTGAATCACTCGCCCTGCTTCATCATACGTGGTATCTTGCACGTAATCGGTTCCGCTGGCAAACACCCGGTTGACCAGGCCACGCGCGGTGTAATCCGTGTTGACCTGCTCGACCGTGGGTGTGCCGGGGTATTTCAGCCACCGCTGGCGATCGGCGGCGTCATACCCCCACTCGGTGATAAAAGTGCCTCCGCCACTCCCATTGATCACGCGCGTCTCTCGCGTCGTGCGGCCGCGCAGATCATACGCCCAGGTTGCCCGGTTACTCAAGGATCCATCGGCCAGGTACGCATCGGCCCGCGTGCGCCGTCCCAGGCTGGCGCCAGAGCCAGCTTCGTCATACCCGTAGCTCGCCATGATGCCATCTTGTCCGGTGAAGGCAGGTATTGTGGCAGGGCAGTTGGTGTCACTTCGATAATGTTTGCCTTGCAGGCGATAGACACCATCGTAGTACGAACACGTGTATTGACCACGGGCATCCATTTGCCTGACCAGGTTGCCCACCGGGTCATAGCTGTATTGCCAGTTGCCCATATCCGGGTCGTGCATACCACCTTGTGCCCCAGCGGATCGTAAGCCATCGTCGTTGTGACACCAGTGGTGTCTGTCACAACTGTCAGGTGGCCCAACACATCATAGGCGTAGTTCGTGGTTGCATACAGGCTGACCGTTGGCACAGTACCTGTATATTCGCGCACCTGCGCCAATTGTCCAAATGCATCGCTTGCGTAGCTGCGTTGATGGCCGTTTTCGTCCACGACCGAACGTGTCCAGCGATCGTAACTGGTGACCACAGCGCTGCCATCCGTATGCGTCACCTGGGTGATGCGACCCAGGCCATCGTAGGTGTAGTGGGTCGCCGGCTGGCTCCAGTTCGGCGTCAGATATCCGCCCGGCACGGTGGGTTCCAGGTAAGGAACGCTCTCCCTGGCCAGCTGCCCCATGATATCGTACACCCGGTTGCGCACGATGACCTGGCTGCCTGATCTTGACCGTGTCGCCCCGGTTGACCAGCACGCTGGTGGAACGCAGATGGTCGCTTACCACGTAGAACACGCCGTTATCGGTCGCGTAGCCGGTACGGCGAAGCGCGCCGCCCTAATAGAGCAACATGGCGCTCGCCGTCCCGTCGACCGCGCTAATCAAACGGTTTAGGTCAGCGACGCCATGAGGAGCCGGAGATTCATCATCAAGGCCCGACAGGCGCTTCCTCCCAGTACTTCCCCGGCACCACAAAACAGGCTGTGTCCGAAGCCTTGAAGGTTTCATAGAAGCTGGTGAGGGTCAGTGTAGATACCTCTGTCAATGGATAAATCAGCGCTGTTGGATCGAGGTGATCCAATTCGAGTATAGGCCGCGTGTAATCAGGCGCGTGCAAGTCGAGGCTAATCGCGGTCGCGTTGTCAAGATTGAGGCAGATCTCAATCGGATCAGTACGCTTTGTTGTGCCGAAATAGTTCACAGCGATGCCAGCCTGATCGAAGATCACATATAACCAATAGCGCGGATCACCGCAGTCGTGCTCCATACACAGGTAAGCCACATCCAATAACACGGTTGACGGCTTGCCATGCCGGGTCAGCATGGGGCGTAAGGCATATCGCTGCCAGTCGGCGGCAAAAACCGGCGAGTATGTGTAATAGCCAGGAACACTAGCGCCTATTCTAATTCCACGAACTATTCCATCCTTGATGTCGAACTCTTCTATAACTGAGTAATCGTACTCCCGTGTAGGATGAGGAACGTCAAACACGCCACCACCATAGCCTCTGTACTACCTCAGTGTTGCTTCCCAAGGCGTCTGACCCGGCGTCACACCAATACGGTAGCTCACAGCCATCGTTGGTGCGCAACATCTCGCGCAGCAGGTCGATCCCGGCTGCAGCGTCCAAAGTCGGTCGAGGCGAGGGCGTCGCTGTCGCGTGTGGCACGACCTCGGTAGCACAATCTGTGGGCATCAAGGTCTGCGTGGCAGGCGCGGTGGTGGTGTCGCTGGGGTGCATGGCCACGACCGCGGTCTCAGTTGCTTGCTGGGTACTGTGTCGCTCGATGGTAGCCCCTGGAATGCCATCCGGCGCCGCAGGTGCTCTGGTGGAACTACTACACCCCGTTACCAAGAGGCTGCCCAGCCCGATTACTGCCAGCATGAATATCAGAGTCCGCAGTACGTTACGCAACATGGGCTTACATCCGTGCGTTATCGGATGGCCTGCTGGATCCCCCGCCAAGTGCGTCCCCATCCAGCCCCAACACCTGGCGTGCCAGGTTGGTTCCGTACCTAAGGCTGTCCCAGCGCGGGTCCGCAAACCTCAGGAATAGGCCCGTCAGAGAGCCCCGGCGCTTTCGTGTTGCCGATTCGCTCAACCACCTGTGTGTCCAGATGGACGTCAAAGTACGTACAGAAGCCGCGGAACTGGGTGAGCAGATAAGCATAACGCCGACTCGTGACGATACCGGTCGGTAACTTGGATTCCTCGACGACCACTGGAAAGTCCTGCAAAGCAGTCGCGACTTCAGGATATGGTGTCTGGTTCACGGGAAATCGCTGTGCTACGGCTTCCATAAGTTCGGTCGTGGTGACGCGTTCCCCGGCTTGACAGAAGGGATCCTCGACCTGCAGCTGTAAAGCCTGGCACAGTTTGGCCTTGTGCTCCTCATCGATCGCTTCGACGGTCCAGGGATAGCGCGCAGCCTGACGGGTCTCATAACGGTGGATATTGTCCGGAATCTGTGCTAACCCACACCCAACCAGGTACACGATGCAGACCAAACCGCCGAGCGCTGCGCTGAGTTTACCGCCAAATGAGATTGACATGATTCACCTCCTCAGCGGAAAAGATCAACCGCGTGCTGCATCCAAACCGACGGCCACCAACCCGTGCCGGTGGATTTCCAGAAATCATAGGCTGGCCCGGCCGGTGCATTGAGGTTAGTTTGCATCCAACTGCCGGCCTGATCCACCGTGAGCGCGCCAGAACGCAACATCTGTCCCATCTCCAGTCCTTTTAGGGAAAGGAAATAATCTTCCCAAGAGGTTCCGCGCTCCTGGAGTGTTTTGAGCGCCTCCGACGGATCCCACCCCTCATGCAGGTCGTTGGCAAACCTACCTATCGCTTCACCCAGGACTCCACCTTGCGCAGTCGTATTGACGTTCGCCCAAAAGTGATACGGCTGGTTATGAAAATCTTGGTAGTTCCGATTGAAGCCGGTATCTCCGAAGCTCGGCAGGTTCAACGGCGCGCCCCCAAGGAATTCCTTGCCTTTCAGGATGAACCCGCCGAGTAGCGTGAACGTCCCGCCGCTCCCCACCAGAGTGTAGCTGACATCCTCTGAGGTTGTAACGGCATCCTTACCGTACAGACCCGCGAAACCCCACAAGTCAATCATGGCGTCAAGGGACGTCATACCACCTTTCTGCACTCGCTTCTCCAAGAAACGTGCATATCCCCGCAGCGCGTGCCGTCGCGCGCCCACGCGTTGATCTTTGTAGCCGGCCCAACTACATTCATCTGGGGCATCACCGTAACATGGTATGTGGCCGCTGGGATCGCGGTATTTGATAGGGTTATTCGCCGAATAAGCGTATCTATTCAGCGCCTGCGGATTCCCCGGCTGTGGTACGATCGTATCATCACAATGCCCTCCTAACCTTGCAATTAGTATCACGCCTGGATCTGCAGGCGCGATATCAATGCTGGATCATCCTGAATCCAGTACTGCTGTGTCTGTGGGTCGCGGGTCACGTATTCGGCTTCGATCTGACCGGTATGCAGTCGGCGGTAGACCCACTGGGGCCTGACGCCCAGGCGTTGCGCCAGTGCGGGGACGGTATGATATCCCTCGCGCACGACCGGTCGAGGACCGGTTCGGTCGAGCCACCTGTATGCATGCCGAATCGTCGTCACGGCATCCTCCGCCACATCGCTGCGCCGCGCTGAGTGGAAGCCCTCCCGACTCAGTTGCGCCGCAATCTGGGTGTCGTCCAGGCCCTGCGCATGCAATGCGCCCACTCGTTCCACCATCGCCGCATAGCCGTTGACGGTCGTTTGTACGCCGACCGGCGTCTGCACTTCCAAGTCGGTGTAGTGGCCGGAGAGCCACACGATGCGCACATGCACCCGGTCGGCTATGTCTCGTCTCAGGATCACCCGCTCGACCAGGCTGCGCAGCAGGGTTTTGCGCTGTGCAGGTGTGCAACCTTCCCATACTGCGGGCAGGTGCGCCGAGAGGTGGGCAAATTGCTCACGCAGCTCGGGCGTGATCTTCTGCGGCGCACTGTTGCGTTCACGCCAGCGCTGCGCCGTTTCCTCGACGTTGCGTAACTGGCGTAGCTTTTCCTCCCAGCGCCGCTCCAGTTCGCCCGCCACCAGTCGGTTCTCCGGCTCGACCTGGCTGTACTGCCGCTGCGCCCGCTGCGCTTCGTACTCGGCTTGCTTGACCTGTGCGGCCCATTGCGCCGTCAGCTGTTCCTGTTCTGTGCGCTGTGCCGCTAATACCTCTGCCAGTACGTCGAGGTTGGCCGGGCGCAGGGCCGCAAAGAAGGCTTGTGTGACCGCCGCGTCCACCCTGGGCCCGTGAATCGTGGGACAGGCCGCCACGCCGTACCGGCGCCGCATGTTCTGGCACGGGTAGTGGTGATAACCTTCTTTGTACATCACTTGACGATGGTAGCCGCAGTGTCCGCACACCGCCAGTCCTTGCAGCAAACCAGGCCCTTCCCGTGTTGCGCCCACCGCGCGTAGATCTGCACCGCCGGTGCGCTGTCCATTCCGGACCAACTGCGCCTGGTTCGCTTCGTACTGCGCCCACGTAATGTAGGCCGGGTAGACGTCGCACACAATGGCGATCCATTCCTCTTGCGGCCGACGCCCCCGCACGGCTGGCGGTTGCCCCGGCGTGTGGCGCCTTCGCCCATACACAAACGCACCTGCATAGGCCGGATTGCGCACGATCTCGTAGATCGCCGTGTCTGTTGGTGGCTTCCACACGATCTCTCCGCGCACTGCTCCATGCAGCTGGCGACGCGGTAGCAGCAGTTCTGCGCGCCGCAGGTAGTGCAACACCTGCCCGCAACTCCCCAATTCGGCGAATTTTGCCAGCACCAACTCGATGCTCCCGCGCACCCGCTCGTCCGGGTCTTTCTCCACCCGCCCGTCGGCGGCCCGTCCCAGTCCCGTCGGCAACACCTGGCGGTATGCTCCCCGTTCCACTTGCCGCAGCCGTCCCTCTTCCAATCGTTGCTTCAGAATGTGGAGTTCTGCCTCACTCATTGTCCCCTTCAGTCCCAACAAGAGCCGGTCGTTGAATTGCCGCGGATGGTAGACGCCGTCGTGGTCGGCAATCAGCGTGTCGCATACAGCCGCCAAGTCAAGCAAATGATACCAGTCTCCGTTGTTCCGCGCAAGGCGCGATACTTCGTAGCCGATGATGATGCCGACCCGCCCCATGCTGACTTCCGTCACCAGTCGCTGGAATCCGCTCCGACTTGCGCTGTCGCTGCCTGAGCGCCCTTGATCTTCGTCTATCACCTCGATGCGCTCCGCCGACCACCCCAACCCAATCGCCCGCCCCACCATCTGCCGTTGGTTGACCTGGCTCTCCGGGTTGCGTACCACTTGCTGGAGCGTGGATTGCCGAATATAGACGTAAGCCATCCGCGCCAAGTGCTTCTCGCTCACTTTGCTGGACCCTTCACGCTGGCTCATCGCACCGCTCCTCGTCCAGCCGCTCCCGGCAGACCTGCGCCACGATCCGACGCACGCGTTCCTGTTGCGCCTCCGTCATACTCCCCCACACTGCGCTTGGCGCCATCGGACTCGATGGCACCGGCCGCAGTTCCGTCTGCTCCCCTCTCATCTGGGCATCCATCTGCTGCGTCCTCCTCTGGCCCGGCGATGATCGCCGTGTAGTGTGCCAGCAATTGTCGCACAGAATGCCAGTCGAGGGGACACGAGGCATGTGGTTGCGCCAGGCTGCTCTGGTCGGTCACGCCCACAGGGAGCCAGCGGCGTATGCCAGGGGCCTGTTCGACCTCGAACCAGGTTTGACCGGGTCTTTCGTGGGTCGCGAGCAGCGGCATCGTCCGTCCGCACAGGGGGTGGCGCGGGTCGGTGACGGTAATAACGTCCGCAGAGAAAACAGGTTGCGATGCTTGGGGTGTAGTTTGTTGGTTACAGCACGATGGTGTCGGCCTGCAGGAACCGCCCCAAGGCCGGGTCGTAGTAACGGGCGCCGTAGTAGTAGATGCCGGCAATCACCGGGTCATGGGTCTGCCCGGTGTAGCGCCGTGCGGTGGGCAGGTCGCCAAACACCGGTGTGGTCTCCCCCCACGCTTCGTAGAAAGCAGACGCCACCAGCTCACCGTTGGCGCCGGCCGCCGTCGTCGTGCTGCCCAGGGTATCGCTCAACAGCCAGTGCAGCACATCGCTCGTTTCCGTCTGGGTGCGCATCGCCACGCGCACGCCGCCCGCGAAGTAGGTTTTCACTGAGCTGATCACGCTGCCCGCCGTCCGCTGCTCGAAGTGGTTGCCTGCGTAAACCACGGTAGTGATGTTGGGGGCGCTGCCAAAACTGGCCTTCACCCGTTGCCCATCGGCGTCGTACACGAAAGTCGCCGCATCATCCCCGCTGATCCCCACCAGGTGATTCTCTGCATCGTAATCGAACCAGAAGACCTTTTCGCCCCCGATCACCTGCCGGCGCAGGTTCCCATTCTGGTCGTAGCAGTAGGTGGTCGGCCCGTAGGTCAGCGTCACGGCTGCTACCACGGCATGCGCTTTGGCCAATGCACCCTCAGGGCAATCGGCCGCCTGCGCGCCATAGCCGTAATCGTATCCCGGCGCACCCTCCGGATAGCGGGCAACCAGATTCCCTGTCTCCGCATACGCATACGATTCCAGTAGATAGGGTGTACCAGGGCTCATCAGATTTACGCGCGTCAGGCGGTCCAGGGCGTCGTACTGATAGCTGCGCCCGATTGGCGCCTCGGGGTCTGGCGTCCCGTAACTCACACGACTGACGTTGCCGACTACATCGTACCAATAATGTAACGATTGAACCTCGCCCGTTGGCGCACTCAATTTGTGCGTGTCGATGCTCCCTACGCGCCCACGTCCATTCACATCGGCCCAGCCGTAGTACCAAAAACTTGTTTCCAGGATCGGTAGGCTTCCCAGGCGACGCTGGATCACTCGCCCCGCCTCGTCATAAGCCGTACCCTGCACATACTCAATCCCGCTGGCAGACATCCGGTTGACCAGGCCACGCGCGGTGTAATCCGTGTAGACCTGCTCGACCGTGGGTGTACCGGGGTATTTCAGCCACCGTTGGCGGTTGGCTGCGTCATACCCCCACTCGGTGATAAAGGTGCCTCCGCCACTCCCATTGATCACGCGCGCCTCTCGCGTCGTGCGGCCGCGCAGATCATACGCCCAGGTTGCCCGGTTACTCAAGGATCCATCGGCCAGGTACGCATCGGCCCGCGTGCGCCGTCCCAGGCTGGCGCCAGAGCCAGCTTCGTCATACCCGTAGCTCGCCATGATGCCATCTTGTCCGGTGAAGGCAGGTATTGTGGCAGGGCAGTTGGTGTCACTTCGATAATGTTTGCCTTGCAGGCGATAGACACCATCGTAGTACGAACACGTGTATTGACCACGGGCATCCATTTGCCTGACCAGGTTGCCCACCGGGTCATAGCTGTATTGCCAGTTGCCCATATCCGGGTCGTGCATGGCCACCTTGTGCCCCAGTGGATCGTAAGCCATCGTCGTTGTGACACCAGTGGTGTCTGTCACAACTGTCAGGTGGCCCAACACATCATAGGCGTAGTTCGTGGTTGCATACAGGCTGACCGTTGGCACAGTACCTGTATATTCGCGCACCTGTGTCAATTGTTCAAACGCATCGCTTGCGTAGCTGCGTTGATGGCCGTTTTCGTCCACGACGGTATGTGTCCAACGGTCATAACTCGTGACGACCGCCGTTCCATCCGTTTGCGTCACCTGAATGATGCGGCCCAGGGTATCATAAGCGTACTGGGTTGCCGGTTGACCCCAGTCCGGTGCCAGGTAAGCGCCGGGCACGGCCGATCCCAGGTAGGGAATGCTCTCTTTTGCCAATTGTCCCATGACATGGTAAATGCGGTTGCTCACAATGACTTGGTCAATCGCATCGCCTTCACCTTGGATTTGGATCAGTCGTCCCGCACCATCGAAGAAACGCCATGACTCGAGATAGGCCGATGGATTGGCGCCCCCCAGGTCCTCCCGTTGCTTGACGTAGACCAGGCTGGGGGTGTTAGTGAAGCCCAGGGTATAGGTCACCTCCACGGTCGGCGCATGCGTGCCCTGGGTCTCGCCCGGCTGCCAGGTCTTCACCAGGCGCCCAAAGGCATCATACTCATGCGCCGTGATCGCACCGTTCGGGTCGGTTACGTTCAGCACGTTACCGGTGCCTGGATCAACTTGCGTGCTCGTCGTATGTCCCAGGGCATCCGTTACTGTTGTTGCGTAGCCGTACACAGGATGGTAGCCGGTTGTTGTGCTGTGGTTATTGGCATCTGTCATCACCGTTGGCCGACCGTAGGCATCATACTGGGTTGTCGTTACGTGATAGTTGCCTGGATCGGTATAGTTGGCGGAGATGGTATGATAGCGCGCCACACCGGTTTGATTGCCCTTGGTCGGTGTGCCGCTGAAGAAAGCCAGGCCATCATAGGCATAAGCCGTCATCGCTTTTTCGGTGCCGTCGGCCGTGCGCACGCTGCCCACAAACAACCTCTCCCACATCGGCCGGTCAACGATATAAGCCGTCGTATTCGCAAAAAAGGCTCGGTCAACCAGGCGATCGTCGGTAGATATGGCCGTATCGCCCTCTTGAACCTCACGGGTGACGTTACCATAGCTATCGTAGGTGATCGTGGCACGCGTCTGCTTGGGGTTTGCACCATTGGCATCGTATGTCCAGGCGGTGACTGCGGACGGCGCCATAAAGTAGGCGCCATCCAGGCCGCTGCCGCCCGTCAACACGGCGTAGTAGTCGGTCACCTGGCGCGAGAATAAGGCGCCACCCGCCGCAAAGGTGCGCACCTCATATTCTCGACCTCGCAGCCAATTGCTATCGGTAAGCGTCGTGCCATCGCTGCGCGCCACCGTGGCGCTAAAACTGCCGCCGGATACCCCCAAACGGTCGCCATCCATCCCTCGGAAGAAGCGATGCTCATGGGAACTCCCATCGGCCTCGCCTACCGTCACGATGTTGTACCCGCGCACGTCGAACCAGTAGTCCTTGGCGCAATTCGACCCGCCGCCCGGGCACGCGCCATTCACCGCCGGTAGCCGGTTGTCATCGTAGTAGTGCGAAATGTGCGGCGTGTAGGTGAAGGTGGTGATGCGCGGCGAACTCGCTAGGCCATCGTTCCAGGCCTGTTGCGTCACCTTGTACTTGCGCCAAATGACCCAGCCACCGCTGCCAGTGTAGGGGTCCCAGGCCACGAAGCAATCGTAGGGCGGGCGAATGTTGTTACCCAAGGTGGTTGGGCAATCGCTGGCGTAACTGAAGCTGACACTGCCTCCCAATTCATTGGTAACCTGGCTCAAGCGACTCATGAACATGGGTGACACGCCCGCCGGGTGATTGTTGCGGTTCTTCAACCAGGTGTAGGTATAGGTGGTGGGTGGCAGACTTTGTGCGCCGTCAGGCGTGCGTCGGGTGACATTGCTCAACTCCAATTTCTTCTGGCTACCATCGCCATCACTGTCGGGGGGCGGCGTCGGAAAGCTGTAAGCCAGGTCCCAACGATTGATGCTGCGCCAGGTATTGTTTTCCCAACTGAATGTGGTGATGCGACTCAGCTTCAACTTGCTCCAAAAACTGGGATAGCTCTTGGTACAGGTGCCAGTGGCGCCGCATTGCAGATCCCCCGGCGTATCGGGATAGTCGGCCGGCCACAGGCATGCGCCTGTGCAGCGATTCTGAGTGAGAAATTCTGCCTGTGCGGTTGGCAGCACACCGGCGTCATTCGCACGTTTGGCGTACTCGATACGGGCTGGATTCCCCGCCCGCACATACAGACGGCGTAAAAACGTACGGGCGTTGTAGTAGTTAGTCTCCTGATTGTAGAAGAAGGTGACAACGTTGCCGTCAGTGTCCTCGATACGATCGAGATTCCACTGCCAGGCTTTGTTGCACACCCGGTAGGGGTCCGCCGCGCAGATGCTCAGGTCGTAAACGGGCACGAAGAATGTCGAGTCCAGGTCAGATCCGGAAGTCACTTCCCCGTACTCAGCGCCGAAACGATACTTCGTACCGTCGGGTGTCGTGACTTGCCAGTATTCCTTATTCGTATCTGGGTGGTTAGGGTTTGCCGATGTGAGTCGCGTAACCTTCCAGTACGGATCAGCCTGCAGCTTGAACTGGCCGGAGCCAAGATTGATCAGCCGCGAACTTACCCCGTTCAAGATCAGGTGATACTCCGAGTTAGCCAGGCACAAGTCGCCTGGCGCCTGTGCCGAATTACAGGTGACCATGCGGCGCACGATGTACCCGGTCCCCAGGTTCCAGCCGATACCCGCCCAGCCAGGCTGATTGTTCTTGTTGGTATGCATCCCATCGATGCCTGCGCTGTCGTAGGTCAACGCCAGGTCTGGTGTAGGGCCGGCTTGCCCTGCGGGCACAGGAAAGTGGTAGCTGGCCGTGGCGCTGCCCATGTAGAGGCCTACCTGGTAGTCGCCCAGATCGCCGGAGGGCTGTACGGCAAAGTCGCCGTCACCGCTGGTGGTTGTGGTTGCCAGCATTATGCGGCCCATGTGCGGCAGTGATGCCCTGATTGTCTTATGCTCCTGATCCACCCGACGCGGCAGTTCTTGCCAGATCGGGCTGTGGGGCGGAAGGGCGTCTTCACGATCTGTTGCCGCGTCCACCGTCTCGTTCAAGGGGCGCTCGAAGAAAAGGGCGAGTCGGCCTTCCGCATCCGCGCCAAAAGGAATTGCGAGACCGGTGTAGTCGAGGGTGAGGGTGAAGGGGGCGGATATGGCGGTTTGCGCCGTGTCGCCTGGCGATGCTGCGGCACTCAGTTCAAAAACCAGGCCAAAGGGCGATATCTCCGCTGCCTCTGGCAGGGGTTGATAGCGCACCGTCACTCTGCTCTTCGGCGGCAAAGAGAAATCGAGACGCACGCGGCCGGCGGCCAGAGATACGGTTGGCGTGTCGGCGCCTATCGTAAAGTAGATAGAAAAGAGAAAATAGAAGAGCGGCGTAACATGACAACGGACTCCTTTCGTGCAGCAATCGAAGCGGATGGGGTCAGGGACATTTTCCTGACTGCTGAAGGAGGTCGCGGGCGGGAGCGGTCTCTCGCCGGGGACTTCCGAATTCGGGAGGCGACTCGGAAAGCGGGGGGCAGGCTTGTGGCTGGTCACAGCATACCACGGCCGCGGCGATCTGTCAAGAGGTAAAATTTGGGCGCAGCAATTCTGAATTGGGCGGACGATTGACCACAAGGAACGCATAGAACACAAAGCAACGGCAGAAGATTCGCAGATTGGCGGCGTCTTTGCGCTCTTTGTGTTCTATGTGGCAAAAATCCGCCCAGCTTTCTCTGCCACGAATTTCACTAATTTGCACGAATTCCAGGGCCTTTTCGTGTCAATTCGTGCAATTCGTGGCAAGAATCCGCCCAGCTTTCTCTGCCACGAATTTTACTAATTTTCACGAAGTGGTTTCGTCAGTGGCTGTCTGCTTGTTCCATGACCGAGCCGCCACCCCACCCAGGCAAAACCCACGATGGCCAGGAGCGAAGGGCCGACCAGCCAGAAGAAGAAGAGGTAGTAGCCAGCAAGGCCCGGTTTGGCCGGATCAATCAGCCCCTCGTTGAGGGTCAGCAGGGCGATGGCTGCGACCAGCAGCCCCAGGCTGGCGCCAATGGCCGCACGACCCATGTCGTTGATGTGATCGTGCAGCGGGATGAAGATCGCGCCCAGCAGCGTGCCGCCTACCAGGCCCAGGAGCGCGGCCGGCGCGATGCCGAGCACGAATGCGAACGGCCCGGCGCACAGGGACAGCAGAGTCACGCCGACCAGGGCGTCCAGCAGGCGGCCGTTGTTGCTGTTGGTCAACAGCAGCCAAAAGGCCAGCGCGGGAACGGCCAGGGCCGCATAGATCGAAGCCAGGACCACGCCGGTCAGGGCGCCGAGCGATGCCCCACGTGTGACCAGGCGCCACGGTTGCTGCATGACCGTTCTGTTTCCTTTCAAGTCAAGTCAGGCGGCGCGATTGCGATACAGGGTTCGATCAACGGCCGCCAGCATCTGTTCACTATCCAGGCGTTGGTCGAGGAAGCGGTTGATCTGCGCAAGGAAGGGTGACGGCGCGGCGATCATCTCGTTGTAGTTCACATAGAGCACCGCGATGTTGGGCTGGCCGGCCAGCCAGGCCTCGACTTTCTGCAGATGCTTTTGGAAAAGGCGCGTCAACTCCGCGTCATCAATGCGGGCCGGGTCTTCCCCGCGATGGATGAGCATCTTGCGCTGTGAGGCCAGCGTCTCGGCCAGGGTGCGCTGCATGAAGATGACCTTGTAGCGCTGGTTGGACGGCAGATGCTCCAGCAGGGCCGAAATGATCTTGATCGCCTTGCCCTGCGCCTCGCTCATCCAGGCGCCGTCGCCATCCTTCAGGCGCTTGACTCGCTCCACCTCGAAGTAACCGCGTGGGTTGTCGGCATCGGCCTGGCGAATGGCGTCGGTCATCGCGCTCAGCCCGCCGGCCGCCAGCATCTGCATCATCATGGAGGTGCCGGAGCGCGGCAGGCCGGAAACGACGGTGACATAGGTTGGTGTTTGTTGGGTTTGGGTGTGGGTGAAGCTCATTCCTGGCAGTCCTTAGTCCTCTCCTCAGGTCCTCAACCCCTGACCCCTTCTCCTCTCCGCCATACTGGAGAGGAGAAGGGGGAAGGGGTTGAGGAGAGCATCTTGTTATATCGGCTGGCGGGGGGGAGCCATCACTGTGTGACTGTGGGCGCCGTCTGCGGGCCTTGCTGAGCACCGGTTAGAATCTCGGTCAGGGCCTGGTCGAACTGCTCGTAGGGCAGCGCGCCCGGGATGCGGGTTCCCTGCCCGTCCTTGATGAGGAAGAAGTTGGGCGTGCCACGCACCTGCGCCTGCTGCCCCAAGTCCAGGCCATCCTGCACCTTCGCTTCCATCTGGCCTGAATCGAGGCACTCGTTGAACTTGCCGGCGTCAAGGCCCAGGTCCTGCGCGTAGGTCTTGAAGATCTCCGTCGCGTTGCTCTTGCCGGACCACAGCGCCTGTTTGCTAAACAGCACATCGTGCATCTCCCAGAATTTGCCCTGGGTCGCGGCGCACTCCGAAGCCTCGGCCGCCTTGGGCGCCTGGGGATGGATGGGCAGCGGGAAATGCACGAACACCATGCGCACCAGATCCTTATCTACCCAGTTCGTGTCAATCTCGGGTTCCGCTTGCTGGTAGTGCTGCAGGCAGTAGGGGCACTGAAAGTCCGAGAACTCGATGATGAGAATCGGTGCTGCGCTGTTACCCCGGTAATGATAGCCGCTGTAGGTCAGGCCAGGGTGTGCCGGGTCAGGGGCAAAGGGGTCAACACCCTGCGGGAGCGGCGTCGGCGTGGGTGCGGGCAGTTGACCAGACTGCGCCTTGCTAATGGTCTGCTGAAAGACCTCGAACGACTGCGCGCCGGAGACAAACCAGGCGTTGATGAAGAAGGCCGGCGTGCCGGTGACGCCGCTCTGCGCGCCTTCCTGCAGGTCTTTGGCGACCTCGGCCGCGAACTGGCCCGAATCAAGGCATTCATTGAACGCGGCGCTGTCGAGGCCAAGATCAACCGCGTATTCCTTGAAGATCTCCGGCGCTTCGGTCTTGCCCGACCAGGCCTGCTGCAAGGCAAACAGCTTGTCGTGCATGGCCCAGAACTGCTGCTGCGCGCCCGCGCACTGCGCCGCTTCGGCCGCCTTGGCCGCCTGTGGGTGAATGCTGTTCAGCGGGAAATCCTTGAACACATGCTTGACCAGCCCCTTTTTGACGTACTGATCTTCGATGAGCGGCGCGGTCTGCGAGACATGGCGCGAGCAGAACGGGCACTGGTAATCGGAAAATTCGACCAGCGTCACCGGCGCGTTGGGATCGCCGCGGAACCAATCGCCCTCGGCGGTCTGGCCTTCGGTTACCGCGGCCGGATCGCCGACCGATTTGACGGCCGGCACGTTAGTGGGTGTGGCGGCCGCCGCCGGTTGAGGCTGGCCGCCTGTCGCCGCCGCGACCGGCGCGGCCGTGGCCTGGTCCGCACCAGGGTTTTGGGGGCTTGTCTGCGTACACGCGCCGAGCAGCAGGAGCAGCGCGCCGGTCACCAGCAGCCACCCCGGTACACGCCTTGTGGATTCATAAAATCGTTTCATAAGATTGACTTTCTTTCGGCTTTCTCTTGACTTTCTCTTGACTTTCTTTCGGTTTTCTTTCACCACCACTCGTTGCGTCAAGCCGGTCACGCCCGCGCGGCCCCATGAATTTACTGCGGTGAACCACTGTTTGATGTAGGCCCAATTCCGCAACGATTTTCCCTCACCGGGCGCCCACGAAAAGGCCTGTGGGACTGTGGGAAGAAAGTCCCGGTTTTTGCCAGCCGCAATTTGGGCTTTCAGCGCGCTTGTGTTAGACTCCGGCAGCAGAATGGCGCCCCAGTTGGTGGCCTATGATACCACAGGAGTCAAAAATCGCCATGACAAGAGCCAGCTCTCCTGCAGTTTCACCCGTTGATGCACCGTCTTTGACAGACGCAGCCAATCAGGATTATCCGGATCTCTATGCGATGACGCCGCCGCCGCACGTTGATCTGCCGGCTACACGTGAGACGGCGGCCGCCGGCACGCGACCGATGGCGCCCATGGCGCGCGGGATCGGCCTCGGCCTGGAAGAGGGGCGGGCGCTGTGGGTCTCACGCTTCGATTTTCGCAGCGCCGATGACATGCGCCGGGTGATTGACAAGGCCGCTGCGGCCAATTTCAACCAAATTTGGCTGCAGGTGCGTCCGGCGGCCACCGCCTTCTATCGCTCGGCCCTGGAGCCGTGGGACGAACGATTGACCGGCCGCCTGGGCGGCGTGCCTGATTGGGACCCATTGGCGCTGACGATCCAGGTTGCGCACCAGGCCGGGCTTGAGGTACACACCTGGCTCAATGTCTATCCCGCCTGGCAGGGCACAGAACTGCCGCCGTCTGATGTCACTCCAACGCCCATGATCACACAGTTCACTAATCTGTATGGCGACCAGTGGAAACAATGGGGCCGCGAGACCGGCGCCATGGGGCTGAGTGATAGCTATCTCTACGGCAGCCCTGGGCATTGGGCGGTGGCCGAGCGGGTGCTGCAGGTGTGTCGGGACCTTCTGCTACACTACTACCTGGACGGACTGCACCTGGATCATGTGCGTTACTCTTCCTCGCTCTTTTCGTGGGACCCGGTGACGCAGGCGCGCTACGCGGCCGACCGCGCCCTGGAGCCAGAGCTGACTCATCCCGAATGGCAGCGCCGCCAGGTAACGGCCCTGGTGTCCGCCATTCATCGCCTGATACGTGAACTGAAGCCTGGCTTGGCGCTGAGCGCGGCGGTCTGGCCGGTCTATCGGCGCAAGGCCGCCTGGACCTGGTATCCCAACACCGACGGCTATACTTCCTACTGCCAGGATTCGATTGGTTGGTTGCGCCAGGGGGTGATTGACACGATTGCGCCCATGCTCTACGGCTCTATTCTTGGCCCGGCGGCCAACACGCCCTATTTCGAGCAGGTGGTGCAGGCCTACGCGGTCGAGACGGAGGGGTTATCGGTCTATGCCGGCATTAGCGCTGAACGCATTGATGCGGCCGAAATCTGCCGTCGCATTGACATCGCGCGCACGGCCGGCCTGCCCGGTCAGGCCATCTTCCGCGCCGCGCTGCTCGACCCGATCAACGCCTGGGAGGCACTGCGCCAGGGGCCGTATCAAAGCGCGACCTTTGTGCCGCGGCCGCAATCGGCTGAGGTTGCGCTGTAGGCTATCATGTGCTGAGGTGTTCGAGGCGCCGGTTTATGCCTAGGCCGCCCGTTCTCTCCGGATGGATCGCACGCGCTTCAGTAGATCGGTAAGTAACGATCCACTTCCCACTGACTGACCGTGCGGCGGTAGTCGTCCCATTCGCTGGTTTTGGCTTCGATGTAACGCTCGAACAGGTGCGCGCCCAGCGCAACCTGGATCACCTCGTCGCGCTTCAACTCCTCCAGGGCTTCGCCCAACGAGCGCGGCATGGCCGGCAGACTGCGCCGCGCCACGTCCATGTGATACAGATTCTCTTCGGCCGGCTCTGGCGGCTTTAGTTTGCGCTGGATGCCATCCAGGCCCGCGGTGAGCATCACGGCAAAGGCCAGGTAGGGATTGGCCGCCGGATCTGGACAGCGCAGCTCGATGCGCGTGGAGGCGGTGCGCTCGGCGTTGATGCGCGGCACCCGAATCAGGGCCGAACGGTTGATGCGCGCCCAGGTGATGTAGGTCGGCGCTTCGAAGCCGGGCACCAGGCGTTTGTACGAGTTGACCAACGGCGCAATGATGGCAGACATGCCGCGCGCGTGCTCCAACTGGCCGGCAATAAAGCGCAGGGCCAGTTCCGAGAGGCCATATTGACTGCTGGGCGCGGCAAAAAGGTTCTTGCCGGTCTTGACATCGCTCAGGCTTTGGTGCGTATGCATGCCGGAGCCGTTGATGCCGGTGATCGGTTTGGGCATGAAGGTGCAGTAGAGGCCGTTGCGCTGAGCGATGGCTTTCAGCGTGGTGCGCAGGGTGATGACATTGTCGGCGGTGCGCAGCGCGTGGTCATAGCGAAAATCAACCTCGTGCTGGCCCACCGCCACCTCATGATGGGTCGCTTCCACCTCGATACCCAACGTCTCCAGCGCTTCTACCATCTGGCGCCGCACATTGTGGGCCAGGTCGGTGCTGACATCGAAGTAGCCAGCCTCGTCATGCGGGATGGTGCTCAGCGCGCCATTGGTCCGGGGCTTGAAGAGGAAAAACTCCAGTTCTGGCCCGGTGTTGTAGACAAAGCCCAGGGCGGCCGCATCAGCCATTGCGCGCTTGAGCACGTAGCGCGGATCACCGGTGAACGGTGAGCCGTTGGGCATGTAGACATCGCAGATGACGCGGGCCGTAGCCAGATGGTCGCTCTCCCAGGGGATGACGGCAAAAGTGCCCAGGTCTGGCACCAGGTACATGTCGCTCTCGGCCACGCGGGCAAAGCCCTCGATCGAAGAGCCGTCGAACCAGATGCCATGATCCACAGCGACGTTCCACTGCGAAGCCGGGATCGTGACCTGTTTGACAATGCCCACAATGTCACTGAACTGTAGGTTGATGAAACGCACCCGCTGTGTCGCCATGATTTCGGTGACCCGTTCAGCCTGGGCCTGATCAATCGCCATGCGCGCAAACCTCCCCATAATATCGTGAGGGCCTAGTATACGGCGCCGGCGCGCGGTCAGCCAGCGTCAAACCGACTGAGGAGAGAAACCCATGATTGGGCAGGTTGCACAAACCTCAGCGCCACGGCACGTTGTAGGCGATGCGCACGGCGCCTTCGCTGTCTTTGACTTCCAGGCGGAGCTGCGGCGGATTGGCGCTGGCGGTGATTACCCCGTAACCGTTGCACGACCGGTACTCACTCGAATACCAATAGGTGCCCTTATCCCAAAGCCCACTGCCAAACATGCTGCGGTCCGCACCGTAGACGGACAGGCATTGCTTGAAGTTGGGCGCAGGCACCACCATTTCCGGCAGCCCGCTGTGCGCGCCGCTGTCAATGCCGCCCGCATGCATGTCGCCGGAGATGAACACCACGCCCTTGATACGGGCATTTTGCACCAGTTCGAGCAGCCAGTCGCGCTCGAACTGATAGGTGCGCCAGGAATCGCTCTTGTGAACGGTCGGGTTGAACGGCACCTGCACCATCAGCAGTTTCCAGGTGGCCGTTGACTGCAAAAGCCCCTGCTCCAGCCAGTAGCGCTGGCCGTAGATGCCCAGGTTGTTGCCGTCGAGCATAGATTTTTCCGGGCCGTCGGGATCATCCACGTTGTCGCGCTGACTGCGCGCATCAACCAGAAAAATCTCGACCGGCCCCAGGTTGATCTTCTGCCAGATGCCGTAGTTGGATGGGGTTGGATAGAGCGGGAAGAACTCACGGATGACGCGCTGCGACAGTTCACGCCCGAAGTAGCCCTTGTCTTCGTCGTTGCGCCCATAGTCATGATCGTCCCACATGTGCGCGACCGGTGCAGTCCACAGGACATCGGTCACAAAACTTGCCATGTTGGGATCGTTGACATTGTAGAGGTCCTTGAACATCTGGCGCTTGTCTTCCAGGCTGTGCGGCTCGCGGTGATCGAAATCGCCGCCAATCACGACCAGATCGGCGTTTTCCTCGCCGGCATGGGCAAAGGTGTTGGTGGGCAGGATCGTGCCGGGGTTCGAGGTGGTGGCGAAGTCGGTCAGGTAGACGATCTTGGCCGGCCGGCCCGCGCCGGGAAGGGTGCGAAAACGCGGCAGGTCGCCCACAGTCTGCGGTACGCCGTTGACCAGCACGGTGATGTAGTAGGTGGTGTCTGCTTGCAGGGCGGTGAGGGGAATCATGGTGGTGAAATCGGTCTCACGCCTGGTGATGACGGGCGCGGTCCAGCGGCTATCGCCCTGTTCATCTGCGGCGGTGGAGATGCCCAACTGCACGGAGGCCATGCCAAAGGTGCGCACGAACACGGTAGCGCTGCTGGCGGTGACCGCGCCAACCACCGGGCCGTGGGTGGCCGGCGTGAACGCGCTGTTGATGTAGAGCCAGGGCAGGTAGGGGAGCCAGCGTTGCTGCGGCCCGGAGGCGCGCGGCGTGGGGAGCGGCTCGGGCGCGGGCGGCTCTGGCAGGTCGAACTTGACGCCGAGGAAGGGCAAAACGGCCAGGCGCCGGGGCGTCGCGGCCGGGGGCGGGGTTGGCGCCGGCCGGCCGCGGCCTGGCGACGGTTCTTGCGGGCAGTGATCGGTGGAATCACATGCCACCGGATAGGGACGCCAGGGCGCGGCCAGGGTCTGACCGTGCAGGCAGAGCAGCAGGAAAATGCCGGGCAGCAGCCAGCGCAGGCGCTGCCCGATCGAATTCGACCGGCGCCGGGCCTGCTCGTGCGTGATGGGGATGATCTGCTGCTTCGTTCGAAATGACGATTGCATAACTGATTGATGAGAGATGTTTCAACGCAGGGACGCCAGGGCGCAAAGGCGCAAGAGCATGATAGTTCGAACGCAGGCCGCGCCGCTGGTGTAAGTTGGAACTTATTGTACTATGGTTGCGTCTGGAAGGCGAACCGGGTGGCCCCCATCAATCAGGCCCGGTGCGGAGTTCTTGTTTCGAACGAAGGCAGGAGGCATGAAATGACTGGTCGAAATTGGTATCTCAAGACCCTGATGGTCGCAATGATGGCGTTATTGGCCCTCTCGGCCTGCACCACCCCGCAGATGGCGGGCAGCCCGGCCACCGGGAATCAGATTGGTAACGAAGCCGGCCCCAATACCACCGGCGGTCAGACGGCCCCGACCACCGGAGATCAGCCCGGCGGCTTGATTACCTCATCGGGCACGCAGGTACCTGGTCAGGCCAGCGCCGGTTCCAGCGGCGGTCAGGTGCAAGCCGATTCCAGCGGCGGGTCGAGCGGTGCGCCAGATGCGACGGCCGGCGGCAATCTGGGGGATGCGCTGTCGCACTTTCAGCTTTACCGCAGTGAGTTGTGCCACTTTCAGATTGGCTATCCGAACGGTTCCCCGGCCGACTACGTGCCGCAGGAAGGTGCGGTGACGAGCCAGGGCGCGGCCACAGTATGCCGGGTGGCGTTCCAGGATCGTGTGCTGGCCCAGTCCGACACCGCCGCGCTGCAGCCACCGCTGTTCCTGATCGAAGTCTTTGATCGGGGCAGCAACGCGCAGGCGCTGGAAGAGTGGGTGCGGGCGCAGCCGCTGCCGGGCAAGAGCAGCGCCGCCACCGAGCCAACCACGCTCAGCGGCGTGACCGGCCTGAAGGTGACGCTGATGCAGGAGATGGCGCCAAATCAGTTCTTCTTTGTCGCCAGGGACAACTACATCTACAAACTGACGCCGCTCGGTCTCTATGGCAACGCCATGCTGGCGACGTTCAGGTTCACTGATTGATACAGAGAAACCCGGCTTCTACGAGAAGCCGGGTTTCTTGCATCCCCGCACCGATGAGAAACCCGGCTTCTACGAGAAGCCGGGTTTCTTGCAGAAGGGGGATGAGGTGAGGCTCCTTCTAGAAGTCGTTGCCCCAGTCGAATATCGTCACCGCACCGCTGCCAAAGTACGATGAGTAGATTTGGTAGGGCTGATTGGGGTTGATGTATTTGTACGAGTTGACGCCATTGACGTAATTGTAAGCGCCGGCGTACTGGTCGAACTTGTAGATCCAGGGGCCGCCGCTGCAGCCGCCGGTCATATCGGTGCCGATGCCGATGGGGTTGGGCGAGAAGTTGCCATCATCACGCGCGTGTGACGCGGCGTTCAGATGCAGATACTGCCCTGCAAAGGGCGAGGCGGCCGGATAGCCAAAGTCCATCCAATGCAGGGTGCGGCTGGCATTCGCCATGTAGCCCAGATACCCAACGGTGCTGCCGATGCTGCGCCCATAGCGGTCGTTGACGATGACGGCGGCATAGTCATAGGCGATCGAGTTGCTGTTGCCGGCAGAATAGGCCGTCAGCACGGCCGCGTCGTACTGGGTCCACTGTCCATAGGGCGCCGCGCCGTTGCGATAGGCTGGTACGAAGACCCAGTTCGTATGCCAGGTTCCGTAGTAGTTGTCATAGGCGCAGTGACCGGCTGTCCAGATCATGCGATTGTAGCCGACCGAGCCGGAGCAGACGTAGTTGTAGCCGCCGGAGGTGAAGAAAACCTTGCCCAGGGTGCGGAACGGGTACACCTGGTAGTTCCAGGGCACGCCAAAGCGGGTGTAGGGCGGGGGGTAGGAATAACCGGTGGGCGACGCGCCGCCCATTTCAACAGCGCCTAGCTCGGCCAGGGCATCCGCCTCGGCGCCGGTGGGCGCACCGACCATGCCGGCGCTGCCTGGGGACATGGTCAGCGGACCGTCTGGCTCAACCGGGGCGCCATCTTTCAACGGCATTGCAACTTGCGGCAGGGGGTAGGGAATGGCATTCTCCATCTCCTCAGCGGTCCACACCTTTTGCGGCGCGTCACCGACCGGGCCGCGGGTCACAATCTGCAGGGGTTGATCGGCCGGAACCGGGGCAACCGCGCCAGCGCCGGCGGTCACCAACATACTGATCAGCAAGAGGCTGATCGTTACCACGATGACTGGTAGATTCTTCATAGCACTTTCTCCTTGCAACTTGACGTGAAACGACGAGCAACTTTGGCTGCATCAGACGATTTGAAAGCTATGTACCTGTGATGTGGTGGAACAAACCGCCTGTCGGTGAACTGAATCACCGGGATGCAGTCGAAAATACGCCGGGACGACCTCGATCGGGTCGTGGCGTCACGCAGATAGGAATCGGACGGGAAGACAGGATGGTCTGGATAGGGCTTACCTCCTTTGCCAGTCCTTCGTCAGGCCCTGGCGTGATCCCACAAATTGAGCGTCCGCAGAAGTAGTATAGCAGAAAGAAGGCACGCGGTCAATCGTCAAAAAGTAGTACCGCGAGACCATGCGCCAGGAAAGGCAGCAGCCTACAGCAATTGTTGCACTTTGAAAGCAACTTGTAGCAGCAAACGCATCTCAGGGTCGTTCAGGTCATGCCCGATGATGGCCGCGATCCGCTCCATGCGATAGAGAAGGGTGTTGCGATGCAGGAAGAGGGCTTCGGCGGTGCGGCTGAGGTTGCCGTGGTGGGCAAAGTAGGCGGCCAGGGTTTCGACCAGGCTGGCCTGTTGGCGGGCGTCATACGCGGCCAGCGCACCGAGCGTTTCATCATAGAATTTGCGCAAGACATCGCTGCCCTGTAAAGGCAGCAGGAGGCGAAAAAGCCCCATGTCGCCGTAGTAACTGACGGGGTCCGTGCCGCGGATACGCTTGCTCAGTTGCAGCGCCTGGGCAGCCTCATTGATGGACTGAATCAAGCCAACGGCGCCGTCGGCCGAACGCCCAACGCCGACACGCAGGGTCACGGTGGGCAACTGGGCCGCCAGGCGGTCGTGCAGCGCCTTTGCCAGGCGCCGGCCGCGGCGAGCCGGCTTGCCCGGCCCCAACCCACACAGGACGAGAATATCGCCGGTTTCCTCTTCTGGCGTCACCAGGTTGGAGACGCGGCGCTGGGTTAGTTCTTCTTCCACCAGTTGCGCGCAGCGGTGCAGCAAGGGCATGGGAATCGGTTGATCCGATCCGATGTAAAAACTCACCTGGCGCCGGTCCAGTTCGAAGCTCCATTGCAGCCCGCGCTGGGCCAGGCTGATCGCGCCCGGCTCCGGCGCGGCCAGCAGATCCCTGATGAACTGGCGCCGCCGGTTCAACTCGCCGGCGCTGATGGTCTGGCGCCGGCCCAGCTCCAGCGCGCAGGTCAATGCCCCGCGTTCAGCCACCAGCTTGGCGACATCGTCCAGGTCGTTGCCCGGCGCAATGGCCGACAGGGCGCCGTAGCGTTGATGATTGCTGGTGATGATTGTGACCCAGCGACTGCCACGCTGGTTGGGCAGGGCCGCCAGGAAGGACGCCTCGCCCGGCTGTTCCTGCAACAGGCGCGCCGTTTCGGTGTGCAAATCGGCCAGCAGCCCTTCGTCCAGCCCGCGACCGCCGGGAGCCGCCGCGGCCAGCAGGTCCCCCAGCAGGCCATGAACGGTGATGGTGCAGTTGGCATGGCGTGCGAGAGTTTGCGCGACCTGGTCAAGCGATGCGCCGCTGACGAGCAGATTGGTCAGCTCATGGGTGACCTGGCTCGCGAAGCGTTCTAACTGCGCCTGGCGGTTGACAATGACCCGGATGGCCTCACGTTCGACATCGGTCAGGCGACTACCGACTGGCAGGGCGAATAAGGGGCTGTGAAGCTGGCTGGCAGCGCTGACGGCTTCTTCGTCTACCGTCCCCAAAACGGCAATAGCGGCCACACGCACCACCGCGAGATCGGCGATGACGCGCGCCAGCGAGAGAGAGGGATCGAGCAGGGCCAGGTCAGCGAGATCCATCAGGATTAGTTCGCCGCCGTTGAGGTGTGGAAATGCTGGCGGACTAGGTCGTAACGAAATAGCCCAGGAGACTGCACGCTGCAAGTGCTCCTGGCCGGCGAGTAGGTGTGTCCCCTGCGGTAGGGCCAGCCGCAGAAGATCCGCTAAGGTGGTCATGACCGTTGATCATCCCCCAAAAAGTGGAATTCCTGGCCGGGGCCAGGAATTCAACGCTGAAGGTGGTGACGCCCAGACTTGAACTGGGGACCCAGGAATTATGAGCTCCTTGCTCTACCGACTGAGCTACGTCACCGTGGTTATGGAGTTTCTACGCATAAAGGAGGAGAGTTGTGTGAACTCTCCTCCTTTATTGGCATCGTCATTTCTGTCAAATCCCAGGAACCAGGTAGCGGGGGCAGGATTCGAACCTGCGGCCTTTGGGTTATGAGCCCAACGAGCTGCCACTGCTCCACCCCGCATCGCTTTCAACAAGAAAGATTGTACCACCGAACGATGACCTGGTCAAATCTTCACAAGCAGCGGTTTTGCAAGCCTCAGCGCCTCAACAGCGCAGCGAACAGGCGTTGCCACGCGGACTGGGAGGCAGGAACCGGTGTTGGGGTGACAAGCGCGGCGGCCGGGGTGGGCGCCGCCACGGGCGCCACCGGAATGTCACCGGGGCGCATCATGTCGAGCGAGCCACGTGCCTGTTCTTCCAGGTAGGCCGGACTTTGAACGGTTTGCAGTTCTGCCTGCAAGCGCTGCGTGCGCGTGACTTCGGCCGCCACGGTGGCCTGCCATTGATGCATCTCAACCTGCACGGCCTGTAGTTGCCAGCGGCGACTGATGTAGCCGGCGCCAAACGCGCCGATCAACACGACGATGATCACGATGACAAGCTGGCGACGCGTGGCACGCAACCAGGGGCGCGATCTGTCCAACGGTTCCTCCCGAATGACCTGGAAACAGTTTGGGGGCCGTGCAGATCATCTGCACAACCCCCAAATTTGTTTGTCTGCTGAGTGCCGAAGGAGGGACTTGAACCCACACGGGCTAATGCCCACTACGCCCTGAACGTAGCGCGTCTGCCAATTCCGCCACTTCGGCAATCGAACGTGGGCATATTACCATCAGGGGGACGATTTGTCAAGCCGGATGGCCTGGCCCGCGCTGACGCGCTGCGTCACGATGTACCACTCGCTCACTGTGCGGAAGCGATCGGCCGCACGGTTCAGCTTGCCAATGGTGACGCCACGCACCTTGCTTTCCACGCCAAAGGTGTAGACCGGGTGATAGAGGAGCAGGGCCGGGGCTTCGTCGGTAAAGACGACCTGGAATTGCCGGTACAACTCGATGCGTTGGGTCTGATCGTTGGTGCGTCGCGCGGCCTCGATGGCTTCGTCGGCGTCACGGTTGTTCCAACGCGCATAGTTCTGGCCACTCTCGATCTCGGTGGAGTGCCACAGCGGATAAGGGTCAGGATCGCCACTCAGTTCCCAGGTGACGAGCGCGGCGTCGAAGTTGTGCGTGCTCAGGTAATCGGCCGCCAGCCCGGCGAAACTGGTGGTTTGCGTTTCGACCCCCACGCCAATTTCGCGCCACTGTTGTGTAATCAGCCGTCCCAGGGCAACCTGGTCGGGCGCATCGGTGGTGAGGAAAACAAAGCGCAGCGGCTTGCCATCCTTGTCGCTGATCCCATCGGCATCGCTATCGGTCCAGCCGGCGTCAGCGAGCAGCTTGCGCGCGGCCGCCGGGTTGTAGGACACCTGCGCCACGTCGGCGTCATAGGCCCAGTTGCCCGGCTGAATGGGGCTGTTAGCGATCAAACCCTGCCCCTGCAGCCCTTCGTCAATGAGCTGTTGGCGGTTCAACCCCGCGCGCAGCGCCTGACGCACCGCCTTGTCCCCGAAGAAGGGGACATTGCTGCTGTTGAGATTGAGATAGATCAACGCATAACCGGGCAGGGTGGAGGAAAACAGGTTCAACTCCGGCTCTTTGAGCACCGATTTGACATCGTCAGGATACAGGTGCGCAATGGCGTTGATCTCATGGCGGCTGAAGGCCGACAAGACGCGGCGCGTATCAGGATAGAAATGAAACTCGATGCCGCTCAGATAGGGAAGTGGCCCACTGAAGAAAGGGTTCGGTTCCAGGCGGACGTGATCGGCATCAATCTGGGTCAGTTGCCAGGGGCCGGTACCGACCGGGCGGGTGTTGAGTTGGGCGCTGGTCAGTTCAGCCACCGGATAGCGCGCCCACAGGTGCGACGGCAGCAGGCCGATGGTGGTATAGTCAAGAAAGGGTGCAAAGGGCTGGCTGAGGGTGAACGTGACGGTAAACTCGTCTACCTTGGTGGCCTTGACCGATTTCCACAGGGCCGACAACCAGGGCGCCCATTGGTAATCGTCGCTCTGCATCACCGAGACGGTAAAGATCACATCATCGGCGTTGAAGGGGGCGCCGTCACTCCAGCGCACATTCGGGCGCAAGAAGAACGTGTACGACAGATTGTCTGCACCGGCCTCCCAGCGCTCGGCCAGGTCAGGCACAACAACGCCCCGCTCATCCAACGTTGTCAAACCGTTGAACAGCAGGGCGACCAGATCACGATCAATATCGTTGTAATGACTCAACAGCGGGTTGAGATACTGCGGATTGCTCGCGACGCCTTCGCTGTAGGTGCCTCCCCGCGCCGGAATGACTTTTGTCGGGAAGGTGTAGGCGGTGTACCAGAGCAAGGCCCCCAGCAGCAGAATACCGACCACCGCCACCGCTGCCTGCCAGCGAACATATTTACCCACCAGATGCTTTAGCGGTTGACCAGCACTGAGATCACAGAGATGGTAAAGAAAGCAATCGAGACACCAATGGTCACGTTGAACAGGGTGCGCTCAATGCCACGGCGTGTCTTGTAGACGCCGCCATCGCCGCCAAACACGCCACTCAAACCACTGCCCTTCGCCTGCAACAGCACCAGTGCCATCACTGCAATCGAGAGAATAATCTGAATAATGAACAGGTATGTCTTCACTAAAGTATTGACCTCCGATATTGCCTTCGCGGCGTGCGATTATACCATTGCCCTGGCGTTGTGGCAAATGGTTATGGCAAATGTGGTTGTTTTACATCTGATTCAAGCTGTAGTATACTTGCACCGCCCCAGAGCACGCCGCCTGCCTTCCTCGCCGGCAAGGCCAGGACTGGCGTGCCGACAGCCAACGTTCATGCCTGCCGAGGAGGGAATGATCGAAGTCGCCGTCGAACTGCGCCACATCACCCGGCGCTTCATGAGTCCTACCAGCAAGAGCAACGAAGTGGTTGCCGTTGATGACGTGTCCATGCAGATCCAGGACGGTGAGTTCTTCTCACTGTTGGGGCCAAGTGGTTGCGGCAAAACGACGACCCTGCGCATGATTGCCGGGCTAGACAAACCCACGCACGGGGAAATTTTCATCCACGGCCAGGAAATGAGCCAGCGCCCGCCATTCGAACGCCCGGTCAACACTGTGTTTCAGAACTACGCGCTCTTTCCGCATATGACCGTTGCCCAAAACATCGCCTTCGGCCTGGAAATGCGACACCTGCCCCGCACACGTATCGAACAGCGTGTGCATGAGGTGCTCGACCTGGTACGCCTGCCGGGCATGGAGACGCGGCGGCCCAAGCAGCTCTCCGGCGGCCAACAACAGCGGGTGGCCCTGGCCCGTGCGTTGGTCAACGAACCCGAAGTGCTCCTGCTCGACGAGCCGCTGGGCGCACTCGATCAAAAACTGCGCAAAGAGATGCAGCTCGAACTCAAAGCCCTGCAACAGCGGGTTGGCATCACCTTCATTTTTGTGACCCATGACCAGGAAGAGGCGCTGACCATGTCCGACCGCATCGCCGTGATGAACCTGGGACGGGTGCTGCAGGTGGGGTCGCCGCTGCAGATCTACGAACGCCCTAACTGCCGCTTTGTGGCTGATTTCATCGGCGAGACCAATTTTCTGGCTGGTACGGTTACCGCGCTCAACGGCGATTTCTGCACCATGGCAACCGATGGGTACGGCAGTATCGTGGGGCAGCGCGGCCCCAGCCTGCAGGTTGGGGATGCAGTCAGCATTTCCATTCGGCCGGAGAAGATCCGCCTCGATGACCGCCAGCCTGATCGCAGCGTCAACGTCTTTCCGGTCACCGTCGAAATGATCGCGTATGTTGGCTCGGACACGCGCATCATCGTGCGCGACGCGGCGGGCCAGCGCCTGGATGTGTGGGAGCAGAACACCATCTCGACCCTGGATGCCCAGGCCTACTACGCGTCCGGCGATAGCGCGTTCATGAGCTGGCGCCCTGAAAATGCGCTGGCCCTGAAGGATTGAGAGATCGAAGGATGGATGGGCGATGAATGACCTGATGCAGCGTCTACGCCAGAGCCGCCAACTGCAAGTGCTCGGATTGATCGCGCCGGCCTTGCTCTGGCTGGTCCTCTTTTTTGCCGTGCCCCTTGTCATCGTCTTTGTCTATAGCTTTCTCACGCGCGGCACCTACGGCCAGGTTATCTGGGATTTCAACCTGGGCAACTACGTGCGCGTCTTTGATTCCCTCTATGTGCGCATCTTCCTCCGTTCGCTGCGGGTTGCTGCGCTGACCACCATGCTCTGCCTGGCGGTCGGCTATCCTCTCGGCTATTTCATCGCCCGTCGCGGGCCGCGACGCCGCGGTATCCTTCTGCTCCTGTTGGTCGTCCCCTTCTGGACCAACTTCCTGGTGCGCACCTACGCCTGGCGTGTCATTTTGAGCAACGAAGGGCCGATCAACTCGCTGCTCATGGGCCTGGGGCTGACCAATCGGCCTGTTCCCATGCTCTTCACGGAGTTTGCCGTACTCGTTGGTCTGGTCTATTCCTATCTGCCGGAAATGGTTCTGCCCATCTATGCGGCTGTCGAACGCCTCGATTTTAACCTGGTGCAGGCCGCCCATGACCTCTACGCCAACGATTTCCAGGCGTTTCGCCGTGTCGTCCTGCCGTTGACCATGCCCGGCATCCTGGCCGGTTCGATCCTGGTCTTCATCCCCTGCCTGGGCGCGTTCGTCACCCCCGACATCCTGGGCGGCGCGCGCACCGTGATGCTCGGCAACCTGATCCAGCAGCAATTTCTAACGGCGCGCGATTGGCCGTTTGGCTCCGCAGTGTCTTTCGTGTTGATGGCCGTCATGCTCGTCGGCACGCTCATCTATTTCCGGCAGGGAGGGCGCACGCTGTGATGACGTCAATCACCTGGACGCCGCCGACATGACCGCCTCGACGCACACCACCGGCATGGCGCTCAGCCGCCGTGGCAACTGGCTCGGCCGCCTGGTTGAGCCAGCCTTGCAGATCAACGCCTGGCTGATGTATCTGTTCATGTACGCGCCGATTGTGATTCTGATCCTCTTCTCCTTCAACGCGTCGCGTTACGCATCGTCCTGGGAAGGCTTCTCCCTGCGTTGGTACCAGGTGCTCTTCAACGACCGCGCCATCGGGCTGGCGCTGCGCAATAGCCTGCTGGTGGCTCTGCTTTCCACCCTCATCGCGACGGTCATCGGCACCCTGGCCGCGCTGGCGTTGGAACGCTACGACTTCTGGGGCAAACTCTCGTTCGATGCCTTGCTTTACCTGCCGATCATCGTCCCTGAAATTGCCATGGCGGTCATGCTCCTGCTCTTTTTCATCCTCACGCATATTCGGTTGGGCCTGGGAACCGTCATCATCGCCCATGTGGCTTTTTGCATGTCCTATGTGGCGGTAGTCGTGCGCGCACGCGTCGCCGGACTCGATCGGACCCTGGAGGAGGCGGCGCAGGATTTGTATGCTAATGAATGGCAGACCTTTCGTCGGGTCACGCTGCCGCTCATCATGCCCGGCATCGTCAGCGGCGCCTTGCTCTCCTTCACGCTGTCGCTGGACGATTTTGTCATCACCTTCTTCACCACCGGCCCCGGCACCACCACGCTCCCCATCCAGGTGTATGGCATGATCAAAACGGGCGTTACGCCGGAGATCAACGCCCTGTCCGCGCTGATGCTGGTGGCGTCGGTGGTCCTGGTCATCACCTCGCTGTGGTTGCAGCGACGCACCTGATGCCGCGCCGCGATAGTTTTTTGCCCCTGACCAGCCCTACGGCGGGAATTTGCCGTCAGACATTCCAGATCACGGGAGGATCATCATGCACGATCGTCAGCGAACGTTTAGGTTGTGGGTCCGGGGTTTGCCTGGCCTTGTCTTGATCGGCCTGCTCTTGGCCGGCTGCCAGGCCGGCACGACCGCGCCCGCGGCGCCAACGCTGGCTGTTGACCCCTCACAGCCTGGTGATGCCGCTGTCACCTGCGGCGACAAGAGCAAACTGGCGAAGACACTTCACTTCTACAATTGGACCAACTACATGGACGATGCCATCCTGGCCGATTTCGAGCAGGAGTGCGGAGTCAAGGTGGTGCAGGACACTTTTGCCAGCAATGAAGACTTGCTGGCCAAGCTGCAAGCCGGCGCCAGCGGTTATGATGTGATTATTCCATCAGATTACATGGTCGCCATTATGCGCGAGTTGAACCTGTTGGCGACACTCGATTTCAATCACATTCCTAACGCCAAGAACATTGCCCCCCTCTTCCACAATCCGCCCTATGACCCGGAGCGGAAAGTCTCGGTGCCGTATCAATGGGGCACGACCGGTTTGGCCTACAACAGCAAGCGCGTGAGCGCAGCGATTGACGGCTGGGATGACATCTTCGACCCGCAGAAGGCGTGTGCATTTGGCGGACTCAGCATGCTCAACGACGCGCGCGAGGTGTTGGGCGCGGCGCTCAAGCTCAAGGGCTATTCGATGAACGATACCGACCCTGCCCATTGGGCGCAGGCCAAAGAGATGGTGATCGCCATCAAGCCGTGCATCACCACCTTCGACAACGCCAGCTTTGCCGACATCCTGCAAGCGGGCGAAGTGGCGGTGAGCCACGGCTTCAGCGGTGAGTTTGCCAAAGCCATCGAGGAGAACCCCGATCTAATCTACATTGTGCCCAAAGAAGGCACCACGATCTGGGTTGACAACATGGTGGTGCCGGCCGATGCGCCCAGCCAGTACACGGCCGAGATCTTCATCAATTTTCTGCTGCGCCCGGACATCGGCGCACGGCTGACGAATTACACCTGGTATGCCAGCCCCAACGAGGCCGCCACACCGCTGATCAATGCGGAAATCACCGGCAACACCAGCATCTATCCGTCGAGCGAGGTGATGGGTAAACTCGATTTTTTGCGTGACCTGGGCGCCGCTACGCCGATGATCGAGCAGTTATGGACCGAAATCAAGTCCCAATAGGCACGCCACACCCCCATGCGACGCGCAGACGCCACGCCGGAGGCGATGACCTACGGCAAACTTGTCTGGCGCAAGGGTTTACAAGTCGGCTGCGATAAGGTAGAATAGACGCAGCTTGAAATTTGGCGCCCGATCGTGAGGCATCATGCCGTTGAACCGTACCGAGATTCTCAGGGTTGCGCTGCGCGGTGAAACGATAGGCTCCCTCGTGCTGATTCCGGCTACGCCCAACCGTCCGTGGCTGCTCTCCCAGCAAGATGTGACTATCGCCACCGTTGCGCTGCCGCCGGAGGCTAGTTTCACCGCGATCTTTCGCGAATTACAGACCCAGTTGGCGTCACAAGGTTTGGACATCGCCGGCTGCGGGGCTTGTGCGCACTGGTTGGCGCCGGCCAACGACGCTGATGCGGCCGGCCATTGCGCCTGGGGCCGCACGGACCGCCCGGCCAATGACGTGAGTACACAGACCGCCCTCGCTTCGCCCTGCCAACAGTTTGCGCCGGCCAGCCACGAGGCGGCCGCGCCTGCGTTTGTGACCGCCCCGCCCGTGGCCCAATCTGCGCCTGTTGCGGCCAGCCGGCCGTTTTGGCAACGCTGGCCGCCGCGCCGACCTGATCCGCTGACAGGCAACAGCCTGGAAGAGCTTGTGGTCGAGCGCAGTGGCAAGCGCCCCGGCACGATTCCGTGCCTGGTCTGTCCCGGACGGATGGCTAATCTCGGTGCGCAGCGCTGTCGCACCGGCGAAGGCGATGAGCGTACTTTCTCGGCCTGGCGCTGTCGCACCTGCCTGGCCTATTTCCTGAATGACTGGACTGACAAATGGGTGCGCACCGATTCGCTGGAGGTCGTGGACATCTACTACCGCCTGGCGCCGCAGGAGGCTCTCGTCTGCCTGATCCAGATCGAGGCAGCCCAGCTCAAGCAGCAAACGCCGGCCGCCATGCAGGTCTGGTTCGAGTCTTATCTCGACCCGCGACCACCGGCGCGGCGTGAGGTCCGTCATGGCCGGTAGCACCCGGCGCCGACCGGCATTGCGTCCACGCCGGTGGACACCCGGCCGTCACGCCCACCAGGCGCGATTTCACTCGCTCGCCTGCGGCAGAACGCAACCTGAGCAGTTACGAAAACACGAAAAGGGCATTTTGATTCGAGGAAGAAATCATGGGAAAAAATGGGATTGACCATCAAATGAGCTACGGTAACGGCGCCGATGAATCTGAGTTCGACGACGACGTTCTTGACGAAGAAGAACTGGCTGAACTGGATGAAGAACTGGCTGCCGATGAACGGATCGTTGCCTATGAGCAGCTCTGCAGCATGATCGTGCAGGCGTTGAGCCATACGTCGTTGAAACTGTATCATTTTCAGAATCTTTTCAACATAAACACCCTTGACCGGGAATTCAAAGTAATCATCGGTTTGAGCAACGGCAGCTTGCTGGATCGCCTGGGCGGGGCGGCGGCCGAACTAAACCTGGTGTGGGAAGCCGCCAACTCACTGCTCAGCCTGTACGGCAATGAAGGTTTGTGCTCACCCTACCATGAACCCGCGGACTGGTGCAGCCATCAGGATTTCGGCTCATCGCCATCGGTGGATATGACGCTCAAATACCGTGCGTCAGAAGCGGTCATCGAGTCCATTCGTGATGATGACGATGTCAATCGGGTGGCTGAACAACTGCGCACCCTGTTCAGCAGTGACAGTGCTGAGGGTGACGTGGAAGTGAACTTCGAGGCGATCTATGCTCACGGGGAACTCAAGCTGACCTCTGCGGTCGTCCAGTATGATATCCTGTTGGAGGATGAGTTGAAGGATGTGGAACTGCTGCAGCAAATCCTGAATGATTTGGCGCGCGAGGTGTTCACTAATCTCAAGAAGATGGCATCTGCTTTCCCGTTCGACAAGAGTAAATAGGCAGCGAGGCGTTATGTCACATAACCACGGCGTCATCCGTCTGCAAGTCAGCCCGGCGCAAATCTACGTTGGGCGCTATGAAGCGCTGCCCTATCCCAATCTGACTCCTGCGCAGGAGTTTGTGTTCGAGGTGGCTATTCTGGCCGCCGCGCCGGTGACGATCAGCGATGTGTTGTTTCAAATCTACAGCGGCAGCCAACTGCTGAGCGAGCGACGCCGCAACGGCCGCAGCTTGGCGCGCCTGATCGGCGAGGAGTTCCCGGTGCGGGTTGTGCCGGGCGAAGGGCTGGCCTTGCGCCGCTGTTACTTCTGGGAACCAGGACTGGAAAAACTGACTCAGGTCTTCATCACGGTGACCGCGCGCACAGAGGATGGCGCCGAACAGCAGGCCGCCTGGGGCGCACCCCTGCTGATCTATGAGCAGACGGTGGACTTGCGCCTGCCTTTTCGCGACACCTGGTGGACTATCATGGGCAATGACTGGACCGACCTGCACAAGGGTGAGCCGATCAGCCAGCCCTTTGCGCTTGATTTTGCCCGCCTGGGGCCGGACAACGGCACATTCCGCGGCAGTGGCCTGGCGCTCGCAGATCATTACAGCTTTGGAGAGCCGGTGCTGGCGCCGGCTGACGGCGAGGTGGTCATTCTCACGGCTGACATGCCGGACAATCCGCCCGGCACACCGCCGCAACTGCGTGATCTGCGTGAGGATCCACGGCGGTCGTTTGGCAATGCGCTCTTCATTGCCCACAATGACCACGAGTTTAGTTTTCTGGCGCACCTGCAGGCCGGTTCGATCAGCGTGCCGACTGGCGCCACGGTGGCGCGAGGACAGGAGATTGCGCGCTGCGGCAATTCCGGGCTTTCGCCCGGCCCCCATCTGCACTACCACCTGCAAAATGGCCCCAATCTCTATGTGGATCAGGGCGTTCCGGTACAGTTTGGCCGCTTTCGGGTCACCGGCGACATGGTCGAGCGCAGCGCCATCCCCACGCGGCTGATTGTGACGCCGGTAGACTGAGGCACGCCCGGCGCCGGTGAGCGCGGCAGGCACATAGTGATCGGCGCACGCCGATTGGACGATGAAAAGCGTGAAGGGAGAAGTAAAGATGGCGACTGGTGATTCTCGAAACGGAAATGGCGCCGACGCAGCCACAGGTGACGGCGGCATCCAAACCGTGGTGACAGAAAAGGACATGCAGAGCCTGCGTGCCCTCGAAGGCAAACTACTGACTACCCTGACCCTGTGGGAGGACTCGCTGGCGTATGGCGATGAAGATGAGGTCGTGCCAGAGACTGAGCGGATCTTCTTCGACTGCGATCTCTACCTTGCCGATCGGCAACTGCTCGAAGTCTACGGCGCCAGCGCGTATTTCGATCCGGACGGCGAGCCATTGCAAGGGATGGAGGTCATCACGGAAGCGTTGGGCGAACTGGCCGAGGGCGGCAACGTGGTGGCTGAGGTGGGCAGCGACGCCGAAGATGGCCTGGTGCTGGTGTTTGCCGCCGATGATGAGGCCACCATGATTATGGCGGTCAGCGGCTGGGTGCTGAGCACCTGGGATGAACTACCCGACTACGATGAGTGAGGCGATGCCAGCGGACTCTGCTCTCGATCATGTGTCCCGCGTGTGGGCGCGCAGCGCGTCCATCCTGGTAGATCGGGGCGAAGGCGCCTGGCTCTATGACATGGATGGGCGCCGTTATCTCGATTTTACCTGCGGCATTGGGGTGACCAACACCGGTCACTGCCACCCCACGGTCGTGGCGGCCGCGCAGGCGCAGGTTGCCCGCCTGATTCACGGCCAGGCCAACATCGTCTATCATCGCCCCATGCTTGATCTGATCGAGGCCTTGCTGCCGGTTGTGCCGGCTGGGCTGGACACCTTTTTCTTTTCCAACAGCGGCGCCGAGGCAGTGGAGGGCAGTTTCAAGCTGGCGCGCCAGGCGAGCGGCCGCCCGAATCTGATCGTTTTTCAGGGCAGCTTTCATGGCCGCACCGTGGGCGCCATGTCGTTGACCACCTCCAAGACAACCTATCGCGCCGGCTATCAGCCATTGATGGCCGGCGTGTTCGTGGCGCCGTTCCCCTACGCCTATCAATTGGGCCTTAGCCCGGCCGCAGCCGTGGAGTTTGCCCTGCGCCAGCTTGAGTTGATTCTGCACTCGCAGACCGCGCCCTCAGAAACGGCCGCAATCCTCGTCGAGCCAATTTTGGGCGAAGGCGGCTACGTCGTTCCGCCGGACGGTTTTCTGCAAGGGCTGCGCCAGATCTGTGACCGTGAGGGCATTTTGCTGATCCTGGACGAGGTGCAGAGCGGCTTTGGGCGCACGGGGCGCTTCTTCGCAGCTGAACACTGGGGCGTCGTGCCCGACATCCTGGTGATGGCGAAGGGGATGGCCTCCGGCTTCCCGTTGAGCGGGATTGTGGCGCGGCGCGAGACCATGGCCCGCTGGCCGGTTGGAGCGCACGGCGGCACCTTTGGCGGTAATGCGGTCGCCTGCGCCGCCGCTACCGCCACCATCGAGGTCATTCAGTCCGAGGGGCTGTTGGCCAACGCCCAGGCGCGCGGGGAGCAGTTGCGCGACGGGTTGAGCGAGTTACAGGGACGTTTCCCGGCCATTGGCGACGTGCGCGGGCTGGGGTTGATGGTGGCCACCGAATTCACGCGGCAGGGTCGGCCCGATGCGGCCCTGGCCCAGGCGGCGACCAGGGCGGCCCTGGCGCGCGGCCTGCTCCTGCTCACCTGCGGCACCTGGGGCAATGTGGTGCGCTGGATTCCGCCGCTCATTGTCAGCGCCGCGCAGATTGACAGCGCCCTGCACACCTTCGCCGACACGCTGGCGAGTGCGTCCGCTTGAGGGGCGCCGAAGCGCCCTTCGACGCCTCCCGATCGCTCAGCCGTACCAGCCGATGCGCTCCTCGTTGAGATTGATGTACACCTGCTTGGTTTCCAGGTATTCCTCCGCGCCCCAGGGGCCTAGTTCACGGCCAAAGCCTGACATCTTGTAGCCACCCCACGGCGCTTCCACGTAGGTTGGCTGCATGTGGTTGACCCAGACGATGCCCGCGCGCAGGGCTTTGACGGTGCGCAGCGCTTTGAAGATGTCGCGCGTCCACACCGCGGCGGCCAGGCCGTAGTAGGTGTCGTTGGCCAGGCGCAGGGCCTCGGCCTCGTCATCGAAGGGGATGACGGACATCACCGGCCCAAAAATTTCCTCACGCGCGATGGTCATAGAATTGTCCACATCGAAGAAAATGGTCGGTTGCACGAAGTAGCCGGGGCCTAGATCGGTCAGGCGACCGCCGCCGCTGGCCACGCGCGCGCCCTCGCGCCGACCGATGTCGAGATAATGGTTCACCCGCGCCAGTTGTTCCGCGCTGACCAGCGGCCCCATCTTGGTGTCGCGATCCAGGCCGGGACCTACCTTGATGCCCTTGGCCTTCTCCACCATCGCCTCGATGAAGTCCTTGTAGATGCTGCGCGCCACCAGCACGCGACTGCCCGCGGAACAGACCTCGCCCTGGTTGATGAAGACGCCGAACAGGGCGCCGTCCACGGCCGCCGCGAAATCAGCGTCCGCAAAGAAGATGTTGGGCGACTTGCCGCCCAGCTCCAGGGTCACGCGTTTGAGGGTTGGCGCTGCGTTCTTCATGATCAGCTTGCCCACCTCTTGCGAGCCAGTGAAGGCAATTTTGTCCACGGCCGGGTGCTCGACGATGGCCGCGCCCGCCTCGCCAAAGCCGGTGACGATGTTGACCACGCCCGGCGGCAGACCCACCTGCTCGAACGCGGCTGCCAGTTCCAACGCGGTGAGCGGCGTCTGCTCGGCCGGCTTGAGCACGGTGGTGCAGCCGGCGCAGAGGGCGGGGGCCAATTTCCAGGCCGCCATCAGCAGGGGGTAGTTCCAGGGGATGATCTGGCCGGCGACGCCGATCGGTTCCTTGAGCGTGAAAACCAGGGCATTGTCCGGCACCTGCAGCACCTGCCCGGTGATCTTGGTGGCCAGGCCGCCGTAATACTCGAAACAGGTTGCCACGTCGTTCATGTCGTATTCGGACTCGACGATGGGCTTGCCGGAATCCAGGGTCTCCAGTTCGGCCAGGCGAGCGGCGTTGTCGCGCACCCACTGGCTCAGGCGGAAGAGGATGCGCCCGCGCTCCTGCGCGGTGGTCCCTCGCCACGGGCCGTCGTCGAACGCGGCGCGGGCCGCGACCACGGCGCGGTTGACATCGGCCGCGCCGGCCGCGGGCGCAGTGGCGATTACTTCGGCTGTGGCCGGATTCAGTACGTCGAACCGGCGGCCGGCCTCGGCATCCACCCATTCACCGTTGATGAACATCTGGTAGTCTCGCATCGAAGAACACTCCTTGTGTGGCAACCTGTCGCAGACGGCTGCCGGTTTATTCGCCGCTGTCGCGTGTCAAGCGGTAGGAAAGCAGGATGGGAATGGAGGTCAGCGCCACGACGAACACGGCAACCACGTTCGTGACCGGGCGCTGGCGGGGGCGCGTGAGCTGACTGAAAATCCAAATGGGCAGGGTCTCTTGTTGCCCGGCCGTAAAGGTGGTGACGATGATCTCGTCGAAGGAAAGGGCAAAGGCCAACATGCCGCCGGCCAGCAGCGCGGTGGCGATGGCCGGCAGCACGATGTGGCGAAAAGTTTGGAAGCCGTTCGCTCCCAGGTCCATCGAAGCCTCGATCTGGCTGCGGGCTGTGCGCCGAAAGCGCGCGAGCACGTTGTTGTAGACGACGACCATGCAGAAGGTGGCATGGCCGATGACGATGGTCCAGAAACTGAACGGCACATTGAGCAGGCCGATGGCCGAGCGCATGGCAATGCCGGTGACGATGCCGGGCAGGGCGAGCGGCAGCACCAGGAGAAAGGAAACAGCCTCGCGGCCGAAGAATTTGCTGCGATAGACGGCCGCCGCGGCCAGGGTGCCCAGGACGATGGCGATGGCCGTGGCGGTCGCGGCAACCTGGAGCGACAGAGTCAACGCCCGCCAGACGTCCGCGCGGTTCCAGGCCACGGCAAACCACTGCAGCGTCAGGCCGGGCAGGGGAAAGCGAAAGGTGGCATCGTCGGTGCTGAAGGCGTAGAGCAGGATGACGGCGAACGGGAAGTGCAGGAAGAGGATGACCGCCAGCGTGGTGAGCGTCAAGCCCCAGGGCGCGCGCGGCGTTGTGGGCCTAGAGTGCATCGAAGGCTCCCAGGCGTCGGGCGCCAAGCAGGTAGAGGATCATGATGAGCATGGGGATCACGGTAAAGGCGGCCGCCAGGGGGATGTTGCCTGAGGTGCCTTGATGGGTGAGCACGGCCTGGCCGATGAAGTAGCTGGAGTTGCCGAGCGCGGAGGGCACCACGAAATCGCCCAGGGTGAGCGCAAAGGTGAAGATGGAGCCGGCCACGACGCCGGGCAAAACCAGCGGCAGGGTGATGAAGCGCAGGGTCTGGCGGGGCTGCGCGCCCAGGTCGCCGGAGGCTTCGAGCAGTGAACGCGGCAGGCGTTCGAGCGCGGCCTGGATGGGGAGCACCATGTACGGCAGCCAGACGTAGGTGAAAACCAGGAACATGCCGATGGGCGAAATGGCGAGCGCGGGCGCGCCCAGGTAGGGCAGGCTCAACAGGGCATCGAGCAGGCCGGAAAGGCCCAACTGGGCCAGGAACCAGGTCAGAATTCCTTCTTTGGCCAGGATCAGGCGCCAGGAGTAGACGCGCACGATGTAGCTTGACCAGAGCGGCATGAGCACCGCCAGGTAGAGGATGGCCTTGCCGCGGGGGGAGGCGTAGCGAGCCATGAAGTAGGCCAGGGGAAAGGCCAGCAGCGCATCGGCCAGGGTGACGGCCGCGGCCATCCCCGCGGTGCGCAGGACGATGTCCAGGTTGGCGTGCGTCAGCAGCGAGGCGTAGGTTGACAGGGTGAACTGGCGCACGATCTGCCCGGTGAAATCATCCAGGGAGAAGAAGCTCTGCAGCAGCAGGGTACCCAGGGAGCCGAGGTAGACCACGAGCATCCACAGCAGCGCGGGGCCGAGGAGGAGCAGCAGGAACAGGCGCGGGCGCAGATAGAGAAATGTGGAGACGCGCTCCCAACGTGATGGGGAAGGAGTTGAAGGATTGAGCATCTGGCCTTGATCCTGTCCTCGTCAGGCTGAAGCTACCAGGGGACGGTTATGGCTGGCATCCCAAACGCACAGCACGGCGCGCCCGCGTGCCGCCAGAACGTCCATGGACGTTGTCGTCAGATTCTGCTCGATGACGGTCAGGTCCTTGCCGCCCTCGATCTCGATCAGATAGCGGGTGTTGAGGCCCAGGTAGATCACGTCGCGCACTCGACCGGCAATGGCGCACGCGCCGTCTGGCGCCGGTTTCTCAGGCGCTTGCAGGTGAATTTTCTCCGGCCGGATGGCAAAGGTGTGGCTGGAGCCGGTCAGGCGCTGCGCCAGCGGGCCGCTGATCAGGTTGGAGGTGCCCACAAAGCCGGCCACGAAAGTGGTGGCGGGGTGTTCGTAGAGTCCGGCCGGGGAGCCGATCTGTTCGATCTTGCCGCGGTTGAAGACCGCGATGCGATCGCTCATCGTCAGAGCTTCTTCCTGGTCGTGGGTGACGTAAACGAAGGTGATGCCCACACGCTGTTGAATGGCCTTGAGTTCGATCTGCATCTGCTGGCGCAGCTTGAGGTCGAGCGCGCCGAGCGGTTCATCGAGCAAGAGGACGCGCGGCTGGACGATGAGCGCCCGCGCCAGGGCCACGCGCTGGCGCTGGCCGCCGGAGAGCTGCGCGGGACGGCGGCGCTCCAGACCGGTCAACTGCACCAGGTCGAGCATCTGCGAGACGCGTTGGTTGCGCGTGGGTTTGGGCACTTTGCGAATCATCAACCCATAGCCCACGTTGTCGCCCACGGTCATGTGCGGGAAGAGCGCGTAGTCTTGAAAGACGGTGTTGACATCGCGGCCGTAGGGCGGCACGCCGGCCACTTCGACCCCGTGCAATTGAATGCTGCCGGCCGTTGGCTGCTCGAAGCCCGCGATCAGACGCAGGCAGGTCGTCTTGCCTGAGCCAGAAGGGCCGAGCAGGGTGAAGAATTCGCCGTCAAGGATGTCGAGATTGAGGCGATCCACCGCCTTGACCTCGCCAAAGTAACGGCTGACATCTGTGAAGCGGACGGCTGGTATGGTGTCGTTCATGGTTTCTCAGTTCCTGTAGGTCCGACCAGGAGGTCGGACCTACAGGAACGCTTCGGTTCAGCGGCCGCCGATGACGGCGATGTAGTTGGTCACCCATTCGTGATAGGGGACGCAGTCCTGCTTGCCGTCGCCGCAAGCGGTGGTGGGCGTGCGCCAGAAGGCGATCCGATCGAAGTTTGCCATGCCGTTGAGGTCGCAGCCGCCGTCGGTGAGCAGTGCATTGCCCTTGCATGCGTCCGGCACGGCTGGCACGGAGCCGAACCAGGCTGCCAGATCGCCCTGCAGCTTCGCATTGAGCGAATGCTCCAGCCATTTGTAGGCGCAGTTGGGATGGGCCGCGTCGATGTGCATCATCGTGGAGTCAGCCCAGCCGGTGGCGCCTTCCGCCGGCACGACGCTGGCGATGGGCTGCGTGCTGGCCTGCAGCAGGTTGACCTGGAAGGGCCAGGAACTGGCAGCCACCACACCCTGGTTGGTGAAATCGTCAATCTGCACGAAGGCATCGTGCCAGTAACGACCAACCAGTTTGCGCTGTTCGCGCAGCAGCGCCAGGGCGGCATCGAACTGCGCCCGGTTGAGGGAGTACGGGTCCTTGATCCCCAGTTCGGGCTTGGTGGCTTTGAGGTACAGCGCCGCGTCGGCCACGTAGATCGGCCCGTCATAGGCCTGGACGCGACCCTTGTTCGACTTGCCATCGGAAAGGGTCATCTCCTCGAAGACAACCTTCCAACTGGTGGGCGCTTCTGTGAAGGCGTTGGTGTTGTACATGAGGACGTTGGGTCCCCACTGGTAGGGCACGCCGTAATGCTTACCGCCGACTGTGTGCCAGGGCGCATCCTGCAGGCGTTTGTCCACCTTGCTCCAACTGGGAATGAGGCTGATGTTGATCTCCTGGACCTTGCCTCCGGAGATCAGGCGGTTGCTGGCGTCGCCTGAGGCCGTCACCAGGTCGAACCCGCCTTCGTTCATCAGGGCGACCATCTCGTCCGAGGTGGCGGCTGTTTTGACGCTGACCATGCAGCCGGTTGCTTTTTCGAAATCGGTAACCCAATCATAACTCTTGTCGGTCTCACCTCGTTCGATGTAGCCGGCCCAGGCCACGATACTGACCGCGCCTTCACCCTGGCCGATCCCTTGCAGAGGGGCGCCGGCCTGCGGTGCGGCCTGTGGGGCGATGTTGCAGGCAGACAAGACGAGGGCAACCAACAGTAGTACCATTAGCAGCTTACGGGAAAATCGAAACGCCATCGTGTACGACTCCTTCCTTAGAAATACTGAAGAACTGACCCTGACTGAAAACCCGGCCATTGACGCTGGCCCAGCGGACTTGCCTGAGAAGCACGCCATGCGAACAGACGCAGTGAGAGGTGCATCGGTTGGGGCGATGCGCTAATGCAAAAAACGGCAGGGGACATTCGGAGAATCGAGAAGGTTTGGCGTGATCCCAAAGAGAAGTGGGGGCAATATAAGCGGCGTATCGGCTTTTGTCAAATTGCAGCTACTCAGTGCGCCGTTGCAAGAGCGATTGAAATCGCGCCTGATGGGCGTACCGCCGGGCGTCCACCTGCGTGGACGCAATGCCAGTCGGCGCAGGCCGACTTGGCGGCGGAACGCCCCTTCGCCCCGAATTCATTCGGCGGCTGAATAGTGCTCAGTCGGCTTCGAGCAGCTCGATGAGGACGCCATGCGCGCCGCGGGGATGCAGGAAGGCGCCGCGGCCTTCGGCAGCCTGGATGGGCGTCGTGTGGATCATCTCCACGCCGCGCGCCTGCATCTCCTGGATCGCGGCTTCGATGTTGTCCACTTCCAGGCAGATGTGATGCAGCCCTTCCCCGCGCTTGGCCAGGAACTTGGCGACGCCGGAGGTCTCTGTCGTCGGCTTGATGAGTTCGATCATGCTGTCGCCGGCCGGCAGGAAGGCAATTTCAACCTCCTGCTCCGGCATGTCCTGGCGCTTGCTCAGCTCCAGCCCCAGGCCGGCTTGATAGGTCAGCAGCGCCTTGTCCAGGTCGCTGACGAGAATGGCAATGTGGTTGACTTTTTTGATCATGCGAACACTTTCGATTTCCTCTCCATCTCATCTTACTGCGTGGCGTCACGCGTCCGGTACGACGCGCCACTGCTCGCGGTCGGTATCGAAGTCGGCAATCTCGCCCAGGGGCAGCTTCCAGAATTTGCCTTTGGCTTCCACGGCCACCGTGCCATCGGGCAGGAGCATCTCGCCCGCGCCCTCGAAGTAGCTGCCCCGGTCCTTGACCACGCGGCCCACCGCGGTCAGCTCCACGAACAGCGGCACGGGCTGTTTGAAGCGCAGCTCCAGGGCCACGGTGACGCCCCACACATCGCTGCCGTTGAACATGACCGCGCGGCCCATCGTTTCATCCATGATGCCGCTGACGACGCCGCCATGCATGCGCCCCGGGTAGCCCTGGTGAATCTCCTGGCCGCTGAAGCGCGCCAACACCGAGCCGTCGTCCTGCTCGTAAAAAAACACCTTCACCCCGGCGACGTTCTTCATGCCGCAGATGAAACACATGCGCGAATTCGGCTGCTTACGCACTGATTCCCCTCTCCATCGTTCGTGTCAATACCATACCTTGACTTTCCTTACGGGATGTTTATACTAATCACCCAGTAGCAATGCGTTGACGAGTCGTGTGCGCTTTGGTGATGGGAGAAAACACATGACATTCACAGAACGGGTCAAACGGCTCGATCTAGCCGACATCAACGACATCCTGGTTCATTATGACAGCGCAATGGACGCCGATCACGGTTCTGGTGACCATTGGATTCTTATGAGCGTTCTTGACAAATACGGCTTTCGCACTCATAACCCTATCAAAGCGATAGAAGTCGCTGAGGATGTAATCACTTTATGGTATCAACTCCAAAAGTAGGCGATATCATCAAGATGCGCGCCTGGCACGGCGTCGTGCTCGATGTTTTTGCCAACCCCGGCGGCCGGACAGTTCTGCGTGTACAAACGGTGAGAAATGTCTTTCGGCGCCTCAACCCCGAATTCATCGAGTTCGACCTGGCTCCTGACGCCATCGCCCCGGCCACGCTCGACGATTTGCAACAGGAAGTTGCGCAGTACCGGGCTTTTCTCGACGAGTCGGTGCAACAACTGATTGGCTGCGCAAGCACGAACGGGCATGGGTCTGCATCTTCTTGAACCTGCTTCTTGCGCCTACACCCAGCTCTCCGGCCGGTATTCGCCGAAAACCTGGCGCAGGGCGCCGCAGATTTCGCCCAGGGTGATGTAATTCTCCACGCACTCCACGAAGTGCGGCATCAGCGCCGCGTGCGGATCGCGGGCGGCCGCTTCCAGTTGCGCCAGCAGGGCCTTGACCTTGTCGTGGTCGCGCCCGGCGCGCAGTTCGGCCAGCCGCCGGCACTGATTGACCTGCACTGAGGGATCGACGCGCAGGATGTCGGCCATCGGCGCCTCGTCGGTGACGAAACGGTTGACGCCTACGACGACCTGCTCGCTGTTTTCGATGGCGCGCAGGGTGCGATAGGCCGCCTCTTGAATTTCCCGCTGCATGAAACCCTGCTCGATGGCGCGCAGCGCGCCGCCCATCGCCGCAATTTTGTCCAGGTAGGCCCGCGCACGCTGCTCGATCTCGTTCGTCAACGCCTCGATCATGTAACTGCCCGCCAGCGGGTCCGGCGCATCGGCCACGCCCGACTCGTACGCGATGACCTGCTGGGTGCGCAGGGCGATTTCCACCGCGTGCTGGCTGGGCAGGGCCAGCGCTTCATCTTTGGAATTGGTGTGCAGCGACTGCGTGCCGCCCAGGATCGCGGCCAGCGCCTGGATGGTGACGCGGACGACGTTGGCGTCTGGCTGCTGCGCGGTGAGGGTGGAGCCGCCGGTCTGCGTGTGGAAGCGCAGTTGCCAGGACTTCGGGTCTTTGGCGCCGAAGCGTTCGCGCATGATGGACGCCCACAGGCGCCGCGCCGCGCGGAACTTGGCGATCTCTTCCAGGAAGTTGTTGTGCGCGTTGAAGAAGAAGGACAACTGCCCGGCAAATTCGTCCACATCCAGCCCGGCCGCCAGCGCGGCTTCGACGTAATCAATGCCGTCGGCCAGGGTGAAAGCCACCTCTTGCACGGCTGTGCTGCCCGCCTCGCGGATGTGATACCCGCTGATGGAAATGGTGTTCCATTTGGGCGCCTCGCGGCCGCAGAACGCGAACAGGTCGGTGATCAGGCGCATGGAAGGCGCGGGCGGGAAGATATAGGTGCCGCGCGCGGTGTACTCTTTCAGAATGTCGTTCTGCACCGTGCCGCGCAGTTCGCTGACCGGTGCGCCCTGCTTCTTCGCCACCGCAATCACCATCGCCAGCAAGATGGAAGCCGGCGCGTTGATGGTCATCGAAATGCTGACTTTATCGAGAGGAATCTGAGCGAGCAGCGTCTCCATGTCGGCCAGGGAAGAGATGCTGACGCCCACCTTGCCCACTTCACCATCGGCCAACGGATGATCGGCATCGTAGCCGATCTGCGTCGGCAGGTCGAACGCGACGGAAAGGCCGGTCTGGCCCTGCTGCAGCAGGTAGCGGTAGCGGGCATTGGACTCCTCCGCGGTGGCAAAGCCCGCGTACTGGCGCATGGTCCAGTGACGGCCGCGGTACATGCTGGGATAGATGCCGCGGGTAAAGGGGTATTCGCCCGGAAAGCCCAGGTCTTTGGGATAATCAATCTGCACATCGGCCGGCGTGTAGAGCGGATCCACCACAATGCCAGAACTGGTGGTCAGCTCCGCCGCGCGTTCGGGAGAGCGCGCCACGAATTTCTTGCGCGTGGTTTGCAGCCAGGTGCGTTTCAGGTCAGCGATCGTTGCTTCGGACATCATTCAGCTCCTAATCAAGAATCACCCTCTGCCGGGTGAGAATTGGCAAACAGTCTCCAAAAGAATGCTGCGCCCACTCTACGCCCGAATGCCCCGCCTGCCCATGATTTGCGTCAGCCTGTGCGACTTTTGTTGTCCGCGCGGCGGAGTCCACCGAATGAATTCGGTGTCTGATACGTCAAACCCGCTCAAGCGGGTTGCGTTGGTGGGAACCTGTCTTGACAGCGGAGGTTTGCACAACGCAGGGACGCCAGGGCGCAAAGACGCAAAGGATATTCGGGAGAGCGATGCTCATCCACGGGTGATTCAGCCCGTGAATTCGTTCTGCCACGAATTGACACGCCTCGAGCGGTCACACCCAACACCAACCTGCTTCAGCAGGTTTCGGTGTATCAGACCGTGAATTCATTCACGGGTGGGTTGGCCCGTGAATTCGTCATGCGCGCCGCGGCGGGATCGTCGCGCGCGAAGCCCACCGAATGAATTCGGTGTCTGATACGTCAAACCCGCTCAAGCGGGTTGCGCTGGTGGGAACTGGTCTTGTGGGGTTGTGGTGGTTGGGGTTGTGAATTCGCTCTGCGCAAGTCTTACGAATTCAGCCATCACACCCAACACCAACCTGCTTTAGCAGGTTTCGGTGTATCAGACCGTGAATTCATTCACGGGGCGGTATCAGACCGTGAATTCATTCATGGGTGGGTTGGCCCGTGAATTTATTCACGGGGCGGGTTGGCCCGTGAATTCGTTCATGCGCGGCGGCGGCTCGTCGCGCGCGAAGCCCACCGAATGAATTCGGTGTCTGATACGTCAAACCCGCTCAAGCGGGTTGCGCTGGTGGGAACTGGTCTTGTCAGGCCGTGGTAGTTGGGGTTGTGAATTCGCTCTGCGCAAGTCTTACGAATTCAGCCATCACACCCAACACCAACCTGCTTCAGCAGGTTTCGGTGTATCAGACCGTGAATTCATTCACGGGGCAGCCGAAGAATCGTCCAACCTTGCGCAGGCCCGCCCGGTAAGGAGATTTCGCCGTCGAGAACGCCATCGGCTTGCCCGACGCTGGATGGTGCACCAGCCTGCGCAAGGGGGCCGCCGCAACACATCAAACCCGCTCAGGGGTTGCGGTGGTGGGAACTGGTCTTGTGGGGTTGGGTGGTTGGGGTTGAAATTGCTCTGCGCAAGTCTTACGAATTCAGCCATCACACCCAACACCAACCCGCTCCAGCAGGTTTCGGTGTATCAGACCGTGAATTCATTCACGGGGCAGCCGAAGAATCGTCCAACCTTGCGCAGGCCCGCCCGGTAAGGAGCTTTCGCCGTCGAGAACGCCATCGGCTTGTCCGACGCTGGATGGTGCAGCCAGCCTGCGCAAGGGGCCGCCGCTGTCACATCAAACCCGCTCAGGCGAGTTGCGGTGGTGGGAACTGGTCTTGTGGGGTTGTGGTGGTTGGGGTTGTAAATCGCTCTGCGCAAGTCTTACGAATTCAGCCATCACACCCAACACCAACCTGCTTCCAGCAGGTTTCGGTGTATCAGACCGTGAATTCATTCACGGGCAGCCGAAGAATCGTCCAACCTTGCGCAGGCCCGCCCGGTAAGGAGCTTTCGCCGTCGAGAACGCCATCGGCTTGCCCGACGCTGGATGGTGCAGCCAGCCTGCGCAGGGGCCGCCGCTGTCACATCAAACCCGCTCAAGCGGGTTGCGGTGGTGGGAACTGGTCTTGTGGGGTTGTGGTGGTTGGGGTTGTAAATTCGCTCTGCGCAAGTCTTACGAATTCAGCCATCACACCCAACACCAACCTGCTTCACAGGTTTCGGTGTATCAGACCGTGAATTCATTCACGGGCAGCCGAAGATCGTCCAACCTTGCGCAGGCCCGCCCGGCAGGAGCTTTCGCCGTCGAGAACGCCATCGGCTTGTCCGACGCTGGAGTGCAGCCAGCCTGCGCAAGGGGGCCGCCGCTGTCACATCAAACCCGCTCAAGCGGGTTGCGGTGGTGGGAACTGGTCTTGTGGGGTTGTGGTGGTTGGGGTTGTAAATTCGCTCTGCGCAAGTCTTACGAATTCAGCCATCACACCCAACACCAACCTGCTTCAGCAGGTTTCGGTGTATCAGACCGTGAATTCATTCACGGGGCAGCCGAAGAATCGTCCAACCTTGCGCAGGCCCGCCCGGTAAGGAGCTTTCGCCGTCGAGAACGCCATCGGCTTGTCCGACGCTGGATGGTGCAGCCAGCCTGCGCAAGGGGGCCGCCGCTGTCACATCAAACCCGCTCAAGCGGGTTGCGGTGGTGGGAACTGGTCTTGTGGGGTTGTGGTGGTTGGGGTTGTAAATTCGCTCTGCGCAAGTCTTACGAATTCAGCCATCACACCCAACACCAACCTGCTTCAGCAGGTTTCGGTGTATCAGACCGTGAATTCATTCACGGGGCAGCCGGACAATCGGCCAACCTTGCGCAGGCCCGCCCGGTAAGGAGCTTTCGCCGTCGAGAACGCCATCGGCTTGCCCGACGCTGGATGGTGCAGCCAGCCTGCGCAAGGGGGCCGCCGCTGTCACATCAAACCCGCTCAAGCGGGTTGCGGTGGTGGGAACTGGTCTTGTGGGGTTGTGGTGGTTGGGGTTGTAAATTCGCTCTGCGCAAGTCTTACGAATTCAGCCATCACACCCAACACCAACCTGCTTCAGCAGGTTTCGGTGTATCAGACCGTGAATTCATTCACGGGGCA